>DATJIW010000001.1:0-14686 GCA_035492775.1 Vicinamibacterales bacterium
CCATGAAAGCGAGTCCGTCCAGCATACTCTCTATGCCATGGGACGCGCCGTCCTCGACGCCGTCGTCGACGTGCGGGACATCCGCATCGTGATGCCGAACCGGCATCACATTCCTGTTGACCTGCGGCCATTCGGCGGCGAAAACCGCAACGAGATTTTCGTGGCGACGTCGGAGCCGTTCGGACTGATCCAGGCCACCTTACGTCGCGGTTGACGCGCGTTGCGCTCCTTGCAGGACCTCATCATTCGCAGTAAACGGATCGTTCTGCCGGACGGCGTTCGAGCCGCGGCGATCCAGGTCAGCGCCGGACGGATCACCGCGATTGACGAAGACCCTTACATTGCGAGCGACCATCCATCGATCGATGCGGGCGAGTGCGTCGTGCTGCCCGGACTCGTCGACACGCACGTGCACATGAACGATCCGGGACGCGCGGACTGGGAAGGCGCGGAGCACGCTACGGCAGCCGCGGCGGCAGGAGGCATCACTACGGTCGTCGACATGCCGTTGAACAGCGTCCCCTCGACCACCACGGTTCGGGCACTGGAGGCGAAGCGGCGCGCCCTCGAAGGGCGGTGCGCGGTTGACGTCGGACTGTGGGGTGGTGTGGTACCAGGCAACGTCGCGGACCTGGCGCCGCTCGCGCGCGAGGGAGTGCTCGGATTCAAGTGCTTCCTGGCGCCGTCGGGGGTTGATGAATTCGAGCACGTCGAATCGCGCGACCTGCGCGACGCGTTGCCGCACCTTGCCCATCTGGGTCTGCCGCTGCTCGTTCACGCCGAATCGCCCGCGAGACTTCTGACGCCTGACTCCGATGCACCGTGCAAGTACAGCACGTGGCTGGCGTCCAGGCCTCCGGCGGCCGAGCAGGAAGCCATCGATCTTCTGATTTCACTCGCGGACGAACACCGGACGGACATCCACATCGTGCACCTGGCATCGGCGGACGCCATCGCCTCGCTCCGGACAGCACGGCGGAACGGAGTACCCATCACTGTCGAGACGTGTCCGCACTACCTGACGTTTGCGGCGGAAGACATCCGGGACGGCGCGACGGCATTCAAGTGCGCACCTCCCATCCGCGAACGCGCGCATCGCGAGGGGCTATGGCAGGCGCTCCGCGATGGCGACATCGACCTCGTGGCAACGGATCACTCGCCTGCTCCGCCGTCGATGAGGTGTCTCGAAACCGGCGACTTCATCCACGCCTGGGGCGGCATCGCCTCACTCCAGCTCGCCTTGTCCATCGTCTGGAGCGGAGCGGCGGAGCGGAACATTCCGATCCAACGCGTCGTCGATTGGATGGCTGCGGCGCCGGCGCGGCTTGCCGGACTGAGCGGCCGTAAGGGATCGATCGCGATCGGTGCCGATGCGGATCTCGCGTTCTGGGATCCCGATGCCGAGTTCATCGTCGACCCGTCGTTGCTGCACCATCGTCATCCCGTCACGCCATATGCAAGGATGACCCTGCGCGGCCGCGTGCGAAAGACGATGCTGCGCGGTGAAATCATCTATGACGATGGAGTCCTGCTGTCACGAACGTCCGGGCGGATGATAACGTCTGCAGCATGAGCGCAATCACCACGCACGTGCTGGACACCGCGCTCGGCCGGCCCGCAGCAGGTGTCCATGTGGAACTCGAGTTTCATGAGCAGGCGGGGTGGCGCACGCTCGCGCGTGGCACAACGGATTCCGACGGACGGCTGCGGACCCTGCTTCCAGACGGCGTGCCGCTCGTGCCGGGTGAATACCGCCTGGTCTTTGACATGGACGAATATTTCGCTCGGACCCATCCGGAGCGTTTCTACAAGCGCGTGACCGTCGAATTCACGGTCGGGGCAGGTGAAGCTCAGTGCCACGTCCCGCTGCTGCTCAGCCCGTTCGGCTACAGCACGTACCGAGGAAGCTAGCGGCGCTTCACGGCGGGTAACACCATCCCCGCTCTTTGCCGTGAGATGCGCCTGCGGCCGAGATGGTGAAGATGGGCAGCAACATGAGCCCGCGGGTCCAGCCGCTCTTCGCCATGGCGCACAACTCGGAACACTGCGGCAACCTGGTGACCTACTTCCGCATCAAGGGGATGGTGCCGCCGTCTACGACGCGCGAAGGCAGGTCGTAGGTGACGTGCTGAAACCTTTACTGGTGCGCGTTATGGAACGTCGCCGCGAGCTCGTCGAACCATGACGAGACGATGGTGACGAGACCGGCTCCGCGCTCGGCGGGAGTACCGCCGGATGGAAACATGACGAATCGCTGACCGTCCGGGCTCACGTCGAAATCGGAAAACGTGTTGCCGGCGATCGCGATGCCACCCAGACCGCCGCGGAACTGGCCCGTAAAGAGTTGACGCGGTTTGCCGGTCCGCAGGCTGGGGCCGTCCGCTTCTATGGACGCGACCATGACGCCTGCACCGTTGCGATAGAACAATTCGCGGCCGCTGCGCGACCATTTCGGGTAGACGCCGCCCGTATCCGAAATCTGCCATCGGCCGGTACCGGCGCCGAACGGACGTACGTAGATTTCAGGCTGGCCGGATTCCGTCGACGAGTACGCGAGCCACTTGCCGTCGGGCGAGAAAGCCGGATCCTTCTCGCCAAACGTCGACGTCAGCAGCGGCTGGCTCTTGTGGTCCGCGAGCGACAGCATCCCGATGTCGAAGGAAGAACCCTGCGTCGTGTACGCGACGGTCTGGCTGTCAGGTGACCAGGAGGTAGCCCACATGGGCGTATCGAGTTTCGCGATTTCCTGCTCCTGACCTGACCCGTCGGCGGGCTTGCGGAACAGGCTGTCCGGGCCATTCTTGGAGGAACTGAAAATTACGTCGCGGCCGTCGGGCGACCAGATCTGTTCGGTTTCGGCCGTCTCGTCGAACGTGAGCCGCGTCGACACGCCACGTTCGATGTCGTACACCCAGACGTCCCAATTGTTATCGCGAAAAATCGTCAGCGACAGCCGCTTGCCGTCCGGCGACAGCCGGGGGTTCGCATACGGGGCCTGCTCGTCCAGCAGCCGTGAGGTTCGCCCATCGCGATCCACCCACACGACGGGGTACGTCGGTACCACGGGACCACCTCGTATATAGGCGAGCAGACCCGTAGTGGAAAACGCCATCTGCGCGCCACCCTCCGTGGGAGTCGAGGTCACCTGCTGCAGCACGGGTGCCGGCGTACCGGTCATCTCGAGTTTCGTCAGATCGAAGGGCACGGCAAAAACCGTCCCCTTGTTCACGTACAGCAGATAACCAGGCGCCACATAGCGGCCGAACGTGCCGCCGCTGACTACCAATGTCCGCACACCGGTATCGACGTTGACGACTTCGATCGATCCGCTGTCGTAATCTCTTCCCGTCGAGGTGCTCGACGTGAACAGCACCTGCTTCCCTCCGGGGAGCACCTGCGGCCATCGATGCGAGACCTCCTTCCGTTCCTTGTTCAGCGTGGTCAGCGGCTTCGGCTCACCGCCGGCGGCCGGCACGCGAAACAGCCCGCTGTCCGGACTCGGCGCCAGTACGATCATGTCGTCGGGGCCCCACCACGCGCCACGGCTGCGCGACACCTTGCACAGTGTCAGCGGGGTTCCACCGGTTACTGGAATCTTGCGCAGCTCTCCGGAAACCGCGTATCCGATCCACGCACCGTCTGGAGAGAAGAACGGATGATACGGCGAGCCGGTCGATGCATTGCCCTCGGCCAGCTTGGTGCCCGCAAGTTGATCCGTCGGGCGGACGTATAGCTGCCGCTGTGTCTCATCGCCAGTCACATACGCGATATGCGAACCGTCGCCCGATACGTCGATGGCGGGCCCGATCTGCGTCCATAGCGCAGCGTCGGAGAGACGAGCATCGAACCGTAAATGCGGTGGACTTGCCGGCGCGCGACGACCGATCGTGAACGCGGCGAGAGTGACGAGTGCGATCGTCGCAAGCCCCGACACCGACCACGGCAGCCAGGCGACGTGCTGCCGCTCACGAGCGGCAGGTGCTGCAGGTGCGGCCTTCGCGAGGCTTGCCGCCGCCGCGAGCTGCTCTTCGATCGTGATGCGCGCCTCGCCGATATCGCGCAGGCGACGACGGCGGTCCCGTTCCAGACAGCGCTCGAGGAGCTGCCGGATCGCGCGCGGCGTGCTCGCCGGGAGCTGGGTCCAGTCGATCTGCCCGCGGAGTACGTCGGCGAGCGTGTGCGAAACGGTCTCACCATCGAAGAGACGCTTGCCGGTGAGCATCTCGAACAGCACGACGCCAAAGGACCAGACGTCGGAACGCTTATCGACAACGGCGCCGCTGGCCTGCTCGGGGCTCATATACGCTGCCGTTCCGAGGATGAGCCCGGCGCGCGTGGCCGCGATGCTCAACGTCGGTGACAAGGCTGGATTCGTCTCGCCGTCTGCGACGCCCGTCTCGAATGCCTTTGCGAGCCCGAAGTCGAGGACCTTGACCTGGCCGTCAGGCGTAACCTTGACGTTGGCCGGCTTCAGATCGCGGTGAATGACGCCGTGTTCATGCGCAGCTTCGAGGGCTTCGGCGATGGCGAGCGCAATCCTAAGCGCCTCGTCCATCGGCAGCGCCCCGCGCTGAATTTTCTGCGAAAGCTCTTCGCCGTCGACGAGCTCCATCACGAGCGCACGCACGCCGCCCGTTGACTCCTCGAGTCCGTAGATCGATGCGATATTCGGATGACTGAGCGACGCCAGGACCTGCGCTTCCCGATGGAAACGCGCCATCCGTTCCGGATCCTGAGCGCAGGCGTCGGGCAGGACCTTGATGGCGACCTGACGATTCAACTTCGAGTCGGTGGCCCGATACACTTCACCCATGCCGCCGGCGCCGATCCGCTCCGTGACGCGATAGTGCGCGACTGTTCCGCCGACGATGCTCATAAATCGCCCGTCCTGGGTTACGTGTCAGCTGAGAGGCCGATGAGGTTATCGCACATTAGGTGCAAATATGACAAAACGTACAGCTACGTCTCTGAAGGCTCGCGCGCTGGAGCCGATTCTGAAGGATCTGGCCCGCACGAACGACGGGCTCGCCCGCCCGTTTCCCGGCGAGCGCGAAGATCGCCAACCCGTGCACACTGTCTACGGCGGCGCGCATCTCTTCAAGGCGGATTCCGCTGCGCGGCTTGGAGCGATCGCGTCTGCGACGCTGGACGAATACGCGACTGACGGAGCCACGCTGGCCCGTGTGCTCGGGCTGTCTTCGACCGTCGATCCGGATCTCGTCCGCGCTCGCGTCGCCGCCAGGCTGCAGCGGGAAGCCGTCGAGGACTTCCGTATCGACTTCGAGGACGGCTACGGGAACCGGCCGGACGAGGAAGAGGACGGGCACGCGGAGTCGGCGGCGGCGGAAGTTGCCGCCGGCGCGGAGAAGGGGACGGTGCCGCCCTTTATCGGCATCCGGATCAAGCCGCTCTCGCGCGAGCTGCACGGGCGCAGCCTTCGGACACTCGACATCTTCGTGACCGCGCTCGCCGCGCGGACGCGCAACCGTCTGCTGCCAAACTTCGTCGTCACGATCCCGAAGGTCATGGCGCCGGGACACGTGACGGCTGCCGCGGCCGCATGCGCGATGCTCGAGCGCCGGCTGAAGTTGAAACCCGGCGTGCTCCGCCTCGAACTGATGATCGAGACGCCGCAGTCGATCCTCGCAGCGGACGGCACGTCCGCGCTGCGAGGACTCGTCGCGGCCGGCCGCGGACGCGTGCGCGCCGCGCACTTCGGCACCTACGATTACACGGCGCTCTGCGGCATCACCGCGTCGTGGCAGCACATGCGCCATCAGGCGTGCGATTTCGCGAAGCAGGTGATGCAGGTCGCGCTCGCGCAGAGCGGCGTGCAGCTTTCGGACGGCGCCACGAACATCATGCCCGTTCCCGTGCACCGCGCTTCAGAAGGACGCGCGCTGACCAACCAACAGCGTCGCGAGAATCACGAGGCCGTCCACCGTGCGTGGCGGATCCACTATGACGATGTAATGCACTCACTGGAGAACGGCTTCTATCAGGGCTGGGATCTGCATCCCGCGCAGCTGCCGACGCGGTACGCGGCCGTCTATGCCTTCTTCCTTTCCGCCCTTCCCGCAGCGAGTGCGCGCCTGCGCAACTTCGTCGAGAAGGCCGCGCCGGCGACGCTCGTCGGCGACGTCTTCGACGACGCCGCGACGGGTCAGGGCCTGTTGAACTTCTTCATCAGGGGTTTGAGCAGCGGTGCGCTCACGCTGGAGGAGGCACGTGCGACCGGCTTGTCGGTCGAGGAACTGCAGGGCCGGTCGTTCTTGAAGATTCTGGAAGGGCGGCGTCGGCGCGGCGCCTGACAAGGGCCGAGCCTTCATTGCTGCAGCGGCGGCACGGTGAACTTGATCTTCGCGAGCTGCTCGGGGGCTTTGCCGATTCTCCGGAGGAACGGTGCCCAGCGGCTATCCGTTTGGATGTTGTGAAAGAGAGGCTCCGCCACGATCTGACTGAGACCTGGATCCCCGTACTCGACTGCCTTATCGAGCCACTCGAACGCTCTGTCGGGCTCCTTGCGGAAGGCATAGACATACGCGATGTTGTACGCAGCATCTTTCTCTTGCTTCGCGATTAGTGCCGCGAGCGCCGCGTCGGAATCGGCCGTTCTTCCAAGCGCATGGTAGGCCATCGGCAAATCGATCATCCGCCAGAGTTCGCTGCTCTCCCGCTCGATCTCAGTAAGCGCGTCGGACGGAGCCCCCTTGAGCAGGAGGACTGTGCCGAGCTCCCCGTGCACGTTTCCACGATTCGGAGTCAGACGTAGCGTCGTGCGGTATGACTCGATCGCGTCATCCAGCCGGCCGGTCAGCCGTTGCATAAAGCCGAGATTGTGGACCGCCGACGCATTGACGGGGTCGCGACGAACGAGGCTCTCTTGGAGCGCCCTGGCTTCTTCCAGCCGACCGAGCACTAAGAGGAAATTCGCGGCATTGCCCCTCAGGCCGGGATCGGTGGGATCGAGTGCCACCGCACGGTCGAATTTCCTCGCGGCATCGGCGAGATCGCCGCCGGCAAGCGCCATCAAGGCCAAGCGGCCGTATGCCGGAGCGAAGTTTGGATCGACCTCGAGCGCCTCCTCCGCCATCTGGCGGGCGCGCGGCAGTCCGTCGGCGTTCGACATCAATCCGGCGTTTGTCTCGTTCATGGCGTTCAGCGCCAGGTCCGACCACGCAGGAGCGTAGTGCGGGTCGATGGCGAGGACCTGGTGATACAGGCGGTCCGATTGCGCAAATGACTCGGCGCTTGCCTGCCGGGCGAGCTGAACCGCCTGTAGATACAGCGTGTACGCCTCCGGATCCGTAGTCCGCGTCCTGGGAGCGGTACCAAGCAACGTGACCTTGAGCTCCCTGACGACGTCGCCGGCGATCTCGTCCTGAATTTTGAAGACATCGTCCAGTGTACGGTCGTACGTTTGCGACCACATATGGAAGCCGTCGCTCGCGTGAATCAGCTGCGCGGTAATACGCACCCGATTCCGTGACTTGCGCACCGACCCCTCGAGCACATGCGCGACGCCCAGCTGCCGCGCAATCTCCGGAATCTCGAGACCCTTGTTCTTGAACGAAAAGGACGACGTTCGCGCCGCGACCTTGAGTTCTGGAATTTTGGAAAGCAGGTCCAGCAACTGCTCCGAAATACCGTCTGAGAAGTACTCCTGTTCCTTGTCGGAACTCATGTTCACGAACGCCAGTACGGCGATCGAGTGGTCGTCGGTGTTGTGTGCCGCCGGCACCGGCGCCCGTGTCGCGGGCAACGGATTGGGAGTCGGCGGCTGCGCGCGCGCGATGAAAAACGCGAGGGCCGTTGTCACGACGAATCCCGTGCCGAGGGCTATCCAAACAGTCTTGCGGCGTGGCGCAACAGGCACGGTCGTGCGGTGGATTTCGGTGTCGCCCGACTCCACTTCCCTGCGCAACACCCGCAGCTCGTTCCGGATGTCCCTCGCGGACTGCGCGCGAAGGTCCGGATCCTTCTCCAGACAGTGCGCCACGATGCGTCCGAGGTGATGCGGCAGCTCCGGCCTGACTTGGGTCACGGGCACCGGCGTCGACGTAAGAATCGACGAAGAGATGTCTGCGTTCGTCAATCCGCCGAACGGCCGTCGTCCGAGCGCCAGCTCGTACAGCATGATTCCCAGCGAGAAGATGTCGCTGCGGTGGTCCACTGGCTGGCCGCGCAGCTGCTCCGGCGACATGTACGGCACCGTGCCCATGACGGTGCCTGCGCCGGTGATCGGCAGCGTTCGCGTAGCGGCTTGCGCAGCGACCGGCGTCGAATCCGAGAGCTTGGCGAGCCCAAAGTCGAGGACCTTCACCCGCCCATCCGTTGCCAGCATCACGTTCGCTGGCTTGAGGTCGCGATGGACAATCCCTTTATCGTGCGCGGCCGCGAGCGCGTCCGCGACGGCGATCCCGATGTCGAAGACCTTCGGTAGCGGGAAGCCCTCGGGCGGGATGGCCGCGTCCAGTCCCTGGCCCTCGACGAGTTCCATCGTGAGGAAGCGCACGCCGCCGTCTTCCTCTACCGAATGCAAAGTCACGATGTGCGGATGATTGAGCGCGGCGACGGCCTTCGCCTCGCGCTCGAACCGCACGAGGCGTGAAGGATCGACGGCCATGTCCGCCGAAAGCACCTTGACGGCGACGTCGCGGTCGAGCGCCGTATCGCGGGCGCGATAGACCTCGCCCATGCCGCCACGCCCGAGGAGGGACGTCAGACGATAGTGGCCCAGGGTCTTTCCGATCAGGCTGTGCCTCCGGAGACCCAGCGATTCTACGTCAGTCGAACGGCTGTTCGACGACCGTTACTGCGGCAGCGGCGGCATCTTGAACTGGATCTTCGCGAGCTGCCCGGGCGCTTTCCCGATTTTGCGGAGGAGCGGCAGCCAGCGAGGATCGGACTCGATCTTCTGGAATAGCCGTTCCCCGATAATCTGACTGAAGCCAGCGTCGTGGTTCTCGACTGCTTTGTCGAGCCATTCAAACGCTTTATCCGGGTCGCTGCGAAACGCGTAGACGTACGCAATGTTGTACGCTCCATCCTTCGCGTACTTCTCCATCAGCGCCGCAAGCGCGGCGTCCGAATCAGCCTTCCGCCCGAGCGCGTAGTAGGCCATGGGCAAACCAATCATCTGCCAGACCTCGCTTTTCTCCTGCTTGAGTTCGGTGAGCGCACCGGCCGCGTCTCCCTTCAGCAGCAGCGTCGTGCCAATCTGCGCGTGAACGATTCCTCGATCGGGACTGAGACTCAACGCTGTCCGGTATGCGTCGATTGCGTCGTCGTACCTTCCGGAGAGTCGCTGAGCATTGCCGAGGTTGAAAAGCGTAGTCACGTTCACCGGATCGCGGTGAACGACGAACTCGAGCAGGACGCGCGCGTCGTCGAGACGGCCGAGGCTAACGAGAAAGCTGCTGGCACTCCCCAGCACCGTGAGATCGGTTGGATCGAGCGCCAGTGCATGCTCGAAATCCTCGGCGGCGGCCGCGAGGTCGCCATTCGTGTACTCGAAGAGGCCCCGTCGCGCGTATCCCGGCCCGTACTTCGGGTCGATTGAGAGAGCTTTTTCGGCTGATTCGCGGACGCGCCCCAGGCCCTCGGCACTCGAGAGCAGTCCGAAGTTCATCTCGTTATAGGCGTTCCTGCCGAGCCCGTCCCACGCGGGAGCATACCGCGGATCGATTGCGAGCACCTGATGATAGAGAGCGTCCGACTGCGCGAACCCGTCTCGCGCCGCCAATCGCCCAAGCTGCACGGCCCGCAGGTAGAACGCGTAAGCCTGCGGATCAGTCGTGCGCGCCTTCGGTGCCGCACCCAGCAGCGTCACCTTGAGTTCTTTGACGACTTCTCCTGCGATCTCGTCCTGGATCTTGAATACGTCGTCGAGCTTGCGGTCGTAGGTCTGCGACCACATGTGGAAGCCGTCGCTGGCATGAATGAGCTGCGCGGTAATCCGTATCTCATTGCCGGATTTCCGCACGGAGCCTTCGAGTACGTGCGCGACGCCAAGTTGCCGCGCGATCTCCGGAACCTCGAGACCCTTCCCCCTGAAGGAAAACGACGACGTCCGGGCCGCCACTTTGAGCTCAGGGACTTTCGCGAGCAGGTTGAGCAGCTCCTCCGAGATGCCGTCGGAAAAGTAGTCCTGTTCCTTGTCGGAACTCATGTTCACAAAGGGCAACACCGCGATGGAATGATCCTCGGTGGTCGTTGCGACAGCCGACGGCGTTACAGGTGACGGCTTCGCGGCTGTCTCCCGGCCGCGTACGGCGAAGAAGATCGCCGCCGCCGCGACCGCAACGACGGCCGCACCAATCCCAATCCAAAGAGTCCTCGGGCGCGGTGCCGGCGGTGTCGATGCAGGCGCAGGTGCGACAGCCGCTGAATGGCCTGTGTGGATCTCGCTGTCTCCCGATTCCACTTCCTTCCGCAGCGCCCGCAGTTCGTTGCGAACGTCCCTGGCCGACTGGACGCGGTGGTCGGGATCCTTCTCCAGGCAGTGCGCCACGATCCGTCCGAGGTGATGCGGTAACTCGGGCCGGACCTGCGTGACCGGCGGAGGCGTCGAAGTCAGGATGGAAGACGTGATGTCCGCGTTTGTCGCCCCGGCGAACGGCCGGCGTCCGAGCGCCAGTTCATAGAGCATCACACCGAGCGAGAAGATGTCGCTGCGATAATCGACCGGCTGGCCGCGCAGCTGCTCCGGCGACATATAGGGCACCGTGCCCATCACCGTGCCTTCGGTGGTAATGGGGAGGGCCCGCGTGGCCCCATGGTCGGAAGCGGGTGTCGGATCGGAGAGTTTCGCGAGGCCGAAATCCAGGACCTTCACACGCCCGTCCGTCGCCAGCATCACGTTGGCGGGCTTGAGATCGCGGTGGACAATCCCTTTGTCGTGCGCGGCCGCGAGCGCGTCGGCGACGGCAATGCCGATGTCGAAGACCTTCGTCAGGGGGAGGCCGCTGGCAGGGATCATCGCATCGAGGGCCTGCCCCTCGACGAGTTCCATCGTGAGGAAGCGCACCCCGGCATCTTCCTCGACCGAGTACAAGTGGACGATGTGCGGGTGATTCAGCGAAGCGACCGTCTTCGCCTCGCGCTCGAAGCGCTCGAGCCGGGCCGGGTCGGCGGCCATCGCCGTTGGGAGCACCTTGAGCGCGACGTCGCGATCGAGGCGCGTGTCGCGGGCGCGGTAGACCTCTCCCATGCCGCCACGGCCCAGCAGCGCCGTCAGCCTGTAATGACCGAGGGTGGTGCCGATCAGGTTGGACATCCGGGGACGAGTGATTCTACGTCACTCACGCTCCGCATGCCGCCGCAGTCAGTGCCTGGCGAAGACCTGCTCGACGTCTTTCTTGAACGCGGCGCGGCTCTCGGCGCGGCTGTAGAACATATCGCCGGGGTACTCGCGGACCGCCACGCGCGCTGGATCGCCCATTGGCGCCGCCGTCACGCGCACCCAGTCTACGAGCATCACCGCCTTGCCGGCCTCGATTGCCGCAACCGTCGATTGCGGCACGCCGGAATAGGGCCGCTCGACGCCGTTGACCGCGTGGGGGTAGACGCCGCCGATCGCCTGGTTGACGATCATGAACTTCGGATTCTCGAACGCCCAGCGGCCGCGCGACTCGACCGTCGCGCGGGACACGCGCCATCGCTCGTGTCCGTCCACGGTGAAGACGAGTTCACCCGGCGCCCAGTCGACCGCGTAGACGTGCCAGCCGGTCGCGTTGCCGCCGTCCGGGAAGTGCTGGCGGGCGACCAGGCCTTTGTCCCCCGAATAGCCGGGGCCGTGCAGCGCCGAATTGGTCCACGACGGATCGCCGACGTTCTCCATGACGTCGATTTCGCCCGTGTCGGGCCACGGTCCGTTGCCGAGCACCCAGAATGCCGGCCAGAGACCGGCGCCCGCCGAGAGCTTGACTCGCGCCGCGGCGGTACCGTAGGTGAAGTCGAATTTCCCCCGCGTATTGATCCGCCCTGAGACGAAATCGAACGTTCGTCCGTCCGGCGTTCTGAATCCGCGCCTCGAGCGAGTGGTGATCGCGAGCGCGCCGCCGGATGATCCGTCCGCATCGTGAACGATGGCGATTGTGTCGGGGGAGTCGACGTAGGCCTGCTGCTCGTCGTTGACGGTGATTCCGGTGACGACGACGTTCCATTTCGAGCGAGCGAGGGCGTTGCCGGCGAAGTCGTCGAAGAAGAGCGTGCGGCTCGCGGGAGCGGCCGGAGCGAACGGAATGAAGACGGTGGCGGCGGCCAGCACCGCTCCTCCGCACCACCGCGGCAGGCGTCCGCGGAGGGCGCCGACGGCGCGCATCGCGATCATGCTGCGATTTTACGCCGCCACCTGGCAACCATCAGACGAGCGCGTCGTCCGGAATGGACCGCGCCACGCGCAATGCCTTTATAGAGCCGGCTTGTGCGCTGAGCGGAGGTCAATTCCTCTGTGCGCGTCGCGACGGACTCGCGTCGGAGACGAGTGATTCTACGTCAGTGTTTCTCGAAAACGGCGATCACGTCTTTCTTAAACGCCGCGCGGCTGTCGGCGCGGCTGTAGAACATGTGCCCGCCGGGATACTCGTGGACCTCCACGCGCGCGGCATCGCCCATGACGGGCATCTGATCGACCGTCAGCACCGAGCCCATGAACGGGCACGACAGATCGTTCCAGCCGTGCGCGATGAGCACGCGCAGCTTCGGATCGGCCGCCACCGCCTGCCTGAGATCGGGCACCGCCCCGTTACGAAGTGACTGCGAGTTGCGCTCCCAGCCGCCGGCGACTTCATAACTGAGGGCGTTGTACCGCGCCGCGACTTTCCAGCCAACGACGCGCGTCACGAAATCCACCATCGCGCTCGTCGTCGGCGCGATGATGCTTTCGAGAAGGGGGTCGTTGCTCTGTTGATTCGGCGCGAACGGGAAGGGATCGAACGCCGTGACGTTGGAGTCGTAGACGCTGCCGATCTTCCCCTGTTCGCGTGCCACCTCACGCAGGTATGCGCTGATGTCGATGCGTCCGCCGGAATGACGCACGAACGCCGGATCGAGTCCGGTCAGCTCGGTGACGCGCTTCACGATTCGATCGAGCGCCTGCGGATCCGAACGCCCCTTGAGGAGGTCAGTCGCATACTCGCCGCGCGCGTACGAGATCACGTTCGCCATCGCCTCCGCCGTGAGGGACTTCTTCCGTTCGAGCTGCGCCGCCGCCATCGACGGCAGGTCGATGATCCACGGCATCGGCGAGAGGTCGCCGTTTTCGTCGATCGACGGATTCAGGAAGGGAGACACGAGAAACAGCCCGTTGATCGCTACGCCGATCTGCGACTGCAGGTAGTGCGTGAGGCGCGGGCCGCGGTAGCCGCCATAGCTCTCTCCGACGAGATACTTGCGCGACTGCAGCCGCTCGTTCTTGACCAGCCAGTCGAACACCACGCGCGAGAGATACGCAATGTCGGTGTCGGCGGTATAGAACTCCTTGCGTGTTTCGTCGGCGTTCAGATACGACCGGCTGAACCCGGTGCCGACGGGGTCGATGAAGACGAGGTCGGAAACGTCGAGCCACGTGCCCGGGTTGTCTTTCAAGGCCGGAGTGTCGGACGGACTGTCGCCGGCGTCGCCGAACTGCACCGTCTTCGGGCCGATGGCGCCGAGATTGAGATAGACCGACGCCGCGCCGGGCCCACCGTTGAACGCAAAGGTCACGGGACGGTTCTGGCCGTCCATCGTGTAGGCCGTGTAGACGACGTCGGCGCTTTTCTTGCCGTCCTTGCCGTAGACCGGAATCGTCCCGACGGTCGCTGTATATTTCAGCGTTTTCCCGTTCAACTGGATCGTCTGGTCAACGTGGGCGTCGGCGGGCAGCGGTGGCAGCATGTCCGACGATCCCGCCGCCGGCTTTGCCGCCGGTGCCGGTGCAGCCGCCTGGCCGGACGGCGCCGGCGCCTGCGCGAGAACGCTGCCGGTCCACGCGGTGAAGAGAAGGATGGCGACGCGCGGCGTGTTCGACGCGCGTGAAGACAGGCCTCGAATCATCATACTCATGCGTTCAGCATATCCCGGCGACCTCACGATTCGACCGCGCGTGTGGCCAATGGTGCTCATCGCGGGAGGAGTTGCGGCTTTGGCGCGCTGTGGTGATCTCCAGCACGCGGCTGCGCTGGCGGGGAGGCCTGTCCCCAAATCGCACGTCCCGGGACGAAATCGGGGTCAGACCCCATTTGTGCGTCCGCGCCGCGCGGTTGGGGTCAGACCCCGCCGGCACCTGCGGTCGGAGAACGATCGCGTTGGGGAGCCTGAGACGCGGCGCCGCGACGACACAGTCAACGTCACGTGGGCCCATTCGAGGCGTGTCCCCAAATCGCACGCCTCGGGACGAAATCGGGGTCAGACCCCATTTGTGCGTCCGCGCCGCGCGGTTGGGGTCAGACCCCGCCGTCACCTGCGGTCGGGGAACGATCGCGTTCGGGAGCCTGAGACGAGCGACGCCGCGACGACACGGTGAACGCAAATGGGCCCATTCGAGGCCTGTCCCCAAATCGCACGTCCTGGGACGAAATCGGGGTCAGACCCCATTTGTGCGTCCGCGCCGCGCGGTCGGGGTCAGACCCCGCCTGCGGTGAGACCCGCCGCCTGCGGTTTGCTAATTTTTTCGCTCAGTGCTAGTTTCGTAGCACCTTTT
>DATJIW010000002.1:0-45162 GCA_035492775.1 Vicinamibacterales bacterium
TCACCGACGGACACAATCGTGCCCACTTCGGCAACGTCGACGTCGACCGCATAGCTGCCGATCTGGTCGCGGATGATCTTGGAGATTTCTTCAGCTCGTATATCCATTCGTGTGTCTCGCGCACGCCGGGGTGGCCGCGTCTACTGATTCCCTTCGACGAGTGCCGTTCGTATTTTCCGGAGCTGTGTGGTGATGCTGCCGTCGTATACCGTGCTGCCGATGCGGGCGATCGCGCCGCCGATGATGGAGGAGTCGGTCCGCGCGTCGAGCAGCACGCGGCGGCCGGTCGCGCGCGCCAGGCCGTCCTGAATGCGCTGCAGCGCATCGGGCGCCAGCGGCAGTGCCGTCGTCACGTCGCCCCGAACGATCCGCTGATGGTCCATCACCCGCTCCCGATATGCCCGCGCCAGTTCCGGCAGAAGCGTCAACCGATCGCGGTCGGCCAGCAGCAGAATCAGCTTCGACACCGGCCCTGTCGGCAGGCCGCTGCGATCGAGCAGCGCGGCAACGAGGGCGTGCTTGCGGGCAGCCGGGATCGCCGGATTGCCCAGAACGTTCGTCAGCTGGTCGCTGCCCGACACGAGATCGCCGAACGTTTGCAGCTCGTCCTGCGAGCGTTCGACGGATCCCTCCGCGAGAGCGACATCGAAGAGCGCCCGCGCGTAGCGTGTTGCGGCGGCCCGGGCCGTCATCGGTCGCCTCCGCCAATCTGCGCGGCATATCGATCGACGAGACGCGACTGATCCTCTGGCGTGATTGTCTGCTTGATGCGGGAAGCGGCAACCTGCACCGCCAGGTCCGCCGCGTGTTCGACGAGTTCGCGGCGCGCGACCTGGACGCGCATGTCGATCTCCCGCCGCGTGTGTTCGAGGAGCCGCTGCCGATCCGCGTCCGCCGCCGCGTCGATCCGCGCGCGTTCCGCCGCGAGATCCTCGGCGCCTCGCGTTTTGAGCTGCTCGATTTCACCGGGCAGTGCGCGCAGCTTCGCGTCGATCTCTGCAAGCTGCCGCGACGCCGTTTCCCGCGTGGCCGCGGCGGTCACGAGGTCCTCGCGCACCTGCGTGATCCGGCCGTCGAGATACGCGGTCAGCGGCGTCTTGAGGAAGTAGACGAGCACGCCCGCCAGAATCGCGAAGTTGAACGCCTTGGCGACCACTGGAAGCCACCCGCCGCCGTGCGCTTCCTCCCCCTGTTCGGCCTCGTGTGCCGTTTGTGTTGCGTCCGCATGTGGCGCCGCCTCCTGCGCGAAGACGCGCGGTACCGCCGGTGTGCAGCACGCCAGGAGCAGCACGGCCAGGAGGATGCGGAGGTAGGTCATGGGTTTCATTCGGGCTGCGCGTCGGCGGCCTTACGATGCGCGCCGTCCAAGAATGCGCTCGGCAACTGCGGCCCCCAGCGCTTCGGATTCGGTGCCAAGCCGGCGCTTCGCTTCGGCGGTTTCCGCGTCGAGTCGTGCAGCCGCGTCGGCAACCTGCGCTTCGGCCTCGGCCCTCGTCTGTTCGATGATCTGCGCGCGGTGCCCGAGCGCGGCGCGGCGCATGTCGTCCATCTGCCGATACAACTCGGCGCGCGCCTCGCTGGTCCGCTGGTCGAATTCGGCGGCCGCACGCTCCGCCTGGGCGGCCGACTGGCGCGCCAGCTCGCGCGCGGAATCAATCGCCTGCTTGCGGCGGCGAATGACATCGACGATCGGCCTGAGCAGCAGCCGATCGAGGATGACCGTGAGCACGAGCACCGCAAGAACGACCCAGAAGATCGAGAGATTCGGTAGCAAGGTAAACGAAAACTTATACCATTCAGCGCAGGCTGACGGCAACCGGCGAAAGCGGGAGTACCTCGCCGATTTCCCACGCCCCGGAACCAGCGTCCCTGAGCGCGCGAACGGCCGTTTCACAGTCAGATGCCGAAACGGCTATGAGCAGGCCGCCCGAGGTCTGCGGATCGTAAAGCAACTGGAGCAGTCCGGGGTCGAGATTATCCGGAGTTTCGACGCTGCCTTCAAAGTGCTGGCGATTCGTTCGGCCGCCGCCAGGCGTGTGCTCCAGCACCAGCGAAAGGGCCCCGTCGAGCACGGGAACTGACGCGACATCGAGAACCACGGTGGAACCGCTGCCGCGCGCCAACTCTGTCGAATGCCCTATGAGGCCGAATCCGGTAATGTCCGTGCAGGCATGGACGAGAGCGGGCCGCGACCGAAGCGCGTTCGCAGCCGCCGCATTGAGGCGCATCATCGAATCGATTGCCGCCTGCGCCACGTGGTCCGGAGCCTGTCCGGCCTTGATTGCCGTTCCGATGACGCCGGTGCCGATCGGCTTCGTCAGAATGAGCCGATCGCCGGGGCGCGCCCCCGCATTCGTCCACAGCGCTTTGGGATCGACTTCACCCGTGACCGCGTAGCCGAACTTGATTTCCTGGTCCTGGACCGTGTGACCGCCCAGGAGCGCGACGCCCGCTTCATCGAGGGTCGACAGGCCGCCACGGAAGATTTCCGTGAGGATCGCGCGATCGGCCGCCGCGGGGAAGCCCGCGATCGCCAGCGCCGTCAGCGGCCGCCCGCCCATCGCGTAAACATCCGACAGCGCATTTGCGGCCGCGATCCGTCCGTACGCGAAGGGATCGTCGACGATCGGCGTGAAGAAGTCGACGGTCTGCACGAGCGCTCGCCGCTCGTCGAGCAGGTACACACCCGCATCGTCCGCAGTCCTCCAGTCGACGAGAACGCGTTTGTCAGACGAGACGGGCATGGCACCCAGCACCTGGGCGAGCTCGCCTGCGGCGAGTTTGCTCGCTCAACCAGCGCAGTGGGCGTAATCGGTTAGTTTCATATATTTGCCGTGTTCATCCGGGGGGCTTCGCCCCGCCGGCCCCCCTACTCGCTCTCTCTGAGTTCTGGATCCTCGCGCGTCAGCGCTCCGTCAGCCGTTCGTAAATCCGCTGCAGTTCGTCTTCGCTTGTGAATTCGATCTCGACGCGGCCTCCTTTGCCGCGGCGCGCGATTCGGACTCGCGTGCCAAGGGCGAGTCTCAACTTTTCTTCCGCGGCGCGGGTGTGGACGTCTGCGGGTGGCTTCTCCTTCTTCGGCTCCGGACTCTGCGTCCTGCGGACGAGGGTTTCTGTGTCGCGCACCGAGAGGCTGCGCGCGGCGACCTCGCGCGCGAGTGACAGCAGCATCTGTTCGTCCGTCACCGCCAGCAGTGCGCGCGCGTGCCCCATCGACAGCGCGCCCGACGCGACGTTCGCGCGCACTTCATGCGGCAGCCTCAACAGTCGCACCGTGTTCGCAATCGACGATCGATCTTTGCCGACCGCGTCGGCGATCTGTTCCTGCGTCAAATGGAATTCATCCGACAGGCGGCGGTACGCGTGCGCCTCTTCAATCGGATTCAGATCCTCGCGCTGGATGTTCTCGATGAGCGCAACCGCCAGCAGACGATCTTCCGAGATCTCGCGTACGACGACGGGCACCTTGAGGAGACCGGCGCGCTGCGCCGCGCGCCAGCGGCGCTCGCCGGCGACGATTTCATAGCCGGAATCGACCGGCCGCACGACGATCGGCTGGATGATGCCCTGCGCCTTGATCGAGCGGGCGAGGTCGTCGATCCGATCCTCGTTCATCTCTGTACGCGGCTGGAACTTGTTCGGCCGGAGCAGATCGGTGTCGACGTCGAGCGCGCGTTCGTGAGAGGGGGGCGCCGGCGAGTCGGGAATCAACGCGCTCAGGCCGCGCCCGAGCGCCGGTCGTTTGTCAGCCATGCTGGGACTCCGTTGAGGAGACGGCTGCCGCCTGGCGCGCCATCAGTTCGCGCGCCAGCGATACGTATGCCTCTGCTCCGCGCGACTTCGGATCGTACAGGATCGCGGGCAGACCGTGACTGGGCGCCTCGCCGAGGCGGATATTGCGCGGGATGACCGTCGTGAACACCCGATCCTGGAAGAAGTCGCGGATATCGCGCGCGACCTGCTGTCCCAGGTTCGTCCGCTCGTCGTACATCGTCAACAGCACGCCCGCGATGTCGAGCGACGGATTCAGCGACGCGCGGACGCGCCGGAGCGTGGCCACGAGATCCGCGAGTCCTTCGAGCGCAAAATACTCGCAGTTGAGCGGGATCAGCACCGCGTCGGCCGCGACGAGTGCGTTCAGCGTGAGCAGACCAAGCGACGGCGGCGTGTCGATGAAGATGAAATCGTACCCGTCACGAAGCGGCTCCAGCAGGAGCCGCAGGCGTCGTTCGCGATCAGTGAGCGGGACGAGTTCGACCTCGGCTCCGGTGAGGTTCCTATCCGCAGGGATGAGCCAGAGGTTGGTGACACGCGTTTCCAGGATGAATGCCGCGGGATCCGACGGGGACTCCGAGGCGGTGAGCGCCTGATAGGCGGTACCGGCGGACGCCGTTTGTCCCTTCAGCCCTACTCCGCTCGTGAGGTTGCCCTGGGGGTCGAGGTCCACGAGCAGCACGCGTTGCCCGACGAGTGCCAGGGCGGTGGACAGGTTGATTGCGGTCGTGGTCTTGCCGACACCCCCCTTTTGGTTGGCAACGGCAACTATTTGCGGCATTTCTGGTGTATGACCTAATAAATGGGTGGCTGGCGCGGTGTGCCGCGCCAGAATACTGCCGCTGATTTCAAAGAATCAAGAACGTTCCACGTGGAACGATTACCTTATGGGAACGAACCGGTGGAGGAAGGACTGAGTTGCGGGAATCAGCGAGTGCGCGCCCGCTGGCCTGAATCGGTCCGGCACCGCCTCGGAGTGCTTCGAAAACATCGCGAGAACACCATCGTCCGCGACCAATTCCGCTAGCGCGCTGGAAAGCTGGGCCGTCATTCGGACGGCTCGCAGCGACACCACCTTGGCGCTGCGTCGAAGTTCTGGTCTCGCCGCTAGAGCCTCCGCTCGATCGGTTTCAACCCTCCCTTCCAGGTTCAGCGTACGCAATACCTCTCTCAAGAAGGCCGCCTTTCGACCTCTCGACTCCACCATCGTGATTGGAGCCGCCAAAGCAACCGCCAGCGGAATCGCCGGGGAACCTCCGCCCGAGCCGACGTCGACGATCGCCCCCCCTTTGGGCAGGAACCTCGCGGCAACCAGTGGCTCCATGATCAGGCGATCCACCGCCTCATCACCATCGGTGAGCGATGTCAGGTTGATCTTCTCGTTCCATCGCTGCAGGAGGTCGAAATACGCCGCAAGGCGCGAAAAAACGTGATCGTCGCTCTGCAAATGAAGCGCTGAGGCGCGGGCGGTAAGGCGATCGAGGGTGGAAGGAGGCGAGTGAGTCACGACGCGGCGGTGAGACGACCGCGTAGATGCGCGGCAATGACGGCGACGGCGGCCGGGGTGACACCGGAGACTCGCGACGCCTGCCCGAGCGATTCAGGGCGGACCGAGGACAGACGCTCCACGACCTCACGCGACAGGCCGGGTATGCCGGCGTACTCGAATGTCTCCGGTATCAGCTGTTCCTCCTGACGTGCAAGGCGGGAGACCTGCTGTTCCTGGCGCTTGAGATAGCCCACGTATCGATACTCGGTCTCCAGGCTGGACACGTCCAGGAGAGGATCGGCGATCGTCAAAGGCAACAGGCGTTCGGCGACCAACCGGGAGAGCGACACGTCAGGCCTTCGAAGCGCGTCGGCCGCTGGGAGTGTCTCGCCGCCAACGCCGACACGGCTGCGTTCGATGACGCCCCGATTCGCAGCAAACCGGCGCTGTCGCTCCTGAAACCGGCCCCACCGCTCATCGTCCACGATGCCGAACGCGCGCCCGATCGGCGTAAGGCGCAAGTCAGCGTTGTCGATTCGGAGAAGAAGGCGATGTTCCGCGCGCGACGTAAAGATCCGGTACGGTTCCACGCATCCCTTCGACGTGAGGTCGTCCACGAGCACCCCCATGTACGCCTCGTGGCGGCCGAGCACCATCGGCTGCAGCCCCTGTACTCGGCGTGCCGCGTTCGTTCCTGCGATGAGGCCCTGTGCTCCGGCCTCTTCATACCCGGAGGTCCCGTTGATTTGGCCTGCTAGAAACAGGCCGCTCAAGCGCCGGGCTTCGAGCGACCGATGCAGCTCCGTTGGCTGCACGAAGTCGTACTCGACCGCGTATCCAGGCCGGATCATCCTGGCCGACTCCAGCCCCGGAAGCGCCCGAACGAGCGACTGCTGCACGTCGGCTGGCAGGCTCATCGAAAAGCCATTCAGGTAGATTTCGTCGACGTCGAGACCTTCCGGTTCCAGGAACAACTGGTGCCGCTCCCGGTCCGGAAACCGCATGACTTTGTCTTCGAGCGAAGGGCAGTAGCGCGGGCCGATTCCCTTGATCTGTCCGTTGTAAAGCGGAGAGGTGTGAAGGTGCCGACGGACCAGGTCATGAACCGCTGCCGTCGTGTGAAGCACGTGACACGAAATCTGCGGCCTGTCGATGGGGCCGCTCGTGAAGGAAAACGGGAAGGCGGGAACGTCGCCCCGTTCTTCAGTGAAGCGCGAGAAATCGATGCTCGAGCGATGCAGCCGCGGCGGGGTGCCCGTCTTCAGTCGGCCCCACTGGAAGCCGAAGCCCTTGAGAGAGTCAGCGAGCACTTGAGACGGCGGCTCGCCTGCTCGGCCGGCGGGCCGAGTCTCGGATCCGACATGAATCAGACCATTCAGGAACGTTCCAGTCGTCAGCACCAGAGCGCCGCATTCGAACTCCCGGCCGTCCTCCATGGCGAGGCCAACTACCTGAGGACCTTCGGCGATGATTCGACCGGCCTTTCCGACGATCCACGATAATCTGTCGTTTGACCTAAGTTCCTTCTTGACCCACTCGCCATATACCCGCTTGTCTGCCTGCGCGCGGGGTGACCACACGGCCGGGCCTCGGCTGCGATTCAGCAGCTTGAACTGGATGCCGGTCGCGTCGATCGCGCGGCCCATGATGCCGCCGAGCGCGTCAATCTCGCGAACGAGATGTCCTTTCGCGGTTCCCCCGATCGCGGGATTGCACGGCATGTGCGCAACGGTGTCCATCGACAGCGTGCAGATGGCC
Organism: Vicinamibacterales bacterium; assembly: GCA_035492775.1. Classification (GTDB taxonomy): domain Bacteria; phylum Acidobacteriota; class Vicinamibacteria; order Vicinamibacterales; family 2-12-FULL-66-21; genus DATJFQ01. Next base: position 7,022 of record DATJIW010000002.1, read on the forward strand.
ACATCGCAGCCTGCGGACGCCGCGGCCCAGGCGGCCTCCACGCCGGCATGGCCGGCCCCGATCACGATGACGTCGTAGTAATGCATTCGAACCGCGAGCGCTATTTGCCGATACAAAACCGCTCGAAGATCGACCGAAGCACGTCGTCCGGCGTTCGTGCGCCGACGATCTCGTCGAACGCCGCGCGCGCGTCGTGAAGGTCGGCGAGCACGAATTCTTCGGGCGCGCCTGTCTGGGCGGCGTCGCGCGCCGACACGAGCGCGTCCCTCGCGTGCGCCATCAGCTGCACGTGCCGTACGTTCGCGATGGCCGCGGAGTCGCGTGAGGGTTCGATGTCAAGCGACTTTACAATCGCCTGCCGCAGCCGATCCAGCCCTTCGCCGCTCACCGCCGATACGCGGACCGCACCCGCCGACTCGGCATCCCAGGCTCCCGGGAGATCGGCTTTTGCGGCAACCAGTACGTGCGGTTTCCCGTCGCGCGGCACACACTCGTCGATCTCCCCGGGCGGCTGCGACGAATCGACGACGACGATGATGGCGGCCGCGGCCTCTGCGGCCGCGCGCGCGCGCGCGATCCCCTCCTGCTCGATCGCGTCGGCCGCTTCGAGACGCAGCCCCGCCGTGTCGACGATCGTCACGGCGATCCCATGGAGGTCGATTCGCTCCGTCAGCAGGTCGCGCGTCGTCCCGGGCACATCAGTGACGATGGCGCGGTCGGCGCCGACGAGGCTGTTGAAGAGAGTCGATTTCCCGGCATTCGGCGGTCCAACGATCGCCAGCGTCAGCCCTTCGCGAATGAGTCGGCCGCGGCGTGCATCCGCGAGCATCGCGTCGATGCCGGCGAGCGCTGCGTCGATCGCGCACGTCGCCTCACCCGACTCGACGAAGTGGTAACCCTCCTCCGGAAAATCGAGCGACGCCTCGAGCTTTACGATCAGGTCCATCAAGCCGGCGTCGATCCGGCGAATGCGATCGGTGAGCGTGCCCTCGAGCGCGTCGCAGGCGACGCGTGCCTGCAGCGGTGTGACCGCGTTGATGAGATCCGCGACGCTTTCCGCCTGCACGAGATCCATCCGCCCGTTCAGATACGCGCGCAGCGTGAATTCGCCGGGGTTGGCGAGCCGCGCGCCCGTGTCGAGAGCGGCGGCGACGATCTGCTCCAGGACAATCGGGCTGCCATGCGCGGAAATCTCGACGACGTCTTCGCCGGTGTACGAATGCGGCGCAGGGAAGTAGGTGACGATCGCGCGATCGATCACGCCACCGTCGCGTGACTTGACGCTCGTCAGCGTCGCATGCCGGGCAGCGAACCGGCCAACCGACGTCAGCGCACCGGCGATGTGTGCCGCATCGGGCCCGCTGATCCTGACGACGCCGATGCCGCCGCGACCGGGCGGTGTGGCAATGGCCAGGATCGTATCGTCCGTCGCGAACATGCCGCCGGCTATTTCTTCGTCGAGATGATGACCGTTTTCATGAACGCGTCGCCGATGCTTTCCGACGTCATCCCCGGATCTTCCGCCACCGCCAGGTGCACGATGCGCCGCGCGTACGGGTTGAGCGGACCCATCTCCTGCGGCGCGCCCGAGGTCCTCGCCTTCTCCATCATGAAACGCGCCATCTCGCGCAGTTCCGCATCCTTCCCGAGGCGGTAGCCCATGCTGTCGACGACGAAGCTGCGATCGTCACGAAGGCTGCGGCGGAAGCCGGAGTTCACGATCTGCTGCAGCGCATCGAGCGCTTCGGCGCGCCGTTTGAGCAGCACCTCTGCGCCGTCCCCGGAGATCTCGATACGGATCGCGTCCGGCGTGTCCACGACGTCGACGGTCGCGTCGAGGCCCATCGCCGAGAGGACCTGCTTCATGAAATCGCCTACCCGCGCCTGAACGTCCATCGCGTGCACTGCCTCCTACGTCCGCTTCACCCGCCGCTCGGCCGGGGGCCGGACCGCGCGCGTTTTCGGCGCGCCGATGATGCGATTCGTGATCATCTGCTGCCCGATGCCCCAGATGTTGCTCACCGTCCAATAGAGCAGCAGGCCGCTCGACCACCAGAGCGACATGAACGTAAAGACCACGGGCATCACGAGCATGACGGTCTGCTGCGAGGGATCAGCGGTCGTCGGCGTCATCCGCTGCTGCGCGAACATCGTGATGCCCATGAGAATCGGCAGCACGTAATACGGATCGGGCGCGACGAGATCGTGGATCCAGCCGATGAACGGCGCGCCGCGGAGTTCGATGGCCACGCCGAGCATCGCATAGAAGGCGAAGAGCACCGGCAACGTGAGCAGCATCGGCACGCAGCCACTGGCCGGGTTCACGCCCCGGTCCCGATACAGGTTCATCAGCTCGGTGTTCATCTTCGACCGGGCCGGATCGTTCATCTTGAGCTTCGAGTAGCGATCCTGAATCGCTTTCACTTCGGGCTGGATCTCCTGCATCCGCCGCATCGACACGACGCTCTTGTGACGCAGCGGGAAGATGGCGAGATTGATGAGGACGGTGAGGATGACGACCGACCAGCCGTAGTTGCCGACGTACGCGTTGATCCACTTCAGCGCGCGCAGCAGTGGAACCACGAGCCACGAGAACATGCCGAAGTCGATCGATCGGACCAGGTTGCGATCGACCTTCGCGAGGATGTCGAAATCTTTCGGTCCCGCAAAGTAACGCAGATTCTGGACCGCTCCCGTATAGCGCGCGCTCCACGATACGTAGTGCGCCCCCGCCGGATCGGCCGGTACCGGGACATCCACGAGGGAGTAGTGAAGCCGGAGGGGCGACGGCGGATCGATGACGGCGGCGATGAAGTAGTGATCGTCGACGCCCGCAAACCCGAATGCGCCCTCCTGGTTCCCCTGTTCGGGAACTTTCTTCTGCTGAACCCGGGTGACCTTGCCGTCTCTGAAAAAGACCGGCTGCGCCGGCGGGTTATACGACCGCGACGTATGAACGATGCCGGAGCCGATCGCGGGTCCCCACTCGATGGTGACCGGCACTGCCTGGCCGTTCTGCTTGACGGAGGCCGTGACGCCGACGACGTACGGGTGATCCGGTGAGAACTGAAAACTCTTTTCAGCGGTGAGCGCTTCGTCCTTGTATTCGAACGTCAGCGTACCCGCGCCGCCCGACGACAGGTCGAGATGATCGCTGCTCGGGGTGAAGCTGGCCGTCTTCAGCTTCTCACTTGTCGCCGCATCGTCCACGGCCAGAGTGAACGGGAGAGGAGAACCCTCGGGCGCGTATTCGGCAATGAATTCGAGCGGCTGGCCGTTCGTGTCGTGGTATTTCTTCAGCCGCCAGCTCTTGAGGACGCCGCCCCGCGTGGTGAAAACCGCGTGAACGTATGCGTCGTCGACAACGATGTCGCGTGCCGGTGATGCGGCGGGTTCCCCTGGGTTCGCGTCCTTTGGCGACAGGTCCGAAGCCTGAGCAGGTGCAGCCGCTGCAGCAGGCGGCGCCGCGGGCGGTGACGCGACCTTCGGTGATGCCGGCGCGAGCTGCGATGCAGCATTCTTTGCGGCATCAGGCGGAGGCGGAAAAAGCGCCTGATAGCCGTAGAGCACGACAAACGACAGGATGACAGCGAGCAGAACGCGTCGTTCCATTACGGCCGAATCTCCGGCGCGGCAACAGAGGGATCCTTACGCGGGACGGGATCGTAGCCATGGCCGCCGAACGGATGACAACGTCCCACCCGGCGGAACGCGAGCACGAGTCCGCGCGCGGCGCCGTGCGTGTTGATGGCGTCAATCGCGTAGGCGGAACAGGACGGCACGAAACGGCATGAGCCGCCGAGAATCGGGGACAAAAGCAACTGATATCCGCGGATCAGGAGAATGGCCAGCCTGGCTGTCATGTCTTTGACACGCAGCGCCTCAGCGCTGTCGCATACTCCCTCTTGAGACCTTCGACGTCGGCGAGCAGCAGCGCGTTCTTGGGGATGACGACAAGATCCTGCGGCGGCCCGCCGGCGATGGACGTCCGGAATACTTCCCTGATCAGCCGCTTCGCCCGGTTCCGGACGACCGCTCCGCCCAACTTGCGCGACGCGACGATGCCCAGGCGGGTGACCGTCATGGGCGACGGGGCGGCGATAAGGGTGAAAAAGCGGCCGTGCGTCCGCCGGCCGTTGTCGAAGACGTGCTGGAACTCGCTCCGCCGACGCAACTTCCGGTCGGCAGGAAGATCCTGCGCCGCCATTGGACGCCTACCTCGACGCCGTGACTGTGAGCCGTTTGCGGCCCTTGGCCCGGCGTCGCTTGAGCACGCGGCGGCCGTTCTTGGTGGCCATGCGGACGAGGAAACCGTGCGTACGCTTGCGGCGGCGGCGGTTCGGCTGAAAAGTGCGTTTGCCCTTCATGAATCCCTGCAGCTGTCTACGAGTTACGGAGAAACCCTCATACTAGCGAACGCCACTCCAGAGTGTCAATCGGTTGCGCTCGTGCGGCCGTGTTTTACGGCGCCGCGACGGTATGCTACAGTCCGTTCCCCGCGCGGGAGTAGGTTCTCCCCCCGAAGTTTTCCACAACTGTGGAAAACATTGTGGAAAAGCGCGGGGGAAACGGCTCCCCATCGTGCTCTTCCGGTAAAAACCCTTTATTTACGGCATGAACCTCTGGGATCAGGTCCTCGCGCGGATCGAGACGAAAGTCAATCGACACAGCTTTTATACCTGGTTCAAGCCGACCAGCTTTGTGGACGACCGCGACGGAACTGTCCGGGTGCGGGTACCGAATGCGCTTTTCCGGGACTGGCTCACCAAACATTACAGTGCGGTAATCGAAGAGGCACTCGGCGAACTCGAGCGTCCCTCCACGCCGATCTCATTCATTACGGAAGATGCCGCAACGGCGGCTTCGCCGGCCGAGATCCCGCTCGAGCCGGAAACTGAAGAGGTCGACAGCGTCGATGAGCCCGGGTCGCTGAGCGCCCGTTACTCCTTCGACACGTTCATCGTCGGACCGTCCAACCAGTTCGCGCACGCCGCGTCGCGTGCGGTCGCCGAGGCGCCGGCGCGTTCGTACAACCCGCTCTTCATCTACGGCGGGGTGGGTCTCGGCAAGACGCATTTGATGCACGCGATCGGGCACTACGTCATCACCCATCAGAGGAACCTGAAGCTCACCTACATCTCGTCCGAGCGCTTCATGAACGAGATGGTGAACGCGATCCGGTACGACCGGATTCTCGACTTCCGGGAGCGCTACCGGAGCGTCGACGTCCTGCTCGTCGACGACGTGCAGTTCCTGGCGGGACGTGAAGGAACGCAGACGGAGTTCTTTCACACGTTCAACGCGCTCTATGATTCGCAGAAGCAGATCGTCATCAGCAGCGACTGTCCGCCGCACGAGATTCCGCAGCTCGAAGAACGGCTGCGGTCGCGATTCGAGTGGGGACTCATCGCCGACATCCAGCCGCCGGACCTCGAAACCAAGACGGCTATCCTGAAGAAAAAGGCCGAAACGGAGGGGATTCCCGTCCCCGACAACGTGGCCATCTACATCGCAAGCAAAATCAAGTCGAACATCCGCGAGCTCGAGGGATCCCTCATCCGGCTGATTGCTTACGCCTCCCTGACGGGCCGCGAGATTTCGCTGCCGCTCGCGCAGGAAGTCCTTCGTAACGTGCTGCAGAACGACGAGAAGGCGGTGACGATCGAAATCGTGCAGAAAGCCGTCGCCGACTACTACCAGCTCAAAGTCGCCGAGCTGAAGTCGAAGAACAACTCGAAATCGGTGGCGATGCCGCGGCAGATCGCGATGTATCTGTGCAAGACGCTCACAAGCGCGTCGTTGCCGGAGATCGGCAGGAGCTTCGGCGGCAAGCACCATTCGACCGTGATCCATTCCATCCGCAAGATCGAGGATCTGCGTCAGAAAGACGGCAATTTCAACACGCTTATCAACAACCTCATGGCGGCGTTCCGGTAACAAATCCGGCCTCCAATTCCGAGGCCGCGGCGGTTTTCCACAGGTGGTGCAAACGGGTGGCGTGTGGATGACCTGTTGAGCGATCCGCGCCGCCTGCGATCCGCGGAAAACGCTTCAAAAAACCCGCTGCGGAGGCAGAACCGCGTCCACAAGCTAAGTTACAGAATTTGAAGGAGTAATAAGCAGAGATTCGGTTTTCAACAGCACCTAGTATTTGTTATAATTCTTTGTTCCTGTTTCTCTCCCGTTTAATTCTAGAGATCACATGATGGAACTGGTCGTCCGCAAGACCGATCTGCTTCGGGAGTTGCAGCTCTTCCAGGGAATCGTCGAGCGCAAGAACACGATTCCGATTCTCGCGAACGTGCTGCTCGAAGCCAACGGCGCCGAAATGAAGATGCTTGCGACCGACCTCGAGGTCGGGTTGCGAAGCAGGTGCACGGCCACGGTGTCGAAAGGCGGCTCGCTGACGCTTCCCGCGAAGAAGCTCTACGAAATCGTCAAAGCGCTTCCCGAGACCGACGTGCGGATCGAGGAAGACAAGGGCGGCGTCAAGGTCGCCGCGGATCGATTCGACTCGCGGATGCAGACGCTGCCACGCGAGGATTTCCCGACGCTGCCGGAAGCGAGCGGAGCGGTCAGCGCGCCGCTCTCGCGCGAGTCGCTGCGGCAGATGATCGGGAAGACGCAATTTGCCATCACGGGCGAGGACACGCGGTATTTCCTGAACGGCGCGCTGTTCATTCTGCGCGCGGAGTCGATGGGGCTCGTCTCCACCGACGGGCATCGTCTCGCGTTCATCACCGTGCCGCGCGAGAAAGGGAGAGTGAAAGGCCTCAAGGGCGACGAGGAAAACCGGGTCATCCTTCCGCGGAAAACGCTCCTCGAGCTCGGCCGTCTCCTCGCCGAAGGCGGCGACGGCGACATTCAGTATGAACGCGGTGAAAACCATCTGTTCTTTGCGGTCGGCGATCGCCTCCTCATCTCGCGGATGATCGACGGGCAGTTTCCCTCGTTCGAGCGCGTCATTCCAAAGAACAACGACAAGCGCGTCGAGTTCGATCGCGATCGCCTCACGAGCGCCGTCAAGCGGGTCGCGCTGCTGTCGAACGAGCGCTCGCGCGCCGTCAAGTTTCAGATCGACAAGGGCAAGGTTGAAATCGCCTCGAGCAGTCCGGAGTTCGGCGAGGCGAAGGAAGTGCTGATGGTGGACTACGCCGCGGCGCCCGTGACGATCTGTTTCAATGCGCAATACGTCCTCGACTTCCTCGGAGTCGTGGAAACCGACTCGGTCCTGCTCGAATTCAAGGACGAAATGAGCCAGGCCGTGATGAAGCCCATCGGCGCTGAAGGGTACGACTACACCTACGTCATCATGCCGATGAGGGTCTGAACGAATTCGCTGAATGGAACATCTGAACCAGCCACAGGACGAGCAGCAGCCGGCGACCGACGACGCGATCGCCCAGACGCCAGCCGGCCACGCTCCCGGATCAAACGGCAACGGCATCGGCGCGGACGATTACGGCGCGGACAAAATCAAGGTCCTCGAGGGTCTCGAGGCGGTCCGCAAGCGTCCGGCCATGTACATCGGCTCGACCGGCGCGCCGGGGCTGCACCACCTCGTCTACGAGATCGTCGACAACTCGATCGACGAGGCGCTCGGGGGTTTCTGCGACCAGGTCAACGTCACGATCCACATCGACAATGCGATCACCGTCGTGGACAACGGCCGCGGCATTCCGGTGGATTCGATGCCCGACGGCCGTTCTGCCGCGGAAGTCGTCCTGACCGTTCTGCACGCCGGCGGGAAATTCGAGAACGCCGCGTATAAAGTCTCGGGCGGTCTGCACGGCGTCGGGGTGTCGGTCGTCAACGCGCTGTCGGAGCGGCTCGATCTCGAGGTCTGGCGCAACGGCCAGGTGTACCAGCAGTCATACGAACGCGGCACGCCGATCGGCCCGCTGAAGGAAACCGGCACGACAAAGAAGCGCGGGACGAAAGTCACTTTCCGTCCCGACCCGCAGGTTTTCGAGAGCATCGACTACAGCTTCGACACGCTGGCGCAGCGGCTGCGCGAGCTCGCCTTCCTCAACGGCGGCATCGTCATCACGATCGACGACGAGCGCGACGGGAAGCACCACACGTTTCACTACGACGGCGGGATCGTTTCCTTCGTCCAGCACCTGAACACCAACAAGGGCCTGGTGAACGACAAGCCGATCTTCATGAAGGGGGAGCGCGAAGGGATCCAGGCGGAAGTCGCGCTGCAGTGGAACGACGGCTACGCGGAGCAGGTGTACTCGTTCGCCAACAACATCAACACGCACGAGGGCGGCACACACCTGTCGGGCTTCCGTGCCGCGCTCACCCGGACGATCAACACCTACTCGACGTCGAACAATCTCGCGAAGGATCTCAAGGACGCCAACATCGGCGGAGATGACATCCGCGAAGGGCTCACGGCCGTCATCAGCGTGAAGATTCCGCAGCCGCAGTTCGAAGGGCAGACCAAGACGAAGCTCGGCAACACGGAGGTCAAGGGCATCGTCGAGGCGATCGTGAACGACAAGCTCGGCGCGTACGTCGAAGAGAACCCGAACGTAGCAAAACGGATCATCGCCAAGGCAGTCGACGCGGCGCGCGCGCGCGAGGCCGCGCGGAAAGCCCGCGATCTCGTGCGGCGCAAAGGCGCGCTCGACAGCAGCACGCTGCCAGGCAAGCTTGCCGATTGCCAGGAGCGCGACCCCGCGCAGAGCGAGCTGTACATCGTCGAAGGCGAGTCCGCCGGCGGTTCCGCGAAGCAGGGACGCGACCGCCGTTTCCAGGCAATCCTGCCGATCAAGGGCAAGATTCTGAACGTCGAGAAGGCGCGTTTCGACAAGATGCTGTCGAGCGACGAGATCAAGACGATGATTGCGGCGCTCGGCACCGGTATCGGAGCAGAAGACTTCGATTCCGGAAAGCTCCGCTATCACCGCATCATCATCATGACCGACGCGGACGTCGACGGGTCGCACATCCGCACGCTCCTCCTGACGTTCTTCTACCGGCAGATGCGCCAGCTCGTCGACTCGGGGCACATCTACATCGCGCAGCCGCCCCTGTTTCGTGCAAAGCGGGGCAAGGCAGAGCATTTCATCCGGGACGAACGCGACCTCGAGACGTGGCTGATCCGCCGCGCGGTGGAATCGCGCGTCGTCTCGCTGCCGGATGGGACGGACATCAGCGGGACCGATCTCGAAAAGAAGCTTGAAAAGCTGATTCAGTTCCGGAAGTACCTGCAGGTCGTGGAGCGCCGCGGCCCCGGCCGCGACGTCATCATCGCGCTGCTCGAGAAGGGCGTGCGCGACCGGACGTTCTTCACCGACGACGAGGCGCTGCAGGCGTTCGCGGACGCGCTGCACACGGCAGTGCGTTCGGCGAGCGTACAGCCGGACGAAGAGCATCAGGCGCGGTCCATCGTCATCGAGGACCGCAGCGTGGGTTATCCGCGCCACCACCGGATCGATTTGGACTTTGTGACCAGCAGCGAGTTCCGCGCCCTCGCGTCGTCGTACCAGGACGTACGTGGCATCAAGGGGCCGATGGTCGTCAGAACGACTGCCGGGGGCGACCAGGAGGATGCCGGGGCACAGGAGGCCGGTCAGGCCATGGCCAACGAAACGGCCATCGGTGGTGCGCCGCTGGATGAAGCGACCAAGCTTGCCGCCGAGCCGAAAGCGCCGGATATCAGTTCCATGCCGAAGCAGGCCAGGGGCAAAGAGTCCGACGTTCGTGTCGAGTCGCTCGACGAGCTCGTCGAGTTCTTCATCGCGGCCGGCAAGAAAGGCGTGGCGATCAACCGCTACAAGGGCCTAGGCGAGATGAACCCGGACACGCTGTGGGAGACCACGATGGACCCGGCGAAGCGGACGCTGCTGCAGGTCAAGGCAGAGGATCACACCGAAGCGGACCTGATGTTCACGACGCTCATGGGCGACCAGGTCGAGCCGCGCCGCAAGTTCATCGAAGACAACGCGCTCGACGTGAAGAATCTCGACATCTAGCGCGCGCGGGCGCGCGCGGTGCTCGGTGCTCCGTCCTCGGTGCTCGGTGCGGGTGCGTCGTGCATCAGCACCTGTCACGGCGCAGCAGCACTGAGCAGCAGCACGCAGCACGCAGCACGCAGCACCGAGCACCTAGCACGCAGCACCGAGCACGTAGCACCGAGCACCAAGCATTGACTATCCCCCATGCCTGATATCGCAGCCTCCAAAATCCCCGTCAACATCGAAGACGAGATGAAGCGCTCGTACATGGATTACGCGATGAGCGTGATCATCGGGCGGGCGCTGCCGGACGTGCGCGACGGCCTGAAGCCGGCGCACCGGCGCGTGCTCTATGGCATGCGCACGATGGGCCTGGCGAGCAATCGCGCGTATCGCAAGTGCGCCAAGATCGTCGGCGAGGTGATGGGGAACTTCCATCCCCACGGCGACGCCTCAATCTACGACACGCTCGTCCGTCTCGCACAGGATTTCAACATGCGGTATCCCCTGGTCGACGGCCAGGGGAACTTCGGGTCGATCGACGGCGACCCGCCGGCCGCGATGCGGTACACCGAGGCGCGGCCCGAACCGCTCGCCGAAGCGATGATGGCGGATCTCGACAAGGAGACCGTCGATTTCATCCCGAACTACGACGAGACGACCGAGGAGCCCACCGTCCTGCCGACGACGTTCCCGAACCTGCTGGTGAACGGTGCCGCCGGCATTGCCGTCGGCATGGCGACGAACATCCCGCCGCACAACATGCGCGAAGTCATCGACGGCGTGATTGGCGCCATCGACACGCGTGGCCAGTCGAAAGAAACGCGTCTGAAGGCTCTCCTGAAGACCATCCCTGGACCCGATTTCCCGTCCGGCGGTTTCATCGTCGGGCGCAGCGGAATCTTCCAGGCCTACACCACGGGCCGCGGCGCCATCACGATGCGCGCGCGGTCGACGGTCGAAGAGAGCAGGAAAGGCGACAAGCAGTCGATCGTCATCACGGAGATCCCGTATCAGATCAATAAGGCCCGGCTCGTCGAGAAGATCGCGGATCTCGCGCGCGAGAAGACCATCGAAGGCATTGCGGACCTGCGCGACGAATCGGACCGCGACGGTATGCGGATCGTCATCGAGCTGAAGCGCGGGGAAGTACCGGACGTCGTCCTCAACAACCTGTACAAGCACACGCCGCTGCAGACGACGTTCGGCATCATCATGCTGGCCATTGCGGGCGGCCGGCCGAAGGTTCTCAGCCTGCTCGAGGTCATCGACCACTTCATCGAGTTCCGGCGCGAGGTCGTCAGGCGCCGGACGGAATTCGAGCTGCGCCGGGCGGAAGCGCGCGCACACATCCTGGAAGGCCTGAAGATCGCCCTCGACCACCTCGACGAAGTCATCAAGCTGATTCGCGCCTCCAAGAGTCCCGCCGAAGCCCGCGACGGACTGATGGCGAGCTTCGCACTGACGCAGGTCCAAGCGCAGGCGATCCTGGACATGCAGCTGCAGCGGCTGACCGGTCTCGAGCGCCAGAAGATCCTCGACGAACTGGTCGAGCTGATGAAGACGATCGAGCGGCTGCGCGCCATCCTCTCGAGCGAGGAGCTGCTCATCCAGCTCGTCGTCAGCGAGCTGAAGGCAGTGCGCGAAAAGTTTGCCGACGAGCGTCGGACCGAGATCATCGACGAGAGCGGCGAGCTGCGCATCGAGGATCTGATCGCCGATGAAGACATGGCGATCACGGTCACGAATACCGGCTACATCAAGCGGACACCGATTTCGACGTATCGCATGCAGCGCCGCGGCGGCAAGGGGCGCATCGGCATGCGCACGCGCGAAGAGGACTACGTGACACACCTCTTCGTCGCGTCGACCCACTCGTACATCATGATTTTCACGGACCGCGGTCGCGCCTACTGGTTGAAGGTCCATGAAGTTCCCGATGTCGGCCCCGGCGGGAAGGGGAAAGCCATCGTCAATCTGGTGCAGTTCGAGGAAGGGGAGCGCATCGCGGCGCTCCTCGCGGTCAAGGAGTTCCCCGAGCAGGACGACCGGCAGTACGTCGTCATGGGCACACGGAAGGGCACGGTCAAGAAGACGGATCTGAACGCGTTCAGCAACCCGCGCCCGAGCGGCATCATCGCCATGGGCATCGAGGAGGGGGACCGCGTCATTGCCGTCGAGCTGTCGGATGGCAGGGAACAGGTGTTCCTTGGCACCCGCGACGGCATGGCGATCCGCTTCGAGGAAGGCGACGTCCGTGCGATGGGGCGGAGCGCCTACGGCGTCCGCGGCATCAGCCTGCGTGACGACGACGAGGTCGTGGCAATGGAAGTGGTGCGACCCGGCGGCACGCTGCTGACCGTCGCCCAGAACGGCTATGGCAAACGCACGGACCTCGAAGAATACCGCGTGCAGTCACGCGGCGGCGTCGGCATCATCAACATCCAGACGAGCGATCGCAACGGCAAGGTAGTGGGAATTGCCTACGTCAACGAGGACGATCAGGTGATGCTCATCAGTCAGCAGGGAATGGTCCTCCGGACCCGCGCAGGGGACATCCGCGCCATCGGACGGGCGACGCAGGGCGTGCGGCTCATCGAGATGGAGGAAGGCGATGCTGTCGTCGCGGTCGCGAAGCTTGCCGAGAAGGAAGACGACGGCGAAGTGGCCGAAGCACCTGCCGAGTGACGCTCACGCCGGGGTCAGTTTTGCGAATCGAGCGAGCAGTTTCTTGACCCCTACCGAATTGAACCGAACGGTGATCTTGAGGTCATCGTTCTGCTCTTCCACCGTGATTACGGTGCCCACGCCGAACTGGGCGTGACGGACGCGCATCCCAGGCCGTAAACGGCCGGCCGACGACTGATCTTCGTCCTCGTAGGAATACGAGGGTGCGTCCTCGCTGAATTTCGCGCCGCGCCCCTTCCGCCCGTACGGATTCGTGCGGAACTCGTAGTGTGCGTGATGGAAGCTCCCCGAATAAGACGACGACTGCGGAGCAATCCGCTGCAGCAGATCCTGCGGAATCTCGTCCAGGAAACGTGACGGCTCGCTGGACTGGTATTCGCCGAAGACGCGGCGTCGTGCAGCGCCGGTGAGGATCAGTTTCGATTCCGCGCGTGTCATGCCGACGTAACACAGACGGCGTTCTTCTTCGAGTTCCGCTTCGTCTTCTGCCGAGCGCGCGTGTGGAAAGAGGCCTTCTTCCATGCCGGCGATGATCACCACTGGAAACTCGAGGCCTTTCGCCGCGTGCATCGTCATCATCCAGACGCGCGCGTCCTTCGTGCCGGACTCCTCGTCGGCCTCCGACAACAGCGAGAGCCGGTCGACGAAGCCACCGATGGAGGCGTCGGGCTCGCGGGCCTCGTATTCCTTCGCGGCCGATGCGAGCTCCATCAGGTTTTCGATGCGCTCGTTCGCTTCCTCTGAGTTCTCCTCGCGCAGATCGTTGAGATACCCCGACCGGTCGAGCATTTTGCCGATCGTCGTGTAAACGGATTCCTCCCGGGCGGAGGCCGCCAGACCTGTGATCAGATCGCGGAACGCGCGCAGGGATGAGACCGCACGGCTGGCAAGCCTGCCTTCGTCTATCGCGTACACCAGACGTGCCCAGAGGGACCGCGCCGAGCTGACCTCGGCGAGTCCGGCGGCAAGCAAGGGCGGCGCGTCCGCCTCGATTTGCGCAGGTTCGATCGCCTGCAGCGAATCCATCACGCCCCTGCCAATCCCGCGCGCCGGGACGTTGATCACCCGGCGCAGGCTCACGTCGTCGTGCGGATTGATGATGAGTTTCAGGTACGCGAGCGCGTCCTTGATTTCCTTCCGCTCGTAGAACCGGACTCCGCCGATGATCTTGTAGGGGATGCTCTCCCGCATTAGCGCGTCTTCGATCGTTCGCGACTGCGCGTTGGTCCGATACAGAATCGCGACCGTCGACTCGACATCTTCGGAGCGTGCCTGCTTGATCGAGCGGGTGATGAAATCCGCTTCTTCGAGATCGTCGCCGCCGCGGAAATAGACGATCTTCTCCCCGCCCTTCCGATCGGTCCAGAGACGCTTGTCTTTCCGGTTGCGGTTCTGCTGAATGACGGTCGTCGCGGCGTCGAGGATCACCTGGGTCGAGCGGTAGTTCTGCTCGAGCTTTACGATTGCGGCGTCCGGGAAGTCGTGCTCGAAGTCGAGGATGTTCTTGAGGTCTGCCCCGCGCCACTTGTAGATCGACTGGTCCGGATCACCAACGACGGCAAGGTTGCGGTGGGTCTCGGCGAGGCGTTTGATGAGCAGGTACTGCGGACGGTTCGTGTCCTGATACTCGTCGACCATCACGTGCTTGAACTTGCGCGCGTAGCGCTGCCGCACCTCGACGGAGGTTTCGAAGAGGTCGACCGTTTTCAACAGCAGATCGTCGAAGTCCAGCGCATTGCTGTCGGCCAGCGCGCGGATGTAGCGCTCGTAGATTTTCGCGATCTGCTCGTCGCGCAGGTTCCACTTGCCGCGGAGATCGTCGGGGCCTTCCATGCGGTTCTTTGCCTGGCTGATGCGCGCGAGCGCGGCGCGCGGGGGGACGAGCTTGTCGTCGACTCCCAGCTCACGCTCTGCCTGTTTGACCACCGCCACCTGGTCCGAGGAATCGTAGATGACGAAATCGCGCGAGAGGCCGATGTGCGGCGCCTCGCGTCGGAGCAGCCGCGCGCAGAGGGAGTGGAACGTGGACAGCCAGACGCCGTTGCAGTCGTTGCCGAGCACGGATTCGACGCGCTCACGCATTTCACCGGCTGCCTTGTTCGTGAACGTGACGGCGAGGACCTGATCGGGCGACGCGTGTCCGTCTCCGATGAGGTACGCGATGCGGTACGTGATGACGCGCGTCTTCCCCGACCCCGCGCCGGCGAGGATGAGCAGTGGTCCATCGCGATGGAGCACCGCCTCGCGTTGTTCAGGGTTGAGTTTGTCGAGGAAGGTCATGCGGGAAGGCCAGTATAGCGTGCGGGATGCGGCGTGCGGGGTGCGGGTGCGGGATGCGGGTGCGGGGTGCGGGGGCGGGTTGCGGGTGCGGCGCGCAGGGTGCGGGTGAGGGGTGCGGGATGCGGGTGTGGGGTGCGGGGGCGGGTGCGGCGTGCGGGAGGCGGTGCGGCGTCACACAAATAACCGCAGCGCCAGCAGCAAGAGGATCGACAGAGCGACTCCAGTTGTCGCGAGCTTTCGTTCTCTTTCACGCTTGAGGCCGTACAACAGTTTCTGAAGCCGATCGATGGCCTCTTGAAGATCCTTCGCGTCCGCATCAGTGCATAGTCGCAGTCGCACCGCAGCTTCGATCTGAGTGTCGAGCTCAAATGACGACCCGATCGCTGTCGTGATGAAGCGAAGCGTCCATTTCGGAGGCCTAGCCGCGTATCCTTCCGCCACGTTGGACGGAATCGATATCGAGGCTTTTCGCATTTGCGAGATCAGCCCGTACCGTTCCTCGTCTGGAAACTTCCTGGTCAGCTGATATGTCGAGTCGACCACCGTCATACCGACCTGCCACGCCAGCAGCCCTCTGAAGCCGCGATTTTCGTTCACGCCAATCCTCCGCCTGTCCGCAGATTCTGCGTACCACCGCCGGTAAGTTGCTGTCTGAATCTCGCTGCAGGATTGCTGAGGCAATTAATCGGCCGCCGCGCCCCGCCCCGCATCCCGCCCCCGCGCCCAGCATCCCGCACCAGCGCCCCGCCCCCGCACTGGCCGCGCCCGCCTTGCGCTCGCGCGACCGCCCCGCGCCCCGCACCCGCCCCCGCATCCCGCCCCCGCACCCCGCCCCCGCCCCCGCAATTCCGCGTGCTACCATCCCCTTTTGCCCCATGCCCTCCACCCTCTTCCAGAAAGTCTGGGACGCGCATAGCGTTCGTCGGCTGCCGACGGGACAGACGCAGCTCTTCATCGGCCTGCATCTGATTCACGAGGTGACGAGTCCTCAGGCGTTCGACATGCTGCGGGCGCGCGGGGATCGCGTGGCCTTTCCGGAAAGGACCATTGGCACCGTAGACCACATCGTCCCCACGAAGAATCAGCGCAGGCCGTTCATCGACCTGAAGGCCGAGGAGATGCTGTCGTCGCTCGAGCGCAACTGCCGCGAGTACGGCGTTCAGCTGCTGGATCTGCAGAGCGGGCAACAGGGGATCGTCCACGTGATCGGCCCGGAGCTGGGGCTCACGCAGCCGGGCATGACCATCGCGTGCGGCGACAGCCATACCTCGACGCACGGCGCCTTCGGCGCGATCGCCTTCGGGATCGGGACGTCGCAGGTGCGGGACGTCCTGGCGTCGCAGTGCCTCGCGATCGAACCCCTGAAAGTCCGACGCATCGAGGTGCGCGGGCGGCCCGGTGCCGGCGTGTATGCGAAGGACGTGATCCTCACGATCATTCGCCGGCTCGGTGTGAACGGCGGCGTGGGTTACGCCTACGAGTACGGCGGAGAGACGATCGACCGGATGTCGATGGACGAGCGGATGACGATCTGCAATATGTCCATCGAAGGCGGCGCGCGGGTCGGATACGTGAATCCCGATCAAAAAACGTACGACTACCTGCAGGCGCGGCGCTTTGCGCCGCATGGAGACGCGTTCGAGCGCGCGGTTCGATGGTGGAGCAGTCTTGCGTCCGATCCGGATGCGGCATACGACGATCGCGTCGTCATCGACGCGGCGGAGATCAAGCCGACGGTCACGTGGGGCATCAATCCGGGTGAGTCCGTTTCGGTGGACGAGGCGATTCCGGCAGATGCGGATTCCGAAGCGCTGGCGTTCATGGGGGTCGCCAGGGGACAGCGCGTATCCGGGACGCCTATCGACGTGGCGTTTATCGGGTCGTGCACGAACGGCCGGCTCTCGGACCTGCGTGAAGCCGCGCGACTCGTCCGTGGACACCACGTCGCCTCGCACGTAAAGGCGCTCGTGGTGCCCGGATCGCAGAGCGTGCGGGCAGCGGCGGAACGGGAAGGGCTCGATCGGGTGTTCACCGACGCCGGATTCGAATGGCGCGGCGCCGGCTGCTCGATGTGTCTCGCGATGAACGACGATCGCCTCGAAGGCACCCAGGTGTGCGCCTCGTCTTCGAATCGGAATTTCAAGGGACGGCAGGGAAGTCCGACCGGCCGCACGCTGCTCATGAGCCCGGCCATGGTTGCGGCAGCCGCGATTGCCGGCGAGATCGTCGATGTCCGCCAGTTCAGCGCAACGGAGGCGGTCGTTGGCCGTTGAGCGGATTCAGCGCGTGAGCGGGACGGCGCTCCCCGTCCGCGGCGACAATATCGACACCGATCGGATCATTCCCGCGCGGTTCCTCAGGTCGGTGTCGTTCGAAGGCCTCGAGACCCACCTCTTTGAAGACGACTGCCGGGAGGCGGCTGCGCGAGAGTCGAACAGCCACCCCGCTGCCAATCCGATCTTTGCTCCGGCAACCGTGATGATCGTCAACCGGAACTTCGGCTGCGGGTCGTCGCGAGAGCACGCGCCCCAGGCGATCCGGCGCCGCGGCATCAGGGCGATCGTCGGCGAGTCGTATTCCGAAATTTTCTTCGGAAACGCGACCGCGCTCGGGATGCCATGCGTATCGGCCGCGCCGGACGTCGTGTCCGCGTTGCTGGATCTCGCCGAGACGATGCCTTCGACCGAGTTCGTGGTCGACCTGCAATCGATGACCGTCACGGCCGGCGACAGCACGCGCCCGATCGCGCTGCCGGCGCCTGCGCGGGACGCCTTCCTGACGGGAACGTGGGATGCCACGGGACTGCTGCTGTCGGATTTCGACGAGGTGTACGCGGTCGCCGAGAGACTTCCGTACATCTCCGGCTGGTAATCAGCGTTCTGCAGCGCGTACCGTGGTGAGGAACGCCTCAGCCGCGCGGCTTCTCTCTCCTGATTTCCTGAACACCAGCCGCACCTGACGCGTAGCGCCGAGTTCCGTCACCTTGACGGCAACCAGGTGACCGCGCGCGATCTCCGTGAGCGCGCAGCGGCGCGGCAGGAGCGCGACCCCGATCCCCATTTCCACCGCGCGCTTGATGCCGTCGAGGCTTGGCAGCGAGACCTGGATGTTGATTGCCGTCCGCCGGCGCTCGTACGCGCGCAGTACGCGGTCGCGCGCAGGCGATGGGTCGTTGTGGGCGATGACGACTTCCCGGCCGACCTCCTCGAGCGTCACGCGGCGCCTCGAGGCCAACCGGTGATGCGGCCCGGCAAGGAGGACGATCTCGTCGGTTCCCAGCGGAAGCGCCTGGATGCCGCGATCGTTCGGCTGGAACGTCAGCACGCCGAAATCGAGCGTGCGGTCGAGGATGGCCGCCGACAACTGACGCGAGGGCACACGTCGCACATCGACGACAACGCCCGGGTGTGCGGAAGCAAACCGCTCGACGAACGGGAGCAGCGAGTGGACAGCCGCCTCGTTCGCGCCGATCACCACACGGCCTTTCCGGACTTCCTGCAGCTCGCGGACGGCGGACTGCGCTTCCGACGCGAGGCCCAGGAGACGTGCGGCGTAATCCTGGAGCAGCCGGCCCGCTTCCGTGAGCGTTCCGTCGCGTGACGAGCGATCGAACAGCCGTTCGCCGACTTCGTCTTCGAGCCGCCGGATCGCCTGGCTGACGGCGGGCTGCGTACGATGAAGCCGGCGCGCCGCGCCGGAAAAGCTCCGCTCGGCGGCGACCGTCACGAAGGCCGCAAGGTCCTGCAACTGCATAAATCAAACTTATTGTATGCTAACAACTATAAATTGGACTTGACGGCCGCATCCGGGTACAACTCTGGTCAGGAGTGTGGAGATGTCCCGCGAACGGCTGACGATTTTCGACACGACGCTGCGTGACGGCGAGCAGGCGCCCGGCTTCTCCATGCGGACGGACGAGAAGCTGAAGATGGCGCGGCAGCTCACGAAGCTCGGCGTCGACATCATCGAGGCCGGATTCCCGATCGCCTCCGAGGCCGATGCCCAAGCGGTCAGGATGATCGCGACTCATATCCGTGGCCCGGTCATCGCCGGTCTCGCGCGCTGCAATGCCGCCGACATCGACCGCGCCGCCTGGGCGCTGTCGCCCGCGCCTCGCCGCCGCATTCACGTCTTCATCGCGACGTCCGACCTGCATCTCGAACGGAAGCTGCGCATGAGCCGTGAGGCCTGCCTGCAGGCGGCTATGGCGGCGGTGCGTCAGGCGAAACGGTACACGGACGATGTGCAGTTCTCGGCGGAAGACGCGACGCGCAGCGACCCGGACTTCCTCTGGCGCGTCGTCGAAGCCGTGATCCAGTGTGGCGCGACGACGATCAACCTGCCCGACACGGTCGGGTACTCGACGCCGGACGAGATCAGCACGTTCTTCCACCAACTGATTGAGCGCGTGCCGAGTTCGGACCAGGTCACTTTCAGCGCCCACTGCCACGACGATCTCGGGCTCGCGGCGGCGAACACGCTGGCGGCGCTCTCCGGAGGCGCACGTCAGGTCGAGTGCACGATCAACGGCATCGGCGAGCGGGCCGGCAATGCGTCGCTCGAAGAAGTCATCATGGCGACGCGCATCAGGAACGATCGCCTGCCGTTCACGACGGGAATCGCCACGCGCGAGATCTATCCGTCGAGCCAGCTGCTGACGGCGCTGACGGGCGAAGGGGTGCAGTCGAACAAGGCCATCGTCGGACGGAATGCGTTCGCGCACGAGGCGGGCATTCACCAGGACGGCATGCTGAAGGATCGGCGTACTTACGAAATCATGCGGCCCGAAGACGTCGGGGTGCCGCAGGCGACGCTCGTCCTGGGCAAGCACTCGGGGCGCCACGCCGTGCAGCGCCGCCTCGAGCAGATTGGCGTCACCGGACTCGATCGTGTCCAGCTGGACGCCGTCTACGCCGCGACCATCGCGCATGCCGACCGCGAAAAGGTGGTCAGCGACACCGACCTGTCGCGGATCGTGGCGCGGACGATCGGCGGTCGCGAGCCGTCACCCGCGTCGCAGGCGCCGGCCACCCAGGATTTCTACACGACGCCTGCGGAATTCGGCTACGGACACGGCGTCTAGCGAAGCCTGCACGTTACTCAATCTTCGGGGAACTCGCGGCAGTCGCCGCCAGAGCTTCCTGGCGCAGCGCGGCTGCGCCAAGCAGGCCGCCCATTCCCATCGATTCAACGGCCGAACTCGGCACGAGCATCAGCGCGCCTTTCTCCTTCAATCCTTCGTACAGCATGTTCATCGCGCGCAGGTGCAGCGCGGTCGGATTGTCGCGATACGAGCGCGACGCCTCGTCGAACATGTGCGCGATCTCGAGCTCGGCCTGGCCGAGGATGATGCGCGCCTGTTTCTCGCGCGCCGCCTGCGCCTCGCGCGACATGGCGTCCTGCAGCGAGTCGGGAATGACGACGTCGCGCATCTCGACTGACTGCACGGTGACGCCCCAGGGGTTCGACCGCGTGTCGATCAGTTTCTGGAGCTCTTCTTCGATCCGTTCGCGTCCTTTCAGCAGATCCGTGAGCGACGTCCGGCCGATGATGTCGCGAAGCGCCGTCTGCGCGGCCCAGCTCACCGCCTGCTGATATTCCTGGACTTCGAGCGCGGCCTTTTCTGCGTCGTACACCAGCCAGAAGAGCACGGCGTCGACGTTGACCGGCACGGTGTCGGACGTCAGCGTCTGTTCCGCAGCGAAGCTGGTGGTGATGACCCGCTGATCGATCCAGCGATTGACGGCGTCGACGAACGGCACGATCCAGAAGAGCCCCGGTCCCCGCAGACCCACGTATCTGCCAAGCCGAAGAATCACGGCGCGCTCCCATTGCTGCGCGACTTTCGGGGACTGCATCAGCGTGAGGCCGAGGAGCGCTCCCACGATGGCGGGAGCGGGATTGTCCATCGGGATGGATGCAGCGAGCCCGACTCCGAGCGGGACGAGCAGCATGACGAGAGCGACGATGTTGAACCGCATCCCGTCGCCTCGCGGGCGTTCTTCCCGTTTACCACTGAGCGGCAATGTGACTAAAGCCACGTGCGTTCACTCCTTGATCTTTCGATCGGTTGAACCGTCCAGCGCGGGCCACGCATCCTGGATGGTGAAGCCATGAGCCGAAAGGTCTGCGAGAAAGCGTTCGACGATTCGCCGCAGGTCCGACGAGCGCTGCGCCGCCTGGCGGGGACCTGGTGCGCGGGCCGCGACGAAGGTGCCGACGCCGCGTCGGGTCTCGAGCACGCCGTCGCGCTCCAGATGCGCGTACACCTTGGCGACGGTATTGGCGTTGACCCGGAGGTCGACCGCGAGCTGCCGCACAGTCGGCAGTTGTTCGCCGACGGGGAGCCGTCCGGCGGCGATGGCGGCGAGGATGCCCCGTTCGAGCTGTGCGTGAATCGGCGTGCGGTCCGCCGGGTCGAGCGTCAGCGCCACGGTCACGGCCTTAATGTACTATCACACTAGTACAATGTCAAGCCGCTGATCCACGGATCGGGGTCAGACCCCAATTTTAACGCCGGGGTGCGAAGTTGGGGTCAGACCCCGCCGAACGCACCCCGCGCGACGGTTGGGGTCAGACCCCGCCGCGCCGCGGGTCACTCGACGGTGACGCTTTTTGCGAGATTTCTCGGCTGGTCGACGTCGCAGCCGCGCCGGACCGCGATGTGGTACGACAGGAGCTGCAGCGGTATCGCCATCAGAACGGGCGTGAGCAGCGGATGCGACCGCGGCACGGTGACGAGAACATCCTGCGCCGGATCGAGCAGCGCGTGGATCCCGTCGGTCCCTTCGTTGGTCAGCGCAATCACCGAGCCGCCCCGCGCCTTCGCCTCCTGGATGTTCCCGATCATCTTCTCGAAGACGTGATCGTGCGGCGCAATCGTGACGACGGGCATCTTCTCGTCGATGAGCGCGATGGGCCCGTGTTTCATTTCGCCCGCGGGATATCCCTCGGCGTGAATGTAGGAAATCTCCTTCAGCTTCAACGCGCCTTCGAGCGCGATGGGGTAGTTGATCCCGCGCCCGAGATACAGGAAATCGCTGCGCTGGTAGAAACGCCGCGCGATCTCTTCCATCAGCGGTTCGACCTTGAGGCATTGCTCGAGCAGCACGGGGAGCTGCATCAGCGCTTCGATGTGCGGCCGGGCAGCCTCGGGGGACAGCGTTCCGCGAATCTGACCGAGATACATCGCCAGCAGATGCAGCGCGACAAGCTGCGACGTGAACGCCTTGGTCGACGCGACGCCAATCTCCGGGCCCGCATGCGTCAGCACCGTACCCTCGGTTTCGCGCGTGGCCATGCTGCCGACCACGTTGCAGACGGCGATGCTGCGTGCCCCCTTCTTTTTGGCTTCGCGCAGCGCGGCAAGCGTATCCGCGGTCTCGCCTGACTGCGTGATCACGACCGTCAGCGTATTGGCCGACACGATCGGGTCGCGATACCGGTACTCCGACCCGTAGTCCACGTCGACCGGCACGCGCGCCAGCGACTCGATCAGGAACTTGCCCACCAGGCCGGCATGCCAGGACGTGCCGCACGCAAGAATGACGACCCGCTCGACCTCGCGGAGCACCTGATCGGAAATCTGGATCTCGTGCAGAAACACCCGCCCCGAGTCGAGCGACGCCCGGCCGAGCACCGTCTCCTTGACGGCCATCGGCTGCTCGAAAATTTCCTTGAGCATGAAGTGCTTGTATCCGGCCTTCTCCGCCATGACCGGATCCCAGGAGACGCGGGTGCTCTTCTTCGACACCGCGCGGCCGGAGTAGTCGGTGAACTCCACACCGCTCCGTGTGATGACCGCCATCTCTTCGTCGCCGAGAAACACGACATCGCGCGTGTGCGCGAGAATCGCCGGGATATCGGACGCGACGAAAAACTCGCGTTCGCCAAGGCCGACGACGATGGGTGGCCCGTTGCGCACGGTGACAATCTTGTCGGGATCGTCTGCCGAGATCAGCACGAGCGCGAAGAGGCCCCGCATGTACAGCAGCGCGCGCCGCACCGCGTTCTCCAGCCCGTCGTCCTTCATTTCGCGCTCGACGAGATGGGCGACGATCTCGGTATCGGTTTCGGTGACGAACCGATGCCCCTCTCTCTGCAACAGCTGCTTCAGATCGAGGTAGTTTTCGATGATGCCGTTGTGGACGACGACGATACGGCCGGTGCAGTCGCGGTGTGGATGCGCGTTCTCTTCGGTCGGTCGCCCGTGCGTGGCCCAGCGGGTATGACCGATGCCGTAGGCGCCTTCGAGCGGCTGGCCGGCGATGACCTCCTCGAGGCGCGCCAGCTTGCCCGCGCTTCGCCGCAGCTCGATGGATCCGTCGCGGACCACCGCGACGCCCGCCGAATCGTAGCCCCGGTATTCGAGACGTCGGAGTCCGTCGATCAGAATCGGCAGGACCTGTTTCTCACCGATGTAGCCGATGATGCCGCACATGTGTCAGCCCCTATTTATGGCTCTTCCGGCGCTCTACCCAGCCAGGCTTGTTGATCTGGCGGCCGCGCGCGATCCCGAGGGCGCCGTCCGGAACATCCTCGACGATCGATGACCCTGCCGCGACGTACGCGCCCTTGCCGACGCGCACCGGAGCAACGAGCTGCGAGTCGCTGCCGATGAATGCGCCGTCTTCGATGACGGTGGGATGCTTGGCGGTACCATCGTAGTTGCACGTGATCGTTCCCGCGCCGACGTTGACCCGCTCGCCGATCGTGGCATCGCCGAGATATGCGAGATGGTTGGCCTTCGAGCCGCGGCCGAAGTGTGTGTTCTTCAGCTCGACGAAGTTCCCGACGCGCGCGCCTTCGCCCACGTCCGACTCCGGTCTGAGATGGGCGAACGGCCCCACTTGCGCGCCCGACCGAATACGCGAATCGATGATCACACAGAAATTGTTGATCACGACCCCGTCTTCGATCGTTGAATTGACGATGCGAACGCCGGAGTTGACGACGCAGTTGCTCCCGATCCGTGTGCGCCCTTCGAGATAGACGCCCGGATGAAGAATGGAATCGGCGCCGATCTCCACCTCGGGGCCGACCCAGGCAGACGCGGGATCGATCACCGTCACTCCGGCGGCCATCAGCGCTTCGATGCGATTGCTGTTCATGATTGCCGACACGTCTGCGAGTTCCTTTCTGCTGTTGATGCCGAGAATCTCC
The DNA here is from genome assembly GCA_035492775.1 of Vicinamibacterales bacterium. Lineage (GTDB taxonomy): Bacteria > Acidobacteriota > Vicinamibacteria > Vicinamibacterales > 2-12-FULL-66-21 > DATJFQ01. The sequence goes on from DATJIW010000002.1 coordinate 31,120, forward strand.
CGCGCATCGTCCAGAACGAGCGTCTCGACCGCGAGGCCGCGCGCTCGATAGATGCGCACGAGATCCGGAAGGTAATACTCGCCCTGCGCATTCGACGCACCGAGGCTCCTCAGCGCACCGAAGAGCGGCGCCAGGGCGAACGCGTAGATGCCGCTGTTGATCTCGTGGATCCTGCGCTGATCGTCTGTCGCATCCTTTTCCTCGACGATCGCCGTAACGGCACCCTTGCCGTCGCGGACGATTCGTCCGTAACCGTGCGGGTCCGAGACGCGCGCGGTCAGCACCGTTGCTGCGGCGCTGCTCTCGGTGTGCCGCCGGACCATCGTCCGCAGCGTGGCGCCGCGCAGCAGCGGCACGTCGCCGGACAGGAGCACGAGCGTGCCGTTCGCGTCACGCAGATGCGGCTCCACTTGGAGCAGCGCGTGGCCCGTCCCCAGCTGTGGCTCCTGCAATGCAAAGCCAAGACCCATCCGTTTCGACAGCGACAACTTCACCGCATCGGCAAGGTGGCCGACGATAACTGTAACTGTCGCCGGCTCGATCGCCTCCGCTGCCCGAAGTACGTGATCGATCAGCGGCTCTCCGGCCACCCGGTGGAGGACCTTCGGCAACGCGGACTTCATCCGCGTGCCCTTCCCCGCGGCCAGGACGGCGACGTGGATATCAGACATTGGGAAGCAACTTGGGAATTATGTGGCTGCGCGGCTTCGTCGCGAAGGACGAGCTGCGCCGGTCACGGACCTAGCGGCGGGCCTTCCTGGGCTTCGCCGACGCCGACGGGCCGCGGTCCGCGGCGACGGGCGGCGCTGGAGGTGCGTCGATAGCGGCCGCGTAACCTGCCAGATTTCGAAGGACCTCGAGATCGGGATCTTGTTTGGCGAGTGACCTATTTTCCGCGTTCAGCGCGACCGCGTGGCGCAGATGCTCGAGGGAGCGTCCGAATTCGGATCGACGCGCGGTCGCGACGGCCATCATGTAATGGGCGTGATCGTGCCGCGGATTCGCTTCGAGCGCGCGAGTGAGGTGGTGCAATGCGGCCGGTTCGTCAGCGGAGTTGAGAGCCAACGTAGCCGCGTAAACCCAATCGTCTGCACTCTTGGGCGCTTGTTCCCGCGGCTCCAATTCCCGCTCGCAGACCTTGAGGTACAGCCGGGCCCGCTCGAGGAGTTCGCGCTCATCGGGGTAACGGGCGATGACGTTCCGTAGTGCCTCGGCCGCTGACGCGAAGTCGCGCCTCTGAAGCGCCTGCAGACCGCGCTCGTACAGCGAAACGGCCTCGTGATACGTTGGCTTTTTCGGCGGCGGTGCCGGTGCTTCGACAGCAGCGGGGACCACCGGCGAGGCCGCCGGCTTCGGGACGGACTTGGCGGGCTGTCTACTCGGCTTCTTCCCGACCGGACGAGATGGTTTCGGCGTGCGCGCCGACTTGCCGCGCGACGCCGGACGCGCCGTCGAGTGCGAGCGGGCAGCCTTTGGCCTGGTTCGGGCCGGCTTACGAGCGGATGTGCTGGGTGTGGACACCCGGCGAGTCTTCGCCATCTAGGAACTTACGTGTCGCGTGCGGCGGTGCGACAGTAACGCATCGTGCCTAAATTGGTCAAGACCAGAGCGGGTCACGAATCGCGATCCACGAGCTTGTATACGTCGTTGACGGCTAATCCGTAACGCTCGGCTACGCGCTTGACAGCGGCCCGCTTTGAGACGGCACCATTTTCTGTCTGACGACCAACTTCGGCACGCAGCTCATCAGCAGACGGCTCGACGGGAACCTTGGATTCGGTAGGTGCTGGGCTCACCGCGACCGTGAATTCCCCCTTCAGCGAAGACAGTCTATGTATCGCATCACCAATAGGGCAAACGACCACTTCCTCGTGTGCTTTGGTCAGCTCCCGTCCTATCGCTATGATTCTGTCCGCGCCCATTATTTTGGTCAATTCACCAATTAAATGAACTATGCGATGAGGCGCCTCAAAGAAGACGGCAGTCTCGGATCCGTCGACAACCCGGTCCATCCAAGCTAATCGGTCTATTGACCTACGCGGTGGAAAGCCGAGAAAGATGAACTCGCGGTCGGTGAACCCGGCCACCGACAGCAGAGCCATAACCGCGCTCGGCCCAGGTATCGCCTCGACACGAATGCCGGCAGCGCGCGCGGCATTGACGAGCGCAAGCCCCGGGTCGGAGACAAGCGGCGTTCCGGCGTCCGAGACGAGCGCAATCGACGTCCCCTGGGTGAGAAGCTGCACCAGGCGCTGACTTTTTTCGCGCTCGTTGTGCGCATGCAGGCTCGTCGTCCGCGTCGAGATGGAGTAGTGTTGGAGAAGCCGGCCGGTCCGGCGGGTGTCCTCGGCCGCGATCAAGGAGACTTCGCGAAAAATCCGCAGCGCCCGCATCGAGACATCCTCGAGGTTGCCGATGGGTGTGGCGACCACATAGAGGGTGCCGGACATGACGGGCCGCCGATTCTAGCAGATGTTTTCCGCCGAACCCTTACCCCACTTCGTCGACGAATTCCTGGCCTGGCTGCACGAGGTTCATCCCACGAACGCCACGTTCGACGGCGTTCACCTCCACGACGATCTGCTCGAAGACGTCGGCCGCGGCGCGATCGACGCGCAAGTGCGCGCGCTCGGCGGGTTTTCGCGCCGGCTTGCGGCAATCGACGGCGCGCGGCTGACGGACGTCGAGCGGCTCGAACGTCCGGCCATCGACGCCAGCATCCGTGCCCGCCTGTTCGAGCTGGAAAGCGTCCGCACGTGGGAGCGCAATCCACAGGCCTATGGCGACCTGCTCTCAACCAGCCTCGCGGGTCAGGCGCTGTTCGAATACGCGCCGGTTTCCGAACGAGGCCGTCGTGTCCTGTCGAAGCTGCGGCAGGTGCCGCGACTGATGCAGGCGGCGCGCGACAACATCAAGGACCCGCCAGGCATCTTCGTGAAGGTCGGTCTGGAGAGCCTCCGCGGCGCCCAACGCTTCATTGAAGACGATCTGCCCCGCGCGTTCTCGTCGCTGGACGACCTGCACATCCTGGGCGACCTCGCCGACGCGTCCACCGAAGCCGCACAGGCGATTGGCGCGTGCATTCAGTACTTCGAGGAGGAGGTGTCGCCTCGGGCCCGCGGGTCCTTCCGTCTCGGCCGCGGCACGTTCGAGCAGAAGCTCGCCCTGGAAGAGGGCATCACGCTGGATGCCGACCGTCTCCTGGCAATTGCGTCACGCGAGTTGGAGGCGACTGAGGAGGAGTTCCGGCGCGTGGCCGCGCGTATCGATTCCGCCGATCCGATGGCTGCCTGGGCGCGGGCGAAAGAGGATCATCCGGAGGCTGCCGCTCTCGTTCGGACTGCCCACGAACAGCTCGACGAGCTGCGCACGTTCATCGAGCGGCAGGACCTCGTGACCGTACCCGAAGGAACCCAGGTCGTCGTGGGATCGACGCCGCGGTTCTACCGCTGGACGTTCGCGAGCATGTGGACGCCGGGACCCTTCGAAACGCGCCCGCTTCGCGCCTTCTACTACATCACCGATCCCGACGCCTCGTGGCCCGAGGAACGCCAGGAAGCGCATCTGCGCGATTTCAACTTCGGAGCGCTCTGGTCGATCTCCATTCACGAGGTCTACCCAGGTCATTTCCTGCACTACCAGCACCTGCGCCGTCTCGCGTCCAGCTTCCGCAAGTCGATTCTGTTCTCCTCGACGGCCACGGTCGAAGGGTGGGCGCACTACGTCGAACAGATGATGGTCGAGACCGGTTTTCGTCGCGGCGATCCGGCGGTCCGTCTAGGGCAGCTCGCGGAGGCACTCATCCGTCTGTGCCGGACGATTGTCGGAATCCGCCTGCACTGCGAGGATCTCTCCGTCGAGCAGGGCGTCCGGTTCTTCCGCGACCACGCATATCTCGAGGAGTCCGCCGCTCGGCGCGAGGCTGAACGCGGCACGTTCGACCCGTCATACGTGTTGTATTCACTCGGCAAGCTGGCGATCCTGAAGCTTCGCGACGACTACCGCGCCGGCGAGGCGGGCTCTTATTCGCTGCGGCGCTTTCATGACACGCTGCTCGGCAACGGAACGGTGCCGCTGTGGCTGCACCGGAAATTGATGCTCGGCGAGTCGAACGGCGCGCTGATGGAGTGATTGGCGGCGTCGCGGGCAGCTTAGAATAGAGACCGCTAGATTTTTATGCCCCTTTACGAGTACGAGTGCGAAGCGTGCAGCCACCGGTTCGAGAAGATCCAGAAATTCTCGGATCCTCTGGTCGATGTCTGTCCGAACTGCGGAAAGGGGCCGGTCAAGAAGCTGCTGTCGTCTCCTGCGATCCAGTTCAAGGGCTCCGGCTGGTACATCACCGACTACGCGAAGAAGTCGGGAACCGACGCCGGGAAGACAGGCTCCTCTTCCTCGAGCGACACCCCGTCGTCTTCGAGCACGTCGACCAGTTCCACGTCCTCCACCAGCAGCGAGACGAAGAAGAGCGAATAGGCGAACACGTCGATCACCCGAGTTCGCGACCTCCATCTGCTCGATGCGTCGCCAAAGTCACTCGCACGTTTTTTTGCGCTCGCCAATTCTGCAGTGTGGAATTGCCTATTTCGTCACCGGGTCCAGGATCCCCCGCAGGTACTCGGTGAACTGATCGCGGAGGTCGGGCCGTCGAAGCGCGAAATAGACCACGGCCTTCAGGAACCCGAGCTTGTTTCCGGTGTCGTGACGAACGCCCTCGATTCGGCAGCCGTACACGGGGCGCTTCTTCAGCAGTTTTCGCAGCGCATTCGTGAGCTGAATTTCGCCGGTGCGGTCCTTCTCGCGCGCCGTTTCCTCGAGTGCCGGGAAGATGTCCGGGGTGAGCACATATCGTCCGATGATTGCGAGATCGGAGGGCGCCTCGGCTCTGGGGGGTTTTTCCACCATATCGTGGATGCGATACACGCCCGGCCTGATCTCCTCCGCATCGACGATGCCGTATGAGCTGACGCTGTCCTGAGGAACCTTCTCGATCGCGAGCACCGGGCCGTCGAGCTCCTCGAACACGTCGATCATCTGTTTAATCGCAGGCGGGTCCGCATCGATCACATCGTCGGCGAGGATCACGGCGAAAGGTTCCTGGCCGATGAGCGGCTGCGTCACCAGCACGGCGTGACCGAGTCCCAGTGGCTCTCCCTGGCGCACGTACGCCACGTTGATGAGATTCGAGATTTTGCGGATTTCCTCGAGCAGCTCGGTCTTGCCGCGCGCCTCGAGGAATGTTTCGAGCTCGAATGCGACGTCGAAGTGATCCTCGATGGCGTTCTTGCCGCGGCCGGTGACGAGGATGATGTTGTCGGCCCCCGACGCGAGCGCCTCCTCGACGCCGTACTGGATGATCGGCTTGTCGACGAGCGGCAGCATCTCCTTCGGCTGCGCCTTCGTCGCCGGCAGGAACCGCGTGCCGAGTCCCGCGGCAGGAAAGACGGCTTTGCGGACGACGTGCGCCATCCGGCGATCATATAGGATTTACTGATGCTCGACCCTGCTTACGTCCGCGATCGTCTCGACGATTTGCGCGCGGCGCTACGCCATCGTGGCGTCGATCCGGAGCCGCTGATAGCGCCGTTGGTCGAGCTGGAATCGCGTCGGCGCGCGTTGATTCCGGAGGTCGAGACGCTGAAGCGCGAGCAGAATGCGGCGAGCGCGGATGTGGCGAAAGCCAAGCGCGAGGGCACGGATCCGTCTGCGATCTTTGCGGCGAACAAGGAGCGCGCGCACCGGATCAAGGCGCTCGAGGCTGAGCTCGAAGTCGTCGAAAGCCGGCGGCACGAGGCGCTGATGGTGCTGCCCAACGTGCCGGACGCATCCGTCCCGGTTGGCGCTCACGCGGGAGACAACAAGGAAGTGCGCCGCCGCGGGACGCCGCGGACGTTCACGTTCGCTCCGAAGGCGCACTGGGATCTCGGTCCTGCGCTCGGAATCCTCGACTTCGAGCGCGCAACCCGGATGTCGGGCGCGAGATTCTCCGTCCTCATGGGTGGCGGTGCGCGGCTCGCCCGCGCGCTCATCAACTTCATGCTCGATCTGCACACGCGCGAGCATGGCTACACCGAAGTCGAGCCGCCGTTCCTCGTCAACGCCGACGCGCTGCGCGGCACGGGGAATCTCCCGAAATTCGAGCAGGATCTCTTCAAGATCGCCGGCGACTGGGATCTCTATCTGATTCCGACGGCCGAAGTGCCGCTCACGAACCTGCATCGCGGAGAAATCCTCGATGGCCGGACACTGCCGCTGCGCTACACCGCGTACACACCGTGCTTCCGCAGCGAGGCTGGTTCGTACGGCGCGGACGTGCGCGGTCTGATCCGGCAGCACCAGTTCGACAAGGTCGAACTCGTGAAGTTCGCGACGCCAGAGACGTCGCACACCGAGCTGGAGAAATTGACCGCCGATGCGGAGGAAGTCCTCGAGCGGCTGGAGTTGCCGTATCGCACCGTTCTGTTGTGCACCGGCGACATGGGGTTCGCGTCGGCGAAGACGTACGACATCGAGGTCTGGCTGCCGAGCCAGGAGACGTATCGCGAGATCTCGTCGTGCAGCAACACCGAGGCGTTCCAGGCGCGTCGGGCGAATATTCGTTTCCGTCCGGACGGCACCGGCAAAGCGGAGTTCGTCCACACGCTGAACGGCTCCGGGCTGGCGGTTGGCCGCACGCTGATTGCGATCCTCGAGAACTATCAGGAAGCCGACGGCTCCGTCACGATCCCCACGGCGCTGCGGTCGTTCATGGGGGGCCTCGAGCGCCTCACCGTGTGAAATGGGGACAGTCCCCATTTTTCGTAAATAAAGGGGACAGCCGGTTGGTGTCCCTTCATGGCAGGTATTGTCGGCTGTCCCCATTTTTTTGAAAAAATGGGGACTGTCCCCATTTCTTAGAACGGCAAGCCGACTACATGTTTGGCTGGGACAGTACGCCGCGGACGTCGGAACGGACGGGAGCAACCTCACCGTTTGGATGCGCGTGGCGCCGTCCATAAATGAAGTAAATCACCAGCCCTATCGCAAGCCACGTCATCAATCGCATCCACGTCGCGATCGGAAGTCCGATCATCTGTGCAAGGCAGATGAGTGCGCCCGCGATCGGCACGAACGGTACTCCCGGCGTTCGGAACGGCCGCTGGAGATCCGGCGCCGTGCGGCGGAGGATGATGATGCCGATGCTCACGAGCACGAACGCGAGCAGCGTGCCGATGCTGACGAGCTGACCCAGCACGGAAATGGGGGTCAGCCCCGCGACGAGCGCGACCACCCCGCCAGTGACCATGGTGCTCACGTGCGGCGTGCGGAATCGCGCATGCACCGCCGCGAACGCACGCGGCAGGAGCCCGTCCTGGCTCATCGAATAGAAGACACGAGTCTGCCCGAGTAGCTGCACGAGCATCGTGCTGAACAAGCCGAGCAGCGCCGCACATTTGATCACCGGCTTGAACCACGTCATTGTCGTCGCGTCGATCCCGACGGCCAGCGGATCCGGCACATTCAGACGCGAATAGGGAACGATGCCGACCAGCACGAACGCGACAGCGATGTAAAGGACCGTGCAGATCGCAAGCGAGCCCAGAATGCCGACGGGCATGTCGCGGGCAGGATTCCGCGCCTCCTGCGCGGCGGTGGAAACGGCATCGAACCCGATATACGCGAAGAACATGACACCGGCGCCGCGGAGGACACCGCTCCAGCCGAATTCACCGAAGTGCCCGGTATTGGGCGGAATGAACGGCGTCAAATTGGCGTGGTTCACGAATCGCGCGCCGCCAATCACGAAGACGACGAGCACGCACGCTTTCACCAGCACGAGCGCCGTGTTGGTGTCCGCAGATTCCTTGATGCCGATGACCAGCAGGACGACGACCAGCAGGACAACGAGCATGGCGGGCAGGTTGAAAGGCGCCTGCGTGATGTCGGCGGACAGCGGAATGCCGAGGTCGCGCAGCAGGCTCACGAGGTAGCCTGACCAGCCGACCGCAACCGTTGCCACGCTCAGCGCGTACTCGAGGATGAGGTCCCAGCCGATGATCCACGCGACGAGTTCACCGATCGTCGCATAGGCATACGTATACGCGCTGCCGGCGACGGGCACCATCGACGCGAACTCGGCATAGCAGAGACCGCAGAACGCACAGCCGACGGCGGAAATCACCATCGACAGAATCAAGCTCGGTCCTGCGTTCATGGACGCAGCTGTGCCGGTCAGGACGAAGATACCGGTCCCGATAATCGATCCGATGCCGAGCGCTGTGAGATTCCAGGGGCCGAGCGAGCGACGAAGCGTGCCGCTCGTCGCGTCGCGATGCAGCGCGTCAAGGGACTTTCGGGTCCAGAGTGACATACGGCAGCATGCCGTGACCCGGCGTCAGCGGTCTTGTAGGGAATGAACCGGTTGGGACGGATTTAACGCGCTGCCGCGAGACGGTATTCGTGCGGCGTCAGACCCGTATGGGCCTTGAAGAGCCTGGAGAAGTGACTTTGATCGCAGAACCCCGAGGCCGCGGCGATCTCACTCAATGGCTTGCGCGTCCGCGCCAGCTCGTCGCGTGCGAACTCCAGCCGGGTGGTTCGCACGTATGCCGCGAACGTCGTGTGATAGACGCGCTTGAACGTGCGGGCGAGGTGAACCGGATGCACGCCCACCAGCGCGGCGACCGTGGCCAGTGCAAGCCGCTCCGCAACGTTGGCGTCGACGAAAGCGCGGGCTTCCCGCACCCAGCCCGGCGCTTCGCGGTCGACCGTGCTCGCGATCCTCCGCGAGGCCTCGGCAAGAACGCCAAGCGCCAGACTCTCGATCGCCAGCCGCGACACTTCGTCTCTCAGGCCGAACTCCCCGTGGAGCCGTTGGGCGAGATGCACGACCAGTCCGCCCGTCAGCGTCGCAGACTTCGTGAGGACGGGCGCCTCGCTCGCCGCCCGTTGGACCCACGCGGCATCCATGTCCACGATGAGACACGCGGCGCCCTTCGGACCGACCCGATACGCGTGACGTTCGCGCGGCTGGCGGTAGAGCAATGTGTTGGCGGTGTGCGTGATCGAGTCGGAACCGCGCGTTTCGACGATACGGCCGCGAAGCACGAGCACGAACCGGCCGTTCGAGTGGTCGTGCAGCGGCACGCGTTGGTCGGCGGCGTATTCCACCTCGCCGAGCACGAGCCCCGGTACACGACGCCACCGCAGGATGGTGCCGTGCGAGAACTCCGCCGGCGGCTGGGATAGTCCGCGGTCGTCCATGACCCAGGATCATCCTACTTCAGATGCCATTCTTGAGGTCGGCCATTGACGTAGCCTGGTGGCCCTTCCGCGTACCACATCGTCGCGCTGATCTGGTTGTGGCAGCATGTGTCGCATGTTACGAGCCGGTCGACCCTTCGCTCTAACCGTCGTCTTTGTAGCGCACGTCACGTCGCAGAACGCCCCTTACGAACGGCTCCCGGACGGGATTCGACTCCAAACGCCTGATGGCTACGTCACGCTGCACGTCCGCGGCGATTCGATCGTCCGTGTAACGTTCGCGAAGGCCACCGAGTTCCATGCCGACGACATGGTTGTCGTCGGTCCCAAAGAGCCAACGGCGGTCCACTGGACGATCTCCTCCGGACCGACGTCGGTGACGCTGGCAACAGCCACGCTGCGGGTGAGGGTCGCGCGCGACAATGGTGCCGTCACGTTCGCGGACGCGTACGGCCGCACGATTCTCGCTGAAGCCGCGGGCGGCCATCGCCTCACGCCCGCCGACGTTCAGGGCGAACGAACGTTCCACGTCCAGCAGATCTGGGAAGCGAACGACGACGAATCGCTCTACGGTCTCGGCCAGCGCCAGGAGGGCAAGCTCGACATCAAGGGCTACGATTTCGACCTGTGGCAGCGCAACACCGTTGTCGAAATGCCCATGTTCGTGTCGAGCCGCGGCTATGGAATCCTGTGGGACAACACCGCGCCGTCGAAATTCGGCGACATCGCGCCGTTCGAGTCGCTCGCCGCGACGGCCGAGAGCATCACCGCGCCGGTGACCGGTGACTATCAGTTCCAGACCTACTCGAACGGCGACATGAAGGTCTGGCTGGACGGCGTACTGCAAATAGATCACTACAAGCAGAACTGGGCTGCGGAGTACGACCAATTCAAGGTGCACCTCGAAGGCGGCCGGCAGTATCCGCTGAAGGTGACGAACAGGGGCGGCACTGTCGTCGAGCTGCGATGGAAGAAACCGACGCCGCCATCGACGTCGATATGGTCGGAGGTCGGCGAAGGCGTCGACTACTACTTCATCTACGGCCCGGAGCTTGACGAGGTGATCGCCGGGTATCGCGCGCTGACCGGCCGCGCATCAATGCTGCCGGACTGGGCGTTCGGGTTCTGGCAGTCCAGGAACAAGTACAACACACAGGACGAAATCCTGAAGACGGTGGCCGAGTTCCGCCGCCGGCAGATCCCGATGGACGCGATCGTCCAGGACTGGCAGTACTGGCCTGTCGACGAGTGGGGCGATCACGAGTTCGAGGCGTCGCGGTACCCCGATCCCGACGCGATGATCAAAGCGATTCATGATCAGCACGCGCATTTCATGATTTCCGTGTGGGGAAAGTTCTATCCGACGACGAACAACTACAAGGCGATGGACGCGATTCACGCGCTGTATCCAACCACCGCGAAGGATCACGTAAAGGACTGGCTGAACCGCGAGTACTCGTTCTATGACACGTTCAACGTCGATGCTCGAAGGCTCTTCTGGGCGCAGTTGAACCGTGCGCTCTTCCGCCGCGGCGTGGACGCGTGGTGGATGGACGCGACGGAACCGGATGTCGTGCAGCCGTCACCGCCCACGCTGGAATCGATGCGGCGGTTCATCGATCGCACTGCCGCAGGGATTGCATCGCGCGTGATGAGCGCGTATCCCCTCATGAGCAGCAAGGCCGTCTACGACGGGCAGCGCTCGACCGCACCAGATCAGCGCGTGTTCATCCTGACGCGGTCCGGATTCGCCGGCATCCAGCGCTATGCAACGGTAACGTGGTCGGGCGACATCACCTCGACGTTCCAGACGCTCCGGAAACAGATCACCGCCGGACTGGGTTTCTCCATCTCCGGGGATCCGTACTGGACGACGGACGCCGGCGGTTACACAATGGACGACCGGCTCGCGCAGGCGAAGGACGGCCAGGCGCTCGACGAATGGCAAGAGCTGAACGCACGGTGGTTTGAGTACAGCACCTTCTGCCCGATTCTGCGCGTCCACGGCACGGATCGTCCGCGCGAGATGTGGAACATCGGCGACGAGCAGTCGGGCGTGTACCAGACCGAGATGAAGTTCGACATCCTGCGGCACGCGCTGTTCCCGTATATCTACTCGGTCGCCGGCGCCGTCAACCACGACGGCTCGACGATGATGCGGCCGCTCGTGATGGATTTCCGGCACGACGCGAAGGCACGCAGCCTGGCCGATGAGTACATGTTCGGTCCCGCGTTCCTCGTCAGCCCCGTCACGGAATACAAGGCGCGTACGCGTCCCGTGTACCTGCCAGCCAACAGCGGTTGGTACGACTTCTGGACGGGGACGCACCTCACAGGTGGACAGACGATCACCGCGGAGGCGCCGTTCGATCGCCTGCCTGTGTACGTCCGCGCGGGCTCGATCGTTCCAATGGTCGGTCAGACGCAGCAATACGTCGGCGAGAACCGTGACGCACAAGTCATCCTGTTCGTCTACGCGGCCGCGAACGCACACTTCTCACTGTACGAAGACGACGGGCACACGTACGGATACGAACGAGGCGAGTTCTCGCGCATCCCGATCGACTGGAACGAGGCGACGCGCACGTTGACGATTGGCGCGCGCACAGGCACCTATCCCGGTATTCCGCGCACGCGCTCGTTCTTCGTCGAGCTCGTCACCCCGCAGAATCCGATTGGTTACGCCACGCAGGCGACCGGCGTCACGGTGACGTACACGGGCACGATGGTCCGAACCCGAATGCCCTAATGAGATAATCAGCGTCGGCGTCGAAGGCGCAAACGAACCTCGCTTCCACGGAGATAGTCATAGTCTTCATCACACCCTGACGACGGCACCGACCGCGTCGGACCCGAACGCTTGCTCCACCAGCTCACAACACAGTCTCGTCAGACGAACGTCGAGTCCGCAGTTAGACGCCGACCTGGGGCTAAGACTCGGACAGCACGTAAATACCCCAGCGACCGTCGCGGCGGCTGTGGAACGCGATCCGGCGGCCGTCCGGCGACCACGCGAACTCTTCGGCCGTTGCATCCGTGAGCACGCGGCGCATTGAGCGATCGGCAAGGTTCAGAAGCCAGGCGCCATGGCGGAAAACCTGGAAAATGATCTTCGTGCCGTCTGGCGAAACCGCAGGCGTCCGCACCAACTGTCCCTTTACTGGCGTCTGATAGTGCTTCGCTTGGCCCGTCTGCAGGTCGAACACCACCAGCGTGGCCTCGTGGCTGTAGGCGATGTGCCTGTCATCCGGGAACCATGACGCGGCCCATGTCTGGCCATACGGGTAGTTCGTTACGCGGCGCGCACTGCCGCCGGCCGCGGGCTGTAACCACAAGTTCCACACAGAGGGCTTACCTGTTTCGGCGCGTATGTAGGCCAGCCATTTATTATTTCGAGACCACGTCGGCACTGCGGCGTAGCCGGAACCGCTGATCCTTCTGACCTCGGAACCATCGCGGTTCGCGACGTAGACGCCACGCTCACCGTCTCGGTCCGAGTCGAACGCCACGAAACGGCCGTCCGGCGATGGCTGTGCGTGATAGTTGTGCCATCCGTCGTCAACGACCGGGATAACGCCCAGCCCTCTACTAGGCGGCTCGCCGGCTGTGGCGGCCTCGATCGCGCTGCGCGCGTCGCTATCGCGGCCGGTATGGAAGAAGATCGTCGTACCATCCGGTGCGAACGCGGGCGAGAAGGCATTCGCATTCGTTCCGTCGATGGCCCGGACGGACCTGACCGGGTCGGGAACGCGTTCAAGGTCCCGAACCGGTCGCTCACTCATTGGAGTCGTGGGAGAGTTCCGCGGCGTGGACCGATCTCGAGCCTCCACCGCTGCCTCGGGTGTGCCAGGGGTCCGTTGTGTCGTCCGCACGTCCGCCGGGTTCGCAGCCGAATCCTTCACCGTAAATGCCGTGGTCGCCAGCGCGTGGGACACACGTGCGAAGCCGGACGGGTTTGTTCCGGCATGCCGGTGCGTGATTGCATCTCCGGCGACGAAGCCCACCGCAAACGACACGACGAGTGCGGCCGCCGCTGGTACTGCCCAACGCGACCACCGTAGTGACTGCACAGGCGAACTCTCCGCTGCGGTCCTGCCCACGCCCTTGAGCATCGGCGGCGCGGCTGCGTCCGGCTCCAACGGTACGCTGGAGGACTCCACCCGCTTGCGCATGACGAGTGTCGGCCGCGGTACGACTGCGAGTGTCGGCGTCGCTGGTGAAGGCCTCGAGGCAGCCGGCGTGACTGGCCTCGGAGCGACGGGGGCAGCCGTCGCGGTTGGGATCGATGGACGGATGACTCGATCGAGAAGACCTCGCAGCACGTCCCGACTGGATCCTCTTTCGAAACGGTCCAGCGCGTTTGCAAAATCCAGAAGTGATGCGAAGCGCGGCGCTTCGACGGTTTCGAGCGCACGCGCGATTGCATAACGAAGCGGCGCAGGCACGTTGGGTGTTCCGTCCGGTAGGAGCGTCTCCAACAGGGCGGCAACGCTCGCTACCGACGGCATGCCTTCCGTGCTGATGCAGCACACGGACCCGTCCGAGCCCAGCTGAATGTTCTCGAGAGTTGGAACGCCGCCGGGATGTGCGAGGATCTCCCGTGCGAGCGCAACTGCCTCGTACGCCTCCACCCGCACACCACGCGCAAGCAGGTGAGACAAAGCAATGGTGAGCATCGTGTCGCGACTAGTGCAAAACCTGATGCCACCCAGAAACGGCGCCGAATACAGCAGAAATACTGTCTGGCTGTACTACAGAGGGGAACCCGCTGACCAATTTACAAGGCGGGCGGCGCGACAC
>DATJIW010000003.1:0-111003 GCA_035492775.1 Vicinamibacterales bacterium
CCAATGCAGCTGCTCGGGCGTGTCGCTGTCGTTGACGATATCGATGGTGATCGGCGTGCCTTCGTGGAATCGCAGCATCGGACCCGGAAACCCGCCGTTGTACACCGTCGTCGAAATGATGTGGTCGGGCGCGAGTTCGACCAGGCCCGGTGCAATCCTGATCGTGTAATCGGCGCGACGGTCCTGGCGGGCCCGAGCAATCGGAAGACCCGCCGCAGCGATCGGCGCCCGCGGCGCCAGCGCGGCAGCGATTCCCAGCTTCAGCAGGTCACGACGATCCAGTGGCAAGTCGACCTCCGCGATGCACGATGGGCGATGGGCGATGGGCGATGCACGATGGGCGATGGATTATAAGTGCACGTCCGCAACGCGGCGCTCGTTCGTTTCCCAGTTGTCACGCGCGCCGGCGTCGTGCCGCCATGGCGGCAGCGGCATCATCAACTCGTGTGCCAGGCCGCAGATGAACGGCTCGTACGATCGGCGGAGACGGGCGAGTTGCGCATCCGCTTCGGGTGATCGCCGCGGCGCAAGGCCGACCGCCTCGAGCTGGCGGCGCAATTCCTCGAGTCCGTCCGGGGGCAGGCGATCGGTCTTCACGTCTGTCTTCGTGTGCAGCACCTGCGTGAGGTCGGCTGCCGCGTGGCGGGCGATCGCGAACGTCGCATGCGCCTGCCAGGTCGGTATGCCATCGATGCCGACTTCGACCAGGGCCGACAGATCGAGGATGGCCGCGAGTGCAGAGACCCACGACTGGTGCTGATGCTGCGATCGAAAGTACGCGACACCCGGGTACGAGATGTGGCTTTCGAGGACCTCGGAGCACCAGTATTCCCAGTCCTTCAGGAACGATTGCAGCTGCGCCAGTTCGCCGCGCGACGCGAGGCGCCGCAACACCTCGGCGCCGGCGGGCGGTGATCCGGCCCACGCGTCGAGCAGCGTCAACTGCGCTTCGCGCCGCGAAAAGGACTGATACAGCACCGGGAAATATGAGATGACGGTCGCGAGAAACGCGAAACCCGTGCCCGCTTCGGCGACGGTGATGACGCGCGCCGCGCGCCCGAACGGCTCGACGTCCCCAAGTCCGAGGGTGAAGAACGTCGTCCCGCTCATGTAGATGTCGTCGAGCAGCGGCCTTCCGCCGACGGGGTGGAGGTGCGAGCCGGCCGCCCATTGCAGGCCGGCGAATCCAAGCACGAGTCCGACGGCCCATCCGCCGGCCATCGCTGCGAGCGACAGCGGCCCGAAAACGGCGAGGAAGCGTTCGCGGCGGCGGCCATTCTTCACCCGTGCCGCAATCGACGACCAGCCGCCCCATACGAAGCCGAAATACAGCCGGGCGAGCCGCAGACGCCGGGACACGGTCCGCGGCACGATCATCGTTTCGAAGGCGTCCCACAGGACCACGCCGAGCACGATGAGGCTGGCGGCGGCTGCCGCCGGCTGCGTGAACATCATCACAGTATGAACGGTTTCCGAGCGGCGCCGGCCGGTCCGTCACGTCCTGCCCGATCGGGGGATGCGCGCGGGCCGCTGATTGCGCAAGGATCGCGGCATGGCAAACGATTCTTCTCTTCTGGCTTTCTCGAACGGGCTCGCCGATCTCGCGGAGTCGGCCGGCCGCTCGGTCGTGCAGGTCCAGGGCCGACGCAGGCCTGGCACCGGAGTGGTCTATGGCGACGACATCGTGTTGACGACAGTCCGATCGCTCGGTGGTGAGGACGGTCTGCACGTGCGCCGTCCCGATGGCGCGACGCTCGATGCGGAGCTCGCGGGATGGGATCCAACCACGAATCTTGCCGTGCTGCGCGTGAACGGTCTCCAGCTCGAGCGCCTCGTTCCTTCGACGACGACGGCACGACCGGGCCATCTCGTCATTGCGCTCGCGCGCTCGTGGAGCAACGCGTTGACCGTCAGCGCCGGCGTGGTCTCGGTGATCGGCGGTCCGTTTCCAACCGGCCGGCGCCGCGCAATCGACCAGATTCTGCGGACGACGGCGCCGATGCACGACGGGTTCTCCGGCGGTGCGCTGATCGATCCATCCGGCGGTCTAGCGGGCGTGACGACCGCGGCCAGGATTCGCGGACTCGGAGTCGTGATCCCTGCGGCGATTGCCTGGACGACCGCCGCCACGCTGATCGAGCACGGACAAGTGAAGCGCGGCTATCTCGGCGTCTCGGCTCAGCCCGTGCGCGTTCCCGCGACGGAGGGGCGGACCGACGAACGCCGCGGGCTACTGGTGGTCGGGGTCTCGGACGGGAGCCCCGCGGCGGGTGCCGGCGTCATAGTGGGTGACGTGCTGCTCGAATTCGACAGCCACCCGCTTACCTCGCCCGAGGATCTTCTCGACCTTCTGGTCGGCGATCGCGTCGGCCGCGAGGCGACTCTGAAGACCCTGCGGGGAGGCCGGCCCCAGGATGTCGCGATTGTCGTCGGCGAACGTCCCGACGCTCGCGGATGAACTGGCGCACAGGAGTGACGTGCGTGTAGTGCTCGTCGGTCAGGCGCGCGATCGCGCGCGGCTCCGCTCGCGTGTGAACGGATCGGTTGAAATCGTCGGGGAAGCCGGCACGCTGGCGGACGCACGCGCGGCCGCTCCTGCTGCCGAGGCCTATCTGGTTGCGGCGGCCGACGCTGCAACGCTGTCCGGCGACGATGCCCTCGTCGAACCCCTGACGGATCGCGAAGCGCAAGTGCTCGAACTGCTGGCGGAGGGCCTCTCCAACAAGGCGATCGGTGCGCGGCTCGGCATCAGCGATCAGACCGTGAAGTTCCACGTCGCCTCGATCGCCGGCAAGCTCGGTGCCCACAACCGCACCGAAGCCGTTCGCCTCGCGTTCCGCCGAGGGCTGCTCAGCTTGTAGTGGGCGCGATCGACCCCGGCACGACCAGCAGGTCGCGGCGCTCCCCGCGGCGGAGCACCACCATCGAAGTCCCGACGCCGATCCTGGTATCGGTGAGCAGCCGATGCAGGTCGTCGATGCCTGTCACGGACTCGTTCGCGAAGGCGACGATGATATCGCCCTCGCGGAGTCCTGCGGCTGCGGAAGGGCCGGTGTTCTCGACCGACGTCACGAGCACCCCGCTCGCGGGCACGACGTCGTGTGCGCGTGCGTAGGCGCGGGGTATCTCGACGTTCTGCCCGCCCAGTCCGAGATAACTCCGTCGCACGAATCCGTCGCGAATCAAGCGGGACGCGATGATGCGGGCCGTATCGCTCGCGACCGCGAACGAGAGCGCCTGCGCCCCTTGAATCATCGCCGTGTTCACGCCGATGACTTCCGCGCGCGTCGTGACCAGCGGCCCGCCGGAATTGCCGGGGTTCAGCGCCGCATCCGTTTGGATCACATCGTCGAGCAGCCGCCCGGATCTCGCGCGCAACGATCGCCCGAGCGCGCTGACGATGCCGCTCGTCACCGTGTGCTGCAGTCCCAGTGGATTGCCAATCGCGATCGCGACCTGGCCCACGCGGACCGTTCGAGACTCACCGAGCGTGGCCCACGGCAGCGCGCGGCTCTCGCCGACAGGGATTCCGATTCGCAGCACCGCGAGGTCTGTGTGCGGATCGTCGCCGGCGAGATCGGCGCGAAACGAACGGCCGTCCGACAGCGAGACTTCGATGTCGGTCGCACGCGACACGACGTGGCTGTTCGTGAGGAGGAATCCATCCGGCGTGAAAATGAACCCTGAACCGTTGCCCGTTCGGGTGCGGATCCCCGCTACAGCCGGTCCCACTCGTTCGACGGCGGTGATGACGGCTTCGGAGTAGGCGTCCAGGAGGGCTCGATCGTCCAGCGCGGACTGGGGAAATGCCATCTGGCCACACTACGCTCCGCCGGCGCTCGGGTCATCACCCGAATGGGGAGGCGAACCACGTTCGTCACAGATCGTGTCGCGCACGTCGGAACACGTTGTAGGCTGACGGCGTGAAAGACGCTCTGCGCTTCCTCGTCCGTTCGCCGCGGTTCACGATCCCCTGTGCTCTCATTGTCGCCCTCGGCGTGGCGATGAGCACGCTGCTCTTTGCGGTCATCAAGGCGACCCTGATTGACCCGTGGCCGTACGACGGCGCGGAGCGGATCGTCACGATTCGGGCCAATTACCCGGACGAGGGACGCCAGCGGTTCGCGCTGTGGTCCGCGCCGGAAGTGCTCGATCTGCAGCGGCAGACGCAGGTCTTCGACAGCGTCATCGCTGGAATCGCCGAGCCGTTGACGTACGCGCGCGACAGCGGGGACGTCGAGCGCGTCCGCGCCGCATCGCTGACGCCGAACGCTTTCGCGATGCTGGGCGTTCCGGCGCGGCTGGGTCGCGTGCTGCAGGATGGCGACGCGGCGCCGGGAGCGGCAGCAGTCGCCGTCATCAGTGATGCCTTCTGGCGCGATCGTCTCGGCGCCGACGCCGGCATCGTGGGACGCGTGCTGCGGATCGGATCCCGGCAGGTGACGGTCGTCGGCGTGATGCCGGCCACGTTCCGATGGTGGGATCGTGAGGTGTGGCTTCCACTGCGGCTCGATCCGTCGACGCCGCGCATGGCTCGCGCGTACTACGTGCAGGGGCGGCTCCGTCCTGGTTTGACGCCCGCTGAAGCGGAGCGCGAATTGCTCGCCTTCTCCGGGCGCCTCCGGGCGGATCACGCGGAAATCACGTCCTACTCGCACCTGACGATATCGCTGCACACGCTGCTGGACGATGTCCTTCGCGATCTCCGTCCGGCGCTGGAGATTCTGCTGGCGGCCGTCCTCCTGGTGATGCTGGTGTCGGCGGCAAACCTCTCGAGCGTGGTGCTTGGCAGGGCCGCGTCGCGGGAAGGGGAGTTTGCCGTGCGGCTCGCGCTTGGCGCCGGCCGACGACGGATCACGAGTCAGCTCACAGCGGAAGCCGCCGCAATCAGCGCGGCTGGAGCCGCGCTCGGCGTCGGCGCTGCGTCGGTGCTGCTGAATCCGATGCTGACGCTCGTTCCGTACGGCTTCATCCCGGCAGAGGCTCACGTCGCGATCGACTGGCGCGTGGCGGCCTCTGCAGCCGTCGTGTCATTTCTGATGGGCATTCTTTCCGCGCTCGTCCCGGCATGGCGCTCCACCGCGCTGCCACTCGCGACCACGCTCCGCCGCAACGACGTGCGTACCGGAACCCGGAGAGTTGCTCGTCTTCGATATGCGTTCGTACTGTGCCAGCTGGCGGCTGCTGTCGCCCTGACCGCCTCCGGCCTCGCCGCCGTATGGGCGCTGACACGTTCGATCGCGCGCGATCCGGGCTTCGACACGGCGGACGTCTGGACCGCGCGGATCAACGAAGGCGACACGCAAGCGGTGCAGCGGATAGTCGATGCGACACGCCGACGGACAGGCGGACACGCTGCGGCGGCTTCGGTCCTGCCGATCGGCGAGCTTCCGACGGCGCTCATCGCCACGCCGTCGCGCGTCGGTCCATCGGGTGCACTGCGATCGGAAACCGATCTCATGGGCGGCACCGAAGGCGTCGAACGGACTTTCGGGTTCCGGGTTCGGGAAGGCCGCGCATTCCGAGCGTCCGACAACAGCTCGTCACAACGCGTCGCGCTGGTGACCACGGCACTTGCCCGTCGACTGTGGCCCGAAGGCGCGCTTGGGCGTCAACTGTCGGTCGACATCAACGGCACGGCGGCAAGCGCGTCGGTCGTCGGCGTGATCGACGATGTGGATTCCCGCGGTGATGGACGGGTTCGGCCGCTGGTCATCGTCCCCCTCTCGCAGATGCCATCGCCGGGTGCGGTGGTGATCGCCGGACGAGGGCGTGCGGCGGACGGAATCGCCGCGCTCAGGGCGGCGGTTCGCGAGACGGAGCCGGGAGTTGCCGTCTATCAGACCGGACGGCTTGAACAAGCCCGTCGCGACGCGCTCGGCTCGCGCGTCTTCGCAGCGATCATGCTCGGCGCGTTCTGCCTCGCCGTTGTGTCGTTGTCAATCGTGGGACTGCACACGCTCACGGCCGAGATCGCGCGCGAGCGGCAGCGCGAAACCGCGATTCGTCTGGCGTTGGGTGCGACGCCGGCGGCGCTCCTGTTGACGGAGCTGCGCCGCACGGCTCTCCTCGTCGTCGGCGCAACCGTCGTCTCCACCCCGGCGATCGTCGCAGCCCCGAGGTTCCTCGAGACGGTCTTTTCCGGGATCGCGGGGACTGTGCATCTCGCGGCCACTGTGAGCGTGCTGTGCATCGGAGCGATCAGCATCCTGGCCGCCGCGCGGCCGGCGTGGAAGTCGTCCCGTTCGGCCGCGCTCGACGCGCGGTAGCTACTCGATGCGCAGCGCTCGCATCGGCGACAGGCCCGCCGCGCGGCTGGCGGGAATCACGGCCGCCAGAAACGCGGACATTCCGAGCGCACCGCTCGCGACGGCCAGCGCAGACACGTCCCAGAACGATACGTTGTAGAGCTGAGACGAGATCATGCGGCCCGCAAGGGCCGACAGCGGCAGGCCGAGCACGAGACCGATTGCCACGCGCAGGAATGCGCCGCGCAGCACGAGCGCCAGAACGCGCCGGCGATCTGCGCCGAGCGCCATCCGGATCCCGAACTCGTTGGTGCGCTGCGCTACGGTGTAAGCGGTGACGCCATACAGCCCGACACCAGCCAGAATCAGCGCGACGATCCCAAACAAGCCGGCGAGTGTTGCCACCGCCCGTTCCTGGTTGAATGAATTCCGGACCTGCTGCTCCATCGTCCGGACGGTGGTGATCGTGAGATTCGGATCCACTTCGGCGAGCGCTTTCTTGAGCATCGGTTCGAGCGCGGCGGGGGGCATGTTCGTCACGAGCATCATTCCCCCGATGTAGTGCGACGCGGCCTCGATGCGATCGATGAGCGCGTTGGCGTAGTGCGCCGTCTGCGTCAGCGGCACGTAGAACATCGGCCGCGCCGGTTTGTCGAGCTGAAAGCCCGCGAATTTTGCGTCGCGCACGATGCCGACGATCCGGTACGTGCCGGCGTTCTCCGGAACGTCGATCCCGAAGTGCTGCCCGAGCGGCTCCTCGCCCGCCTTGAAAAAGCGTTTGGCGAACGCTTCATTGACGACGGCGACGAGTTCACTGGTCTCGTTGTCGGCGGCGGTGAAGCCCCGGCCGCGAAGAACCGGGACGCCAAGGTTGGGCAGATAGTTCGCGCTCACGCGATCCCACGACGCCCCGGCCTGTTCTCCCGGCCCCGGCGCGGGGTGACCCTGCACGAGGATGAGTTCGCCCCAGTTGTCCGAAAGCGGGTTGTAAAGTGCCAGCCCCGACCCTTCGACGCCGGGAATCCGGTTCAGCCGATCCTCGAGCGCGCGGTACACCGATGCGAGCTTTTCCGGCGTGTACAAGGCAGGCGGCCGGTTGAGCGAGACGACCGTGCGCCCTTTCACCTGGTACCCGAAATCCTGCGACTCGAGCTTGTTCAGGCTGCGCCCGAGCATCGTCGCGCCAGCCACCAGGACGACGGACACGGTGGCCTGAACGACGAGCAGGGCGCGGCTCGTAAACGACGAATCGTCGCGCGTCGTGCGTCCCGCGCCGCGAAGCGCGTCGACGGGATTCGTCCGCGTCGCAAACCACGCGGGCGCGGCGCCGAACACCATCCCCGTCACGAGCGCGAGAGCGAACGCGAAGCCGAGGACGAGCAGCGACGGACTCGTGCTCAGCGGAAGAAACGTGGCGTTCCGAAACGCGAGCGAGACGAGCAGTTTTGCCGCGGCCGCCGCGACACCCAGTCCCGCGATGCCGCCGGCGACGGCGAGGACGACGCTTTCAATCAGCGCCTGCCCGACGATCTGACGGCGAGACGCGCCGACCGCAAGCCGTACGGCCGTCTGTGTCCGCCCCGCGGCCGCGCGCGCCAGCAGAAGGTTCGCCACGTTGGCGCATGCGATCAGCAGCACCAGCCCGCAGACGATCAGCAGCAGACGCAGGCTGTCGGCGTACTCCTCCTTCATCTCGGCGATACCCGATCCCGCCGGGATCACATTGATCACCTGTTGCGGCATCGTGCGCATGATCTCCGGCATCCAGTTCGCCGGATACCCGGAGTCGTACTGCAACCAGTGGTGCAGGACGCCCGTCAAGCGAGGTCCCATGCCCGCTACGGTCGCGCCGGGGCGGAGCCGGCCGATCACCCGCAGCCACGCCGACACGGGCTGGCGCAGCAGCGACGACGAACCTGCGATGAGCGGCTCCTGGTGCAGCGGGATCCACAATTCGGCCGGATTCGGGCGCAACGTCTCGCCGTAGAAGCCGGGCGGTCCGACGCCAACGATCGTGAACGGATGCCCTTCGATGACGAAAGTCGACCCGACGACCGCGGGATCGGAGCCGTAGGTCGACTGCCACGCGTTGTAACTGAGAACGGCCACCGGCGGCGAATCGTCCTTGTCGTCCGCGGGCGAGAGGGCGCGGCCGCTGGCGGCACGGACGCCGAACGTGTCGAAGTAATTGCCTGTGACGTATTCGGTCCGCAACGGACGGGCGTTTGCGTCTTCGCCTTCGCGCCTGACGCTCAGGCGATTGCCGCCGGCCTGGAACGCGGTCAGCTGTGCGAACTCGGGAGTCTGCGTGGCCAGCAGCTGCACGAGCGGCCAGGAATACATGCCCCAGCGATCCTGCGGGCCGCCCTGGACGCAGCAGTCGTCGCCCTCCCCGATGCGGTAGAGTGCCGAAGGATCCGCAACGGGCAGCGAACGAAGCATTACTGCATCAATCAGCGTGAAAATCGCCGTCGTGCCGCCGATGCCCAGGGCCAGCGTCAGGACGGCGGTGATGGTGAAGACCGGCGTGAGCCGGAGCCGCCGCCCCGCATAACGGAAACTGTCGAGTGCATTCGTCACGAAGTTCGCCCCCCGCACTTAGACGAGCAAAAAGACTGTCGCGTTTAGCGGCCCGGGCTACAATCGCATCCCTTACGGGAGGAGAGCGACAGTGCGACGATCGACACACCGGCTCACGGGCACCTTTGTAGTACTTGCGTCCGCGCTGCTCGGGGCGCAGGCGCTTCAGTATCCTGCGACCAGGAAGGTCAACCAGGTCGACGATTACCACGGCACCAGGGTCGCCGACCCCTATCGATGGCTCGAGGACGACAATTCTCCGGAGACCGCGGCGTGGGTCCGCGCCGAGAACAACGTGACGTTTCCGTACCTGGAGGAGATCCCGTTCCGTAAGGCTCTGCAGGATCGCGTGAAGCAGCTCAATCATTACGAGCGCTACAGCTCACCTTCGCATCGCGGACCGTACTACTTCTTCTACAAGAACGACGGCCTCCAGAACCAGAACGTCCTCTATATCCAGAAAGGGCTCGACGGGACGCCCGAGGTGCTGATCGATCCGAACGGCTGGTCGAATGATGGCACGACCCGGCTGGCAACGTTCGTCCCCTCCCGCGATGCGAAGTACGCCGTTTACGGCGTGTCCAAGGCGGGCTCCGACTGGGAGCAGTACCGCGTCATGGAGCTCGCGACGAAGAAGACGCTGCCCGATCTCGTGGACTGGGTGAAGGTGTCCGGGGTGGCATGGTCGGCCGACGGCTTCTATTACAGCCGCTATCCAGAGCCCGGCAAAGGACAGGTCAAGGCGGGCATCAACGAAGATCACCGCGTTTATTTCCACAAGGTCGGAACGGCGCAGTCCGCTGACCGGCAGATTTACCAGGATGCGGCCAACCCCCAGCGGTTCCACACGGTCGAAACGACAGACGACGAACGGTTTGCCCTGCTGACGGTTTCGGATCGCGGCAAGGGCAAGGACGGAAATGCGCTGTTCGTCCGCGATCTGTCGCGAGGACAGCGCGAGTTCAACCCGCTCGTCCAGACGATCAGCAACGACTCGTTCGGGGTCGTCGACAACATCGACGACAAGCTGCTGGTGCTCACGAACAAGAATGCGCCGAACAGCCGCGTGGTGCTGGTTGATCCGAGGCGGCCCGAAGAGGACAACTGGAAGACGATCCTGCCCGAGCGTCAAGAGCCGCTCGAAAGCGTGACGACGGCGGGACATCGAATCTTTGCGACGTACCTGAAGGACGTGACCACGAAGGCATACGTGTACCGGCAGGACGGATCCCTGGAACGGGAGATCGATCTGCCCGGGCCCGGAATCGCCAACGGCTTCGACGGACGGCCCGAGGACACGTTCGTGTTCTACACCTTCACGTCCCTCGTATCGCCGCCGACGATTTATCGCTACGACATCGAGACGGGGAAGAGCACCGTCTTCCGTCGCCCGACGGTTCCCGGATACGACGAGTCGCAGTACGAGACCAAGGCCGTCTTCTATCCGAGCAAGGACGGGACGAAGATTCCGATGTTCCTCGTCTACAAGAAGGGGACTCAGCTCGATGGTCGCAATCCGACGCTGTTATACGGGTACGGGGGGTTCAACATCGTCCAGTCGCCGACCTTCAGCGCGGCACGGCTCGCGCTCCTCGAGCAGGGATTCGTGTACGCGTCCGCAAACATGCGCGGCGGCGGCGAATACGGCGAGTCGTGGCACAAGGCCGGAATGAAAGTGAAGAAGCAGAACGTCTTCGACGACTTCATCGCGGCGGCGGAGTGGCTCATCGCCAACAAGTACACGTCGAGCGACCGTCTGGCAGTGCAGGGAGGATCGAACGGCGGACTGCTGATCGGCGCCGTCATCAACCAGCGGCCCGATCTGTTCCGCGTCGCGATTCCGCAGGTCGGCGTGATGGACATGCTGCGGTTCCAGAAGTTCACGATTGGCTGGAACTGGATTGCGGACTACGGGTCGAGCGACGACCCCGAGGAGTTCAAGGCGCTCTACACGTACTCGCCGCTGCACAACATCAAGCCGGGCGTGAAGTACCCGGCGACGCTCATCACGACCGCCGACCACGACGACCGCGTCGTCCCCGCGCACTCGTTCAAATACGCGGCGACGCTGCAGGAGAAGGCGAGCCACGACAACCCGGTGCTGATACGCATCGAAACGAACTCGGGCCACGGCGCGAGCAATCTGACGAAGGCGCTCGAAACTACCGGCGACATCGATGCGTTCATCATGTTCAACATGGGCTTGACGCCGAAGGACTCACGTTACTGAGTATTCCTCGGCAACGTGACATCGACCCGCAGGCCGCCAAGCGGCGAACGATCGAGTGACACGGAGCCGCCGTACAGACTGACGAGGTCGCGGACGATTGCGAGGCCGAGGCCTGTGCCCGGCGACGCTTCGTCCGCGCGAACGCCGCGCTCGAGCACGGGTTCGCGCATCGCCGGATCCAGCCCGTTCCCGTCATCGTCGACCGTGAGACGCAGCCGCGACGCGTCCGCGGTCGCCGTGAGCAGGACGCGCGACGACGCCCAGTGGCAGGCATTGTCGAGAACGTTACCGAGGATCTCGTCGAGATCTTCGCGCTGGCCGCGGAACCCGAGATCGCGCGGAACATCGATGTCGATCGTCAACGCGCGCTCGGCGTGCAGCCGGTTGAGCGTCCGGCGGAGCGCCTCGGCGGCTTCCGACACGAGGCAGTGCGCGCCGGGTGCGGCGCCGGACGCGGCGGCGCGGGCGCGCGCGAGGTGGTAGTCGACCTGGCGCCGCATGCGTTCGACTTCCTCCTCGATCGTCGCGGCGAGCTCGTGGTGACCGCCGGCGCGGGCGCGTTCCGCTTCACGCGCGAGGAGCGCGAGCGGAGTCTTCAAGCCATGCGCGAGGTCGCCGGCGCGGCCGAGCGCGCGATCCACCGCCTGTTCGCGGTGTTCGAGCAGCGTGTTCAGGTCGTCCACCAGCGGCTGCACTTCGGACGGATAGGACCCCTCGACCCGGCGATGTTCCCCCTTCCGAAGAGAGGTCACGGCGCCTCGCAGCCGCTGCACGCCGGACACGCCGCGTCGAATCTGCCACAGCCCGACGAGCAGACAAATGACGGCGACCGCCGTCAGCTGCGGCGTGTGCGACAACGTCGATATCGTCAGCTGCCGAGGCAGCCACGGGTTGCGGCGCATGATCTCGTTGTGCAGCACGACGAGAATGCCGAACAGCCCCAGTGACCAGAGAATCGCGCCGACGATGAGGCGGGATCTGAGCGAACGGGACATCAGCTCGCCCTGACGCGATACCCGAGACCACGAACGGTCTCGATCACGTCGTTACCGAGCTTGCGGCGGAGCCGGGCGACGAATACTTCCACGGTGTTCGAATCGCGGTCGAGATCCTGGGAGTAGATGTGTTCGTTCAATTCCGACTGCGAGACCACTCGGCCGTGCTGATGCATCAGGTACGAGAGCACGCGGAATTCGTGCGCGGTGAGCTTGACCGGCGCGCCGTCGACCGTCACCCGCGCCGCGCGCGGGTCGAGCTCGATGCTGCCGCAGCGTAGCTCGCCGGTCGCATGTCCCGATGCCCGGCGAATCAGCCCGCGGACGCGCGCCAGCACCTCCTCCATCGCGAAGGGCTTCGACATGTAGTCGTCGGCCCCGCTGTCGATGCCGACGACCTTTTCGTGCCAGCTCCCGCGCGCCGTCAGCACGAGCACGGGTGCGCTCATGCCGGCCGAACGCCATTGCCTGACGAGCGTCAGCCCATCGATCTTCGGCAGCCCGAGGTCGAGGACCACGGCGTCGTACCGCTCGGTCTGGGCCAGATAGTCGGCCCGTTCGCCGTCCGCCGCGCAGTCGACGGCATAACCGGCCGCCGACAGCGCCGCCGCGAGCTGGGCCGACAGCCTCGTTTCGTCCTCGACGACCAGCAACCGCACGTCCGTTTATAACGCAGTCGCGCCTGAACGGCGGCTGAACGCCCCGTTCACTGCCCGTTCAGCGACGCCTCGGTATGGTGTCGCCATGCGCATGAGCACCCTCGTCGCCATCGTCGTCGCGGCCGTGGTCGTCCTCTTCGTAGCGCTCGGGCACGGACACGGCTCGGGCGGTCTGATGCGGCGGCTTGGCACCGCGATCCACGGCAGCCACGGGCCGGCAGGACACTGATGCTGGTACTCGGCGAAGTGAGGCGCGACGTCCGGGCGGCTGTCCGCGCCATCCGCCGCGCGCCGGCCACGGCGGCGGTCGTCGTGCTGTCGCTTGGCGCGGGCATCGGTGTGAACACGGTGGTGTTCTCGTGGATGGATGCCGCCGTGCTCCGACCGCTGCCGGCCGTGCGCGACGCCTCTTCGCTCATGCTCGTCGAATCTCAGCGTGCGGATGGCAGTTATGCAGGGATTTCGTGGGCGCAGTACCTCGACTATCGCCGCCGCCTGACCACCTTTCGTGATTTGCTCGCGTTCCGCATGGCGCCGCTCTACGTCGGCGATCCGGGATCGACCGAGCGGGAATATGCGCTGCTCGTGTCCGACAACTACTTCTCGGGACTGGGCCTGCGGCCCGCGGCCGGCCGCTTCTTCGTTCCGGACGAGGTGTCGACGCCGGGTGGTGCGCCCGTGATCGTCATCTCGTATGACTACTGGCAGACGCGCTACGGCGGATCGGCCAGCGCGATTGGACAGCGTATGCGCGTCAACGGGTGGCCGGTGGCGGTGATCGGCGTTGCGCCGAAAGGGTTCGAAGGGACGGTTCCGCGCCTGGCCTTCAACCTGTTCGTCCCCGCCACGCTGGCGCCCCTGGTGCAGCAGGGATCGCGGGAACTCGAGGATCGATCGAGCCGCGGATACTCGGCATTGGGGTTCCTGCGCGATGGCGCCAGCCGCGCCGTGGCCCGGTCGGACGTCGGCGCGGCTGCCCGGACGCTCGCTCATGATTTCCCGGACACCGACGGTGGGCTCACGGCCGACGTGCTCTCGTTCTGGGACGCGCCGCGCGGACCGCAGAAGTTCATGGCGACCGCAATTGTTGCCGTACAGGGCGTCCTGCTGCTGATGCTCGTGAGCGTGTGCGCGAACACGGCGAACCTCGTCCTTGCGCGGTCGTTCTCGCAGCAGCGCGAGATCGGCGTTCGTCTCGCACTCGGTGCCGGCGCCTGGCGGATCGCTTCGCTCGTGCTCGTGGATTCTCTCGTGCTTGCGTTCTGCGGTGCGGCGCTCGGCATAGCGTTCGCTTCGTGGGGCACCGGAGCGTTGAGCGCGCTGCCGCCGTTGCGCGTCCGCGGCCTGCCGGTCACCTTCGAAACCCATTTCAGTGCCGCCGCGGCGCTGTTCGGCGCCGGCCTCGGCGTCGTGTCCGCGCTGCTCTTTGCCGCGCCGGCGGTCCTGCAGTTCGCCCGTGCCGATCCGAACCTCGTCATCCGGTCGAGCGCGCTCCGCGCCTCGCCGTTGCGGATCAGGAACGGCATCATGGGGATCCAGATCGCGCTCGCTGTATTCGTTCTGATCGCTGGAGGCCTGACGCTCCAGAGCTTCCTCCAAACGAGAACCGCATCCACGGGATTTCGCACGAGCGGCCTGCTGCTGGCCGCGTACGATCTCACGGATCGCAGCGATCCCGGCGACCCGCGCAGCTTTGCCGATCGCGTGCTCCAGGCGGCGCGCGAGGTTCCGGGCGTCGAAGGAGCCGCGATCGCGGCATCCGTCCCGCTCGACATCCACGGTCTGCCGTCCCGCCCCTTCACCGTCGAGGGTCACGCGCGCGAAGGTGACGGTTTCGACCAGGCATTGAGCAACGTTGTCACGCCAGGTTATTTCGGCGTCATGGATATTCCGTTTGTCGCGGGAGGAGACTTCGCGCCGCTCGGCGATCGTCGCTTGCCAGCCCAGGCCATCGTCAACGATGCGTTCGTGCGCACCTACTTGCCGCGTCTGGATCCAATCGGCCGCGCGCTGACTTCGCGCGGTCGAACGTTCAGAATCTGTGGCGTCGTCCGCACCTCCCTTTCGGACGCCTTCGGCGAACCGCCGATCCCCGTCATCTACCTTTCCTACCGGGACATGGTTTCCGGGTACGGCGAGATCCACGTCCGCACCCGGAAGGGTGGTGAGGCCACTGTGGTGACCGGTCTTCGCACCGCAATACGCCGACTCGACCCCGAGCTTCCGCTCTTCGACGTGCGGACGATGAGCGAACATATCGAGTCGAATCTGCTCTTCCGGCGCATCCCGGCGCGTCTCTTCACGCTTGTGGCGCCGCTCGTTGCCGGGCTCGTCGGCCTCGGTATCTATGCACTCGTGGCGCACGCGGCATCGCGGCGGAGGCAGGAAATCCTGGTGCGGCTCGCGATTGGCGCTCCGCCGGGGCGGCTGGTGCGAGACTTCACGGCGGACACGGTGCGCGTCGCCATAGCGGGCGCGGTCACCGGGTTGGTCGGCGCGGTTGTCCTGCTCGCGAGCGGCGCCGAAATGGGCCGTGAACAGGCGGCGGTGTTCGCCATCGTGCCGCTGGGCGTGCTCGCGCTCAGCGCTGCGTCCGCCGTCATGCCGGCGCGGCGCGCGATCGCGAATCCTTCATGGGGCTCGTTGCGGGATGAGTAAAGCCGCTCGAGCGATCTGGATCGGGGTCGGAGCCCTCGCGGTCGCGGTGGGGGTTGCCGCCGTCCGCGGCCAGGATGTCCGGCTGACGGCACCGGTCATCGTGCCGTTCGAATTCGTGACCAATCACATCGTCGTTCCCGTGCGCGTGAACGGCTCGAGGCCGCTGTCGTTCATCTTCGATACTGGGGACAAGGACGCGATCATCGACGCCGCTCGCGCGCGCGAGCTGAATCTCACCGCCGGCCGCGACGTGACGGTGACCGGCGCAGGTTCAGGATCGCTGCACGCTTTCGGCGTCTCGGCCGCGCGCTTCACCGTCGACACGCTGCGCGGGTTCTCGCAGCCGGTCGTCCTCGCGGTGCCGCTCGACAGACTTCCTCCCCGCCTCGGTCACGACGTCGACGGCATTCTGGGTACCGAATTCATCGACGCATTCGTCGTCGAAATCGATTACCGCCAGCGCCGCCTCGTCCTGCACGACCGGCGAACGTTCCTGCCGCCGGCCGGCGGAACGATCGTTCCGTTGCAATTCGATGCGCACGCGCACCCAGTGGTCGACGGCGCCGTCGTCTACAAGGGCGAACGGTTCACGGGACAGTTCGTCGTGGATCTGGGATCCTCGTCTGCGCTCGTGCTGCACTCGCCGTTCGTCGCGGCGCACCCCGCGCCGGCCGGCGCACAGACGCTGGTAGGTTCGAGCGGGGCTGCGGGCGAGACACATGGCCTCATCGGCCGCGTGTCGGCGTTGAAGATTGGAGATTTTACGCTGGCGGATCCACCAGCGGTGTTTGCGTCCGATGCGTCTGGCACGTTCGCTCGAGCGGACGTGCTTGGCACGATCGGGGAACGAGCGATGTCACGCTTCCGGATCTTTCTCGACTACGGCCGCCGTCAAATGGTCCTCGAAGCGGTCGAACCGCTCGACGGTCTGGCGGCGCAGGCGTCATGCGGCTGCGCGATCCACGCAGAAGGACCGGACTATCACACGTTCCGTGTTGACGCGATTGCCGAAGGGTCTGCCGCATTCGCGGCGGGACTGCAGGCCGGAGACATCATCGCGGCGGTAGACGGTCGCGGTGCCGGCGAGATGACGTTGTCGGAGCTGCTCCCGCTCTTCGACGTATCGGTCGAGCGCAGACTGGAAATCGACCGCAGCGGCTCGCGCGTCACGATCGCGTTGACGCCGCGACGGATCCCCTGAGTCGTCCCACCGCTCGTCCCTGGCAGGATTCCTGCCAGAGCCTCCACACCGTCGGCGCAGAACGTGCTGAAATGCACGTACGCAGGAGCCGGGCAGTCGCGGCGACGCGAACGCCCGTCACGCGATCGCGACAAGGAGGGCCTGTGGAGAGCTTGTTCAGGGACATCCGGTTCGCTGCGCGCAACCTGTCGCGAACGCCCGGCCTGGCCGTCATCGTCTCGCTCTCGCTCGCGCTCGGCATCGGCGTGAACACCGCCATCTTCAGCGTGATTCGGGCGGTCCTGTTTACGAGTCTGCCGGTCCAGCATCCCGAGCGGCTCGTCCTGCTCAACTGGCACGGCGATGAATGGCCCCGCGGTCTCGACCAGAGCGGCAGCGGGGGACCGAACAATCCCGCGTATCGAGCCGCCAGCCGGTCGCTTGCGTATCCGTTTTTTCGAGAGATCGCACAGCGGAGGGACGTCTTCGACGCCGTGTTTGCGTTTGCGCCGCTCGGGTCCGACCGGCGCAACGTCACGCTGGCTGCGGACGACAACGCCGACCGCATCGACGGCGAGATGGTGTCGGGCGATTACTTTCGCGGTCTCGGCGCTGCGCCCGCGGCAGGACGCTTGATCGCCGCCGGCGATGAAGCAGAGGGTGCGCACGTCGCCGTCATCAGCTTTCCATATTGGAAGCGCCGCTTTGCCTCGGATCCAGCCGTCGTGGGCCGCGCGATCACCCTCAATCACGTGCCGTTCACGATCGTCGGCGTCGCCGCGCGCGAATTCTTCGGGGTGCAGCCTGGCCGCGTTCCCGACGTCTGGGTGCCGATGCTGAACGAGCAGGCGCTCGTGCCATGGGGATTCCGCCCGCCGGACGGCAAAGACCTGCTCACCGTCCGCGGCTACTGGTGGGCGCAAGTCATGGCCCGTCTCAAACCCGGCGTCGACGCGGAACAGGCGCTCGCGGCGGTCGACGCCGCGTTTCAGGTCTTCGCGCCCGACGCGCTTCCCGAGGCCGATCGCTCAAAGCTTCCGCACATCGGATTCGAGCCGGGCGGCGCGGGCCTCGACACGCTGCGCGGAACTTACGAACGGCCGCTTCAACTGCTCATGGCAATGGTCGCGCTCGTCCTCCTCATCGCATGCGCGAACGTCGCGGTGCTGTTGCTGGCGCGCGCGATGGCCCGCCGGCGAGAACTGGCATTGCGGCTCTCGCTGGGCGCGTCGCGCACGCGCCTCGTCCGCCAGCTGCTGACGGAAAGCCTGCTCATGGCCGCGATCGGGGGCGCGTTCGGACTGATCTGCGCCGGATGGACGGCGCGCGCGCTCTTGTTCCTCGTTCCGCCGGATCGCCGCCCGTTTGTCGATTATCAGCTCGACGGGTCCACCCTGCTGTTCGCCATCGTGGTATCGGCTGCAACGGCAATTCTGTTCGGCCTCGCCCCGGCGCTCGTCGCTACCCGTGTCGATCTGCTGCCGGCGATGAAGCAGACAGCGGCCGGTCCGGTCACGTCGGACGCGCCCGCGCAGCGAGCCTGGTCGTCTGCCTTCGTGATCGTGCAGATTGCGCTGTCGCTGGTGTTGCTCGTGGCGGCTGCGCTGTTCGTACGAACCCTCGTGAACCTTCAGCACCAGGCGCTGGGCGTGGACGACGATCGGATCCTGGTGTTCGGTATCGACGGATCGCAGAACGGGTACGAAGGGGAGCGGCTCGTCGCCCTTTACGAAACGCTGCTGCACCGGTTCGACGCCCTGCCCGGTGTCGAACGTGCCAGCGCGGCGCGCCTGCGTTTGTTCTCGGGGTGGCTGAGCAACGGCTCCGTCTCGATGCCCGGCGTGCCGCGCAAGCCGTCGATGAGCATGAACGAGAACGCCGTCGGGCCGGCATTTGCGGCCGCCAACGGGATGCGCGTGTTGGCGGGGCGTGACCTGACCTGGGGAGACATCGAAGGCCGCCGGCACGTCGCGCTCATGACGGAAACCGCCGCCCGTTACTTCTTCGGCGACGTGAACGTCGTCGGCCGCCAATATTCGAAAACGACGACGTTCGACGCGTCGCAGGCGTACGAAATCGTCGGCGTCGTTTCCGACGCGAAATACAGTCAGGTTCGCGGTGCGTTCCCGAGGACCGCGTACGTGCCGTTCACCGCCATGCAGGCCGAGCTGCACGGGCTGTTCTTCGAACTCCGGACGGAAGCCGATCCGCTGGCGCTGGCAGCCTCCATCCGCTCCGCCGTGTCGTCCGTCGACTCGTCGCTGGCGCTGGTTGAGACGGATGTCATGGCGGCACAGGTGGCCGACTCGCTATGGCGCGAGCGGTTGTTCGCTCGTTTGACGACGGCATTCAGCGCGCTCGCGCTGACGCTCGCGTGCATCGGTCTCTACGGCACGATCTCGTACGGCGTGGGACGGCGACGCTCCGAACTGGCGCTGCGCATCGCGCTCGGAGCAAACCGGGGTCAGGTGCTCTGGCTCGTGCTCAGAAGGGCGTTGGTCCTCGCGGTGGCGGGGGTGGCCGCCGGCATGCCGCTCGCCCTCTGGGCAGCCAGCTTTGCCGCGTCGTTCCTGTATGGGCTGACGCCGCGCGATCCGGCGACGCTGGCTGTCAGCGCAGCCTGTCTGATCCTGGTCGCCTCGATGTCCGGATTCCTGCCGGCGCGCCGGGCGTCGCTCGTGGATCCAGCCCGGGCGCTGAAAGGCGACTAAACCGCGACCGGGCGATCTACGTCCAACGGTCATGGCGCCGATGTCACAAGCTCTGCGTTCGCTCGTCCGTCGGCCGGCATTCTCGCTCGCCACCGTTTTCACCATTGCCTTTGGCATCGCCATTACCGCGGCCGCGTTTGCGGTGGTCGACGCCGTGCTGCTGAAGCCGCTTCCGTATCCGGCCGCCGATCGCCTGGTCAGCGTCATGGAAGCGAGCCCGACCGCTCGCCAGCGCATCAGCCTGATAGCGCCCGCGCGTCTCATCGACTGGAATCGCTCGACGACGACCTTCGACGTCATTTCCGGTTCATATGCGGAGAACGTCACGGACACCAGCGGGACGGAGCCGGAACGCCTCCAAGGCCGCCGCGTCATGCCGCGGTACTTCGACGTCTTCGGGACACGGCCGGTCATCGGCCGGACGTTTACGTCGGACGAAGAGCGGGAGGACGGACCTGCGGCGGCGATTATCAGCGAAGGGCTCTGGACACGCCGGTTCGGGCGCTCACCGGGCGCTGTGGGCCAGCGCCTGCAGATCGCCGGTGTCGGATTCACCGTCGTCGGCGTCATGCCGGCCAGCTTCGCGGCGCCATCGATCGACGTCTGGATCCCGGCGCGGCTGTCCGCGGGTCTCCTGCAGGTTCGTCAGGCACGGTTCCTCAGTGGCGTCGGACGCATGCGTCCGGGCGTGAGCGTCACGCAGGCGCGTGCGGATCTCGACGCCGTCCAGGCGGCTCTCGCAAGAACGTATCCCGCCACTGATGCCGGATGGTCGTCCGAGGTTACGCCGTTAAAGGAGCTGCGCGTTGGCGACGAACGCCGGCCGCTCGCTCTCGTGTTCGCCGCCGTCGCCCTGCTGTTTCTCGTTGCCGCCGCGAATGCCGCAGGACTGATGCTCGTGCAACTGCGCCGCCGGGCCGGCGAGCTGGCGATCCGAAGCGCGATTGGCGCATCCCGGCGTCAGGTTCTCGGCGCCGTGCTGCGCGAAGTCGCCATCATTGCGATCGCCGCCGCCGTTCTGGGCATTGCAGCCGCGATTGCTCTCGTGCGCGTCGCCGCCGCCGAATTCACGTCGATTCCACGGATTACGGAAGCCGTCGTCGACATGCGCGTCGCGGGGTTCGTCGCCGTCCTGACCGGAGCGACGGCAGTGTTGTTCGGCGTCTTGCCGGCATGGACGGCGACACGAGCCAGGACCGCTGCGCTCATCGGAAACGCCCGCGTCGCGGGCGGCTCGCACCGGCTGCAGCGGACGCTGGTCGCCGCGCAGGTCGCGCTCGGCGTACTCCTCGCGGGCGGTGCAGGCGTGCTGGTGCGGTCGTACGCGGCGCTCAGCCATGCGGACACCGGCTTCGATTCGAGCGGCGTTCTGACGTTCCATGTCGCCGCCCGATGGGACGAGGATCGCACGCGCGTCGCGCAGTTCCAGCAGGCGCTGCTGTCGGAACTCGGACGCCTCTCCCAGGTGCGCTCGACGGGTTTCGCGAATTTCCTGCCGTCTACTGGGGCCACCCTGCGGTATCAGGTCGTCGTCAGCGGCTTGCGCGGGACGAATCCAGACGGATCGATGAACGCCGGCGAACGCACCATCACGCCTGGGTATCTGGCAGCGCTCCGTGTTCCGCTCGTAGCGGGCCGGTGGTGCGACGATCCGGGAGTCGTTGGCCACACCACGAGGGCTGAAGCGCTGGTCAACCGCCGCTTCGTCGACACGTACGCAGCCGGCGCGAATCTGGTGGGCCGCCAATTGACGATGGGGCAGGCGGATCCCACAGTCCGCACGATCGTGGGGATCGTTGGCGACGCGGCAGAGGACGCACCGGATGTGCCGCCATCACCCTACGTGTACATGTGCTTGCCGCTCGGGGCATGGCCGGATCCCGAATATGTCGTTCGCGTCGCCGGCAATCCGGCGTCGATCGCATCGACTGTCCGCGAGATGGTCCGCCGGCTCGATCCGGCGCGTCCTGTTTTTGCGCTTCGGCCGATGGATGCCGTGATGGCGGAGACGCTCGACCAGCCGAGGCTCAATGCGGCATCGCTCTCGGCCTTCGCCGGTGCCGCGCTTGCGCTCGTCGCGGTCGGCTTGTATGCGCTGCTGACGCTCAGCGTGACCGAACGCCGTCGCGAGCTGGGCGTACGGCTCGCGCTTGGCGCCACCGGCGCCGGATTGATGCGCACCGTCCTCGTCGAGGCCGCCCGACTGGTCGCGTTTGGATTGGCTGCGGGGCTGTTGCTGCTGGCGATCTCCGGGCGCTTCCTGCAGGCGATCGTGTTCGGCGTCACACCGCATGATCCGATCGCGCTCGCGGCCGGCATCGCGATCCTCCTGCTCGTGACGCTCGCCGCCGCGGCGGTGCCGCTCCGCCGAGCAGCGAGCGTCGATCCGATTGAGGCGCTGAGGCTGTAGCAGAGATCTCCGCTACTCTTTGCCGTCTTTCTTCGCCGCGTTCTGCTTCTCGGTCGTCGGCGGGACGATCCCCTTGAGGCGCAGGTAGACGGCCATCGTGCCGTACATCTCGTTGCCGTGCGAGTTCGTGCTGGTGAGCACGAGTCCCTTCGCGACGGTGTTCGGACCGGCCTTGAACATCTCCGTCAACGTCTGATCGCTCAGCGTCTGCAGGATCGGGTCGCAGTAGTCCGTCGAGGCCTTGAGCAGTGCGATCTCGTCGGCCTTGCTTCGCGCCGCGTCTTCCTTCTCGTCGTGTTTCGGGTCGGGTTCCCCTTTGAGCGCGGCGCACGAACCGAACTGGCTGAGCGCCACGTGGGCGACGAGCTGTCCGAACGGACGGATCTCCGGTGTGGGGCGGAACGAATAGTCTGCGTCCGGCATCTTCTCGGCGGCGGCCAGCAGGTTCGCCTGGAGCGTGTGATAGCCGCGGAGCAGGTTGCCCGACAGCGTGAACGTCTGGCCGGCCGGTGGCGCCTGGGCGCCGGTCTGGCTGGTGATGACGGCGAGCATCATCGCAACGCGTAATGCAGTGAACATGTACCCTCCAGCATTTGATCTTGCCGTCCCAAGGATCCGATTGTTTGATCCTCGGATCCTTGCCATGTCGCGGACCGCGCCGAGCGTGCAGCGAAGCGCTTCGCGGGAGGGACGGGGCAGGCCGGGCCTACGGTAAGCTACGGGACGGCTCACCATGGTGAGGACGAGGGACGCGGCCGGTGCCGTCGCGGTGTTCTGGGTGTTCGTTGCGCTGCTGTATTCAGGACAGCTGTGGTGGCTGTCGCGGCAGCCTGGCGAGCATATCAATCTGCGGGGCGCGCTCGCGTGGCAGGCGACGTACTACGTCGTGTGGGCGCCGTTCACGCTGCTCGTGTGGCGGATAACGAACGGCTGGCTCCCGGAACGATTCGGGTGGCCGCGTTTTCTCGCACGGCACGCCGCCGTCTGCGCGGTGATTGCGATTGCTCACCTGACCGTGACGACGGTGGTCGCGTTCCTGCTGGCGCCCCCGCGGGCGAACGAGAGCATCGCGGCGATGCTGCCGGGGCAGATCCTGTCTCGGCTGCACCTGCAGATCCTGACCTACACGGCCATCGCCGGGCTCGGCGCCGCGCTGACACTGCAGGCGCAGTACCGCGACCGTCAGCTCGCCGCGGCGCGGCTCGAGGCGGAACTGGGCGCGGCCAGGCTGGACGCGTTGCGCGTGCAGCTGCAGCCGCATTTCCTCTTCAACAGTCTGCACAGCATCGCGTCGCTGGCACGCGCGGGCGACAACGCCGGCGTCGTCCGGTTGATCGCCGGCTTCAGCGATCTGCTGCGTCACCTGCTGGATACGACCGATCGTCACCTCACGCTGCGCGACGAATTGACCCTCGTCGAGCGGTATCTCGAGATCCAGCGCGTCCGGTTTGCCGATCGTCTGCAGGCGACGATCGAACTGGCGCCGGATGCCGCCGATGCGCGCGTGCCTCTGCTCATCGTCCAGCCGCTCGTCGAGAACGCGCTGCGGCACGGGCTCGCACCGCGCATCGATCCGGGGACGCTGCACGTGCGCGCCGCCCGCGACAACGGCTGGACGCGGATCGATGTGGAGGATTCTGGCGTCGGGCTTCCGCCGGGTTGGACGCTGGACGCCGCGACGGGGACCGGCCTTCGCAATCTGTCGTCGCGGCTGGCCGCAGAATTCGGTACTGCGTGTGCGCTGGAAATCGAGCCGCGTGCGGGAGGCGGCGTGCGGGCGTCGGTGCGCATTCCATTCGTGTCGGCCTGATGAGCCAGCTCTGGCGGGCACTCATCGTGGA
This sequence comes from Vicinamibacterales bacterium, assembly GCA_035492775.1. Taxonomy (GTDB): domain Bacteria; phylum Acidobacteriota; class Vicinamibacteria; order Vicinamibacterales; family 2-12-FULL-66-21; genus DATJFQ01. The sequence goes on from DATJIW010000003.1 coordinate 23,513, forward strand.
TGACGAGCCGCCGGCGCGCGAATCGCTGCGCCTGCTGCTCGACCTGGCTCCTGATTTCCGCGTCGCCGGCGAATGCGGGAACGGAGAAGACGCGCTCGAGGGCATCCTTGCGCTCCGGCCGGACGTGTTGTTTCTCGACGTGCAGATGCCGGGGATGGACGGCTTCGAGGTGCTCCGGCGCGCCGGCCCGGCGACGGTTCCGGCACTCGTGTTCGTGACCGCATTCGATCGGTACGCCCTCCAGGCGTTCGAGCAGCATGCCCTCGACTATCTCCTCAAACCGTTTTCTGATGAACGCTTTTCGGCCGTTCTCGACAAGGTGCGGCTGCGCTTGTCGGAGCGGCGGCTCGCGGGCCTGAGCGGCCAGCTGCAGCGGTTGCTCGACGCGCATCAGCGTGGGGCGCCCCTCGTCGTGCGCGACGGCAGCCGGACGGTCGTGGTCCCACTCGATGACATCGTCTGGATCGAGGCCGAAGACTATTGCGTTCGGATTCATCTCTCCGGACGAAGCGTGCTCGTCCGCGAGTCACTGCGAACGCTCGAGCAGCGGCTCGATCGCGCACGCTTTGCCCGCGTGCACCGTTCGGCGATCGCGAACGTCGAGTGCATCCGCGAGCTGTCGCCGCTGGCCTCCGGCGATCAGCGGCTGGTGATGAGCAATGGGACGGAACTTCGTGCCAGCCGCACCCACCGCGCCGAATTGTTGAAAAAGTTGAAGGGCGGCCACCCGTTCGACGAGTCTCCCGTCTAAGGAACAGAACGGAGGTCGGGGATGGCGAAGCTCGGTCAGGACATCCGGTACGCCCTGCGATCGGCGATTCGGCAGAAATACGTCAGTCTCATGGCAACCCTGGCGTTCGCGCTGGGCATCGGAATCACCACCGCCGTCTTCAGCATCTACAGCGGTGTGCTGCTCACGCCGCTGCCGTACCCTCAACCCGAACAGCTCGTCAGGGTCTACGATACGCAGCCCGCGTGTGCCACCTGCCCGGCGTCCTTCCCGAAATACATCGACTGGAAAGAGCGGAACCACGTCTTCTCGGCGATCGGCGGGTCGATGAACGCCTCGTTCGTGATGACGGGAAAAGGCCAGCCGGAACAGGTTACCGGTGTGGCCACGACGGCCTCGCTGCACGACGTGTTCGGCGTAGACCCGATGCTCGGCCGGTGGTACACCCCGCAGGAAGACCAGCCGGGCGGACCAAAGGTCGTCGTGCTGAGCTATCCGTTCTGGATGAAGGAGTTCAGCGGGGATCGAACGATCGTGGGGCAGAAGGTCGTCTTCGACGGGGATCCCTACGACGTCATCGGCGTGATGCCTGATGGCTTCAACCATCGGAACAGCGACGTGTTCGTCCCGCTGCAGCGAAAGCTCGACCCGTCGACCCGCGGCAACCATTTCCTCGTGACCTATGCCCGGTTGAAGCCCGGAGTCACCGTCGAGCGGGCGGCGACGGAGATGCGCGCGTTGGGCGTCGACCTCGCCAGGGAGTTCGGGACCAATCACGGCATCGATGTCCAGTCGTACTACGAGGCGATCGTCGGCAACATCCGCGGCTCGCTGCAGGTGCTCCTCGGAGCGGTGCTCATGGTGCTGCTCATCGCCTGCGCGAACGTCGCGAACCTGCTGCTCGCCTCCGGCTTTGCGCGGCGCCGCGAGATCGCGATCCGGCTGGCGCTTGGCGCGAACCACGCCGACGTCGCAAGGCAGCTCACGTGCGAGGCGCTGCTGCTCGCGATCGCCGGCGGTACGATCGGCGTGCTGCTCGCGACGTGGACGGTCCGCGTGTTCCTTTCGCTGTCGACGGACTCGCTTCCCCGCGCGACGTCCGTTCACGTCGACGCCCGCGTCCTGGCATTTTCGGCAGTCCTCTCGGTCGGAGTGGGCATCGTCTGCGGGCTGTGGCCCCTCGTGCGCTTGCGCCTGGCGACGCTCACGTCGGCGATCCGCGAGGCCGATGTCCGGACGTCCACCGGCGCGACGACATTCGGCAATGGCGTGGTGATTGCGGAAACGGCGATTGCGTTCGCGCTGCTCGTCGGCGCGGGGCTCCTGGCGAAGAACCTGCTGCTGCTCGAACATCGCGACGCAGGCGTCAATCCCGATCACGTGATTGCGTTCGACATCGCTCCCGCCGGACCTCGTTACAAGGATCCGGCGGCGGCCGGCGCGCTCTACCGCTCGATCTACGAGCGATTGAAGACCGTCGGCGGCGTCCAGTCCGTCGGTCTCATCAGTCACCTGCCGATGTTTGCCGGCGGCTGGAACGGCGAGATGACACGGGCAGGCGGAAATCCATGGGATGCACGGTCGAACCCCCTGGTCGAGTACCGATGGCTGTACGGAGACTATCTGAAGGCGCTCGGGATTCCGCTGCTCCGGGGACGCCTGCTGGATCAGCGCGATGGGACGGGCAGCAACACCGTGTTGATCAATCAGGCGATGGCGGACAAGTTCTGGCCGGGCCAGGACCCCATCGGACAGCGATTCGGCCAGGGCAGCGACGTCTCGAAGTACTACCAGGTCGTTGGTGTGGTGGGGAACGTGCGGTCGCGTGGCCTTGCCTCGACGACCCCCTATGAATTCTTCCGGACGACGGACGAATCACCGTTCGGCTTCATGACCGTCGTCATCCGATCGACGGGTATCGATCCGGCCGCGCTCGTTCCGAGCGCCCGGGCGATTGTGACCAGCCTCGATCCGCAGCTGCCCATCACGCACGTGCAGACGATGGATGCGGTCATCAGCGCATCGGTGGGTCAGCCGCGGCTGCTGTCGGCGCTCACAGGCGTGTTTGGCGCGTTGGCCGGTGTGCTCGCGATGGTCGGGATCTACGGCGTGACGTCGTACAACGTGCGGCGGCAGCGGCGCGAGCATGGCATCCGGCTCGCGCTGGGCGCCCATCCGGCGGTCGTCCAGCGGCTCATCGTGCGTCGAGGCGCGGTCGCCGCGCTGGCAGGGATCGCGCTCGGCCTCCTGGGTTCACTGCTCCTCACGCGCACGCTGCAATCGATGCTCAACGACGTCAAGCCGACCGATCCCGGCGTGTATGCCGGCATGGCCGCGCTCGTGCTGCTCGTGTCGCTGCTCGCCTGCTACGCTCCGGCGCGCTGGGCCGGAAAAGTCGACCCGGCGGCGGTCTTGCGCGATTGACGGTCATCGCACATCGGACATCGAAAACATCATCCGATGATCGATGTGCGATGTCCGATTTGACATCGATATCGATGATCGATATCGTTACCCGCCATGGCGAAGCCGCCCGCCGAAATCATGAAAGGCACGCTCGACCTCCTCGTCCTGAAGACGCTGGAGCTGGAGCCGCGGCACGGCGTGGGCGTGGCCGACCGCATCCGTCAGATCAGTAACGGGACGTTCATCGTCAAGCCGGGCTCGCTCTTCCCGGCGCTCCACAGGCTCGAGGAAGAGGGCTTCATCGCGGGACAGTGGAGCGAGACGCCCGAGGGCCGCCGCGCGAAGTACTACCGCATTACCGGCGCGGGCCAGCGGCAGCTGGCATCCGAGAAAAAGAACTGGGCCCGCATCGTCCTTGCCGTAGGCCTCATCCTCGAGAGCGAGTAGAACATGCGCCTGACCGCATGGATCGCGAGCGTCTGGCGGACGTGCTTCCGGTCTGGCGCCGTGGAGCGGGACCTCGACGATGAGATGCGTGCAACCGTCGATCTGCTCGCGGATCGCTACGTCGCGGGCGGCATGAATCCGGCCGAAGCGCGGCGTGCCGCCCTCGTCGAGCTCGGCGGCGTCGAGCAGGTGAAAGAGCAGGTGCGGGAGCACCGCCTGGCCGCACCGCTCGAAACGATCCTGCTCGATCTCCGATACGCGTGGCGCACGCTGTGGAAGGCGCCTTCGTTCGCGATCGTCGTGCTGGCTACGCTGGCACTCGGCATCGGCGCGAACACCGCCATCTTCAGCGTCGTTCACGCGATGCTGCTGTCGCCGCTCCCGTATCGCGATGCCGACCGCCTGATCTTCGTCTGGTCCGACATGACCGACGAAGGCTATCCCCGCGCCCCGCTCTCCGGGCCCGAGCTGGACGACCTGCGCGCGCGCAGCAAAACGTGCGCGGCGTTCGGCGCGATCTGGGCGAACACGGCGGCGCTCACGGGAGACGATCATCCCGAGCAGCTCCGGATCGGCCGGGTGACCGACGACTTCTTCAACGTCCTCGGAGCGGAAGCGGCGTTGGGCCGCACGTTCCGCGCTGAGGATGCGCGTCCTGGAGCGGCGCCGACGATTCTGCTTTCGTGGCCGGTGTTCGAGCGGCGCTATGGCGCCGATCCTTCGCTCGTCGGCCGCCGGATCCTCGTGAACGATCGTCCAACGACCGTTGTCGGCGTGATGCCGCGCTCCTTCCGGCTCCTGCTGCCGCCCGACTCGAGCGTTCCGGACGATCTGCAGGCATTCCAGCCTTTCCCCGCCGCCATGACGCAGGGGCCGCGAGGGCAGCAGTTTCTCCGGGTCGTCGGGAGGATGCGCCCCGCGGTCACGGTCGATCAAGCGCGCGCGGACATCGATGGCGTGGCGTCGACCATCAGCCGCGCGTTCACCGAGTACGGCGCGAGCGGGCGGCGGTTCGTGACCGTCGGTCTGCAGTCCGACGACGTCCGTGAGATCCGGCCTGCGCTGGTCGCGCTGTTCGCAGGCGTCGGAATCCTGCTGCTGATCGCCTGTGTCAACGTCGCCAGCCTGCTCATCGCGCGCGCCGCCGCGCGGCGGAGCGAGATCGCGCTACGCCTTGCGCTTGGCGCCGCTCGGGTACGCATCGTCCGGCAGTGCCTGATAGAAGGGCTTCTGCTGGCGTCGCTCGGCGCCGTCGCCGGGCTCGCAGCGGGATGGTGCGCGCTTCGGGCGGTGACTGTCGTACGTCCGGACGCGCTGAGCCGAATCGAGCTGGCATCGATCGACTGGCCCGTTGCGCTCTTCACGTTCGGCATCGCCATCGCGTGGGGCGTGCTCTTCTCCATGGCGCCGCTCACCGAGATCTATGCGCCAGATCTTCTGCCCGAACTCCAGCGGACGAACCGCCAGGTGGACACGCTTCGAGATGGCGTCAGGCGAACGCTCGTCGTCATCCAGATGGCGCTCAGCGTCGTGCTGCTCGTCTGCGCGGGACTGCTCGTCCACACGCTCATGCGCGTGCAGAACGTCGATCCCGGGTTTCGCGCCGACGATGCGCTGACGTTCCGCGTAGCGATTCCAATGCAGCGGTACCGGCCGATTGCGGGCTTCAACACGTTTGCGCGAAACCTGGACGAGGCGCTGCGGCGCATCCCCGGGGTTCAAGGCGTCGGGGCCATCAGCCACCTTCCGTACGACGATCTTCCCAACTGGGGCACTCCGTACCTGGCGGACGCCGCGATGGACGATGCGAGCGCGCCGAATGCGGACGCGCGCGCCGTCACGCCGGGGCTGATGGAAACGATGGGACTGCAGCTCCAGGAAGGGCGATTCTTCACCGAAGCGGACCAGCCGGGTCAGCGTCCGTCGATTATCGTGGACGACAAGCTGGCGGCGCGGGTCTGGCCGGGTCGCAGCGCGATCGGCCAGCACCTGGGCGTCGACCCTGGATCGACGGGGCGGCCGACGGTGAATATGACCGTGGTTGGCGTGGTTAAGCACGTGCGGCTCCGCAGTCTCGTCGCGGATCTCACCGAGCAGATCTACTTTCCTGAACGCCTCATCCTCCGAAATCCCATGGCGTACGTGGTGCGATCGTCCCGCGATCCGGCGGCGCTGGCTGCCGACGTTCGGGCCGCGATCGCGGCGCTCGATCCAAACCTCCCGATCTACGATGTGCGGCCGCTGCACACGTACGTCGACGGTGCGCGCGCGGCGAGGCGATTCACGGCGCTGCTCGCGGCAGGGTTTGCCGTTGTCGCGCTGCTGCTGGCGTGCGTGGGCGTTTACGGCGTCATGGCGTATGCCGTCACGCGTCGGCGACGCGAATTCGGCGTGCGGCTCGCGCTCGGGGCCGACCCGTCGCGACTGGCGGTCGCGATACTCAGGGACGGCCTCACGCTCGCAATCGCCGGCGCGCTGATCGGTGTGCTGGGCGCTGCGGCGGCCGGATCGCTCCTGCGCGCGCAACTCTACGGTGTGGCGCCCTACGATCCGCCGAGCTTTCTCATCACCGTTGGGATGCTCGGGGTGACCTGTCTTCTGGCGAGCTGGATCCCTGCCAGGCGCGCGCTGGCCGCCAGCCCGATGGAGGCGCTCCGCACCGAGTGATACGGCGCTGGGACGAGCGGTGGGATGGGTTGGTCAATGCATCGCCAACCCGCGATCCGGCCGCTGCGTCTAATCGGGCATGCTCGACGACCTCCGAACCGCCGTCCGATCGCTGCGGCTGTCCAGCGGCTTCACCGCGATTGCTCTTACGGTGCTCGCGCTCGGGATCGGCTCGGCGACCGCGATCTTTTCTGTCGTTGACGCCATCGTGCTTCGAGGATTGCCGTTCGACGAGCACGATCGGCTCGGGGTCATCTACGAAGTCGACACCAGGCACGCGACGACCTTCGGCCTGGGAAACATCACGCCGCAGACATATCTCGACTGGCGGGGACTGCAGCAGCCGTTCCAGCAGCTGACCGCCGTTGCGGGCACGCGACTGCGCCTGAAGACCGAAGGGGCGGAGCCGGCCGATGCCCGCGCCCAGCGCGTCACGCCGGAGTTCTTTCCGGTGCTCCGCGTGGCCCCGATGCTCGGTCGGACGTTCAACCCGAACGACGAAGTGGACGGCCATGACCACGTGGCGATCCTCTCGTACGGGTTCTGGCAGAGCCGCTTCGGCGGATCGCCGGATGCGATCGGCAAGACCATCGAGTTGAGCGAGGCGCCATACGAGATCGTCGGCGTGATGCCCGCATCGTTCTCGTATCCCGTGGGCAGCGATCGGCCGTCGGACCTGCTCGTGCCGATGACGTTCGCCGGCGCGGATCGCGTGAAGGGCGATACCCACAACTACAACTACACGGTGATCGGCCGGCTCAAAGACGGCGTGTCGTTCAAGCAGGCAAGCGACGAGATGTGGCGTCTCTCCGAACAGCTGGATAAGAAAGATCCGAAGTGGGCGCCGGGGCGCCGTGCCTACGTCATCACGCTTCACGAGCATCTCGTCGGGAAGGTACGCGGCTGGATGCTGATGCTGCTGGGGGCGGTCGTGCTCGTGCTCGCGATCGCGTGCACGAACGTCGCCAACCTGATGCTCGTTCGGGCCACGTCACGCACGCGCGAAATGAGCATCCGTGCCGCGCTCGGCGCCGGTCCATGGCGCCTCGTGCGCGGTCTGCTCGTCGAGGGGCTGGTGCTTTCGCTCTCCGGCGCCGCGATCGGCGTTCTCTTCGCGTTGGGCGGCGTCAACGCACTCCGGACGTGGCTCCCTGCCGGGCTGCCGCGTGTCGCCGCGATCGGCATTGATCTTCGGGTGCTTGGTGCTGCCGTAGGCGCGGCGGTCGTGACCGGCATCGTGTTTGGCCTCGTGCCAGCCGTGCACTCGTCGCGACCGGATCTCACGGGATCGCTGAAGGAAGGCGGCCGGTCGTCGACAGCCGGCAACACGGCGCAGCGCGTCCGCAGCATTCTCGTGGTCACGGAGATGGCGCTGGCCGTCGTCCTGCTCGTCGGCGCCGGCCTCTTCACCGGCAGTTTCGTGAAGCTGCTCCAGGTCGATCCGGGGTTCGACTATCACAACGTCCTCGCGCTCGACGTCGGATTGCGGCTGATGCCCGGACATAAGTACGACAAGCAGTTCGCAGCCGAGGATGCCAGGTACGCCGCACGGGTGCTCGAGTCCGTGCGCAGCGTACCGGGTGTCGTGTCGGCGGGCGAGGTGAGCGGCGGGCTGCCGCTGACCGGAAGCTGGAGCCGCACTGACGTCGAGCTGCCGGGCCGGGGAGAACTGAAGGGCGAGAACGACGAGATCGACGTCCGCAACGTCACGCCCGGATATCTGGAGCTGCTGAGGATCCCGCTGCGGCGCGGCCGGACCATTGCCGCGACCGATCGGGAGAACACGCCGCCCGTCCTCGTGATCAACGAAACCGCAGCGCGGAAATACTGGCCGGGGCGCGATCCGATCGGACAGCACGTTAAGTTGGAGCAGAAGGACTTCGAAGTGGTGGGGGTCGTCGCGGACATCCACCACCTCGGACCCGAAATGCCGCCGCGCCAGGAGTGCTACATGCCGCTCGCGCAGTCAGTCGTGTTCGGCGTCACGGTCGTTGCGCGCACGAGCGGCCGGCCGCTGGCGGTGCTGCCTGCCATGAAAAGCGCGATCTGGCGCATCAACCCGGAGCAGCGGCTCACGTCGGACACGGTCACGCTCGATTCGTACATGGACCGGCTCATCGCGCAACGCAGGTTCAACATGGCCGTGCTCGCGCTGTTTGGCATGCTGGGGCTGATGATCGCCGCCGTCGGTATCTACGGCGTCATGGCCTACATCGTCGCGCAGCGGACGAGCGAGATCGGCGTCCGGATGGCGCTTGGCGCAACGCGAGGCCGTGTCATGGGGATGGTGCTCGGACGGGCCGTGCTGCTCATGGTGTCGGGCATCGCGATCGGCGGCGCTGCGGCGTGGTATTTCAGCGCGGGCGTGCGGACGTTCCTGTTCGACGTCCAGCCGACCGACAAAACGATCTTCGCGATGGCGCTGGGGACGTTGCTCGCCGCCGGTCTCATCGCGAGCGCGATCCCGGCGCTTCGCGCGGCCGCCGTCGATCCGCTCGTCGCGCTGAGACACGAATAGCGTGCGCCGTTCGGAGCACCACGCACGGCGCACCGAGCACCGAGCACCGAGCACCGAGCACCGAGCACCGAGCACCGAGCACGCCTCTATCCCGTAATCCTAATCCCCGTCCGCTGCTCGACAGGCGACTTGCCGCCTGTCGCGGTCACCTGCAGGATGTAATCGCCCGGCGCGAACGGCGCGAGCGGAAGATCGAACTGGCTGACGCCTGGTGACGGCGAGGGCATCGCATCGAGGGTGCGCAGTGTCTGACCCGCGAGATTCAGCAGCCGCGCGGACACCCGCGCGTCGGTCGAACCTCCCGAGATCGCCACACGGATAAGGAGCTGCGTCGTCCGGCTGAATTCGCGGCCGGGGTCGGGAGCCGCCTCGGCGTTTGCCGCCACTTCGCGGAACTCGCGCGCGCTGCGGGCGGCAACGAACACCGGCGGCATCAACTGCGGCGTTGGCCCCGCGGCCGGCACTTCCACATCGCGGGCGTCGATGTCGAGCTTCTCCCCGCGCTCACCGAAGATCGTCATGTCGAGGTACACGCGGCCCGGCGGGGCATTGAAGGCGGCGCGAGTGACGACATCGGTTCCCGGTGTCGAGTCGTAACGCACGGGTGACAAATCGCCTTTGAACAGCACCGTGCCGTTCGGCTGCGTAGCGACGAGCGACACGCGCGACGCCCTGGCCCCCGACGCAGCAAACGGTCCGCCCGGCTCCCACGTGACGACGACCTGGCCGTCCGCGTCGACGAACCGTGTGATTCCGGACCAGACGTCAATGAAGCGGCTTCGATGCTGAAGCCGCGTCGTGAGCGGCTCCGCGGTGTCGTGCGCGAATGCCGCCCGCAGCGCGGGAGGCTGGGGAGCGATGTAGCCCGCGCGCGCCCGCGCCGTCGCATTCCTGCGCGTCGTCTGGATCGACACGTCATGGTACCGGCCGTCCGAACCGTGCGGAACGGTGAACCGCAGGACGTACCCGCCATCGAGTTCGGCGCTGGCCCGTTGCAGTGCCTTCGCCAGATCACCTCCGCGCTCGAAAAATCCCCCCGTTTGTGCCGCGAGCTGCTCGAGCGTCATCTCGTTGGAGTCATCGTCCGCACCCATGACGGGGTCGAGCGTGAAGACCGGAACGTCGAAGCGATTCGCAAAGCGTTCGACGATCGATGCGCTCGGCAGGGCCCGCGCGTTGGCAAGGCGCGCGTCGCGCGTGAAGCCTTCGCTGATCAGGATGATGCCGGCGCGGCCCGGCTGCGTCCCGAGGCGCGAGGCGAGCGCCCGAAGGCCCGAGAGCACGACCTGCGCTCGTGCGGCCTCCGCGAGCGCCGGCGAACGTCCGATCGTCTGTTCTTCGAGGGGAGACCGCGGTTCCAAGTTGCCCTTGCGTCCGGCGAATCCGTCGATTGCGTCGTGCATGCGGGCGCGGTCGGCGGTGAGATGAATCGCCGGCAGCGAGTCGAGCGGCTTCAGAACCACGACTCGATCGTCGGGCCGCACCTGCTGTTCGATGAAGCGGTGGGCGGCTTCGCGAACGACGTCCGTCGCGCCGCTCGCGACGTGGAACTCGTCGAGGAACAGCGCGATCACCCGAGGACCGGGCTTGCGGGCCGACACGTCGTCAATGGATTGGCGCTTGCCATCGACGTTCAGCACGAAATCCGCCGATCGCAGGCCGGCCAGCGGCTTTCCGTCCATCGAATTGACGGCAACCGTCACGGTTTGCGTGAGCGGGGGATCCGGCGGTGCAGACGTCTGTTGCTGCGCACGTACTCCGGCCGACACGAACGAGAGGAAGATCAACAGGCCGGTACGGATCCTCACAGGGCCTCGGCACGATTGTACCCAATCCGAGGCACCCAATCAGGGACGAGTCGTCTTCCGCCGCAACCGGTCGATCGATGCGGCTACGGCAAGCACGGCGCCTTTGGCGATCATCTGGTCGTAGGGGCTCACGTTGAAGAGATTCAGCCCGTTGTTCAGCACGCCGATGAAGAACACGCCGGCCAGCGTGCCCCAAATCGATCCACGTCCGCCGAACAGGCTCGTGCCGCCGACGACGACCGCCGCGATCGAGTCGAGTTCGGCGAATTCCCCCGCGCGTGGATAGCCTACGTGGAGCCGGGACGCCGCGAGCACGCCCGCGACGCCCGCGGCGGCGCCGCACAGCACGTATACCGCGAACTCGACGCGGCCCACCCGCACTCCGGACAGCCATGCTGCGTCCGCGTTCCCGCCGATCGCGTACACGTGCCGTCCGAACGGCGTACGCGTCAGGACGATCCACGAGAGCACGAAGACCGTTGCGATGATCGCGATCGACGCCGCGTTGTCGCCGAAGACGCCGAAGGACGCGGGCAGCCCGGAAATCGTCCGCGCGTCGGTGTACTTCAGCGCCGCGCCCCGGGCGACCATCATCATCGCCAGCGTGACGATGAAGGAGGGGATGCGGATGCGCGTGACGATCAGCCCGTTGACGGCGCCGACTGCCACACCCGCCGCCACGCCGGCGATCACGCCCGCCGCCACGCCGTACCCGTGCACCATGACGTCCGCACACAACACGCCCGACAGCCCGACGACGGACCCCACCGACAGATCGATGCCGGCCGTGAGGATGACGAAGGTCATACCGGCCGACACGATGGCGGTGAACGCGTTCTGCCGCAGGATGTTCAGGACGTTTTCAGTCGAGACGAACGCAGGAGAGGCGATCGCGAGGACGACGCACTCGAGCGCGAGCGCGATGAAGATGGCGTAGTCCGACCAGCCGCGGCGGGCACCGATCACGGGGTCACCGTCTCGGGGCGTGACGTCACTTTTTTATGTCGTCGGCGGTGACGAGGCCGACCTTCACCGCGACGATGGGGGGGACCTGATCGCCCGCCAGGTGTCGCGCGATCATGTCGATGGCCGTGCGCCCGATCTGGCCGGGGTCCTGGGCGACGTCGGCCTTCAATGCGCTGCCGCGCGCGATCGCCGCCCGGGCCTCGTCCGTCGCGTCGTACCCCACGATCGCGATATTCTTGCGACCCGCCGCTTCGACGACCGAGAGCGCCCCGAGCGCCGAGTCGTCGTTGATGCCGAAGACGCCGGCCAGATCCGGATGCGCCTGCAGCGTGTCTTCCATCGCGGCCATCGCCCTAGCGCGCTGGCCGTCCGCTCCCGGGCGCGCGACGATGTGAATGCCTGGGTGGCTGCGCATCTCCTCGTCGAAGCCGCGCACGCGCTCCTGCACGGACGCGACGGTCGGCTGGTCGATGATGACCACATCTCCCTTGTCGCCGATCGATTTGGCCAGCGCCTGCGCTGCCAGCCGCCCCCCCTGCACGTTGTCGCTGGCGACGTGCGACACGACCCTCGCGCCGTGGGCCGCGATGTCCGCGGTGAACACCGGAATGCCGGCCCGCTCGGCCGACGCGAGATTCTGCGCGACCGCACTCGAGTCGCACGGCGCGACGAGCAGCGCGGCCACGTGCCGCGCGACGAAGTCTTCGATCTGCGACGCCTGCTTCGCTGGATCCATTTCGCACGCCACGATCACGAGATCGAGGTTCCTGGCCTTGGCCTCCTCCCGAAGCCCGTCCTCGAGCGTCTTGTAGAACGCATGCTGTTCGGTCAGGAGCGTCACCCCGATGAGTGGCCTCGCGGGCTGTCCACCGCCGCGCCCGCATCCGGCGCTGACGAGAACAACGAACGGGATCAGCAGCAGTCGCTTCAGCATGCGCTACATGTTACGCGAGGCTGGCAGAACCTCACGTCCGAAGCTCCGCAACGCATATGGATCGAGTATCCTCCCCGCATGCTGAAACGTGTCCCCCTGGCCGTCGCCGCCTTCACGCTCACCGCCGGACTGGCCACCGTCTCGACCCAGAACGCCAGAACCACGCTGTACATGGTCGCGACCGCGCACCTCGATACGCAATGGAACTGGACGGTGCAGGACACGATCCGGCAGTTCATTCCCGATACGTTTTACACGAACTTCAAGTACTTCGAGCAGTACCCGGACTACGTCTTCACATGGGAAGGCGCCATCCATTACATGTGGTTCAAGGAATATCACCCCGACGACTGGCCGACCGTTCAGAAATACGTGGCCGCCAGACGCTGGCGCCTCGCCGGCTCGTGGTTGAACGCCGTCGACACGAACATGCCGTCGCCGGAATCGCTCTTTCGGCAGGCGCTGTATGCGAAGCGTTTCTTCCGGCAGGAGTTCGGCACCGTGAGCCAGGACGTCTACCTGCCCGATTGTTTCGGCTTTGGCTTCGCGCTGCCTTCGATCGCAGCGCATTCGGGCCTGAAGGCGTTCTCGACCCAGAAACTCACCTGGGGACGCCCGATTCCGTTTCCCATCGGCCGCTGGCAGGGTTCCGACGGCAGCGAGATCCTCGCCGAGCTGAAGCCAGGCGATTACGTGACGCGCGTCGAAACCGATCCGACAACTGATCCGAAATGGACCGACGATGCGACGCCGCTCGGGGATGGACGCTCCGTCGGGTTCCGGTATTTCGGTACGGGCGACACCGGCGGCGGTCCGACCGAGGAGTCGGTGGCCAACGTCGAGCGCGCGCTGCAGAAAAAAGGCGGCCCCGTCGAGATCAAGAACACGTCGGCCGACCAGCTCTCACGCGACATCACGCCCGAGGAGATGAAGGCGCTGCCGCTCTACACCGGCGAGTTGATCCTGAAAACCCACGGCACCGGCTGTTACACCACGCAGGCGGCGATGAAGCGATTCAACCGGCAGAACGAGCTGCTCGCGGACGATGCGGAGAAATCGGCCGTTGCAGCGGCGTATCTGACGGGACTGCCGTATCCGACCGAGCGGCTGCGCACCGCATGGACGCGGTTCCTCTGGCATCAGTTCCACGACGATCTCACCGGCACCTGCATCCCGCAGGCATACCAGTTCTCCTGGAACGACGAGATCACGTCGATGAACCAGTTTGCCGGCGTGCTGACATCGTCGACGACGGCAACGGCCAGCCTGTTGAACACGGCTGGAGCGGGACCACCACTCGTGGTCTTCAATCCGTTGTCGATCGAGCGGCGCGAACCGGTGGAAGCGACGGTGAAAGTCGCGGCTCCGGCGGCGGCTCTGAGCGTGGTCGACGGAGCGAGCGGACAGGCAGTGCCGGCGCAGATTCTGGAGCGGACGCCGGGCAGCGCACGGATTCTGTTCATGGCCGACGTCCCCGCGGTGGGCTACAAGGTCGTGCACGTTCGTGCGTCCGCAGCCCCGGAAAAGTCCGAACCGGTCCTCGAGGTGACGGAGAACACGCTCGAGAACAATCGGCTGACCGTCAAGATCGACCGCAACGGCGACATCGCGTCGATCTACGACAAGGACGCCAGGCGCGAGTTGCTGCGGGCGCCCGTCATGCTGGAGCTGCGTGACGATCCGTCGGCGAACTGGCCCGCATGGGAAGTGCTCTACGACACCGTGCAGGCGCCGGCCCGCGAATTCGTGGCGCACCCCGTAATGAAAGTCATCGAACGTGGTCCCGTGCGCGCCGCGATCGAGATCACCCGCCGCGCATCCGGGTCGACGTTCGTGCAGCGCGTCAGCCTGACCGCCGGCGGCGACCGCGTCACCGTCGAGAACCTCGTCGACTGGCGCTCGCCGAATTCCCTGCTGAAGGTCTCGTTCCCGATGAGTGCGTCGAATCCCAAGGCGACCTACGACCTCGGCGTCGGCGTGATCGATCGCACGAACAACGAGCCGGACAAGTACGAGGTTCCGGCGCAGAAATGGGCCGACCTCACCGACGCGAGCGGGTCGTTCGGCGTCGGCATCATCAACGACAGCAAGTACGGATGGGACAAGCCCGACGATGGGACCCTCCGCCTGACCCTGCTCCACACGCCGCGTCCCACCACGAGATACACCTATCAGAGCAGCAACGACCTCGGCCATCACCGCTTCGTGTTTGCCATTGCAGGACACGCTGGTGACTGGCGGCAGGGCCGGATGCCGGCACGCGCGGCGGAATTGAACCAGCCGCTCGTCGCATTCGAAGCCGACGCTCACGACGGCGCGCTCGGCGCGTCTTTCTCGATGGCGTCGCTCGACGATCCGACTGGCGAGGTGGCTATCACGGCGATGAAGCACGCCGAAGACAGCGACGAGATCGTCGTCCGGCTTCAGGAGCGGTACGGCCGCGCCCGGCGTGTGACGCTCCGGATGCCATCGGGCATCGTTGCGGCGCGCGAGATCAATGCGGCCGAAGAGGATGTGGCGCCGATCGATCTTTCGGAGAACACCGGAGGCGGGCGTGGCAACGAGGGGCCAAGGCCGACGCTGCCCCTCGAGTTCAAGGCGTTCCAGCCGCGCACGATTGCGCTGAAGCTTGCGCCGAGAGGCGGGGTCTCCGTCGAGGAGCGCGCGTCGGTACCGATCGACCTTCCGTTCGATCTCGACGGCGTCAGCACCGACAAGGATCGGTCCGACGGCGATTTCGACGGCAAGAAGCACACGATTTCGGCGGAGCTACTGCCGCACGAGCTGAGCGTCGACGGTGTCTCGTTCGCGTTCGGGCCGGGCGCGACCGGCCAGAAGAACGTGCTGGTTCCCGATGGTCAGGTGCTGCACATCCCTGAGGGCGGCTTCACTCGGTTGTATCTCGTCGCGGCCGCTGTCGGCGGCGACGTCGCGACGACTATCGAAGGGCAGCGCATCGTCGTTCGCGAGTGGCAGGGCCCCGTCGGGCAGTGGTGGAGCCGTTTGAAGGAGCCGTCCGCGCTGTGGGAGCCATTCGTGCCCGCGATCCACGAGGGAAATACGGTCCCCACAGTGCCCTCGCAGCGCGAGATCCAGGACGGCCTCGTCGTGAAATGGGATCGCGAGACCGGCAGCGTCGACGGGATCGACCAGATTCGGCCGGCATTCGCGAAGCGCGACGAAATCGCGTGGGTGGGCTCCCACCGGCATGCGCCCGAAGGCAACGAGGTTTACGTCGCGAGCTATCTGTTCGTCTACGGGATCGATCTGCCCACGGGGACGCGGGACGTGCGCCTGCCCTCTGACACGCGGTTGAGGATCCTGGCCGCAAGCGCATCGCGTGAGCCGAAGCCGGTCCGTCCCGCTGGCGCGATCTATCTGGCGGATTTTGGGTCGCGGGGCGGTGAACGGTGAACGATGAACGATGAACGATGAACGATGGACGATGGACGAGGACGAGGACGATGGACGACTATCTGCGGCGGAGCAGATCCATCGAACTCGCCGGGAGGTGGCGCGTTAGGGGATGATGGCCTGGCTCCGCCGCAGAAGTGTGCACGGGATTACTCCCGCGCCAGACTGATGTTCAGCGATTGCGTTTCGTTCGGGTGGATCTCCACGGTCGACGTGTAGGGCCGGAGACCTTCTTTCTGCACGTCGACACGGTGCGGACCCGGCGGCAGCAGGATCACGAGACGGTTGCCGCCCTCCGGTGAATCCCATCGTTCTCCGTCGACGGTCACGATCGCATCCGGCGGCTGAACGCGCAGCGACAACCTGCCAAAGGTAGTCGAGTCGGGACGCGGTGCCTGTGGTGAGGGCGCGATGCGCGGGTTCTCGCCGGACCCGGGCGGCGGGTAGTTGCCCGGCTGATTCGCCCCCGGAGGTGACTGGGCCGGCTGCGGTACTGGCTCCTGCACGGCGTCGGGCGCCAGCGGTTCGAGAATCGCTTTGAAGTGATAGTCCTGGCCAGGACGGAAGAACGTCCGCTGGTGATACGTCTGATAGCCCTTCAGGTAGACGACGATCTCGTGTTCGCCCGAAGGCATGTCGAGCCGCTGCCACGTTCCGTCGAAATCGTCGACGACGCCCATATAGTAGCCGTCGAGATACACCTGTGCCTGCCGCGGCTTCATCTCGAGACGGGCCTGCGAGATGTTCGCAAGCCGGGGCGGATAGTAATACGGCGCCGCATACGGGTATGGATACCAGGGCGCCCATCCGAAGCCGAAATACGGATAGTAGAACGGGCTGTAGAAATACGGCGGACTGGCGTAGAAGCCCGCCGATACGAACACGTGCGTGTGCTGAGCGGATGCTCGCGCAGGCCAGAGCATGATCGCGCTCAACGACGCGCAGACCATCAGGACAGCTCGATTCGGTCTCACCGGAACCTCCCGGTCGGCGGGCACCTGAAAAGCGCCCCTAGCAACGGCGGTGCCCAGAGCATACCGCCGGAATACCGGCTGCTTCCGGAATCGCCGTCCTCCGGCGAGTTCACGCCCTGTCATTCGAAGCGGACGTTGTTCTTATAATCAGCGGCAATGTCACGCATGCACCTGTTGTGTCTGGCGTCGACGGCGATCGCGGCGGCTGTCGTCGCAACCCCTCGCGCCCAGGACGTGAATCGCGCCGCGCTCGCCGCCCGAGTGAAGGCGGAGTTCCTCCACGCCTGGACGGGGTACAAGACGTATGCGTCGGGCCACGACGAGCTCGAGCCGATCTCGAAGACGGCGCGCGACTGGGATCCCGGAAAGCCGCTGCTCATGACCCCGGTCGACGCGCTTGACACGATGATCCTCATGAAGCTGGACGACGAGGCCGATGCCGCCCGCCGCGACATCGTCGAGCACCTCGACGTGCGGCAGGACACGTCTGTCTCGGTGTTCGAGATTACGATCCGGCTGCTCGGATCGCTGCTGGCGAACTACCAGCTGACGCACGATCAGGCGCTGCTCGACAAGGCCCGCAGCCTCGGCGATGCTCTGCTTCCCGCCTTCAGCACGCGGACGGGCATGCCGTATCGGTTCATCAATCTCAAGACCGGCGCGACCCGTGACGTCGTCTCGAACCCGGCGGAAATCGGAACGCTCATCCTGGAATTCGGGACGCTGTCGAGACTGACCGACACTCCGGTCTACTACGACACCGCGAAGCGTGCGCTCTCAGCCCTGTTTGCACGACGGTCGAAGATCGGTCTGGTCGGGGAGAACATCGACGTCGAAACCGGGGAATGGACGAATCCGGCGAGCCACATCGGCGGGGCGATCGATTCGTATTACGAGTATCTGCTGAAGTGCGACCGGCTCTTCGGCGACAAGGAGTGCGGGTCGATGTGGCGCTCGAGCATCGCCGCCCTCAACAAGTACGTCGCCGATCAGTCGAACGGCCACCTGTGGTACGGAACCGTCGACATGAACACGGGGCGCCGCACGGCCACCACGTTTGGTTCGCTGCAGGCGTTCTTTCCGGCGGTGCTGGTCCTCGGTGGAGATATCGGCCGCGCGCGCCGCCTCGAGGATTCCGCCTTCAGCATGTGGACTCTTCACGGCGTCGAGCCCGAGGAGATCGACTATCGATCGATGACGGTCACCGAGGCTGGATATCAGCTCCGTCCCGAGATCGTCGAGTCGGCGTACTACCTCTATCACTACACGCAGGATCCCCGGTATCTCGAGATGGGCCAGCGCATGTTCGAGGATCTCGTGAAATATTGCCGCACGGACGTCGGCTACACGGTGCTGCGGAACGTGGTCACGAAGGAGCAGGGCGACCGGATGCACAGCTTCCTGCTGGCCGAAACGTTCAAGTACTTCTATCTGCTGTTCCAGCCCGACGCGCTCGACTTCGACAGCGTTGTCTTCAACACCGAGGCGCACCCGCTGAGGAGGGTTCACTGATGCTCGTTCTTCCTGCCGCCCTCGTACTGGCCGCGCTCGCTGGTCAGCCTCCTGGACCGTCGAGGTCCCAGCCCTCGTCCTGCCCTGAGATGGCCGACGCGCTGCAGGACCTGATCAGGCACGACGTGCGCATGCGCGACTGGCCGGAGCTGGCCCGATACCACGATGCGAACGAGGGTCTGCCGCCGACGGTCTCTGCGCCACGCGTGGTCTTCATCGGAGACTCGATTACCGATTCCTGGCAGCAGCCGCAGTTCGGCAGCTTCTTCTCGAACCCGCAGTACGTCGATCGCGGCATCAGCGCTCAGACCACGCCGCAGATGCTCGTCCGCTTCCGCCCCGACGTCATCGCGCTCGACGCGAAAGTCGTCGTCATTCTGGCGGGCACCAACGACATCGCCGGCAACACGGGGCCGATGACAGACGAGGAAATCGAAGGGAACCTCGCGTCGATGGCTGAACTCGCGCACGCCCACGGCATCAAGGTCGTCCTCGCGAGCGTCACGCCGACCAGCGCGTACCACACGCGGCCCGGCGGCACGCCGCAAACCACGGTGCGGCCGATGTCGCGCATCCGCGCATTGAACGACTGGATGAAGAAGTACGCCGCCGACAATGGCGACGTCTATCTCGATTATTTCTCCTCGATGGTCGACGAAAACGGAGTGATGAAAGCGGAATTCACGCAGGATGACCTGCACCCGAACGCGGCGGGTTACGCCGTCATGGCCTCGCGGGCCGAGGACGCAATCAAGCAGGCGCTGCGCTGATGCCGCGGCGCGGCGGTGGTCGTCGGGAAGCTGCCGCCGTTTGCCGTCAGCCTCTGAGCACCTTGGCCGGCTCGACGCGCGCTGCGCGCCGTGCGGGAACGATGGTGGCGATCACCGCAGCGGCGAACAGCATGCCGGCGACCGCGAGGAAGCTGAGCGCGTCGTGGGACGTCACGCCGTACAACAGGGTTCCGAGAAGGCGAGTCGCCCATGCGGAGGCGAGCAGGCCCGCGACGATTCCGGCAGCAACGATCGCCAGCGACTGTCGTGCGACGAGCAGCACGATGTCACGCCCGGTGGCGCCAAGCGCCGAGCGCACGCCGATTTCGCGCCGCCGGAGCGTAACCGTATACGACAGGACGCCGAAGAGTCCGACCGCGGCTATGACGAGCGCGAAGCCCGCGAAGGTCGCGAGAACGACCGCGTACAGCCGCGGGTTTGCGAGGCTTCCCGCCACGCGGTCGTCCATTGTCATCACGGATTCGAGAGGCGCAGCGGGCGCGGCGCTCTGGACGACATTCCGCAGCACAGGTACGAGCTCCCGCGGGTTCCTCGACGTGCGTACGACTAAATTGATGTCGCTGTCGGCGACCTGGCCGGCGCCCTCCCCGCCGCTTCGCCGGGTCGTTCCGTAGATCTCCGGCTGGGGCGTGTCGGTGACGCTCCGCCGAACGGTGTCGTCGACGACACCCACGATCGGTCGTTCAGGTCCGGAGTCTCCATGCTTCGAGGCGCCTGGCAGTGTCCAGCCGAGCGCCTGGCCTCCGAGGTACTTCCGCGAGAACTCGCGATTGACGATCGCGACCGGCACGTCGCGAGACGCGTCGTCGGGGACGAACCCGCGGCCCTCCACCACTCGCTGACCGATCGCGGCAAAGTAATCGGAGCTGACGCCCTGGACCCCTGCCTGCACCTGAATGGTGCTGCCGTCCCGGCGCTTCAGTGGGAACGACGAGAGCGCCTCGCCGCCGACAAACGGCAACGAGTTCGAGTACGCCACGTGCGTTACGCCCGGCGTCGCCGACAGCCGCTGCAGGATGTTGTCGAGAACCGCCAACCGCTGCGGCGGTGAGTACTCGCCGTCGGTGAGAATCACGCGCGCGGTGAGCACGTTCGACGGATCGTAGCCAAGCTCCGCGCCCATGAGATCGACGAAGCTGCGCACCAGCAGCACGGCGCCGATGAGCAGGACGCACGCCATCGCCATCTGCGCTGCAAGGATCGCCGCGCGCGCGCGAGCCGTCCGCGCGCGAAGGCCCCCGCCCACGGGGGCGAGCGCATCTTCCCCGAGCGCCGGAGCGATATCCGTGCGCGCGATGTGCAGCGCCGGCAGCAGCCCGCAGCCGAGTCCCGCCGCGATGGACACGAGCAGTGCGAATCCGAGAACGCGCCAGTCGAAGGCGATGTCGTCCAGCCGAGGGAAGTTCGTCGGCAGCAGCAACGGAAGGAGGCGGTGCATCAATGCGGCGAGTACGAGCCCGGCGGCGCCGGCCACGAGCCCGAGGACGAGGCTCTCGACCAGCGTCTGGCGGACCAGGCGGCCGCGACCGGCTCCCAACGCGGAGCGCAGCGCGAGTTCGCGCCGCCGCGCCGTCGCTCGCGCGAGCTGCAGGCTGGCCACGTTCGCCGTCGCTACCGTCAGCAACAGGAGGACTGCCGCGAGCAGGATCAGGAGCGCCGGCCTGACGTCGCTCGTGAGCGCCTCCAGGAGGGGCACAACGGTGACGTCTACCGGACCATCGCTGCCGAAGACGGCGGTGGCGACGACCTTCGCCATGGGCACGGACGGAGTCGCCGCGCGCCCGAGGGCGGTGCCCTCGGCGGCGGCCTGTGCCGGCGTCGCACCCGGACGCACGCGGCCGAGCGCCTGGAACATCGATATGCTCATGCCTCCTCTGCCTGGCGTGGTGGGCGGCTCGATGTAGAACGGGAGCCACGCGCGCGTCTCGCGGTCAGGAAACGCGAACGACGCGGGCATCACGCCCACGACTGTGTAGGTCGTCGTATCCAGCCGTATTCGCGCGCCGATCGCATCGTTACGGCCGCCGAACTGCTGCTGCCACAAGCCGTAGGAAAGGATCGCGATCGGGGGGCGCCCGGGTTCCTCGTCGCCGGGAGCGAAGCCGTGGCCGAGCGCCGGCCCCGCCGCGAGCATCGGGAACAGCGAAGGCGTGACATCGGACACCGTGATCCGGCCAGTACCGGGACGATCCGTCAGCGCGACCTGTCTTACGTCCCATGCCGCAAGCGCATCGAGCGTGCGAGCGCCCTCGCGCCATGCGCGGTACGTGCCGTTTGTCATCATCGGACGGAAACGTTTGGTACTGCCCTGGCGCGTTTCGTAGAGGCGCACCAGGCGCGGTGCATCGGCCCAGGGCAATGGCTTCATGAGCACGCCATAGGCGACACTGCCGAGGAGCGTCGTTGCCGCGATGCCAAGCGCCATCGTCGCGGCCACGACGACGGTGTGCGCGGGCTGGTGACGCATGAGGCGCAGCGCATATTTCGCGTCCTGCATCGTCGATGCGAAGGGCGGCGCGGATGCCGGGGGCGGAGCGACTGCGGGCGGCCGGCGCGGACGGCGGCTGGCGACGACCGGATCCGCGGCCCAGCGGTCGATCTGCCGCGCCACGTCTGCGAGTGCATCATCGGGCTCGACGCCCTCCGCGCGGGCGGCTTCGTATGCCGTCGCCGCATGCTGTGCGAGCTCTTCGACGACGTCGTCGTCGGGGGTTCGCCCGCCGAAGGCGGCGCGGACGGCGGCTCTCCAGTCGATGTCAGGCATGGCGAATCCTCGCGACGCGATCGAGCGCGATGAAGAACGAGTCCCAGATGCCGCGCTGGCGGGCGAGCACGGCGCGGCCCTCGCGCGTCAGGCGGTAATACCGGCGGCGCCGCTGCCCGGCCTTCTCGACCCAGCGGCCTTCGATGAGTCTCCGGTCCTCGAGGCGGTAGAGCGTCGGGTACAGGGAGGCGACGTGAAAGTTGATCGCGCCGCGGGATCGATCGGCGATGAGCCGGCCGATCTCGTAGCCGTGGCGCTGGCGTTCCTCGAGCAGCGCAAGGATCAGGATTTCGGCGCTGCCGCGTTTGAGTTCGCGTTCCAGTGACGTCGTGGCCATATGTGGGCACGACAAATATACACCACCGCGCGTCGCGTCTAGTGGTTTGCCGGGTCGTTGCCAGTCACCAGCCTGCCAGCGCGGAAATCAGCCCCCATTCGAGGCCCGAAAGCCCAGGGGGCGCGGGGCGCAGCGCGGAACACCCCGCGGTCCGTCTTCGACCAGCGTGATGACCCAGAAGTCATCGCTGAGGTGCGGATCGCGCAGGTATACGTATGGCATGGTGCCGTAGCCGCGCTCGCCCCAGGTTTCTCCCCACGAGTTCCGGATGAGAAACGTCGAACGCCCGTCGTCGTATCCGACGGCGAGCACGGCGTGTCCTCCGAGGAGTGCCTCTCCGGGTCCTGGCAACGGGACTTCACCCGAGCGCGTGACGTCCTTGCTCTCGAAGCTCTCATAGACGGCAAATCCAAAGACGAACGGGAAGCCGGACGCGAGGCACCCTTTCAGCTGATCGAGCGTCTGGGCAATACGACGGTAGAGCAGCGCCTGGTGCGACAGACCATCGCGGTACGCGGGCGACGTGGGCCGCACCCGGAACCGGGCAATGTCGTACGGCCAGAGGCGTTCGTGCGGCGCCCCCTGGCGCGCGACACTCTTGATCCCGTCGCGCAGCATCGCGCCGGCGTCTTCGTCCACCGTTCCTTCGATCACGCGCTCGTTGTAGTAGATGAACAGGCGAGACGGCGTGAACGCATCCGGCACCTGTTGGCGCCGCATGACGAATTCGACGGCGCCAGCGATCGCGTGTGCGGTGCAGCTCCCGAGCTCTCCCTGGTCATACACGGGCGGGCAGCCGCTGCGCAGATCGACGCGCGGGGGCAGTACCAAGTGGGCCGGCGCGGTGAACAGGCGGTCTCGTCGATCGGGGAGGTCAGGGATCCACCCGTACCGTTTGATGCGGCGGACAGCAGGAACGTCGATGGCGGACGTGAACATCGCAGCGGTCTCCAGTCCTCCGGGGGATCGCAGCTGTCTCGAAATACGCACCCCGGTAACGGAGAGTTCACCGCACGTGACGTGTGTAGCGATGACACGGGTAGACCGTTTCCAGTTGCCCGCGTCCAGTTGCCAGTGTGGCAACCGGAAGCGGACTGGCGGCTCGCAACTGGAACTGAAACCGGGAGCGGATAGTCGAAACTAGTCCACGCGCAGCGCACGCACGGGATCGAGCGTCGCCGCGCGCCGCGCGGGGATGAGCGCCGCGAGGATGGCGGCGGCACCGAGCAGCACGAGGGACCCGCCGAATGACACCGGATCGTACGCGCCGATGCCGAACAGCTGCGACCGCAGCAGCTGCGCGGCAGCGATCGCGGCGGGGAAGCCGATCGCCAGCCCGATTGCGAGCTGCACGAGTGCCCCGCGGATGATGCCCTTCAGGACGTCTCCACGATTCGCGCCGATCGCCATCCGAATCCCGATTTCACGCGTTCGACGCGACACCGAGTACGCGGTGACCCCGTAGAGACCGAGGCACGCCAGGAGCAGCGCCATCACGCCGAACGCTGCCGTCAGACGTGCCATCAACGCGTCTCCCGTGAACTGCCGCGCGATCTGTTCGTCGAGCGTCATGACCCTTTCGACGGTGATGTGACGGTCTACTTCGGCAAGTGCCTGCCGAACCTGCGCCTCGATGTCCTGCGCCGTTCCCGATACCACGAGTTCCAACGAGTTCGGATACTGCGATCGATCGAGCGCGTTGTCGGCGCTTCCCGTGCTGGCTGCCCGCGAGCGCTGAAGGAACGGGAGGAAAAACATCGGCGGCTGCGCGCTCCGGCCATCCTGGTAGGTCGCATTGCCGACCACGCCGACGATTTGGAGAATGCGGTTCGAGGGCGTCGAGCCGAACCCGATGTGGCGGCCGATGGGGTCCGCGTCTCCAAAGAACTTCCGGGCGAACGTCGCCGAGACCACGGCCACGGGCGCCGAGTCGGGCGTGTCCGCCTGGGTGAACGCGCGACCGCGCAGCAGCGGTGTCCCGATCGTCTCGAAGTAGCCGGTGCTCACACGGTCCCACGACGCATTCAGCTGCTCGTCGCTCCCATGACCGTCGACGGAGATGAGAGAGGACCAGTTGTCGCCGGACATCGGGCTGTAAAGGGAAAACGCCGCATGCGTAACCCCGGGCACTCCCAGCAGCCGTTCCTGCATTCGAGCGTAAACGGCGGCCAGGCGCTCGCGCGGGATCGACTGCAGCGATGGCGCCAGATCGACGATCACTCGCGAGGTGCGCTCGAATCCGAAGTCCTGCGCCTGCAGGTTCAGCAGCGTGCGCGCGAGGAGGCCGGCGCACGACACCAGCACCAGCGAGACGGCGATCTGCACCGCGACCAGGCCGCGGCGGAGCCGTCCGCCGCGCTCCACCGTCGCTCGATTTGCGCCGCGCATCGCCTCGATCGGATCCGTGCGCGATGCGAGCGCCGCCGGCGCAATGCCGAACAGCACGCCGGTCGCAAGGGATACGGCGCAGGCGACGAGCACGACGGCGGGCGATGGCGACGGATCGACCGGCAGTGCCGTGCCGCGCATCGCGATGGCGATGACGGTTCTCGCGCCGGCGTAAGCGATCCAGATGCCCGCCACGCCTCCGGCGGACGCGAGGAGAACACTCTCGATCAGCGCCTGCCGGAGGAGGCGTGCACGGGGTGCTCCGAGCGCGACACGCACGGCCGTCTCCGTCCGGCGGGCCATTCCGCGCGCGAGCAGCAGGTTCGCCAGGTTGGCACAGGCGATCAGCAAGACGGCCGCCGCGATGCCCTGCAGCAGCTTCAGCCCCGGCGCTGCGCTGTCAGTGAACGCTCGAACGCCTGTCGCCGCGGACGTCAGGGCGACGTGCTGTCGCGGCAGCTCGCGTCTTTCTTCAGCGGTCCAGTCGAGATTGTCCGCAAGCCAATGCTGGAGCGACGACGTGAGCTTTGCGTTCACGGGAGCGAGCGCCGTGTCGGGCCTCAAGCGGCCGACGACATACAGCCAGTTCGATCCCTTGACGGTCAGCAGATGTGCGGCGGGCTGGAGCAGCGGCTCGTTCGAGAGCGGAATCCAGAGATCAGGCGGATCCGGCCGGATCGTCTCGCCGTAGAACGTTTGCGGCGCGACGCCAATCAGGATGGCCGGGAAACCGTTCAGACTGATCCGCGCGCCGATCACCGCTGGGTTCCGGTTGAAGCGCTCGTTCCACGCCCGATAGCTGATGACCGCCGTCGTTGGAGCTCCCGGCCGGTCATCGTCCGGCTGAAGCAGCCGTCCCGCGGCCGGAACGAGTTCGAACGTCTGAAAGTAATTGCCGGAGACGAACGACGCGTAAATCGTCTCGTCGGGCCCCTGCACGTCTGACCGTCCGATGGTGACACTTCTGGCGTGTGCCTGGAATGCGGCGAGATTCGTGAACTCTGGCGTCGAGTCGCGCAGATGACGGTAGAGGTCGTACGAAAAGAGCGAGTATGCGCCGGCGAGACCGGAGTTGACGCAGCAGGCATCGGTGTCGCCGAGGCGGTACAGCTCGGTGGGTCGCGGCACCGGGAGCGTTTCGACCAGCATCCGATCGATCAGCGTGAAGATCGCCATGTTGCCGCCGATGCCGACCGCGAGCGTGGCGACGGCGACCGCCGTGAACCCCGGTGCGGCGAGCAGGCGGCGAATCGTGAGCGCGAGGTCCATCTTCAATCCGCGCCAGAGTCCCATATACGTCCTCCAGATGCGTGCGGCCGGCACGCGCAGCCGGTCCAGCAGGAGCGGCGGAATGGATTCGATGACTTGCCGGCGAGCCCATCGCGCCGCCTCGCGGTCGCCGCCGACGGCTGCGAGCCCCGCCGTCTCGTCGTCGTAGTCCGTGAGGATCGCGTCGCGGTGGCGCCGTGAGGCCGCGAGGGCGAGCAGACGCCGGGCGACGGGCGCGATGGGCCGGCGACCGCCAGTCATCTGGGCTCCGTCCGCGACTTCCAGCCCTGCATCATCCGCGCAAGCATGGCGGTCGAATGGGCGAGCGCACGGTCGCCGGCAGCGGTCAGCACGAAGCATTTCCGCGCCCGGCCCCCCTGCACGGGCAGTGGCGGCGACAGCTGGTGGCGCACGAGACCCTTGTCTTCGAGCCGCGACAGCGTGGCATAAACCGCGCCGATCGCGACTCCGCGCCGCGTGCGAGCCTCGATGTCGTGCCGGATGGAGATGCCGTACGCCTCGTCGCCCAGGTGTGCCAGCGCCAGCATGACGTAGAGCTCGAACTCGCCCAGAAAATCGCCCTTTGGCATCGTTGTCCTGCGGGATCCGTCTCGTTTCTTCTACAAACGCGTACTTAGACGAACCGAACGGCGAAAGAGTTGCCGTCCGGTCGGACAATCGGATTAGTATTCGCCTGACCGTCCATTCACGGAGCCGCCATGCCGACAACTGACATCTGGTCGATGCTGTTTGTGTTCATGCTCGCCACGTTCGTGGGTCTCCAGGTCATCCGGAACGTGTCGCGGCTGCTGCACACGCCCCTGATGTCGCTGACGAACGCGATTTCGGCCATCGCCGTGGTGGAGTCGATCTCCATCACCGGCGCGAACTACCCGACGCCGATCCGAATCCTCGGGCTCATTGCCGTGTTTGCGTCGATTACGAACATCGTCAGCGGATTCCTCATCACCGACCGGATGCTCAAGATGTTCAAGACGACGCGGCAGGGAGACGCCCGATGATCGCAGGTTTCATCGTGCCGTTCGCCTATCTGGTGGCGACGGTTCTGTTCATTTTGTCGCTGCGGTGGATGAACGATCCGAAGACGGCGCGCCAGGCCGTCTTCGCGGGAGTCATCGCGATGGCCATCGCGATAGGCGCCACCTGGATCGAGCCGCAAGTCGTCAATCACCTCTGGATCGTCCTCGGCATCGCGGCCGGCGTCGCGCTCGGCATTCCGCTGTCGAAGGTCCCCCTCACGGCGGTGCCGCAGCGGACCGCGCTCTCGCACGCGTTCGGCGGCGCAGCCGCGGGCCTGGTGGGCGTCGCGTACTACTACCTGTGGTGGAGCACAAACCCCGGCCAGCTCACGCCGTTCCGGACGACGGCGCTCATTACGGAGAACATCCTGGGGTTCCTGACCTTCACCGGCAGTCTGATGGCCGCGGGCAAGCTCCAGGAGGTGAAGTGGATACCGCAGAGGCCGGTCACCTACAAAGGCCAGAACATCGTCAACATCGCCTTGCTCATCGCCGCCGCCTCGATCGGCGTCTGGGTCGTCCTGAACCCGACCACCGCGCTCGCTGCCCGCCTGTTCCCGGTCGTCGTGCTGCTCGCGCTGCTCTTCGGCATCCTGCTGATCATCCCGATCGGAGGAGCCGACATGCCGACCGTAATTGCGATCCTCAATTCCTATGCGGGGCTCTCGGCCTGCGCGCTCGGGTTCGTGGTGGACAACAAGCTGCTGGTGACGGCTGGCGCGCTCGACGGATCGAGCGGTCTCATTCTTGCCGTCATCATGTGTAAAGCGATGAATCGTTCCTTCACGAACGTGCTGTTCGGCGCTTTCGGCCAGGTGAAGGCGACAGCGGCAACCGGAGAGCAGAAGACCGTGAAGAGCGCGACACCGCAGGACGTGGCCGACCTCCTCACGAACGCGGACCGCGTCGTGATCATTCCAGGGTATGGAATGGCCGTCGCGCAGGCGCAGCACCGCGTGCACGAACTGTACGATCAGCTCACCAAGCGCGGGATCGACGTGAAGTTCGCCATCCATCCGGTCGCCGGCCGCATGCCCGGGCACATGAACGTGCTGCTCGCGGAGGCGGACATTCCGTACGAATCGCTCATCGAGATGGACGATATCAATCCCGACATGCCGCAGACGGACGTCTGTCTGGTCGTGGGTGCCAATGACGTCGTCAATCCCGCGGCCCGCCACGACAAGGGCAGCCCGATCTTCGGCATGCCGATCATCGATGCGGATCGGGCGCACACGATCGTCGCCATCAAGCGTTCGATGAACCCGGGGTTTGCCGGCATCGACAACGAGCTGTATTACGACGACAAGACGCTGATGGCGTTTGGAGACGCGAAGCAAGTGCTGGGCGACGTCGTGAAGGCCGTCGCCGGCGAGAGCGCAACGGTACATTGAGGGTCACTCGCTTAATTCCCAATTCCCAACTCCCATATCTCGAATCCGATTCTGACGCGAACAGATTTGGCCTTGATGGGAGTTGGGAATTGGGAGTTATCAGCGAAGAGACAAATTCTGCAATCGGCCAGACAATTCTGCGGGGGCACTCAATCTCTGCTGTGGCCGCATCTGGTTCAAATCTGCGGGTTTGCGGCCCTTCGCACTTGGCACGCGTGCGGCATTGCACGGATGCGGAGGGATCGTGCAGAGACACGTCGAACCGCTCGATGCCGGTCGCGCCCGGAGTTCAACCGTCCTCATCATCGAGGAGCCGGGCGTGCGGGACGTGTATCCCGAGTACCTCGATTTCTGTGGATTCAAAGTGCTGAGCGCGAGCGGAGCGGTGGAGGCGCTGCACCTGGCCCAGGCACACCGGCCCGACGTGATTCTGATCGACATCGCGCGCATGGCCGCCGACACCGGCTGGGAAGCGGTCCGCGCGCTCAAAACGCTGGCCACGACCGCGGCGATTCCGATTGTCGCGCTCATCAACCTCGCGTCCGGGCAGGGCTCGGACGAAGCGCGCGCCGCCGGCGCCGATGTCTGCCTGTCGAAGCCATGCGTGCCGTCGCAGATCGCGCGCGCGATCCGCGCGATGCTGCTCTGGCCGCGCCGCGAACGCCGTTCGGCCTGAGCGTTAGTTCTTCTGCTCCTGAATGGCGACGCCCCACGTCCCGTCGCCCGTCGGAATCGTCGCCACAGCCTTCCTGGATGCCGTATCTATAACGGTGATGTTGTTCGAGATCCCGTTCGCGGTGTAGAGCCGCGACCCGTCGCGCGTCAGCGCGACGCCCCAGGGCCGTTCGCCGGTCGGAATCGTCGACACCACGCGACCGGCCGCCGCATCGAGCACCATCACGCTGTTGCCGTGTCCGGTCGCGACGTACACCCAGTTGCCGTCCGGCGAGACCGCGACACCGACCGGGTGTGCGGGCGGAGGAAGGTGGACCGACCGGATCGGCTTGTGACGGATCGTATCCACTTCGGTGACGCTGCCGCCGATCTCCGCCGTGACCCACGCATGGCGGCCGTCGGGAGTGAAGGCCGCGGCCCTGGGGCGGGGGTCCACGAGGAAGCTCGATACGACCTTCAACTGCCGAACGTCGATGACGGACACCGTGTTGCTCGTTTCGGCGGTGATGTAGACCCAGCGGCCGTTCGGGCTGATTGCGACACCTTCGGGCTCGATCCCGACGATGAGCGTCGCGAGGAGTTTTCCGGTCGGCAGGTCTGTGACGGTTGCCGTGCCGGCGTCCTCGTTGGCGGCGATCAGGCGTTTGCCGTCGCCGGTCAGCACGAAGCGCTCCGGATCCGATCCGGCGGGGTGGTGATCGAGGATGTTCCCGGTCGCCGGATCGACGGCGACGATCGCGTCACCGGGCCCCTGCTTGTTCAGCTGATCGTCACTCAACGCGACGTAGAGGCGGCCGTTCCGGAAATCGATCCCGCGCGCCCGGTATCCCACCTTGATCGTATTGACGACCCTGTTCGTCGCGCCGTCGATGACCGAAACGCTGTGGGCGCGCTCGTTGCTCGCATAAATGCGGTACGGCACCGAGGCCGGCGCGGGAGGAGCCAGAGCTGCAAGCAGAGCCAATGCAATGACGGCTTTCATGCTGCAGGTACCTGCGCGACCACTTTCTCACCCTCGGAAGTCTTCTGGACAACGTACAAGGGTTGCTGCAGCACGCCATTTCGAAACGACAGCGACGCGCCTTTGTGGCCGTCGAATTGAAGGTTGGCGATCGACTCGCACGGCGTCCCGGTGGCGCGCAGGGCGGCCTCGACCGAGGCTTTGACCGCGACCCACCCGAGCCACGCGCCGTCACCCATCGGCTGGTGGAACTGCCGCGTGAATCGTTCGTTGAGATCCACGCCTCCGAACTGTTTCAGCGACGGATGCCAGACGGCAATTCGGTACTCTCCGTCTTTCCCGGATTGCTTTTTCCAGTCGACGAGCGCCGCGGTCTTTGCGTCCGCCGTCGGCGCGAGCTGGAACGTGCAGCCAGTCCCGGACCGGAGCGCGACGCCTCCCGCCTCGTACACGATCGTGGCGAACGCCGCTGTCGCGCGGGGTTCGACGCGGACCGTTCGTCCGAGCAGTGCCGCCGTTCGCTGCGCTTCGTTCGCGCCCAGATGGACGCCGTTGTCCACGTCGGGCGGGGCGCCGCTCGACGTCCATACCAGTACGATGGCGTCTGCGGCTGCCCCGGCGTGAACCTGGAGCAGCAGTGCGGCGGCAACGACGAATGCAACGACCACGAACGAGGTGCGCATCCAGCTATCGAAGCGTGTAAAGGTACGCGGTGATGTCTTTCGCGTCTTGATCCGTCACCCCGAGATCCGGCATGACGTTCTTCGGATCGATTTGCTGCGGCTTCTTGATCCAGAGTTCCATGTTGTCCGGCGTGTTCGTGAGGTGGCCGCCCAGCACGGTGCGGCTCGCGATGTTGGTCAGCGGCGGCCCGACGGTCGCGTTCGCCCCGTTGACACCGGGGATGGTGTGGCAGCCGCCGCACCCGTACTTGTCGATGGCCAGCATGCCCTTCCCGGGATCGCCGCCGGTCAGCGTGCGCGCTTGATCGAACACGTTCTGGCGCCGGTCGCGGCACGCCATGGAACCACAAGGCAGAAGCACGGCGACCAGTATGCCGATCGCCAGCCGCCGTTCACCGCGCATGCGGAACCTCCGGAAAACCGCGCGTCAGCGCGTGCGTCCGGCCGAGCGCCACGCGACGCTCCGATTCGCCGAGCCAAGCCGCAAACAACGCGAGGCCGAGGACGATGAATACCACGCCGGCGGGAATCCACATGAGCAACCCCGCGAGCTGCTGGTCCACGAGTGCATCGACTCCCCAGATGGCGCCCTGCCTCACGTATTCCTCATACCACGCCGAGGGCGACACCGTGAAGAGCGCGCCGAGCGCGCCTGTGGAAATCGCGGTCAGGAACACGTACACCACGGCGAGGCCATAGCCCCGCCGCCCGTAACGCCCGTGCACCATGCCCCACCAGAACAAGGTCGCGGCAATGACGAACGTGAGGTGTTCGAGCGCGTGGATGCCGGCGTGGCCGAGTGCCGACTCGTACAGCACCGGCAGATGCCACACCCAGATGGCGGAGGCCTGGATCAGGAACACCGCAAGCGGTCCAGTCGCCGCATGCCAGCACCAGCTGACGGGACGCCGTCGAAGAGTGCTCATCACGCGAGTCCGCCGTTCTGGCGACAACGCCCACAACCAGACGAGCAGCGGATGGCCGAACATGATCAGCGGTCCTGCCACGAGCATCAGCAGCATGTGCTGGGTCATGTGTACCGAGAGCAGGATCTGGGAGAGCCACGCCACGGGCGACAGCAGCGCGATGGCGATCACGCCATTGCCGGCGAAGAACGCCGCCGCCTGCCACCCCGCGATGCCGCGTCCCGGGCCCGCCTGCGACCACACGTTTCGGAGACCCCACGCGTAGAGCGCCGTCGTGGCAAGAAGCGGAACGACGACGAGCGGTTCCCAGGTCCACTCGTGCACCGCCGCAGCCGCGAGATCGTGCGAGGCGTACGCCGACAGGGCGATCACGGATTGCATGGTTGCAGCAGCGCCGCTGGAATCTCCATCGCCAGAATGGCAATGATGAACCAGAACGACAGTCCCAGCCCCGCATAGCTCACGAACCGGGCCCGCACGAGTGCCGTTCGTTCGGGGTCGGCGACGGTCGACGGCAGCGTCTCGTCACCCGCAGACGGCAGCGACACCCAGGCGCCGTATGCGGCCAACGCGATCAGCACGACCGCGGCAGCGATCGCGAGATGGAGCATCCACTTGCTGCCTTGCTCGCACGCCACGTACGACATCGCGTAATTGATCTCGAGGACCGCCGCCCATGCCAGCGGTCCCGTGAACACCCCTCCCCACCTCAGGGCATTCCCTCGCGGCGTATCAAAAGATGCGCGGTGCGAGATAGATAACGGCATAGATCGGAATCCAGGCGAGCACGACGAAGTACCAGTACATCGCGTTTTCGGAGATGTCGACGAACCGATGCTCGTCGATTGGTCCGGTGAAAAAGAGGATCGTCAGCACCAGCGAATCGGCGAAATCGGTGATCACGTGGACCGTATGCATGCCGAGGATCGTCCACACGATCGAGCCATACGCGTTCGAGTCCCACCGGACGTTCAACGTCGTGAATTCGAATGCCCGCACGATGTTGAACGCAAGGGCGAAGATCAAGCAGACGACCATCCAGAGCTGCACGCCGCGCACGTCGAAGCGTTCCGACGCCTTCTTCGCGAGCTGATTGGGCACGGACGAGGCGAGGAGGATGATCAGGTTCGTCGTGCCCCAGAAGAGACCCGGCGGCGCGAAGCCAGGCGGCCAGTGCGCGACGCGGCCCTTCAGGTATATGTAGGACATCACCACGAGCGCGAACGCCGTCCCTTCGATCGCCATCAGGCAGATCGTTCCCCACCAGAGCAGGCTGCGGTGTCCGAACCCGACTTCCGGAAGGCCGGAGACGTCGAGCGCCGCCGTCTTCACGACACCATCTCCCGGGGCGTGAGGTGACCAGCTGCCGCATCAGCGGCCAGGCGCGCTGGCGGAACACCCCGCTTCGGCCAGAACCAGAGAACGAGCGCGGCAGTGATCGGGATCGATCCCCAGACGACCCCCCAGGGATTGAAGATCGACCACACGAACATCACCGACGTCGCGATCGCGCTGACGAGCGGCCAGATCGACGGGCCGGGCATCTCGTACCGATGATCGGGCTCGGCGTCGAGCACGCGTGTCACCAGGACTTCGCGCTTCGCCGCCGAAAGGCCGACAACCGGGGGCGGCGAGATTTCGCTGTGCCATAGCGGCTCGCGGCTGCCGACGGTCGGGGACGGGACGAAGTTGTACGCCGGCGGAGGCGACGCCGTGGCGCCATCCAGCGTGGCCACCCCCCACGGATTGTTCCCCGCAAGCGCGCCGCTGCGAAGCGATACGACGACGTTGACGAGATAAATGAGCAGCGACAGCGCCATCACCGCTGCGCCGAGGCTGGCGAGCATGTTCAGGCCACCCCAGCCCATCGACGCTGGATACGTGTACACGCGACGTGGCATCCCCGCGAGTCCCAGGAGGTGCATCGGAAAGAACGTCAAGTTGAAACCCACGAACAGCAACCAGTAAGCCAGCTTGCCGAGCCCCTCGCTCATGAGTCGTCCCGTGAGTTTCGGGTACCAGAACGTCACCGCGCCCAGCAGCGGGAACACCGATCCGCCGATGAGGACGTAATGGAAGTGGGCGACGACGAAGAACGTGTCGTGGACCTGGCGATCCAGCGGGACAGCGGCCAGCATGACGCCGGTCAGCCCTCCGATGATGAAGATGAAGAAGAACGAGAGCGCGTACAGCATTGGCGTCGTCAGGCGCAGCCGCCGCGCCGTCCAGACGGTCGCGATCCAGTTGAAGATCTGCACTGACGTCGGCGCGACGATCATGATGCTCGCCGCCGTAAAGAAGCTCTGCCCGAGCTGCGGCAGGCCGGTGGCGAACATGTGGTGCACCCAGACGCCGAATCCGATGAACGCGGTCGCGATGAGCGACAGAATCATGGACACGTATCCGACGACGGGACGCCCGGTGAACGTGGAGATGATCTCGGAGAGTGCGCCGAGTGCCGGCAGGAAGATGATGTAGACCTCGGGGTGGCCGAAAAACCAGAACAGGTGCTGCCACAGGAGGGGGTCGCCCCCTTCCGCCTGATTGAAGAAATGCGTGCTCACGAGACGGTCGAGGATGAGGCAGGTGCTCGAGACCATCACCGCCGGCATGGCGAAGATGATCATGGCGGAGACGACCAGCATCGACCAGACGAAGAGCGGGATGCGGTTCAGCGACATGCCCGGCGTTCGCAGTTTCAAGACCGTGCAGACGATTGCCGTCGCGGTCGCGAGTGACGACACTTCGGAGAACGTGATGAGCTGCGCCCACACGTCCGGCCGCTTGCCGATCCCGTACTCGGCACCCGCGAGCGGGGGATAGCTGAACCAGCCGACATCGGGACCCGTGTTCAGGAAAAAGTTCGTGTAGAGAAAAATGCCTCCGAAAAGGAACATCCAGTAGGCATAGGCGACCAGCCGTGGAAAGCAGATCGATCGCGCCCCGACCTGGAGAGGCACCATGTAAATCGCCAGCCCGAGCCACACCGGCACCGCGAAAAGGAACATCATCGTCGTGCCGTGCGTCGTGAAGATCTGGTTGTAGAGGTCCGGCCCGAGGAACGTATTCTCGGGGCGCGAGAGCTGAATGCGCATCAGCGCGGCGAGTACGCCCGCCATGGCGAACCACACGAACGCCGTGATCACGAAGCGGCGGCCGATCCGCTTGTGATCGGTTTCGGCGCACCACCCGAAAAAGCCCTCCGCGTACTTCCACGTGTCGCGGAGCTTCCGCTCTTCGCCCTCCAGGAAGTCCGACGTCAAACGTTCGTCCTGATCGGTCAGCAGTGGAACGCCGGTCAGTCCCTCGCTCACTTCAGCGTCTCCAGGTAGTCGAGCACCGCCTGCAGCTCCTCATCGCTCAAGCCGGTTGGCGGCATCCTGTTGCCGGGCTTGATGTGCTGCGGATCCAGAATCCATCCAGCGAGGTATCCCCGGGTGTTCGGTACCGTCGCCGCGCCAATCGTGCTTCGCGACGCGATGTGCGTCAGATCCGGTGCGGTGCGCGCGGACGCGAGCGACCCGGTGATGTTGTGGCACATCGCGCAGGGACCGCGCTCGACGACCTCCTTGCCGCGGACCTGTGAAGGCGTGACGGGCGCGGGCGCGGGCGCGCGGTTCGCGCTCAGCCAGCGCTCGAACTGCTCCGCAGGCTCGGCGACGACGACGAGCGCCATGTGCGCATGTTGAGCGCCGCAGTACTCGGCGCATTGTCCCCGGTAAATGCCCGGGGCGTCGGCGCGCAATGTGAGGGTGTTGTGGCGTCCGGGAATCAGGTCGATCTTGCCCTGCAGATTCGGAATCCAGAGGCTGTGGATCACATCGCCGGCGAACAGATCGACGACGACGGCGCGTCCGACGGGGATGTGGATTTCGTTTGCCGCGGTGACCTGCAGCGACGGGACCGGATTTTCGTACTGCACGTCCCACCACCACTGGTATCCGGTGACCTGAATGTGCAGCGAGTCCTTCGTCGAGACGTTTTCCTGCGCCCGCCCCGTCAGCACGCTCTCGAACAGCAGCCAGACGAGCGCAACGAGACTGATGCCCGCTGCGACGAGCACGTTCCGGAAGACGCTTCGCTCGTTGGCGGGGGCAACGCGCGTCCGGCCTCTACGAATCGCGAACAGCATGGCGCCCGCGACCGCCACCCACACGACGGCGCACGTCCAGAACATGACCCACCACAGCCGGCTGACGAGCGCCGCCTCGATGCCCGCGGGATGAAGGACCGACTGGATGTGCATATCAACGATGACCGGTTTGGATCGGCGGCAGGAAGCCGGTGCGCGACTCGGGGATCGCGTTCATCTGGTCGTCATTGCGGCTGGGCGCGGCGTCTTTTGGCGTGATGCCGCTCATCGACTGCACGTAGGCCACGAGCATCCAGATTTGCTGCGCGGGGAGATGGCCGCCGAAAGACGGCATGCCGTCGGGGCGGCCCTGCGAGATCGTCGAGTAAATCTGGTCTGGCTGACTGCCATAGATCCACTTGTCGTCCTTCAATGCCGGTCCGATCGCTCCGCCGCCATTGACGCCGTGACAGCCCGTGCAGTTGTAGGCGGCAAAGAGACGCTTGCCCTCCGACATGCCCCAGGCGTTGTTCTGATACGGGCTCTGAACCGTTTCCGACTGCTGCGGCGCGCCCGGCTGCAGCGTCGTCAGCCGCACGCCGGTCTCGCGATTCGCCGCCGCCGGCAGTTCCTGGTACCGTCGCGTTTCGCGCTCGCAGGCACCGGCCAGCGCCGCAACGACGAGGATCACGACCGCATGTCTCATGACGACGGCTCCTCTCCGGCATCGACTCGAGGGACCGCATATTTGGCCAGGATCGCGTCGATGTCCGTCTTGCGGCGCACGAGAAAATCGTCGAGTTCGTCGCGCAGCGCCTTGTCGCTGTGTCGAACGCCCATCGACATGTCGAAGACGAAGGGCAGGAAGGGGAGGTCGATTTGCGGCGTCACGGGCGTCAGGTCCAGCGGAACCGCCGACGATCTCGCGAAATACGCGGCGGGGGGGCCCCACGCGATCGCCGCATCGACGTCGCCGCGCTCGACCGCATCGACGATGCCCGACAATGGATGCGGCCGGGCGTAGTCGCCGTAGACCGGATAGCCGACGACATTGCGGGTCATGCCGCGTGTGCTGAGCGCATGTGCGGGCGGCGTGTTGGCGAAATCGTCGCCGACCATCTGCACGGCGATCCGCATGCGCCGCAGTCGCGGATCGTCCAGAGACGCCAGATGAAGATGGCGGTCGCGGCGCGCGACGAAGACGTACGTCGATCTGTAGTAGGGACGCGTCGTCAGAGCCAGTTCAAAGCTGGTGGGTACGCCGATCAGCACGTCGCATTCGCCCGCCTTCAACGTGTTGCGCACGTATCCGCGCCGCTGTGCCCACCACGTGTAGACGACACGTGCGTGGCGATCCGCGGCGAGCAGGCTGGCGATCCTGTTCTCGAACCCTTCCTCCGCTCGATTGGAGTAGGGCAGATTGTTCGGGTCGGCGCAGACGCGCAGGACGCGTTCGGGCGCCGCAGCTCTTTCGTGGCAGGCCATCAGCGGCAGCGTCAGCGCCAGTGCGGCCGCCGCGAGTCCGGACAGCCGAGTCATCGGCTGTTCCCCAGCGAGAATACGTAGAGCACCCCGCCCTTCGTAGTGGCCTTTTTCAAATCGGCGAGCGCGGCGCCCCAGCCATTCCCCGCCGTCGCGTCGCTCGGATCGAGGTCGGCGGACACGATCGCGCCTGGCCAGCCGCCGATGCCTGCGGCGATCGCGATGTATTCGTGACCGTCAGGGCCTTTGAACGCGATTGGCTGGCCCACCACGCCGCTGGCGCATTTGAACCGCCACAGCAACTGGCCTGTCTTCGCGTCGACCGCCTTGAACCACCCTTCCATCGTCCCGTAGAAGACCACGTCTCCTGCGGTGGCGAGGGCTCCGCTCCACGCCGGAAAGTTCTCCTTTATCTGCCAGCGCGGTTTTGCCGCGACGGGATCCCACGCCGTGAAGAACCCGCGGTTGCCTCCAGGCCCCGCTTTGTAGACGGCTTCCGATCCCACATAGGGCGTACCGGCGATGTAGCTCGCACTCATGCCTTCGAAGTCCATGCAGAGATTGTTGTGAGGGATATAGACCAGGCCCGTCTTCGGCGAGAACGCCATCGGCTGCCAGTCCTTCGCTCCGGGCGCCGCGGGACAGATGTCACGCACGACGACGTTCAGCTGCGGCTCTTTCTCTTTGACGGGGATCAGGCGCCCCGTCTTCAGATCGACGCCCTTGTTCGAGTTCACCGGCGCGAACGGCGTTGCGGACAGCACTTCTCCCGTGAGGCGATCGATGACATAGAAGAGGCCGTTGCGGTCTGCGCGCGTCAGCACCTTTCGCGTGGTGCCGTTCATCTGCAGATCCATCAGCACGATCTCGTTCACGCCGTCGTGGTCGAATAGATCGTGCGGACTCGTTTGATAGAACCAGCGCGCGGCGCCGGTCTCGGGGCTGCGCGCGAACATCCCGGCCGTCCACTTGTTGTCGCCGGGCCGTTGCGCCGGATTCCACGGACCGGGGTTCGACGTGCCGTAGTAGAGCAGGTCCGCTTCCGGGTCGTACGACAGCCATCCCCACACGGTGCCCCCGCCGATTTTCCAGGCCTCGCCCGGCCAGGTCGTGAGCCCCAGATCCCGGCCGCGGTCAGCCGCATAGAACGGCTTGAAGTCGGGTCCGATCAGGACGTCCTTGTCAGGTCCGGT
Organism: Vicinamibacterales bacterium; assembly: GCA_035492775.1. GTDB lineage: Bacteria > Acidobacteriota > Vicinamibacteria > Vicinamibacterales > 2-12-FULL-66-21 > DATJFQ01. The sequence continues at coordinate 61,864 of DATJIW010000003.1, forward strand.
GCTGTAGGCGCGCCAGGCGATGCGGCCGGAGTCGATGTCGAGCGCGGTGATCCACCCGCGCACGCCGAACTCGCCGCCGCTGTTGCCGACAAAGACGTGGTTCTTGACGACCAGGGGAGCCATCGTGATCGTCTCCCCTTTGTTGATGTCGGCAAGCTGCGTAATCCACTTTGGCTGGCCCGTCGTCGCGTCGACCGCGACGGTGCGGCCGTCGAGCGTGTTGAAGAAGATGGTGCCGTTCGCGTAAGCCGCGCCGCGATTGACCATGTCGCAGCACGCGACGCCTTTTGCGGCGCCGAGGGGCTTCGGATCGTACGACCACAGCAGCGGATATCCGGGTGTGCCGAGGTCGAACGCATAAAGAATATTCGGCCAGGGCGACACGTAGTACATGGTCGAGCCCACGACAAGCGGCGCCGCCTCGTGCCCGGCCGTGACGCCGGTTGAAAACGTCCAGACCACTCCGAGCCTTGAGACGTTGCTGCTGTTGATCTCGTCGAGGCCGGAAAAGCGAGTGCCCGAATAGTTCTTTGCCGGCATCACCCACTGACCGTCATCGTTCTGCAGTCGCGCGGGATCCGTGTCGCGGACATGGCCGTTGAGCGCGCGGCCCGACGCGGGAGGCGAACTGTCGAGTGTCTGCCGCTGACAGGCGACCAGTGCTACCGCGCCCAACAGCTGAAGAACGAAAACCGAGCCGCGCCACGCCGACATCACGGCTGCGTTGTTGCAAATCTTCAACCAGTAGAACGTTCCGTGATTGTCGAAGGAGTGCGTGGATCAGGTTAGCGGCGGAGGATCGTCGTCTCTATACGAGGCTATCGACGGGTTCATACGATCCGATGAACCGGGAGCCCCTACGGTACTTCGTTCACCGTCAGAAGACGTGCGCCCGCGCGCAGCATGCGCCGGCGATGGGCATCTGCCAGTGGTTCCACTTCGAGGATCATCGTCTCGAGAATGCCGTGCGGTGGCTGCGAGATTTGGGCGTAACCTATATCCGTACGGGGATCAGTTGGGCAGACTCACGGCGTCCGGACGCGCAGGCGTGGTTCGATCGCCAGATGCTCGCGCTCGAGCCGTTCCGCGTGACCGCGACCTTCTGTTTCACGCCGAAATCCGAAGGCGTCAAACCGCATCACACGAGTCCTCCGAGAGACGTCCGTCCGTTTGCCGAGTTCTGTGCGGCCCAGGTGCGAAGGTACGGGTAATGCAACCGCAAGGCAGGAATCAGCGTGCGATGACATGGCCAGGCACGACATCATTCTGATCGGCGCCTCTGCCGGCGGGGTCGAGGCCATCAGCCGCGTGATCGCGGAGTTTCCCCGTGACCTGCACGCGTCGGTGTTCGTCGTGCTGCACATTTCGCGCGGGCGGAGTCTGCTGCCAGAGATCCTCAGCAGGGCTGGACGGATGCCCGCCGCGCATCCCACCGACGGCGAACCGCTGCAGTACGGACGCATCTACATCGCTCCGCCCGATCATCACATGATCATCGACGAGGGGCGCGTGCGTGCGGTGCGCACGGCCTCGGAAAACGGCCTGCGGCCCGCGCTCGACCCCTTGTTTCGTTCCGCGGCACGCTGCTATGGCCAACGCGTGATCGCGGTCGTGCTCACTGGTGCACTCGACGACGGCACGGCTGGCGCCGCCGCGGTGAAGCTCGGCGGCGGGGTGACCATCGCCCAGGATCCTGCCGAGTCGTTTGCGCCGGGAATGCCCACAAGCGCGATCAACGCCGGGTTCATCGATCACGTGCTGCCCCTCCGCGACATTCCTGTGCTGGTGACGGCGCTGGTGGACGAAGAGGCGGTGGGCGATGCAGACCCTGACGCGCCCGTCCTGCACGCGAAGGAACCCGATCTCGAGGAGCCGCCGAATCCCATCCATCCCGACGACCGTCCCGGCCGGCCATCCGTCTTCACGTGTCCTGCGTGCCACGGCACGCTCTGGGAAGCACATGAGAACGGCCTGGCCCGCTTCCGCTGCCGGGTCGGGCACGTCTACTCGCCGGAAAGCATGCTGGCCGCGCAGACCGACGAGGTCGATCGCGCCTTGTGGATCGCGCTCCGCACGCTCGAGGAGCGCGCCGCGTTGTCGCATCGACTGGCGGAACGGGGCCGCGAGCGGGGGCAACCGTGGGTCGATGCGGCGTTCACCGCGCGCGCGGCGGAGTCAGAACGCGAAGCGATGCTGATTCGGGAGCTGCTGCACTCGCGAACCATCGCCGAACACACGGTGCCGGACGACCTGCCCGCCGACGGCCCCGCGCTGGGCAGCGGCCGCAAGGTCAACTCCTGACGCGCGCGCGTCAGGCGGACGCGTCATCCATCAGCAGAATCGCCCCCGTGACTGCTCGATCGCTGCCGAGCAGCGGCGCAATCGAGACGCGGCACTCCATCGATCGCCCTTTCCGGCTGATCGCGCGCAGCGTAATCTCGCGATGATCGGCGTTGCCGCCCAAAACCTCTTTGAGCGGCTGATGCAGATCGGCGACCGGCAGACCGATATCGAGGCTGAAGAAGTATGCCTGCTGCGCCTCCTCGGATCTCAATCCCCACAGGTCGGACGCTCCCGAGTTCCAGACCTGGATCCGCAGCTCGCGGTCGATGACGACAACGGCAGATCGAAGGCTGGTGAACACGGCCTCCAGGAACGCGTTCGAGGCGTTCAACTCCGTGCCCCGGTTGCGGAGCTCGTCGTTCATCGTCTGCAGTTCTTCGTTCGTGGACTGCAGCTCTTCGTTCATCGTCTCGAGCTCCTCATTCGTCGACTGGAGCTCTTCGTTGGTCGTCTCGAGTTCCTCGACGGTGGACTGCAGCTCTTCGTTCGTCGTCTCGAGTTCCTCGTTCGTCGACTGCAGCTCTTCGTACGCGGTTTCGAGTTCCTGCTTGGAATTCGTCAACTCGTCCTGCAGTGACTTCATCGGCGTGACGTCGATGAAGCTGATCCGCGCGCCGAGTGCGGTCCCGTCGTCTTCGTACAGCGGTACGAGCACGACGTCCAGGAAACGGACGGTGCCGGAGTGGTCCAGCGGGATGTTTCTCAGGGCGACCTCGCGGCGGTCCTGCAGCGCGCGGTCGAGCGCGGGCCGGAGTTCGGCGGGTCGGTACGACAGCTCGAGATCCTGCAGAGGAGAGCCGAGATCGCCCGTGCTCAACGAGAACACCCGGCGGGCCTGTGCGTTGGCGGCGACGAGCACACCCATCGGATCCAGCACAATCTGCGCGTCGGCCGACGATTCGAACGCGGCATCGCGTAACCGGCCGTGATTGGGGTATTGCGCCATTATGTCCTCCCGGCCGGATTGTGCGATGAGCAGCAGACGCTCGCGAGGATTCACCTTCGGGACGACCGTGAAGATCCGCCGCTTCAGATCGACGGCCTGGAACAACGATGCGTGGCTGAAGAGCATCTCGGCGCGTCCGAGCACGAGGAAGCCGCCGGGATTGAGCGAGAAGTAGAACCGCGCCATGATCCGCGCCTGTGCGTCCGCGTTGAAGTACATCAACGTGTTGCGGCAGAGCAGCAGGTCCACGCGAGAGATCGGCGCGTCGTGAATCAGGTCGTGCCGGCCGAAGATCACCCCCCGCCGCAGGTCCCGGTCGAAGGTGAACAGCTCGCCGGTCTTCTCGAAATATTTCGCGACGAGATCCGGTGGCACGTCGGCGAGCTGCTTGTCGTTGTACACCGCGCGGCGCGCCTCGCCCAGCGCATCCTCGTCGACGTCGGTCGCGTAGATCTTGACGCGTTCTTTGTATGCGTCCCTTCCGATCAGTTCGGCGAGGATCATGGCGGCCGAGTAGGCTTCCTGCCCGGACGCGGCTCCTGCGCTCCACAGCCGCAGCGGCGCGTCGGGACGCGCGCTCAGGAGCGATGGCAGGATGGCGGTCCGCAGGTGATCCCACACATCGATGTCGCGGAAGAATCCCGTGACGTTAATCAGGATCGTATTGAACAGCGCGTTGAACTCGTCGGGGTGGACCTGCAGGCGATCGAGATATCGATCGAACTGCTCGACGCCGATCGTCTGCATGCGCTTCACGACACGGCGCATGAGGCTGGTGCGCTTGTAAGCGGTGAAGTCGAAGCCGCGGGCCTGACGCAGGTGATCGAGGATGCGCTCGAATGCGTCGTGGTCCGCCGGCGACGTCATGCGCTGACCTGTACCATAGGCATCACCGCTCAGTCGGTGCTGCCCGCGGCCGGCAACATCACGACGAACGTCGTGCCGCATCCGGGACCATCGCTCCGCGCGGTAATGAATCCACCGTGCAGCTGCGCGATGCGGCGCGAGATGGCAAGGCCGATACCGAGGCCTTCGCTTTCGGGGGAGATCCGCGTGAAGGGCTCGAAGATCCGCTCGAGATCCGCAGCCGCGATGCCTTTCCCTGTGTCGCTCACGACGATGTGCAGCGCCCGTTCGACATTGGCGATCGAGCACTGGACCTGGCCGCCTGCAGGCGTGTAACGCAGCGCATTGTGCACGAGGTTCGACACGAGCTGGCGCAGTCGCGTGGGATCGCCGTCGACCATCTGCGCGTGAGTTCCGAGCGTCGTCGCAAGGCGGATGTCAGCGTGCTGCGCGTCCGACTCGCATGCCTCGACCGTCTCACGCACGATGTCTCTGAGGTCGACACGTTCTTTCAAGACGGCCGCGACGCTGACGGTGAGGCGCGAGTAGTCGAGGAGCAGCTCCACCAGCTGACTCAAGTGCAGGAGCTGGCGGTGCAGCACGCCGGCGGCCTTTGCCGACACTGTGTCCGACCGCCGGTCGGCGAGGATCGGCTCGGCCGCGAGCGCCGCGGAAAGCGCCTGACGCATTTCGTGGGACACCGTACCCAGGATCTGGTCGCGCTCCCGCGCCATCTCGCTGATCGCACGCGTTGCGGTCGTCCACACTTCACGGTCCGTCGTGGACCTCGCCGCGGTGGAGCGAATTCTGGAGAGCGTTCGAAGCGCAACCGCTTCTTCCGCCGCTCGAACGGCCCGGGCCCGCGCCCTGGCCACGACCGCGCGACAGCTCTCGAACTGCTGCCTGAGCTGCTCGTGCTTCTCCGATTGCTCGCGCAAGGCCTGTGGAATCACGGTATGCTGAAGACTTGTAGTCTACCGCAGCTCGCCCCCCCCCCCCGAGCGAGCGGGGATGGAAAATCAGCCCGTCAGGCTCGTACGAGCCAGAGCAGAAAGGACGGCCCCGTTTGGCCATCGACGCTCTTCAGGTCCAGCTCGCATCTGCGATGCAGCGCTTGAATTCGTTGCAGCGGCGGATCCCCCTCGAAGAGAGCGGTCCGCCCAAACTTGCCGGACGCCTCCTCAAGGAGCTTGAAAATGCACTCGAGGAAGTGCGCGTGGCGCAGGAGCAGCTCGTGGAGAGCCGCAATCGGATGGAGGTGCTCCAGGCGGAACTCGCGAGCCAGTATCGCCGCTACTGGCAACTGTTCGACGACATGCCGCAGCCGTATGTCGTTACAAAGCCGGACTCCACCATTCTGGAAGTGAATCGGGCGGCGTCCGAACTCTTCAATGTCAGCCAACGCTTTCTCGTCGGCAAGACGCTGAGCGTCTTCGTCGGCCAGGACCGCGTACAATGGCTCAACGACGTGCGTCGCGCTGCGGCAGGCGGGACGACGGAGCTTGCATTCCGTCTGCGCCCGCGTGAACGCGCCGCCATTCCGGTCACCGCCCGCATCGCAGCTGAGGAATCGACGCTGCGATGGGTAATCGCCGCGGTACAGGAGTCGGCGCAACTGTAGCAGCTGTTCAGTTTTTCGTATCGATTTCTTACTGCCGCTCGCCGGCTCGTTCAGCGCTCTCGCGTACACACCGCTCAAGCAGTGCGCGCGACTGCGCTGCAGTACTGGCACGGCGGTTGATGGGTTGTGCATTATGGCGAAGTCACGCAAGCGTTCGGTACCTGATAATCCCGCGATCGCGAATGAACCAACGAAGCAGTCTCAGACTGCCGTTGCCACACCCGAAGAGCCCGTGCAGTCCGGTCCGCCCGCGGAGTCGAGCGCGAGCACGGCAGAGGACTATCGGGAGCGAGTTGCGCGACGCGCCTACGAACTGTATCTCTCGCGCGGCGGCAGCCACGGATCCGACTGGGAGGACTGGCTGGCAGCGGAGCGTGAACTGATCCCGAACCGCGGCCGCGACGACGCCGACGAGCGCTGACGCGGCGTCGCGCTAGAACAACCGGCCGCCCAGGGGTACCTCCCTGTCGGGGACGACCAGCACCACCGCGCCCGTCGAATCGGGAACGCCGAGCGTCAGCACCTCCGACATGAAGGGACCGATCTGTCGTGGGGCAAAGTTGACGACGGCCAGGACGAGCCTGCCGACCAGTGATTCCGGCGTGTAATGCACCGCCAGTTGGGCGGAGGATCGCCTGGTTCCGATCTCCGCGCCGAAGTCGATCGTGAGCTTGTAAGCCGGCTTGCGCGCTTCGGGGAACAATTCGGCTCGAACGATCTTCCCGACGCGCACGTCCACTTTCTCGAAGTCGGCGAACGGAATCATCAGTCCTCCGCGCGTAACCTCAGCCATATCGCGGCATTCTGCTTGCGTTCCCAGGGCTGATGCGCCTCGGACGAGCGCGCGTCGGCTGTTCGGGATGGCAATACAAGCACTGGCGCGGCGAATTCTATCCGCCGCGCCTGCCGCAGACGCAATGGCTCGAATACTACGCCGCGCGCTTCGATACGGTCGAGATCAACAACAGCTTCTACCGGCTGCCGGAGCGTGCGAACTTCGCGGCGTGGGCGCGGCGCACGCCTTCGCGGTTCGTGTTCGCGGTGAAGGCGAGCCGGTTCCTGACACATATGAAGAAGCTGAAAGATCCACGAGAACCGCTGACGCGGCTGTTCGGCCGGATGCGCGGCCTGGGCCTGCACCTCGGCCCGGTGCTGTACCAGCTGCCGCCAGGATTCCACGTGGATCTCGAACGCCTGCGCGCCTTCGCAGCGCTGCTCCCGCGCGGCGTGCGTCACGTCATCGAGTTCCGCGATCCCAGCTGGTATCGAGCCGACGTCTGCGAATTGCTCGATCGATCCGGCATCGCGCTGTGCCTGCACGACATGCCAGGGTCGGCGACGGGTCAGCAGCGCATCGGCCCCTTCGTGTACGTTCGCTTCCACGGCTCGGGCGCGAAGTACGGCGGCGGGTATCCGCTCGAACGCCTGACGGAGTGGGCCGAATGGCTGCAGCAGCAGCGCCGTTCGGGCGCACCCGTCTATACGTATTTCAACAACGACGTCGGTGGACACGCGCCGCGTGACGCCGTGACCCTGCGAAGCCTCCTGGAGAAGGCATCATGACGAATCAACAGCGATTTGCCACTGGGGTGGCGCTCGGCGCCGGTGCCATGCTGGCCGCCTACCGCCTCGCGCGGTCGCGCCACGCGATCTCGTTCGACGGGCGCGTCGTCGTCATCACCGGCGGCTCTCGCGGGCTCGGCCTCGTGATGGCGCGCCTGTTCGCAGCCGAAGGCGCGAAGGTGGCGGTGCTGGCCCGGGACGTCAACGAACTGGAGCGTGCGCGGCAGGATCTCGAGCCGCGCGGCGGGGAAGTCGTCACGATCCGCTGCGACATCAGGCGGCGCGCCGACGTGCGCGCGGCAATCGATCAGGTCATGGACCGCTGGCACGCGGTGGACGTCCTGGTGAACAACGCCGGCGTCATCCAGGTCGGACCCTTCGATCACATGGATCACGACGACTTCGAGAACGCGATGGCCACCCACTTCTGGGGTCCGCTGCATCTGATGCTCGAGGTCGTGCCGATCATGCAGCATCGGACGTTCGGTCGGATCGTGAACATCGCGTCGATCGGCGGCAAGATCGCCGTGCCGCACCTGACGCCGTATAGCGCGAGCAAGTTCGCGCTCGTCGGACTGTCCGACGGGGCGAGAGCCGAACTCGAGCGCTACGGCATCCGCGTGACGACGGTCGCGCCCGGACTCATGCGAACCGGATCGCCGAGAAACGCGACGTTCAAAGGACGTCACGAATCGGAATACGCGTGGTTCAAAATTTCGAGTTCGATTCCTGGCGTCACCATTTCGGCTGAACGCGCCGCGCGGAAGATTCTCGAGGCGGCGCGCCACGGCGATCCGGAGCTGACCATCACGCCGCAGGCCAAGGCAGCCGCCGCCGTGAATGTCGTGCTGCCCGGTCTCGTCGCGCGCGCCATGATGCTGGTGGATCGCCTCCTGCCGGGTCCTTCGGGGGCCGGCGGCGATCGCGTCCAGCGCGGGCGCGAGTCCGAATCACGCTGGGCGCCGCGGATCGTCACCGCGCTCACCGACAAGGCCGCTGTCGCGAACAATGAACTGTAGGTCCAATCAGCTGGCCCTCTACCGTCTGCGATCTGCACTCGCGCGCGGCGTCAGCCGCGCGGCTGCCCCTCGGTCGTCGGCACCTCGCCGGTCTCGACGAGCTGCTTGAAGCGACGCAGATCCTCACGAATCTCCGTTTCCGCATCCTTCCCGAAGATCCGCGCGATCGATGCGCCCGCCTTGCCGCCCGGCGGGCTGTACTGCAAGTGAACGGTGACCCGCGTGCCGCGTCCGCGCCCCGCATCGTCGAAATTCACGGATCCGGCGCTGACGACGTCGGCGTTCTCGAGCGAACGCCAGCCGATCACTTTGTTGGGGACCTCATTATTGATTTCGGCTTCCCATTCGACGGCCGTGCCTGCCGGGCCTTGTACCTTCCAGCGGGAGATCGTGTCCGTGACCCGTTCGACCGATTCAAGGTGCCGCATGAAGCGGGGCAGGTTCTCGAGATTGCGCCAGAAGCGGTACAGCTCCTCGATGGGTCGATTGATCGTCACGCTTTCGAGCACGTGCGTCCCGCGCGCCCCGCCGAGCGCTGCGCGAGTGTCCGTCACGCCGCCGAAGGTATTGACACCGAGCGCTTCGTAAACGTCGCAATGCGCGGTGACGCCGCGACGCAGCAGATATCCGCCCAGGGCCGCATAGAGCCAGCCCCGGTTCTTCAGGCGCGTGAAGCCGTACGCCGCGAGGCCGGTGCCAGCCGCCAACGACGCCCAACGCTCGAACTCGCTCAAATTGCGCGTTGCGGCCACACGTGTGTCGATCGTGTCGCCCGCCATATCGATTTCCACAACCATTCCTACCTCCGTGCCGTTCCGGCGGTCGGCGTCCACGCGGGAGAGTCGCTTGCCGGAAACGACTCGTCGGATGCCTCATGGACCACGTCGCCAGCCCTCTGCTGCATGCGATCGAGCCAGCCCCGCAGCTTGACGATGTCGTGCCGTCCCATCGCGGCGCGGGCGGCAAGCGTGCCGCCGGCCGCGGCAAGGAGTCCGCCGGAGATCCCGCCGCGCCGAAGTCCAAGTATGGCCAGCACGGCGCCGCCGGCCGCGGCCGCGAGCTGCTGTTCGTCGTAGTAGCGCGAAACCGTCGCCGCGGGTCTGTCCCAGACGCTCGGCTGGCTTCGTTCGATCATCAAGTTCCTGGAACCGTCGGGCATGAGTCCTCCTGGGGCGCGGACGGCTGCACAAGCTGTGCCTGAGGGCGTCACGTCATATATTGAGCGGATGGTTCGACGCCTCGCCGCTGTCGCGTTTGCTTTTACTGCGCTCGGGTTTGCTCAACCTCAACCGGTTTCTTTCGACATCCTCATTCGGAACGGGCGCGTCATGGATGGCAGCGGCAACCCGTGGATCCGAACTGACATCGGGATAACCGGAGACCGCATCGCCGCGATGGGCCGGCTCGAGGGGGCGGCCGCCGGGCGCATCGTCGACGCGCACGATCTCGTCGTCGCGCCGGGATTCATCGACGTGCACTCACATGCCGGAGAGGGCCTTGGAAATCCGGCATTGCGTGAAGCGCAGCCAATCGTCGCGCAGGGCGTCACGACAGTTGCGATCAACCCCGATGGCGGCGGACCGGTAAATCTTGCTGAACAGCGCGCGATGTTCGAACGCGGCGGTATCGGACTCAACGTCGCGCCGCTCATCGGCCATGGGTCCGTCCGTGCCGCCGTGATGGGGCAGGCGAACCGCGCACCGACACCGGCAGAATTGGATCGAATGACCGCGCTCGTGACCCAGGCGCTGCGCGACGGCGCGTTCGGACTATCGTCGGGGCTCTTTTACGTTCCGGGCAGCTTCGCAAAGACGGAGGAGGTCATTGCGCTTGCGCGGGCGGTGGCGCCGTTCGGCGGCGTCTATACGAGTCACATTCGTGACGAAGCGGATTACGGCATAGGCGTCGAAGCGGCGGTGAAAGAAGTCATCCGCATCGCCGAAGAGGCGGGCGTCCGCGGTATCGTCACCCACATGAAAGCGCTCGGCAGAGACAACTGGGGGAAATCGGCCTCTCTGTTGAAAGATATCGACGATGCGCGGTCACGAGGCGTGGAGGTCTTCGCGGATCAGTATCCGTACGAAGCATCGTCGACGTCGCTCCGGGCGGCCCTGGCTCCAAATGGCATCCAGCCAACCGAGCCTGCGGTGACAGACAATCTCCGCCGCCGCGGCGGACCCGCGTCGATCATGATTGCGTTCTGCCGTCGCGACCCGTCGATCGACGGCAAGACGCTCGCCGATATCGCGGCGGCCCGCCAGGTTTCTCCGGTGCAGGCCGCGATCGACATCATCAACGGCGGCGATGCGTCGATCGTGTCGTTCAACATGTCGGAGGCCGACATCGAGGCGATCATGCGCGCGCCGTACACGATGGCGTCGAGCGACGGTGCGTTGGTTCCGGTGGGTGCGGGCCATCCGCATCCGCGAGACTACGGCGCATTCGCGCGGCGGCTCGCCGTTTATGTGCGCGAACGGAAGGTCGTCAGCCTCGAGTTCGCAATTCGATCGATGACGAGCCTTCCCGCGGCGGTGTTCGGGATAAGGGACCGGGGCGTTGTTCGCCCAGGCGCCTTCGCCGACGTAGCGATTTTCGATCCCGCCACGATTGCGGACGAGGCAACGTATACCGACCCGCAACGCCTGGCGACCGGGGTGCCGACGGTGATCGTCAACGGTGTCATCGTCCGCGACGGCGGGAAATTTACCGGCGCACTGCCGGGACGGGTATTGCGAAGGGACGGCAGCCGGTAACGGCTTCGCTTCAGCGGCTGAATCCAAGGCCGGCTTGACTGCGTGGGCGGGTCGATGTATCCTTTTATCCGGATATACGAATACAATGATCGCGACGCCGATTTTCGACGATCTGTCGGTGCTTGCCGACCCGACACGCAGCCGTATGCTGCTCGTGCTCGAGCGGCATGAGGTGACTGTCGGCGAACTGTGCACCGTGCTGCAGCTGCCGCAGTCAACTGTCAGCCGCCACCTGAAAACGCTGGCGGACGCCGAGTGGGTGACGTCGAGGCGCGACGGGACGAGCCGGTACTACACGCTCGCGCTGGAGGACCGCGACGCGGCCACCCGCCGCCTCTGGGCGCTGCTCCGCGATCAGGTCGCATCGGCGCCGGCCGCCGATCAGGATGCGCGAAGACTCAAGGGTGTGCTGACGCGGCGGCAGTCGAAGTCCGAAGAGTTTTTCGCATCGGCGTCGGGGCAGTGGGATCGGCTGCGCGAGGAGCTCTTCGGACGAACGTCTGCATTGCGCGCCCTCCCGGCGCTGGTCGATCCGCAGTGGGCGGTGGGCGACCTCGGGTGCGGCACCGGCCAGACGTCCGAGGCACTCGCGCCCTTCGTTGCCCGCGTCATCGCCGTCGACCGCAGTGGAGAAATGCTGCAGAGCGCACGCCGCCGCCTCAAGGAATCACCGAACGTCGAGGTCCGCCGCGGCGCGCTCGAGCAGCTGCCCATCGAAGACGGGGAACTCGACGCAGCGCTCATGATGCTGGTGCTGCATCACGTACCGGATCCGGCGTCGGCGCTGGCGGAAAGCGCACGCGTCCTGCGGCCGGGCGGACGCCTCGTCGTCTGCGACATGCTGCCGCACGAGCACGAGGAGTATAAACAGCAGATGGGCCACGTCTGGCTCGGGTTCTCCGAGCCGCAGATGGCGCGTCTGCTCGGCGCGGCGGGGTACTCGGGGATTCGATTCGTTCCGCTGCCGGCCGATCCGGAAGCCAGGGGCCCGGCGCTGTTCGTGGCGTCGGCCGTTCGCATGTAATCGTTGAAGGAGATCATCATGGCGACAGTTGTTGACGCGCACCCATTCGAGGCCGCCACGAAGGCCGGCCGCGTACCCTACAAGGTCAAGGACCTGACGCTCGCGGAGTTGGGCCGCAAGGAGATCCGCCTGGCCGAGCACGAGATGCCGGGCTTGATGGCGCTCCGCTCGCGCTACGGCGCGCAGCAGCCGCTCGCGGGTGCAAAGGTCATGGGCAGTTTGCACATGACCGTGCAGACCGCGGTGCTGATCGAAACGCTGACGGCACTCGGTGCGGACGTGCGCTGGGTTTCCTGCAACATCTTTTCGACCCAGGACCACGCCGCGGCGGCAGTGGTCGTCGGCAGGCCCGAGACAGGCGGCACCGCCGAGAATCCGCGGGGCACGCCGGTCTTCGCATGGAAGGGAGAAACGCTGGAGGAGTACTGGTGGTGCACGAGCGAAGCGCTGATGTGGCCCGACGGCAGCGGCCCTTCACAGATCGTCGACGATGGCGGTGACGCGACGCTGCTTCTGCACAAGGGCGTCGAGTTCGAGAAGGCCGGCAAAGTGCCGGCGTTCGACGCCGAGCGCGAGCCGGAGGAATGGGGCGTCATCCTCGACCTCCTGCGCAAGGAGCTTGCGGACAACAAGGGGCGCTGGACGAAGGTGGCCGCCGGGATTCGCGGCGTCTCCGAGGAGACGACGACCGGCGTGCATCGTCTGTACGAAATGATGAAAGCGGGCACGCTGCTGTTCCCCGCCATCAACGTCAACGACTCGGTGACCAAGAGCAAGTTCGACAACATCTACGGCTGCCGCCACTCGCTCATCGACGGGTTGAACCGTGCGACCGACGTCATGATGGGCGGCAAGGTCGCAGTCGTCGCCGGATATGGCGAAGTGGGGAAGGGCTGCGCCCAGGCGCTGCGCGGACAGGGCTGCCGCGTGATCGTTGCCGAGATCGATCCGATCTGCGCGCTGCAGGCCGCGATGGAGGGCTACGAAGTCAAGCCGATTGCCGACGTCATCGAAACGGCGGACATCTTCGTGACCGCGACGGGCAACGTCAACGTGATCACCGTCGATCACATGGCGCGCATGAAGCACAACGCGATCGTCGGCAACATCGGCCATTTCGACAACGAAGTGGACATGGCCGGGCTCAAGAAGCGCAACATCGAGCGGATCAACATCAAGCCGCAGTACGACGAATTCCGTTTTCCGGATGGTCACAGCGTGCTGATCCTGGCGGAGGGCCGGCTGCTCAACCTCGGATGCGCCACCGGCCATCCGAGCTTCGTGATGTCGGCGTCGTTCACGAACCAGGTGATCGCGCAGCTCGAGCTGCACCAGCACAACGCGAAGTACGAGAAGAAGGTCTACATCCTCCCGAAGCATCTCGATGAAGAGGTAGCCAGGCTGCACCTCGACCACCTCGGCGTGAAACTGACGAAGCTCACGCCGGAGCAGGCGGCTTACATCGGGGTGCCCGTGGAGGGGCCCTACAAGGCGGAGCACTACCGGTACTAGCGACCGGCTTCGTCGGCGGGTTCTGGGGCGTCAGTGCGTCTAAGAGGTGGGGTGGCGGCCGTATGTCGTCCGCCCCATTTCTCATTCTTCCATCCCGGCTGATAATCTCGCCCGCATGCATAGTCGCCGCACGCTCGTACTCACGTTCCTTCTCCTTTCTGTTTCAGGCCTGGCGGCGCAGCGCGCCGACCCCGCGGCGGCGCTGCGCGCGCAGATCGACCACATTTTCAAGGACCACGCTTACGATCCGCCACGCTTCGGACCCGCGCGCTGGCTGCCCGACGGCACCGCCTACGCGATCGTCGAGCGAAACGGCAGCGGCACCGAGATCGCGCGCTATGACGCGATGACCGGCGCGCGGACGGTGACCGTTCGGCCCGAACAGCTCGTGCCGAAAGGCGCCGAGCGCCCGCTCGACATCGAGGATTACGAGTGGTCGTCCGACGGCCGTCGGCTGCTGATCTTCACGAACACGCGAAAGGTATGGCGGCAGAACACGCGCGGCGACTACTGGGTGCTCGACACGCGCAGCGGCGCGATCAGAGAGCTTGGGGGCGACGCGCCTGAAGCGTCGCTGATGTTTGCCGCTTTTTCTCCGGACGGCACGCGCGTCGCTTACGTCCGCGGCAACAATCTTTATGCGGAGAGCGCGGACGGCGGCTCGATTGTGCAATTGACGACGGACGGCACGCCACTGCCTGCCGGCGCCGCGTGGTCTCCGGCTGTGGGTGGCGACAAGGGAACGATCGTCAACGGCACGTCCGATTGGGTGAACGAGGAGGAGCTGAATATCAGGTCGGCGTTCCGGTGGAGTCCCGACAGCCGGCGGATCGCCTACTGGCAGTTCGATACGAGCGGGGTTGGCGACTTCACGCTGATTGATGACACCGACACGTTATATCCGGTCACGAAGACCTTCGCCTATCCGAAGCCGGGGACGAAGAACTCGCGAGTCCGGATCGGAGTCGTAGCGGCGGACGGTGGCGCGACGACGTGGATGCAGACACCCGGCGACCCGCGCGAGAAGTACCTCGCCAGCCTCGAATGGATCGATGCGAATACCATCGCGATGCAGCAGCTCAACCGGTTGCAGAGCGAAGACGATTATCTGATCGCCGATGTCGCGACCGGCGCAGTGACCGTGGCCTTGCGTGACGGTGCACCGTCGCCCGCGGAAGGGCACGCGTGGGTCGATGCGCAGGACAGCACGATCTGGTTCGATGGCGGACGTTCGTTCCTCTGGCTCAGCGAGCGCGATGGGTGGCGGCACGTGTACAAGGCCGGCAAGGGCGGCGGCAATCCGGTGTTGCTGACCCGGTTTGATGCCGACGTAATTTCGCTTGTCGGAATCGATGAGCAGGCGCGCGTCGCCTATTTCCTGGCGTCGCCGTCGAACGCGACCCAGAAGTACCTGTATCGTGCGTCGCTGGACGGCGGCAGCGTGCCTGTTCGCGTCACGCCGCAGGACGAGCCCGGCACGCATGGCTACACCCTGGCGCCCGGCGCTAAGCTCGCGTTCCATACGTACTCCCGGTTCGATCGGCCGAGCTCGATGGACCTCGTTTCGCTTCCGGATCATCAGGTGAAGCGCGGGATCACGGACGTCGGGCCACTGGAGAAGACGCTTGCGGGCATCATCAGCCCGCCAGTGGAATTCCTGAAGGTGGACGTCGGTAACGGCGTCACACTGGACGGCTGGATGATGAAGCCACGCGCATTCGACCCATCGCGGAAATATCCGGTGATCGTGCACGTCTATGGTGAACCGGCTTCACAGACGGTGACTGACAGCTGGGGAGGCGGCCGTACGTTGTTCCATCGCGCGCTCGCCGACGCCGGCTACATTGTCGTCAGCTTCGACAACCGCGGTACGCCCGCGCCCAAAGGCGCGGCATGGCGGAAGGTCGTGTACGGAGCGGTGGGCGATCTCTCATCGAAGGAGCAGGCTGCCGCGATTCGCGCTCTCGCTGCGGCGCATCCGTTCGTGGATCCCGATCGCGTCGGCATCTGGGGATGGAGCGGCGGCGGCACGAATACGCTGAATGCCATGTTCCGGTTTCCCGACGTCTACAAGGCCGGTGTCGCCGTCGCTCCGGTTCCGGATCAGCGGCTGTACGACACGATTTATCAAGAACGGTACATGGGCGTGCCGCAGGAGAACGCGGAAGGGTATCACCGGGGTTCGGCGATCAACTTCGCCGAAGGCCTTCGGGGAAGCCTGCTGATCGTGCACGGTTCCGGCGACGATAACGTGCACTATCAGGGAACCGAGCGGCTCGTGAACCGGCTGGTCGAACTCGGCAGGCCGTTCGACCTGATGGTGTACCCGAATCGTACCCACGCGATCGCCGAAGGGCCGGGTACGACGGTCCACATTTATCAACTGATCGCCCGGTATTTCGTCGAACACCTACCGCCCGGGCCGCGATAATCGGAGGTCCCGACCGCCATTCGCCGCGGATAAGTCGCAGTCCCGACGCGACAATTGTGAGGGATGTCGGTAAATGGAGTGGCGAATCGGGACTAGCCGAGATGGAGCATCGCGGCGGCGGCGACGAAGGCCGCTGTGATCACGAACAGCACGCCGAACATTCGCAGCGCGAAGGACAGCCACTCGCCGAATCCGAGGCCCGCGGCAGCCGCGACCGCCACCATCGCGCCGTTGGTCGGCGTAACGAGTTCGGTCAGCCCCGCGCCGCCTTGATACGCGAGCACGGTCACCTGTCGCGAAAGCCCCAGGAGATCCGACACCGGCACCATCAACGGCATCGTCAGCACCGCCTGGCCGCTGACGCTTGGCACGGGTACGTGGATGAGCGCCTGGGCGGCCATCATGCCGACCGCGCACAACGCGACAGGAAGGTGCTCGAGCGGAACGACGAGCGCGCGGACGATCGTGTCGACGATGCGGCCTTCGTTCATCGCGACGAAGATGCCGCGCGCGAATCCGATGAGCATCGCCGCATAGGCGATCGACGCAAATCCTTTCACGAACCCCTCTGCGGTGCCCCTCGTGCCGAGGCCGCCGGCCAGGCCGGCGACGACCCCCATTCCGAAAAACAGCGCGGCCATTTGATCGAAGTCCCATCCGAGCCGGATGACGCCGTACACGAACGCCGCAAACGTGCCGACGACGATGAGGAGCACGATGGCGTGACGGCGATCCATGGTGCGCGCGACGACCGTGGTCGGGTCGGGGTCGCGCCTGGTACGGCGGGCGTGCATCCACGTGCCCGCGATCCAGACGCCGAGCGCGACGGCAAGCATCAGCATCCGATACGGCGCGGCCGACAGCAGCGCCACCCCGGCGACTTTCTGGGCGATCTGCGCCTGGAACGGATTGACGGGGCTGAACGCGGCGCCCACGGCGGAGGCACCGATGCTGATCGCGACGGCGGTAATCGCGTCGTACCCCAGCCGCCGCGTGACGAGCAGCAGGACCGGCACGAGCGCGATGACCTCCTCCCCCATATTCTCCAGCGCGCCGGCCGTTGCGAACGCAAGGGACACGATCGGGATGACGAGCGCGGAACGTGTGCCCAGTGCCGTGACGAGGTATTCGGCACCATGGCGGAGCGCGCCGGTTTCATCGACGACCGTCAGCGCGCCGCCGATGAGAAACACGAAGAACACGACGGGTGCCGCATCGATGAGGCCGCGGGGGACCGCCAGCAGCGCATCGAATACGCCGAGCGGATGCGCCTCGACGTGGTGATACGTTCCCGCGACCACGACCTGGCGTCCGGTGGCGGCATCGGTCCGGCGATCGAACTGGCCAGCAGGCACGATCCAGCTGAGCGCCGCGGCGATCAGGATGCAGGCGGTCAGCAGGACGAGCGGATCCGGAAAGCGCTTCATCGGCGCTGCGAACCGTTCCGCGTATCCTCGATTAGGGGTTCGTTGAGGAACCGGACGAGCGGCATCAATGCACTGAACGAATCGACCAGCGTTGGATAGAAAGCCCTGTCGTGCGCAAAGGCCGCGGGAAACTCACGTCCGGCGACGAAGCGATAGTGTTTCAGGTAATCAGCCGCCGGGTGATCGCGAGGGAAGCCGCGCGGAACCCGGGTGAGGGTGTCTCCGCCCAGCGCGCCGAATCGGCGTCGAAACGCGATCCTGTCGACGGTCCTCTGCAGCTCGGGCCATGTCTCCGCGACGTGCTCGCGCACGCGCAAGAGGATCGGCGGTTCCGGAGCCCACATGCCGCCACCGATCCACACGCCGTCGGGCGCGATCTCAAAGTAGAGGCCGGCGCCCTGATGGCGCGGCAGCCCGCGCGTCGGAAACGACGCCGCGGCGTGCGTCTTGAGCGGCCGTTTGTCGGCACTGAATCGCGTATCGCGATAAATCCTGAAAAGCGATTGCTTCGGCGCTGCGATCAGTTCCGGCGCGAACGCGCGGAAGTCCGAAGCCAGCTGTTCGACGACGGCAATCATGGGCGCACGCACGTGACGCTCGTAGTCGTCCGTGCGCGCGCGGAACCACTCGCGGTCGTTGTGTCGCTTCAGCGAGCGCAGGAACGAGAGCGTGCGCGGTGTAAACGGCGTGGCGAATGCGGGCACGGCACCATGCTACTGCAGCCGGAACTGCTCCTTCAGCCACGCGATCCGATCGCGGGCGGCCGTGTAGGTGAGTTCGTGCTCGGCGCCTTCGTACATCTTCACGGTCCCGGCCCCTTTCACGGCCTCGGCCTGCGCTTTCGCGTCCTGGTTGCTCACGAACCGATCCTTCGTGCCGAACTGCAGCAGTGCCGGGCGCGGCGAGAAACGCGCCAGCGCGAGCTCGGGATCGAGCGGCCGGAGCTTTGCGAGGAACGCCTCGCGGTCGTTGCCTTCGCGCTTGGGCTCGAAGAGGAACCATCCGCCCATGGATCCGCTGCCGGCCATGTAGACCAGATGCGTGACGCGTCGATCTGCCGCGGCGGCGAGCGCACCGTACATCGCGCCGAAGTCATGACCCACAATCGCCACACGGGCCGGGTCGATCGCGGCCTGCGAGAGGAGGACGTCCAGCGCTCGGCGGACCTCCTTCGCCTGCTGTACCGAGAAGTCGTAGTCGCGGCTGCTGTCCCGCGCCGCGAACCAGCCCTCGGCGCGCCACGGCGTATCGACGAGTAATGAAGCGGTCCCGAGCGACGCCAGTTCGACCGCCTCCGGCAGGAACTCCGTCCGGTTCGAGCTGGGTTTCGGCGGCTCGTACCAGTGCAGATACAGGATCGCGGGGTGCGGGGCCGTCGAGTTCGCCGCCGGCAGGACCAGCGTTGCCGCGTTGCGCGTGCCATCGAGCTGCTCGTACGTGATTTGCCGGACCACGACACCGTGGCGATCGGCGGGCGTGAGCGGCTCGACGTCGACGGGGCGTTTCGCGTCGTAGTCGAGGGGGACGGGCGCGGGCGCCTGCGCCGCCTGCATGGCAGCGATCAGAAGAAAGGCCGTCAGCATGGCGTTAGCCTACCAGCGCCCCGGCCCGCCGATGCGCGGATTGTTCGTCGCCCCTGGCTGGTCCGTGTTCGCCCCGGTCAAAGAGGCGCTCAGCACGGGTGCGGGTGCGCGGTGCGGGGTGCGGGCGCGGGGGTGCGGGGTGCGGGTGCGGGGTGCGGGGGCCCCTACTTGCATCTATGTAGAATTTAAGTTATATAGAACTCGTGCTAGCGCGCCACAACATCACGTACCCCACCACCCTCGTCCTTCACGCCATCGCGAGCGGCGTCCGCTATGGATTCGACATCGCCGACCGCACGGGACTGCAGACAGGGACGGTCTACCCGGCCCTCCGTCGTCTGGATGCCCTGGGATTCGTGCGATCCAGCTGGGAAAGCGAGAAGGCCGCGCGGCGCGAGCAGCGGCCGGCACGCCGCTATTACGAGATCACGCCAGCCGGCGCCACCGCGCTCGACCTCGCGATGAAACGATTCGCCAACCTCGGCCGATTGACGCGGCTCCGCGATGCGTGATCTGTCGCGAGGCCTCGTCCGGCTCGCCTCACGCATCGTCCCGCGCAGCCTGCGGCGCGAATTCCGGGACGAATGGGAGGCGGAGCTGTCGTCGGGACCGATGCCGACCCGCTCGCGGCGCGATCGCCTGCGGACTGCTGCCCGCGCCTTTGGCGTCGTGCCAGACGCGCTGTTTCTGTTTTCACGCCAATGGAGCCTCGACATGATTGGACAGGACCTGCGGTATGCGTTCCGCGTGCTCATGCAGCGTCGGGCGTACACCGCTCTCGTCTTGACAACGCTGGCGATCAGCATCGGTGCGGCGACGGCGGTGTTCAGCGCCATCGATGCGGTACTGCTGCGGGCGCTTCCCTATCACGATCCGTCGAAACTCGTGCAGGTCTGGGAGAACGATCGCGTCAACGGCAAGCCGAGGTACCCGGTGGCTCCCGCGAACTGGGCGGACTGGCGCGCCGGGACGCACGCCTTCGAGCACCTCACCGCCTACGTCGAAAGCGGGGGCAGCCTCTCGCTTGGCGCCGATCCGTTTCACGTCAGCGTGCCCGTCGTTGCCACGGACTTCTTCGACACGCTCGGAGTGCACCCGGCGCTCGGCCGCGCGTTCGAAGCCCGCGACGCGGTGCCGCCAAACCACCGCGTGCTCGTCCTGGCAAATGCGGTGTGGCGGAACCGATTCGGCTCCGATCCGCGGGTCATCGGCCGGACCGTCAACTACAACGGCGTCGATTACCGGATCGTCGGCGTCATGCCCGGCGGCTTTGAATTCCCGGCCCGCAACGTCGATGGGTGGCGACCGATCGCTGAGACACCCGACGCCTTGCAGACTCGCGCGCAGCACTTCCTCAGCGTGGTCGGCCGGGTTCGACCTGGCGTGACGATGTCGCAGGCGAGCGCGGATCTGGAAGCCGTGGCCATCGCGGATCAGAAGCGGTATCCTGCGACGAACGATCAGCGCGGCACGACGATGGTGCCGTTGCAGGAGGCCATCACCGGCGACGCGCGGGACCCGATGCTCCTGATTGCGGCGGCTGTGAGCCTGCTGCTCGCGATCAGTGCGCTCAACGTCGCGAATCTCACGCTGGTCGAAGGCGCGGCCCGCCGTCGTGAGATCGCAGTGCGGTCCGCGCTTGGCGCCGATCGATTTCGCATCATTCGTCAGCTCGTCGTCGAAGGGTTGCTGCTGGCGGGCGCGGGGGGCGCGCTCGGCGTCGCGTGCGCACGCTTCGCCGTTCAGGCCTTCGGGCGCGTCGCCATCGACTACGTGCCGCGGATCGGCAGCGTCGCCATCGACGGACGTGTGCTCGCCTTCGCGATGTTCGTGTCGCTGGCGACAGGGGTCCTCTTCGGCCTGGCGCCGGCGCTCGCTGCTTCGCGTCCGGACGTCCAGCACGAATTGCGCGAGGGCGCGCGCGGTACCGTCCGACGTACGCATGGCGCCCGCGGGGTGCTCGTCGTCGTCGAATTCGCAGCGGCCGTCGTGCTCGTCATCGCCGCCGGTCTCGTGGCAAAGAGCTTCTGGAACGTGGTGAGTGTGCAACCTGGATTCGCCGGGTCGCACGTGCTGACGGCGTCGTTCGAGCTCCCGTCCCGGTACGAACAGGATCCCCAGATCGCGCAGTTCTATGATGGCGTGCTCGCGCGATTGGCGG
Organism: Vicinamibacterales bacterium; assembly: GCA_035492775.1. GTDB lineage: Bacteria > Acidobacteriota > Vicinamibacteria > Vicinamibacterales > 2-12-FULL-66-21 > DATJFQ01. The sequence goes on from DATJIW010000003.1 coordinate 83,093, forward strand.
GGCGCCCGGGCGTGCGCGCGTCAGGAATCGTCAACAATCTTCCGGTGTCGAACAACGCCTGGACCAGCTGGTTGACGCTCGAGAACGCGCCGCGCCCTGCCGGCGAACCGCCGGAGGTCGGCTATCGGACGGCTTCGCCCGGCTACTTCACCGCGCTGCAAATACCAGTCATCGAAGGCCGGGGCATCAGCGACGTCGACACCGCAACGAGCCTGAAGGTGGCTGTCGTGAATCGATCGCTCGCCGCGCGGTTCTTTCCGAACGGTCGCGTGATCGGTACGCGCGTCCGTCTGGGCCCGAATCCCAAGGCGCCGTGGCGGACGATCGTCGGCATTGTCGGCGACGTGCATCATGCCGGTCCGGACATGCCCGTCGATCCCGAGGCGTTTCTGCCGGCGGCGCAGGACGTCAACAGCGACATGCAGCTCGCCGTGCGCACCGACGGCGATCCGGCGGCGCTTGCGGGCGCCATACGCGAGGCCGTGCACGACGTGGATCCAACGGTGACCGTGTGGCAGGTGAGGACGATGGACGGCATCGTCGACGAACACCTGGCGCCGCGGCGGCTTGCCCTCTACGTGATCGAGGGGTTTGCCGCGATCGCACTGGCGCTCGCGCTCATCGGGATCTACGGCGTGCTGAGCTACACCGTCTCGCAGCGGGTGCCCGAGATCGGCGTGCGGATGGCGCTGGGCGCTCAGCGCGGAGAGATTCTCAAACGGACGATCGGGGATGGATTACGTCTCGCGGCGCCAGGCATCGCGATCGGCATCGGTCTGGCGTTCGCCGGTTCGCGCGCCATACGCGCCGTGCTCTTCGATGTGTCGCCGACGGATCCCGTCGCGTACGTCGTGCTGACGACAGCAGTCCTCGGGGTCGCGGTCCTTGCGTGTTACCTGCCGGCGCGGCGGGCGTCGAGAATCGATCCGCTGAGCGCGATCCGGAGCTGACTCTCGCCGATTCCGGTTATCGGCCCACGGCCTGCAGCAGGGAAGACGCCGCGGCGTAGGCCCGTGTGCCAGGCGCGGCGAGCGCCAGCACGCGCCGATACTGCTCCACGGCTTTGTCGCGCTGACCAGCTTCCTGATACGCAATCCCAAGGTTCAGATGCGCATCGACGAACGTGTCGTTGCCCGCGAGCGCCCGCTCGAACCACGCGACTGCATCGGCCGACCGGCCGCGCTGGACGAGTAAGACGCCGATGCCGTTTGCCGCGTCCGCCGACCGCGGGTCGTGCTCGAGTGCGGTCCGGTAGGCTTCCTCCGCGCCCGCGGAGTTTCCCGCATCGCGCCGCGCGTTGCCGAGATTTGTCCAGTAGACGGCATTCGTCGGGTCTGCTGCGACGGCGCGCTCGAAGGCGCTTTCGGCGTCCTGCGGATGTCCGCCGGCAGCCTGCACGAGACCGAGCCCGTTCGCTGCGGATCCATTTGATGGATCCAGCGCCAGCGCCGCCTGTTCTGCCCGCGCCGCTTCATCGTTCCTGCCGGCCGCCGATGCCGTGACGGCGAGGTCGTGGTAGAGCATCGCATCGTCTGGCCAGCGGGACACCGCGCGCCGGTAGACGTCCAGGGCTTCGCGAAGCCGCCCCGTTTCTTTCAGCGCACGGGCGTAGGTCGACTGAAAGACGGGCGAATCCGGATAGGAACGCGCCAGCTTGCTCAGCCCCGGCAGCGCGCGCGCCGCGTCACCCGTGCTCAGCGTCGTCAGCTCGTGTTCGAATGTGTTCCAGGCATAGATCTGACGCGCGGGATTGGGGCCGCGGTCGTTATCGGCAGTCGTCGCGGACGACGCGACGTATCCGAGTGACTGCAGCCGCTCGCGAGCGTCGGCGGACGTTCGTGTTTCCGTGCCGCCGGCCGGCGCTGCGAGTTGTGCCGCACGAGCGCGCATGCTCGACGCGAGCGTGGTGCGCTCCGAGGCGAGGTTGTGCATCTCCGCCGGATCGCTCTGCAGATCGTAGAGCTCGGTTTCCGACGAGGCGATCACTTTCCAGCGTTCATCCGCGAGCGCGGCCAATGAGTGCCATCCGGCGGTCCGGGGATAGTGCGTCTCGGCGTATACGTCGTGAGATCCCGAAAACACGGCGCCATGGTGCATCGTCTCGGGGACGGCCACAGCCGCGAGGCCGAGCAGGGTCGCCGGCAGATCCACCAGCGAGACCGGCGCGGCCAGCACACCGGGCTCCCGGCCCGGCTGACGGATCACCAGCGGAACGCGTAGTGTCGAATCGTAGGCGAGCATGCCGTGCGTGTCTTCGCCATGCTCGCCGAGGCCTTCGCCGTGATCGCCTGCGACGGCGACGATGGTGCGGCCGTCCTGTCCCGACGTCTCGAGCCATTCGAGCACTCGCCCGACCTGTGCGTCGGCGAACATGACTTCACCATCGTAGGCACGGCCGTGCGCGCGCCCGAGATACTCGGGCGGCGGCGCGTATGGCGCGTGGGGATCGTACAGATGGATCCACGCAAAGAACGGATGTCCGTTGTCCTGGCGGAGCCAGCCGAGCGCGGCGTCCACGACATGGTCGCCGCGGCGCTCGGCTTCGAGGCGGGGCGCACCGGAAGGATCGCGTTCCACGCGGTCGTCATATGTGTCGAATCCAAGCGACAGGCCGAATCGCCGATCCAGCACATATGCGCCGACGAACGCGCCGGTCCGGTAGCCCGCGTCGTGGAGCGCGACGGCGATGGTCTTCCGAGGCGACGATGGGACCGTGCCGTTCACGTGGACGCCGGTTTCCGCCGGCGATGCGCCGGTGAGAATCGTGGTGTGAGACGGCTCGGTGAGCGGCACGACCGCGCGCGCGTTGGTGAATCGTGACCCTCGCGCGGCAAGCGCCGACACGTTCGGCATTGTCTCGGCCGTGAGCCGATCGGCCCGCAGGGTATCGATGGTGATGAGAACGATGTTCGGCGGTGCAGCGGTCGCCGACGATGGAGGGGAGGCGCGGCATCCGGCGAGAAGCAGCGCTGCCGCGATAGCCAGGGGCTTCGTCACGACGACGTCTGATTCTACAGGTTCACGGTTCAGGGCCCGGTGCGATGAAACAAAAAAAGGCGGCGCCGGAGCGCCGCCCTTTCATCATTCCCGATTCTCGTCTGCCGTCAGAACGAGAAGCGGAACCCGATCTGGCCGACGCGCTGCTCCGGCTGCTGGAAGTCGCCCGCATAGTTGGTCGGCCGCATGAAGTCAGGGTTCGGCGTTCCGTCGCCGAGCAGTCTCGGCATCGTTCCGGTCGTGAACCCAGGGCTCTTGGCGTTGAAGAGGTTGAACACCTCACCAATCGCTTCGATGCGGCTGTTGCCGACGAGGCGGAAACTGTGTGAAACGCGGAGGTTCAGCTGCGAGCGTCCGGCGCCGCGGCCGCAGTTCCACGTCGTGCAGTCCCCGATCTCCTTCACTTTCACGGTGCCGTCAGCGTTGATGCCGTCGTACGCATAGGCTTTCGCCGGTATGTCGTTGCGTTCGCTGTTCTGGTTCGTGTCGAGCCCTTCGATGGTCGACACCGGGAGCGCCGAACGGAAGAGGAAGATCGGCGAAACCATGAACCCCTTCACCTGGAACACGCCGGAGATGCTGCCTGTATGGCGTGCGTCGGTCCGGAGCGTCGGCCCGAACACCCGCGGATCGTCATACAGCAGTGTCGCGTCCTGCAGGTTGTTCGAGTTCAGCTCGTCGGCAGCCGTGCCGATGACGCTTTTCGCCTTCTGCAGCGTGTAGTTCGCCGTGAACTCGATGCTCCCGCTCATCCGCCGCCTGAAGCTGAAGATGCCGCCAGTGTACTCACTCTTGCCCTGACTGATCGCGGGCCGTGTCCCAAGCGCATTCGGCGTCAGACCGGTGAACGCGAGCACGCGGTCCGCGTCCGGCTCGCCAATCGGCCGTACGTTCAGCCGCGGGCGCGAGTTGAGGTTGCGGCCGTCCGCGCGTACGAAGTCCGCGCTGAACACCATGGTTGCGCCGATCTGGTGCGACCAGCCCGCTGACGCCTGACGCGTGTACGGCATCTGCAGCCGTGGATCGACCCACTGACCGAACAACGGAATCGAGCTGGTGTCGGCCTGGTTCTGGGAAATGATGTTCGAAACCGGCTCGCCGACGTGGTAGAAGCTGCCATCCGGATTCCGGATGCCGCTCTGGTCGTCGATGTTGACTACGGTGCCGAACCCCTTGCCAGTCGCGTCCGAAGCCGCGAACAGACCGTTGGAGTTGGTGTACGCCATGTCCATGTAGATGCCCCAGCCGCCCCGGACGACGTCGCGACCATCGCCGCGGACATCCCACGCGAGGCCCAACCGCGGCTGCCAGTTGTTCGTATCGTTTTTCGGGCTGAGGCCGAAGTTCTCGAGACCCTTGATCCCCTTCAGCGCCCCTTCGGCGCCCAGCGTCTGGAACCTCACGAAGTTGGGATTCTTGGACTGGTCGAACTGATACCCGTCGATCAGGTCATAGCGCAGCCCGAGGTTCGCGGTAATGCGATCCGTGACGTGCCAGTCGTCCTGCATGTAAAACGCGTACTGCTTCAGCGGGATATTCGCGGAGGCATCGCCGTCGTTCAACGTGACCGTCGACAGCGGACCGTTGACGTCGTTCGTCAGGTGCACGTACTGGAGCACGCCCTTGCCGGAATTGAACGTGATGAAAAGGTGCGGCTCGTTGATGAAGTTCGCGCCGGCCTTGAAATCGTGTCCGAGGCCGCCCATCCCGGCCACATGCCACGAAAAGTCGTCGCGGAACTGGAACTTGTGCTGTTCCGTGGTCTGTGGCGTATTGATGCTTTGACCGACGAACACCTTGTTGGGAAATTCCTGATACGGGTCCGTGCTCGCGGCGCCGATATGGTTCCGGAAGTCCGCGTACTGGAAGATGAACTCGTTCAGGCGGCCGTTCCCCAGCACCCAGTTGTGGTTTGCGTTGATGGAATTGAACTGGTTGGCGCTGTCGCCCCAGCCGTTCGGCGCCGTGTGTGAGTTCGCGCCATATGGCTGGCTGTTGGTATTGCGGCCGTAGCGGACCGACAAGTATTGCTGGGCGCTCATCTGCGCTGTGACCTTGCCGGTGAGCAGATTCTCGCGATACGGCGTCTTGTAAACGCCATCGAGCTCGGGGAACAAGCCTTCCGTACTCACCGCCTGGGTCGTGTCCTGCTGCGTCCGCTCGTACGCCGCGAAGTAGTGCGCCTTGTCCTTGACGATCGGTCCGCCGAAGCTGCCGCCGAACTGGTTGCGGCGGTAGTCCCCCTTCGGAACGTCGTTGAGTTTTTCCGTTTCGGTGCGCGCGTTCATCGACTTGTCGCGGAACAGCTCGAAGAAGCTGCCGTGCAGGTCGTTCGTGCCGCTCTTCGTGACGATGGCCATGACGCCGCCATTGCTGCGGCCGTACTCCGCCTTTGCGCGCGAAGTCGTGAAGTTGAATTCCTGAATCGCCTCGAGCGGGAAGAGCTGCAGCAGCCCGCCGACGGTGTCGTCGTTATTGTCGCCACCGTCAATCTGGTAGTTCAGATTCCGACCGTTGCCGCCGTTGATCTGCGGAGAGTACTGCGTGCTCTTCGTCGGGTCGCTGTGGAAGCCGAGGCCGACACCCGGGATCGTGGCGGCGAGGTTCGCGAACTGCCGCCCGTTCAGCGGCATGTTCTCGATGCGCTTGACGTCCACGACACCGCCCACTGACGAGTTCGTGGTCTGGACGAGCGGCTGGTCAGCCGTGACGTTTACGGCTTCGGCGACGCCGGCCAGGGTGAGTTCGAGGTTCACGTCCGTTGTCTGGCCGACGTTGACGACGATCGCTTTGCGATCGAGGGGCGTGAAGCCCGTGATTTCGGCGTGCACGTCGTAATTGCCGACAGGCAGGGCGTTGATGAGATAACGGCCTTCTGCATCGCTCACTTCCGAGCGGGTGAGGCCGGTCTGGGTGTTTTTCGCGGTGACGGTGACTCCCGGTACCGCGGCTTTCTGCGCATCGACGATGCGCCCCTCGATGTTGCCCGAGGTCTGCTGCGCGAGCGCTGGTGTCGCAACTGCGACAGCGCACAGCAGGATCATCGACTTGATGATCGTTTTCATGCGGTTATTCCTCCCGATTGATGCCGTGGACGAGCGGAGAGGGGACGGCCCCCCCGCTTGGGACCGACGTCAGAGCAAGTGTGGGACCACCATATCGGGATGGACCGTGCCTCCAAGGTGATGAAACTGCAGGTAGAAGGGACCAATACGGGATAGGCGTATGCCTGGGAATGCTGCCGCAATCCAATTCACTGGTTTTGCGTGTGAAAAAAATACGACTTTCCGGGCCATTGCCGGATTGGATACTGTCGGGCTCAGACCGACCGGTGTCGCTTTCCTAGCCGCCGGTTCCCTGGACGGCGGCGAGCAACCGCTCGACTTCGGAGCGCTGCGGAGCATTCGCAGGCATTCGCGTCAACAGCGTCGCGGCCTCGCGCGCCGCGTCGTTGCGACGGCCGGTACGCGCATACGCGATCGCAAGCGCGAATCGCGCCTGGTGCAGATCCGGATCGAGCGTCAGCGCGCGCTCCAGATGCGGAATCCCGCCGGTCGGATTGCCGGAGTCCGACAGTACGAGCCCCAGGTTCGCGCTGACGACGGGGTTGTCGGGCTCGACCTCTTCCGCCGTTTGCAGCGTCTGAATCGCCTGCTTCGGCTCGTGGAGCGCCACCTGGCACTGCGCGAGACCGAGGTGCGCATCGACGCTCGGCAGATGCGCGGCGATGGCCCTCGCGAAAAGTGCCGATGCTTCTCCGCACGCGCCGCGTTCGACGAGCACATAACCGAGACGGACGTTTGCCTGCGGGTTGTCGGGATCCTCCTCGAGAATTTCCCGGAGCGCGCGCTCCAGCTCGGCGCCGTGCAGTTCGCCCGAGGTCACTTCGGCGATCCGCGCCGCGAGCGCACGCTTGTCCTTGGGATCGGGACGGCTGCCGGCCGACGCCTGACGTCCGCCGCCGGTGTAGCCGAGCGCCTGCAGCCGCGACTGCGTCTCGGGATCGGCAGCCGCGGTGGAAATCGAGGTGCTGCCGTAGGCGGCGACCTTTTGCGCGAGCGCTGACGCGATCGGTGCGTTCGCGGTCAGACGGTTCTTCGTTTCTCCCTCATCGCTCCGAACGTCGTACAACTCCGGTTGAGGCGCCTCGATGTACTTCCAGCCGTCCGCGCGTACGGTGCGCAGCGGGCTCCATCCGAAGTCGAAGAGCGGCGCGAACGACTCCGCGTACAACGTCCGCGCGGCGAGCGGCCCGCCGCTGAGCGCCGCCGAAAGATCGACGCCGTCCGTCGTCATCCGACCGGCGCCGAGCTGCGCGAGCATGGTGGGCGCGAGATCGACGAGCGTGACCGGATCCTCGATGACAGAACTGCGGATTCCGGGACCGTTGATGATGAGCGGGACGCGCAGCGTGGTGTCGTAGGTGAACAGGCTGTGGCTGATCTCCCCGTGCTCGCCGAACGCTTCGCCGTGGTCCGCGACCGCGATGATGAGCGTGCGGTCGCGCAGCGAGCCGAGCCCGTCAATCACACGTCCGGCCTGCTTGTCGGCCTCGGCGATGTCGTCGTCATATCGCTGAAGCGGCGGCCGGCGCGCTTCTGCGGGATCGTCGGGATTGCCGTATGGCGCGTGCGGCTCGAACAGATGCACCCAGAGGAAGAACCGATCGTCGCGATGCTGGTCCAGCCACGCGAGCGCCTCGCCGACGACGGCGGCGCCGGGACGTTCATTCACCGGCCGGCCGTCAGCGCCGCGCGGCATCCGGTCGCCGTACGTCTGGAATCCCTTGATCAAACCGAAACGCCGGTCGAGCGGAAATGCCGCGACGAATGCCGCCGTCGAAAAACCCTGGTGCGCGAGCGTCTCGGCAATCGTCGGCGTCTGGAGATTGACGCGCATGCCGTTGTGCCTGGCGCCGTGTCCGGGGGGGTAGCGGCCGGTCATGATCGATGCGTGCGAGACCAGAGTGATCGGCGCGGCGGCAAACGCGCGATCGAACCGAGCGCCTTTGGCGGCGAGCGCATCCAGCGCAGGAGTACGCGCACGCGCGTATCCGTACGCCCCGACGTGATCGGCGCGCAGCGTATCGATGGTGATGAGCAGGACGTTTCGGGCCGTCGTGGGCGGCTGGACGACTTCGGCCTTGCGGGTGCACGCCGGCAGCGTCGTAAGCGCTAGGATGATGGAAACGAGGCGACAAACGTGCTTCATATCACCAACGGCGATTCTACGCGTATCGGACTCGAACGATCGGGCGTGCCGGGTACTTTCCAGCCCTGGAGGGACGTCCTGTACGACGGCCCGGCGCCCACGCGGCTGCCGGCCGAGCGCTTCCGGCGCGTGCGCAGCGAATTCATCGGTGCGGACGGCGCGTTCGGAGGCGCCGACGCGATCGAGCGGGGCTACGCTCAGGAGGATGCGGCGGTTGCAGGCTGGAACGATCACGACGAGGTGGTCCTCTGGTTCGAGCACGATCTCTACGATCAGCTGCTGCTCATCCGTCTTCTCTCGATGCTGCCGTCCGACGCCGGAAGGAAAGTGTCGCTCGTGTGCTCGGACACGTACCTCGGACCGCTGCAGCCGGAGCAGTTCCCCGCGCTCTTCGCCCGCCGCCGTCAGGTCGCGCCCGCCGAGATCGCGCTCGCCTCGCGTGCATGGAATGCGTTCGGCGCAGATACGCCGACCGCTCTCGTCGCGCTGCTCGCGTCCGATACCTCGGCCCTGCCGTATCTCGCAGCGGCGCTCCGCCGCCTGCTCGAGGAATATCCCTCCGGGCGCGATGGTCTGTCGCGCAGCGAACGTCAGATCCTGCAGGCGATCGCGAATGGCGCCCGGACGGGCGTCCAGGCCTTTGCGGCGTGCGCGGTGATGGAGGAGGCGATCTTCATGGGCGATACGACGTTCTGGGGAATCGCCAGCCGGCTCGCGCGCGGGCCCGCCCCGCTCATCACGACCGGCGGATCGATGAACGATCCCGTGACGCTCACCGCCACGGGCAGCGACGTCCTTGCCGGACGCGCCGACTACATCAGGCTCAACGGGATCGATCGCTGGATCGGCGGGGTGCACCTGACGCCGGCGTCGCTGTGGCGCCGGACCCCTGACGGCGGCCTGCGACGAGCTGCCTGATCTTCATCCGGCGCAGCACCGCGCGCTTGCGGTTGATTTGATGCCGTGACTTGTCGCCGTTGATTGCTGACATGCGGCCATTCTACTCCGCCCGCAGGGCGATCATCGGATCGACGCGTGCGGCGCGGCGTGCGGGCACGTAGCTTGCCGCCAGCGCGACGGCTGTGAAGAGCACCGCCGCTCCGCCGAACGTAATCGGATCGACGGCGCTCACGCCCAGCAGCAGGCTCTTCAGCAGTTGTGACGCGAAGGCGCCGAGCGCCAGACCGATCACCACTCCAGCGCCCGCGAGCACGCTGCCTTGCCGCAGAACCATGCGAAGCACTGTCCTGCGATCTGCGCCGAGCGCGATCCGCACGCCAATCTCTTTCGTGCGCCGGCTCACGGCATACGACGTGACGCCGTAGATCCCGATCGCGGCGAGCAGCAGCCCGACGATGCCGAGCGATCCCGACAGCGTTGCTGCAAGACGCTGCGGCACGAGGCCGATCGCCGTCACCTCCGACAGCGGCATCGCCGTCGTGACCGGGAGCGCCGGCTGCATCTGGTGGATGAGCGCGCGGATCTGCGCAATGGCCGGCTCGCCGGTCGTCTTCACGAACAGCGACACGGCCGAGTGATACTCCTGTGCATAGGGAACGTAGACGTACGGATCCACCGGCCCCGTCAGATCGACGACGTGTGCATCGGCCGCGACGCCGACGATCGTGTAGTGGTCAGGCTTCTGCGAGAGCGGCGTATCCACCTCGAATGTCCGGCCGAGAACGTCCTCCGTGCCATACAGCCGCCGTGCCAGCGACTCGTTGACGACGGCAACCTTTGGAGCGTCAGCTCTATCCGCGTCGGTGAAATCGCGTCCGCGCACCAACTGCACCTTCATCGTGGTGAAGTATCCGGGCGAGATCAGATTCCAGTCGACGGGCGCCGAATCCCGGCGCTTCGTTTCCCGCGGCGCACCTGGCAGGCGTACATCGCCGAAGCTCATACGTCCGCCGTCGAGCGGCAGATCGACCGAGAGCGCCGCATGGCTCACGCCCGGCAGCGCGCGCACGCGGCCGAGCAGGTCCTGCGCGAATGCCAGCCCGGCGGGATCCTTGAATCCCGCGAGCGTCAGATCGAGCGACACGACGTCGACGTTCGTCTGGTCGAATCCCGGCGGAATGTGGACCGCACGCTCGAGCGCCCGCAGAAACAGCCCGCCCGCGATCACGAGCAGCAGCGCGAGCGTGACCTGGCTGACGAGGAATACCTGACGCAAACGCAGCCGCGCAGGGCCGCCGTCCAGGCCCTGCGCCTTCAACGACGTGACCAGATCCGGCCGCGAGGCCTGGAGCGCCGGCGCCATGCCACAGAGGATCGCCGCCGTGAGCGAGAGCACGATCGTGAACGCGAGCACACGCCAGTCGGTCGTGATCGCGACTCCGACCGGCAGCGGCAGCTCCGGAAGAACCGACAGCAGCACCGATTCGAGCCATCGACTGAGCACGAGTCCCGCGACACACCCGCCGCTGAAGAGCAGAATTGATTCGGTGAGCATCTGCCGCACGAGACGTCCGCGGCCCGCGCCGATCGCGAGACGCACGGCGATCTCGCGGCGCCGGCCGGCGGCGCGCGCGAGCATCATTCCGGCGAGATTGACGCAGGTGATGAGGAGGATGAGGCCGACGAGCGCCATCAGTACGCCGATGAACCCGCCGATGATCGAGATGCGGCCGGGGAACACCGACAGCGCCGCGACGGTGAACCCGCGCCCTTCGTTCTCCTTCGGATACTCGTGTTCGAGAGCCGCGCCGATCGACCGCAGTTCGGCGTCCGCCTGCTTCACCGTGACGCCCGGTTTCAACCGTGCTCCCATCATCAGCCACGCCACCGCGCGGCTGGTGAACATGTCGCCGGCCGGGCCGGATGGATGATTCGACAGCGGCAGCCAGAGGTCGCTCTGCAGCACGGTCGTGCCCTGAAAGCCGCGCGGCGTGACGCCGATCACGGCGTAGGGCTTGTTCGTGATCGTGATCACGCGCCCGAGGATCGTCGGGTCGGCGCCGAACCTCGTGCGCCACAAACGGTCGCTGATCACGGTGACGGCGTTCTGCCCGGGTTTGTCGTCGGCATCGGTGAAGACGCGGCCGATCTGAGCCGGCGTGCCGAGCACCTTGAAGAAGTTGCCCGTGACCATGAGGCCGTAGACGCGTTCGGCACCGTCGGGACCGCTGAGGCTCATCGGCAGCGGTTCGATGCGATACGCATACACGTCGGAGAGCGTCGTCGTCCGCGCGCGGACGTCGAGGTAGTTCGGATAGTTCGTCGTGTCGAAGCCACGGCCCGATTGCGTCCGGCCGACGTCCACCAGATGCCCGACGTCCGTGAGCCCCGGCAGCGGCCGGAACAGAAGGGCATTCGCCAGCGAGAAGATCGCCGTGTTCGACCCGATGCCAATGGCCAGCGAGAGCATCGCGACCGCGGTGAATCCGGGGCTCCGGCGGAGCATGCGTACGGCGTAGCGGGCGTCCTGGGCGATCGCGTCGGTCAACGGGTCCTCCTACGAAGTGCTTCGTAATACGTCAGCGCCGCCGCTGCGGTTCCCTGCATGGGACGAGGGGCGTCATAATCGTGATGCACCTCGACATGTCCCCAACCGAGACCGTTCCCATCGACCCCGTCTGCGGGATGGAAGTCGACCCCGGCACGGACCTGAAAACCGATTATCAAGGGACCACGTACTACTTCTGCCATCCGTCGTGCCTGGAACGTTTCAAGGGCGATCCCGACGCGGTCCTTCATCCGGGCGATGCGCCGCCGGCGGATTCGGACGCGATCTACACCTGCCCGATGCATCCGGAGATCCGGCAGCTCGGTCCGGGCAGCTGCCCGATCTGCGGGATGGCCCTCGAGCCGGCGATGGTTACGCTGGACGAGGGACCGAATGCCGAGCTGATCGATATGACGCGGCGGTTCCGGGTCGCCGCGGCCCTCGGGCTGCCCGTGATGCTCTTTGCAATGGCAGAGATGTTTGCGCCGGGCGCCGTGCACGCACGCGTGGACCTTCGCGTTGCGGATCAGGTGCAGCTCGCGCTCGCCACGCCCGTGGTGTTCTGGTGCGGATGGCCGTTCTTCGAACGGGCGTGGGCGTCACTCGTCAACCGCAGTCCCAACATGTTCACGCTCATCGCCATCGGCGTGGGCGCCGCCTTTGGCTACAGCGCCGCCGCGACGATTGTCCCGGGCGTTTTTCCAGATGGCTTCCGTACGCACGGTCGGATCGAACCGTACTTCGATACGGCGGTCGTCATCACCGCGCTCGTGCTGCTCGGTCAGGTGCTCGAGATCCGCGCTCGAAGCCGGACATCCGCCGCGTTGAAAGGGCTGCTCGGTCTTGTACCGGCGACCGCCAGGCGAGTTACACCGGCCGGCGACGACGAGATTGCGCTGAACGACGTGAATCCCGGAGATGAGCTGCGCGTCCGGCCAGGCGAGAAGGTGCCGGTCGACGGCCGCGTCCTGGACGGAGAAACGACCATCGATGAATCCATGATTACGGGCGAGCCGGTGCCGGCCGCGAAGCGCCCGGGCGATCGCGTCACCGGCGGCTCGGTCAACGGCCGAGGCTCTTTCGTCATGCGAGCGGAGCACGTTGGACGCGACACGCTTCTGGCGCGCATCGTCCAGATGGTGTCGGAAGCGCAGCGCACGCGTGCGCCGATTCAGCGGCTTGCCGATCGCGTTGCGTCGTACTTCGTACCGGCCGTCATTGCCATTGCGATGGTGGCTGCGATCGCGTGGGCTGTGTGGGGACCACCGCCAGCCCTCGCGCACGCGATCGTCAGCGCGGTAGCGGTGCTGATCATCGCCTGCCCCTGCGCGCTCGGCCTCGCGACGCCGATGGCGATCATGGTCGGTAGCGGCCGCGGCGCCGCGTCAGGCGTGCTGATACGCAACGCCGAGGCGCTCGAGCGTCTCGAATCCGTCGACACGCTCGTGTTCGACAAAACAGGTACCCTGACCGAGGGCAGGCCACGCGTGGTCGCCGTCCACACGTTCGGTGCGCCAGAAGACGACGTGCTCAGGCGCGCCGCTGCGCTGGAGCAGGCGAGCGAGCACCCGCTCGCGTCCGCGATCGTCCAGGCAGCGCGGGACCGCGGGTTGTCCTGGCCGTCCCACGTCGAGTTCGAGAGCCACACGGGCAAAGGCGTCACCGGAACAGTCGACGGCGCAGTCGTCATCGGCAGCGAAACGATGATGGCGGAGGTGCGCGTCGACATCGCTGCGGCGCAGGAGATCGTCGACGGGATGCGCAGGGCAGGGCAGACCGTGCTCTTCGTCGCGCGGAATGGATTTCTCGAGGGCGTGGTTGCCGTCGAGGATCCGATCAAGAGCACCACGCCGGATGCGCTTCGCGCGCTGCGTGCCGAAGGACTGCGCCTCATCATGCTGACGGGCGACTCGCGCGCAACCGCCCACGCCGTGGCATCGCAGCTGGAGATCCCGGATGCCGACGTTCACTCGGAGGTGCTGCCGGATCGCAAGCGCGAATTCATCGAGGAACTGGTCCGCAGCGGCCGCCGCGTGGCAATGGCCGGCGACGGCATCAACGATGCGCCTGCCCTTGCGGCCGCTGACGTGGGTATCGCCATGGGAACCGGCACGGATGTCGCGATGGAGAGCGCCGGCATCACGCTGGTGAAAGGCGATCTCCGCGCACTCGTCCGAGCCCGCCGCCTGAGCCGCGCGACCATGCGGAACGTCAGGCAGAACCTGCTGCTGGCGTTCGTCTACAACGCCGTCGGCGTGCCCGTCGCCGCGGGTGCGCTCTATCCGTTCGTCGGCCTCCTCGTGAGTCCCGTCTGGGCAAGCGCGGCGATGACCTTCAGCTCGGTCTCCGTGATTGCCAACGCCCTGCGGCTGAGAGGAGCGAGGCTCTGAATCGGGTGAGTCGGTGAGGTGGTGAATCGGGTTTCTGCTTCGCGGTAAGCTCTACCAATGCTTACCCGTGCCTGGCCTGTTGCCGCCGTCCTCGGCCTGGCCCTCTTACGCTGGTCAGCCGGTCAACTACCGGCACAGGATCTCGCAGCGCGCGAGCATCACCTTCGCAACATCCGTCAGTTGACGTTCGGCGGAGAGAACGCCGAGGCGTACTTCTCGGCCGACGGCTCTCGCATCATCTTTCAAAGCACCCGGGATGGCGCCGCCTGCGATCAGATCTACACGATGCGGATCGACGGCAGCGACCTTCACCGGGTGAGCACCGGAACGGGGCGGACTACCTGCGGGTACTTCTATCCGGACGGACGCGAGATCCTGTTCGCGTCGACGCACAAAGCAGGACCGCAGTGTCCCCCGAAGCCAAGCTACGAACACGGGTACGTCTGGCCGATCTATGACACGTACGACATTTATCGCGCGAACGCGGACGGCTCGAATCTCCGGCCGCTGACCACGACGGCCGGATACGACGCGGAAGCGACGATCGCACCGGACGGAACCATCGCGTTCACGAGCGTGCGCGACGGCGACATGGAGATCTACACGATGCGCGCCGACGGCTCCGGCGTGCGCCGGCTCACGCACAGGCCCGGTCCCGATGGCGGGCCGTTCTTCTCGTGGGACGGCCGGCGGATCGCGTATCGCGCCCATCCGCTCCAACCGGGCGCCGAATACGACAATTACCTCGCGCTGCTTGCGCAGCACCTCTGGCAGCCGACGAAACTCGAGATCTACGTCATGGATCGCGACGGCGGCAGCGATCGCAAGCTGACGTCGCTTGGCGCGGCCAGCTTCGCTCCATCCTGGCATCCCGACGGCCAGCGCCTCGTCTTTGCCTCGAACGTCAACGATCCCAGCCAGCGCAACTTCGACATCTATCTGATGCGGATCGACGGCAGCGGCCTCGAGCAGGTCACGTTCAACGATACGTTCGACGGCTTCCCGATGTTTTCTCCTGACGGCAGGCATCTCGTGTTTGCCTCGAACCGCAACGGGAAGATCGAAGGGGAAACGAACGTCTTCATCGCGGATTGGGTGGAGTAGGGTCGAGGTCCGACCTCAGAGCGGCGGCGCGCTGATGACTTCCCGCACTTCGATCGGCATGTTGAGCGGTGCTCCGCCGGGACCAGGTGCCGCGGAGACGGCTGCGGCGATTTCGCAGGCGCGCTCTGCTGACGGGCACTCGACGATCCAGAACCCGGCGAGCAACTCTTTCGTTTCCGCGAACGGCCCGTCGGTCACGAGCGGCTGGGCGTTGGGCTGCGCACGGACGATCCGCGGCCGCGGCGGGAAATCGAGTCCCTGGGCTTCCACCAGCTCGCCGCTGGCGCGCAGTTGCTCGTTGAACCGCTTCATGAAAGCGATGTGCGCCTGGATTTCTGCCGGCGCCCACGTCATGATCCCCGAGTTGGGCGGCGCCGACGCGGGGACGTGCATCATCAGCATGAACTTCATGCGTTTCCCTCCTGCGAGGTAGTCGAACGGCGGGGCTCGATTTCGACACCGGTCCGTAACGCCTCCACCCGCCGGTTCAGAAACCGTCGCTCCTGCGCGTTTGCGGCGAGGTCCCGCGCGCGCTCGAATGCGCGCGCGGCGTCGGACGGCCGGCTCAGGCGCCGCAGCATCTCGCCGCGTGCGGCGTGGAACAGGTGATAGTCATCCAGCTCCCGTTCGAGCGGATCGAGCAGCGCGAGCGCGGCTTCAGGTCCTTCAGCCATCCCGATTGCGACGGCGCGGTTCAGCGCGACGACTGGCGACGGCTGGACGTCGAGCAGGACGCCATAGAGTCGCGCGATCTGCACCCAGTCGGTATATTCCGCACGCGGGGCCTGGCAATGAAGCGCAGCGATGGCGGCCTGCAGCGCGAACGGTCCGCGCTGCCCCCGGAGCGCTTCCTCGACCAGCGGCAGCGCCTCGTCGATCTGCGCTCGATTCCACAACGAGCGATCCTGCTCGTCGAGCAGCACCAGATCGCCGGCGCCGTCCTCGCGAGCGCGCCGCCGCGAGTCGTGGAGCAGCATCAAGGCCAGCAGGCCCGTTGCCTCCGACGGCGGAGCTGGCATCATCAAGTCGCGAATGAGCCGTCCGAGGCGGATCGCCTCGGCGCACAAATCCGCGCGCACGAGCGGCTCGCCGCGCGTGGCGGCGTAGCCTTCCGTGAACACGAGGTAGACGACCGTGAGTACGGCGTCGAGACGATCCGCCAGCTCGCTCGCCTCGGGCTCGACATACGGAATGTGCGCGTCGCGTATCTTTCCCTTCGCGCGCACGAGCCGCTGCGCCATCGTGGCGGGCGCCACGAGGAACGCGCGCGCGATTTCGTCGGTGTCGAGCCCGCACAGGGTCCGCAGCGTGAGGGCGACCTGCGCCTCGAAGGCGAGCGCCGGGTGGCAGCACGTGAAGATCAGCCGCAGCCGGTCGTCCGGGACGCCGGCATGGTCGTAAACGGGGAGATCGACACGCGCGGCCATCGACGGGGCGAATGCTTCGACGGCCGCGTCGAACCGCTTCGCCCGGCGAAGGCGGTCGATGGCGCGATTGCGCGCCGTCTGGATGATCCAGGCGCGCGGAAACTGTGGCACGCCGTCGGCTGGCCAGCGGGCGGCCGCCGACGCGAAGGCGTCCTGGGCAGCTTCTTCGGCCAGGTCGAAATCGCCGAGGAGACGGATCAACGTCGCGACGATCCGCCCCCACTCGGCGCGGTACACTTCGGCCAGGACGGCCCCGGCATCCGGCATACGTCAATCGTAATCAGTTTTCTTCGCCGGCTGTCGATTCGGGCCGTCTCCGTTCGTCTTATCCGTGGAGGCACCAGATGAAATACATGTTGCTCATTCACGACGAAGAAGCCGCCTGGACGAAGCTGACCGACGCCGATCGATTGAAGCTGATGGGGGAATACCGTCAGCTCGTAGCGGAGCTGAAAGGAAACGGACAGTACGTGACCGGTTCACAACTTCAACCCACGTCGGCGGCTACGAGTGTCAGGGTCCGCAACGGAAAGCGCACCGTTACGGACGGACCGTTCGCCGAAACGCGCGAGCAGCTCGGCGGATACTTCCTCGTCGACGTCGCGAATCTCGACGAGGCGCTCGCGATAGCGGCGCGAATTCCGTCGGCTCGGTTCGGAACCGTCGAAGTCCGACCGCTGGTCGAATCGGCGGTTCCGGCCGCGATGTAGCACGGTAGCTGTCAGTGCTGCTGACGGCTTGGCTTGATGTTCTGATTCAGTCGAAACAGGTTGCCCGGATCGTACCGGTCCTTCAGCCGAATGAGCCGGGCGTATTTCTCCGCCCCGAAGGCGTCGCGGACTCGATCCTCCGCAGTGAAGTTCAGGTAGGCACCGCCCGTGGAAAACGGCCGCATCGCTTCGCAGAACGTGCGGCTCGTCGCGATGAGCCCTTCGTCGTCACGGGCGTTTTCCCACACCGTGATGGGATGGAACAGGTACTTCGCAT
Organism: Vicinamibacterales bacterium; assembly: GCA_035492775.1. GTDB lineage: Bacteria > Acidobacteriota > Vicinamibacteria > Vicinamibacterales > 2-12-FULL-66-21 > DATJFQ01. The sequence goes on from DATJIW010000003.1 coordinate 100,657, forward strand.
CCCGATGTGAAAACGCCGTCGCATCGTCCGGAACGGCCGCCACCGCCTGGCCGATCCGGAAGATGATCGCCTGCGTGAACGGGCGTCCGCGGCCGGTCAGTTCCGGCGCGTGGCGCAGGAAGGTGGCGATCGCCTCGTCCGAAAGCGTATCGAGGTACTCGCCCCGCCAATAGCTGCGATAACCCTTGGGAGCCGAGCCGTCCAGAATTGCCTGAAACGCGGTGTACGGCATCGGTTGAACGAGATCGACCGCTGGCCGCAAGTCTTTGAGTGGTTGGACGACCTTTGCTCCGGCGCTGGCGTCCCCCACGTACATCACCGGCATGCCGAGCGCGACCTGTCCTTTGAGCGCGTCGGGAACGAACGGTTCGTGCGGTGCGGTGATCATCGCCAGGCCGGTCGACAGCTCGTCGGGGCAGTCGTCCACGTAGTCGCGCCACGCACGCACGACGTCCGATGCTCTGTCCAGCGGCCACAGCATCAGCCCGGCAAGGATGATGGGTCCAAGCGGGTGCAGCCGGAACTCGAATTCCGTGACGATGCCGAAGTTGCCGCCGCCGCCGCGAATCCCCCAGAACAGGTCCTGATTTTCCTTCTCGCTCGCCCGGACGACGCGGCCGTCCGCAAGTACCACTTCGGCGGAGAAGAGGTTGTCGCAGGTGAGGCCGTACTTCGACGACGTCCATCCGTAGCCGCCTCCGGTCGTAAAACCACCGACGCCGGTCGTCGTCACGCGGCCACCGGGGGTGTGCAGCGCGTGCTGCTGCGTGGCGGCATCGAACGGTCCCCACAGGACGCCTCCGCCCGCGCGCGCCGTTCTCGCCTGCGGATCGACATCGATTTTGTTCAGTCCTGCCAGATCGATCAGCAGGCCATCCTCGCAGACGCTGAGCCCAGCCACACTGTGACCGCCGCAGCGCACGGCTACGATCAGCCGGCGTTCTCGAGCGAAGTTCACGGCATTGACGACGTCGGCCGTGCTGCTGCACCTGGCGATCGCGCCCGGCCGTTTGTCGTGCATCGCGTTGAACACTTTGCGGCATTCGTCGAACGCCGGGTCCCCGGGTGTCAGCACATCACAGGTGAGGGTTGTACGCAGGTCCGCCATATCGGGCATTTGTTCCTCCAGGGATGACCCTTATCGGCGCACGTGCCGGCCGACGATGGCGGCGATCGGCACGCCGATGCAGATCATCAGGATCACCGCTCCGACGATCGACGGCTGCAGGCGCAGAGGGCGGTGCGCCACATTGCTCAGCGGCAGGACGACGAGGTTCATCACGAGCCAGACGAACGTGCCGTAGATCGGCCCTACGACGAGCGGCCGGCGCGTCAGGAGCGGAAGGTTCCCGGCCAGAATATAAAAGAACAGCGTCCAGATGAAAGCGCGCGCATGGCCGCTGCCGGGCGGCCGATGATATCACCGGCGTTTGCCCGAGGTGTTGAGAGCGACGGCCTCGCGGACGAGCGCCTTGAACGCCGACTCGTTTATCGTTTCTCCTTCGTGGATGTCGATCGCCCGGCGGATGTTTCCGTCGAGACTGGAGTTGAAGAGACGGGCCGGGTCCTTCAGCGACGCGCCTTTGGCGAACGTCAACTTCACGGCGGACTTGTACGTCTCGCCCGTGCAGATGATCCCGTCGTGCGACCAGACCGGCGTGCCCGGGTTGGTGGCCTTGGCCCACTTCACTTCTTCGACGACGTGCGGGTCGGCTTGCTTGATGAGCGCGCGCATCCTGCCGAGCGTCTTGCCGCGCCAGTCCCCGAGTTCGGCGATCCGGTTCGAGATGAACTGCGAAGCCGACTGCGTTTCGTTCCCGCCGGATTTCTTCATGTCCTGCTCCTGAGCCTCACCGCGGCGTCTCGGTATTGAACTGCTTCGCGTACTCCGCGTTCAGTCGCTGCCATCCGTCGAATTTCATCGCGTCTGGACCCACGATGCGGCCGATCGGTGTCCCGCCGAGAAGCTGATCCAGGACATCGAGGCAGATGTGCCACCCCGCAGCGCCCATCGAGATGAAGCGCCGATCGATGTTCGTCCAGAGCGTCAGCCGCGTGCCGTCGCCGACGGCTTCGAGCTGCCATCGCATGTCGAAGCCGCCCCAGTTGTACTCCAGCAGCCCCGGAGCGTCGGCTCGCGTGATTTTCGTCTGGGTCACGTGCGGCGCGGGCGCTCCTACTGTCGTGAGCATCACCGTCGCGCCCTCCGTGCTGAGGCTGCCGTCCGCGTCGAACGGCGCCCACTCGCGGAGTTCTGCGGGATCGGTGAGTGCCTGCCACACCTTCGCACGTGAGTGGCGAAGCTCTCTGACGAGAACGAGCGTCCATTTGTCACCATCCTTCTGGACGCGCGCGCTGGCAGGACTTGGTACGTAGTGCTCTCGTGTGGTCACTTCTTTCTCCTCGTTTTCTGTTTCGCCGCGGCCGTTCGTTCGATGCGATCGAGGTGGCGCTCGAGCGCATCGACGTGCGCCGACCAGAGACTGCGGAACGGAGCGAGCCAGGCATCGACTTCCCGAAGCGGTTCGGGCCGGAGGCGATACAGACGGCGCTGCGCGTCCACGGTGGATTCGACGAAGCCGGCCTCGCGCAGCACCCGCAGGTGCTTCGAGACAGTCGGCTGCGTCATGCGGAGCTGGCGCTCGATCTGCCGCACCGATTGTTCTGACGATGCCAGGAGGCTCAGGATCGCCCGGCGATTCGGCTCTGCGATGATCTGGAAGACCGATTCCACGGTCTAGATATACGTCCGAACGTATATGCCTGTCAAGGCATATTAACGAAAGCCGAGGTAGGAGAGTTCCGCATACCAGTTCCCGCGTCCCTGCGGCGTGAGATCGAGAAGGTTGTAGACCGGCGTCAGCAGGTCGATTCCGCGTTCCTTCACATCCTCGCCCAGCCACGGGTGCGCGGAGTACGTATGGCGCAGCGTGCCGTCAGGATCCTGCGTGAACACCGAAATCGTCGAGTCCTGCCGGCCTTCCGTATCCTCACTTCGAAGGTCGTACTTGAACGTACTGTCGGCACAGCTGAGGAGCCGAAGGTTGCGCCAGCCGCGGGCGCGGGCGTACGCGCGCAGGACCGGCGGATCCGCGGCGGCGGCAATGGCGAAATCGACGTTCTGCGCGAGGTGCCGGCCGACACCGTTGAAACCGTCGATCCACATCGTGCACATCGGACAGGGACTGGTCTGACGCTTGCCGTACATGAAGTGATAGATGATCAGCGGCCGATCGGGTCCGCTGAACAGCTCACTGAGACGGACGGCTCGAATCGGCGCGTCACCCGCGTCGAGGTCCGACGGTCCCTCCTGAAAGACGTAGTCCTGGACGATCGCGCCCGACGGCAGGCGGCGTCTCATCGCCGCCACCGCTTCGCGCTGTCGCATCAACGCGAGTTCCGCCAGGCGAAGCTCTTCGCGCCGGGCGGTGTACTCCGCCGGTTCGTTCGTCAGCCGGGTCAGTTGCACCACGCCGTTGACCGTCTCGATTGCCATGGCGTCACGATGCTCCTTCCTCCGCCTCAGCTGCGGACGTATCCGTGCTGCGCGGTGCGTTTCGCCCCCTGCTGGTGGGCTTCGTCAGACAAGGCGTGGACACCGCACGCGTCAATCCACCGATTGTAAAAGTTGAACAGTGCGCAGACGGTGATCGCGAAGTACAGTGATTCGTCGCTCCAGCCCGCGGCACGCACGGCGTCCACGTCGGCGGGTGTGATGGACGGCGATTCGCGGTTGACCTTGTCGACGAATCGAAACAGCGCTTTGTGCTGGTCGTCGAGTCTCGAGGTTTCCAGGTCGGCGAGCACCGACTGCACCAGTGCCGGGTCGCCGAGCAACTCCGCCGCAACTGCGGCGTGGCTTTTCAGTCAAAACGGACATTGGTTCCGCGCGGACGTATACGCGGCAATCAGTTCCCGTATCCCCGGGCTGATTGGCGCCGGCCCCCGAAGCACTTCCTGCGTGAATCGCGCGAGATGCTCGGTCGCCGCAGGCAGAAATGCGAACAGATGCCAGATCTGCGGGTACTCCTGCTTCCCCGACTTCATCTGTTCGATGAGCGCTCGATACGTACACGGCTGCGGATTGTGTTCGACGCCGGCGAGAAACATCGGCTTCATGCGCGGTGCACCTCGCGTCCAGTTTACAGGGAAGCCGTCCTTTACTGGACCAGCTTGCCCGGCAAGTACTCGGTGAGCGCCGCGACGTATTGCGCCCGAAGCAGCGCATCCACGTGTTCGACGTGCGTCGCATCCTTCAAGCCGCGGATCGCGTCCACCGACTCGTAGCCGTTTGCCTCCAGCCAGCGCTCCAATCCTTCCCGCATCGTCGCGAGGTGTCTTACGCCGTATCGCAGCAGTGCTGAAGCCGTCATCACGACGTCGGCTCCAGCCAGCAGATACTTGACGACCTCGACATGCGATTCGACGCCGCGGCTCGCGGCGAGCGAGCACGCCAGCCGGCGGGACAGGAGAGCGATCCAGACGAGCGAAAGCGGCAGCTCGGCGGCCGAGGAGAGCGGCAGCGAGCGCGTCACCTGCAAGGTGGTGAGATCGATGTCGGGTGCGTAAAGCCGATTGAAGAGGACGAGCCCGCCGGCGCCGGCACGCACGAGTTCCGCAGACATGTGCGGCATCGAGCTGAAATACGGAACGAGCTTGACGGCGACGGGAACCCGCACGGTTGCGGCAACCTCCCGGACGATTTCCAGGATCCGGCGCTCCACCTCGCTGCCGCTGACGGCAGGATCGACAGGGACGGAATAGATATTCAGTTCGATGGCCGCGGCTCCGGCCTGTTCGAGCGCCCGAGCGTGCCCGGTCCAGCCTGCGGCGGTCGTGCCGTTGAGGCTGGCAATCACCGGAACATCGAGAGCCTCGCTTGCGCGCCGCAGCGTCTCGAGGTGTCCCGACACGCCGCTGTCGTAATCGGGCAGCTCGGGAAAATAGCTTCCCGCCTCGGCCTGGCTGTCCGAGCCGAGTTCCGTGTAAAGCGCGTAGGCCGTGTCTTCGGCGCGAATCTGTTCTTCGTAGAGCGACGCCATGACGACGGCGGCGGCTCCCGCATCCTCGAGCTCACGCATGCCATCGAGCGTGGCGGTCAGCGGCGACGCAGCCGCCACGATCGGATGCGCGAGCGGCAGGCCGAGATAGCGTGTGGCAAGCGTCATGATGCGATGTCCTGCCTAAGCGGGATGGAACCGGCTGCCGTCCCGCGACGCGAGATCCTCGTAGATCTGGTACCGTTCCTCGAGGCCCCGCTGCGATTGTTCGAGCATCCGTTTCGCGGCGTCTGGATGCGTCTGGGTCAGCGCCTTGAAACGCACCTCGTTGTAGCGGTATTCCTCGAGCGGAATGCGCGGACGGGGAGAGTCGAGCCTGAACGGGTTCATCCCCCTCCGCCGCATCGTCGGATCGAAGCGCAGGAGCGGCCAGTAGCCGGATGCGACCGCGCGCGCCGCCTGCTTCATGCCGTGACGCAGATCCGTGCCGTGAGCGATGCACTGCGAGTACGCGAGGATGAGCGACGGTCCGGAATACGCCTCTGCCTCGCGCATTGCTACGAGCGCCTGCTCGTTGTTTGCGCCCATGGCGATCTGCGCGACGTAGACGCTGCCGTACGCGATCGCCATCAGTGCCAGGTCCTTGCGCGGAGTTGTCTTGCCCGCCGCCGCGAACTTCGCGGACGCGCCAAGCGGTGTCGCCTTTGATGCCTGCCCGCCCGTGTTCGAGTAGACCTCGGTGTCGAGGACCAGGATGTTGACGTTCTTCCCCGACGCGAGAACGTGATCGAGCCCGCCGTAATCGATGTCGTAGGCCCAGCCGTCGCCCCCGATGATCCACACCGAGCGGCGCACGAGGAAATCCGCCAGTGCGGCCAGGTTTGCAGCGTCGGGATCGTTCGCCCCGGCGAGCCTGGCTTTTACCGCTGCGACTCGCTCCCGTTGCAGGCGGAAGTCCGACTCGGTCACCTGCGGCGCCTCGAGGACAGCGGTCACCAAATCGTCGCCAAGGCGCGGCGCGAGTTTTCGGACGAGTGCCTGTGCCAGCGTGGTCTGACTGTCGATGGCGAGCCGGTAGCCGAGGCCGAACTCGGCGTTGTCCTCGAAGAGCGAGTTCGCCCATGCGGGTCCACGGCCCTCGGCGTTCGCGGCCCACGGCGTGGTCGGCAGGTTTGCGCCGTAGATCGACGAACAGCCGGTGGCGTTGGCGATTTGCAGCCGATCGCCGAACAGCTGAGAGAGCAGCTTGAGATACGGTGTCTCGCCGCAGCCGGCGCAGGCTCCTGAGAACTCGAACAGCGGCTCCAGGAACTGCACGCCGCGCACGTTCGAGAAATTGACGCGCGTGCGGTCGGCCCACGGGAGCGTCTCGAAGAAGCGGATGCTCTCGCGCCCCGCGTCGAGATGCTCCAGCCGGCCCTTCATGTTGATGGCCTTGACGGTGAAGTCCTCAGGGCTGTGCGCGGGGCAGTTCTCGACGCAGACGCCGCAGCCGGTGCAGTCCTCGACGTAGATCTGCAGCGTGAAGCGCGAGTCCGGATAACCGCGCGCGTTGATCGGCGCGGCCTTGAACGCCGACGGTGCGCCCTCGAGCCGGCTCTCGTCGTAGTACTTGGACCGAATCACGCTGTGCGGACAGACGATGGCGCACTGGCCGCACTGGATGCAGAGGTCCGACTCCCAGACGGGCACCTCGTCCGCGATGTTCCGCTTCTCGTACCTCGTGGTCCCCGTCGGATAGGTGCCGTCAACGGGAAGCGCGCTGACGGGAAGCGAATCGCCTCGAAGCGCGAGGATCGGCGCGGTCACGTTGCGGACGAAGTCCGGCGCTGTCTCGGGAACGAGCGCCAGCCGGAACCGATGACCTGCCGCCTTCGCCGGAACGCGGACCTCGTGAAGGTTGGAGAGGGCGCTGTCGATCGCGGCGAAGTTCTTTTCGACGATCGCCTTCCCCTTCTTCGCGTATGTTTTTTCCGTCGCCTGCTTGATCGCCTCGATGGCCTTGTCGCGGGGCATCACGCCCGACAACGCGAAGAAGCACGTCTGCAGGATCGTGTTGACGCGCGAGCCCAGTCCGAGGCTTGACGCCACGCCTGACGCGTCGATGACGTGGACCTTGAGTCTCTTGTCGACGATTTGCTGCTGCGCCTCGCGCGGAATTTCGTTCCAGACCTCGTCCGCCCCGTGGGGGCTGTTGATCAATACCGTGGCGCCGGGCGCCGCCGCGGACAGTGTGTCGAGCTTGTACAAGAAATCGAACTTGTGAATGCCGACGAAGTTGGCGGACTTCAGCAGATACGGCGCGCGGATCGCTCGAGGCCCGAAGCGGAGGTGGGAGATCGTGTACGACCCGGACTTCTTGGAATCGTAGACGAAATAGCCTTGCGCGTAACGGGCGGGGTCGGACGCGAGGATCTTCGTGGAGTTCTTGTTCGCGCCCACGGTGCCGTCGGCGCCCAGACCGAAGAACAACGCGCGCACGACTTCCGGCGACTCGATGTCAAAGTCCGGATCGACCGTCAGGCTGGTGTGCGAGACGTCGTCGTTGATCCCGACGGTGAACCCGTGCTTGGGCTGCGGCTTCTTCAGCTCGTCGAAGACGGCTTTGGCCATCGCCGGATCGAAATCCTTGGATGACAGGCCGTAGCGGCCTCCCACGATTCCCGGCATCGACGTGATGCGGCCGGCACCGAAGGCTTCTGCGAACGTTGTCAGGACATCCAGGTACAGCGGTTCGCCAGGGCCGCCGACCTCCTTCGTCCGATCGAGCACGGCTATGCGCGTCACGGTGGGAGGGAGCGCTGCGCGGAAACGCTCAGCGTCCCACGGGCGGTAGAGCGTCACATGCAGCACGCCGACCTTTTCGCCGTGCGCGTTCAACCAGCCGGCGGTCTCGTCGAGCACCTCGAATGCGGAACCGATCACGATTACGACGCGCTCCGCCTGCGGATGCCCCGAGTAACGGAACAGCCGGTACTGCCGTCCGATCAACGCGCCGACACGCTCCATCGCGCGCTCGACGATGTCGGGCACGCGGGCGTAAAAGGGATTTGCCGACTCGCGCGCCTGGAAGAACGTATCGGGGTTGTGAGCGGTGCCCCGCACCACCGGCCGCTCCGGCGTGAGGGCGCGCGCCCGATGCGCACGAACGAGGTCGTCGTCGATCGCAGCCCTGATCTGCTCGTCCGGGATCAGGTTGATCTTGTTCTCTTCGTGAGACGTGCGGAAGCCGTCGAAGAAGAACAGCACGGGCACGCGCGATTCGAGGGTTGCCGCCTGCGCCACGAGCGCGAGATCGTGCGATTCCTGTACGGACGCAGCGGCCAGCATGGCGAACCCGACCATGCGCGCGCTCATCACGTCGGAGTGGTCGCCGAAGATGGAGAGTGCCTGCGTGGCGATCGCCCGCGCAGCCACGTGAAAGACGCACGGCGTCAGCTCGCCGGCAATCTTGTACATATTCGGCAGCATCAGCAGGAATCCCTGCGATGCCGTGAACGTCGTCGTCAGTGCGCCGCTCTGGAGCGCGCCGTGCACGGCGCCGGCTGCACCGCCCTCCGACTGCATCTGCTGGATCACCGGGACCTGGCCCCAGATGTTCTTGACGCCCTGGGCGGCCCAGGCGTCGGCCAGCTCCGCCATCGTGGACGAGGGTGTGATCGGAAAGATCGCGCATACCTCGTTGACGCGATAGGCGATGTGGGCGGCGGCCGTGTTGCCGTCCATCACGACCGACTTCACTGGCATCCGGCGGCTCCTTCTTTTCCTGATTCTCGAACGTTCAGGTGCTCTACGCCCGCACCGTGAAGCGAGCGGGTACTTTCGCGGTCGCGGAGTAACCAATCAGGTCCGCTGCGTCCCCTTCGGGGGCCATGGCGATCGCGTGGCACGGGCACTGTTCGAAGCACGCGGCGCACCCGGTGCAAAGATCGAGTTCGACGCGGTAAAAGCGGCCCTTTCCCAGTTTGACGATCGCCTGCTCGGGGCACGCCGCATAGCAGTTGTCGCACTCGAAGCAGTTGCCGCAGGAGAGGCACCGCATCGCCTCGTACCGCGCTTCGCGTTCCGAGAGACCCGCGACGATTTCGTCGAATCCGGTGCGCCTGTCCAGCGGGAGTTCCGCGTGCTCACGCCGATCGGCGTCGAGGAACACGGTCAGGTTGAGGAGTTCGTACGGAATCGGCGGATGCTGCGCGGGTTTCTCGTAAACGCCTCCGCGCAGCCATGCGTCGATGTGGCGCGCCGCCTTCTTGCCGTGGCCGACCGCCGCGGTCATCGTCCGCGCGCCGCCGATCATGTCGCCGCCCGCGAAGATGCCGTCCGCCGCGCGCATCCGCGCGTCCACTTCTACCACGTTGCCCCGGCCGATTCGGATTTCCGGCACTTTCTTCAGGAACTCGACGTCGGAATGCTGCCCGACGGCCAGCACGAGCGAATCGGTCTTGAGCGTCTGGAATTTCCCTGTTCCAACGCAGCCTGAGTTGTCGGGCAGCATCTCCATCTGCTCGACGACGATTTCGTCTTCCCCGAACTGCTTGACCGTTGACAGCCACTTGATCTTCACGCCTTCGGCGAAGGCTTCCATGGCCTCGTACGGGTGCGCTTCCATCTGCGCCTTGTCGAAGCGGAAGATGAGGACGGCTTCCTCGGCGCCGAGGCGCTTCGCGATCCGCGCGGCGTCCATCGCCGTGTTTCCGCCACCGACGATGCCGACGACGCGTCCGAGGGATGGCGCGCGGCCCTGCTCGACCCGCTCCATCAGCGTCACGGCGTCGATGATCTTGCCGCCGTCCATCGCCGGAATATCGAGATGATTCGCGACCTGGGCGCCGATGCCCAGGAACACCGCATCGAATCGGCCGGCAGCCTTCTCGGCGAGCACGTCGTTCACGCGTGAGTTGCGGATGATCGTCACGCCCATCGCCTCGATGCGCGCGATCTCCTTGTCGGTCCCCTCACGCGGCAGCCGGTAGGCGGGAATGCCGTAGTGCATCATCCCGCCCGGCTCGGGGTTGGCGTCGCGGATCTCGACGTCGTGTCCGAACCGCCGCAGATGATACGCGCACGAGAGGCCGGCGGGGCCGGCGCCGACGACCAGCACCCGCTTGCCGGTCGACGGCCCGGGGGGGATCGTCCATCCTTTCTCGTTCGCGAGATCGCCGAGAAAGCGATCGAGCGAATGGATCGAAACCGCCTCGTCGAGGGACTTCCGGTTGCAGGCGCCTTCGCACGGGTGATAACACGCGCGGCCGTGCGTGCCCGGCAGCGGGTTTTCTTCCATGTACTTCCGCCACGCGGCTTCGTAATCACCCGCCTGCGCCAGCGCGAGCCAGGCCTGGATGTTCTC
>DATJIW010000004.1:0-9149 GCA_035492775.1 Vicinamibacterales bacterium
GGGCGCCTCGCGGAGATCGCGCTCGCCCGCGGCATCGACACGTTCGAGGCCGACGTCCTCCCCTCGAACGCCAGGATGATCGACGTCTTCGAGTCCTTCGGATTCGTGGTGCAGGACCGGCTCGACAACGGCACGCTGCGATTCGCCCTCTCGCTCACACCCACGGATTCGCTGGAGGACAAGCTCGCCAAGCGCGCGCGCCTCGCGGCCTCGGCCTCGATGAAGCGCTTCTTCACGCCGGCGAGCGTCGCGGTCGTCGGCGCGGGCCGGAAGCCAGGCACGATCGGGGCCGAGATCCTGCGCAACCTGAAGGACACCGGCTATACCGGGAAGCTCGTCGCGATCAACCCGAACGCGTCCGAGATCGGGGGGGTTCCTTCGTACACACGCATCGGGGACGTGCCGTTCCCCGTGGACCTCGCCGTCGTGGTCGTGCCCGCCGAGCACGTGCCCGGCGTCGTGGACGAGGCGCTCGAGAAGGGCGTGAAGGCGCTCGTCGTCATCACCGCCGGCTTCGGCGAGACCGGCGAGGAAGGCCGGCGCGTGGAGGCGCGGATCCTGGAGAAGGTGCGGGCCGCGGGCGCCCGGATGATCGGCCCGAACTGCATGGGCATCCTGAACATGGATCCGGCCGTCCAGATGAACGCGTCGTTCTCCCCGGTGCGGCCGCCGGCCGGCGCCATCGCCCTCTCGTCGCAGAGCGGCGCGCTCGGCGTCGCCATCCTCCGCCTCGCGCACGAACGGCAGATCGGCCTGTCGTCGTTTGTCAGCGTCGGCAACAAGGCGGACGTCTCCAGCAATGATTTACTGGAGTACTGGGAGTCGGACCCGCGAACGCGCGTGATCCTGCTCTACCTCGAGTCGTTCGGGAATCCGCGCCGCTTCGCGCGGCTCGCGCGCCGCATCGCACGCGAGAAACCGATCGTGGCGCTGAAAGCGGGGCGCTCGCGCGCGGGCTCCCGCGCCGCCGGCAGTCATACGGCGGCGCTCGCGGCCAAGGACACGGCCGTCGACGCCCTCTTTCGTCAGGCCGGCGTGATTCGCGCCGACACCATCGACGAGATGTTCGACATCGCGGCATGCCTCGACGCGCAGCCGCTCCCGGCGGGTCCACGCGTCGCAATCGTCACGAACGCCGGCGGGCCTGCGATTCTGGCGGTGGACGCATGCGAGGCCGCGGGCCTCCGCGTCGTCGAATTCGGACCGGAGCTGCGCGAGCGGTTGGAGACATTCCTGCCGCGGAATGCCAGCGTGGCCAATCCGATCGACATGATCGCGTCGGCTGGAGCCGACGCGTATCAGCGGACGATCGAAACCGTCCTCGACGCGGCGGACGTGGATTCCCTCATTGTCGTCTTCACGCCCGTCGACGATGCGAATTCCGAGATCGTCCTCGCGGGGATTCGCGCCGGGATCTCGAGTGCACGGAGCCGCGGTGTCGGCAAACCAATCGTGGCATGCATCATGTCGAACGCCGGCGGCCTTCCCCTCCGCGTGTGGAACGAAACGATCCCGACCTACGCGTTTCCCGAGAACGCCGCGCGGGCGCTCGGAAAAGTGACGGCCTTTGCGAGCTGGCGCGCGGCACCATCGGGCCTGTTCTGGACGTTCGACGACCTGCACGTCGAGGAGGCGCGGAACATCTGCCGCGCTGCCCTGGCACGCGGAGACACCTGGCTGAACGACGAGGACGTCTGGGGCGTGCTGACGGCATTCGGTTTCCCCGTCGCAATTCACAAGCTCGCGAGGACGTCCGAGGAAGCGGCATTGTTTGCGTCCGTCATCGGGTTCCCAGTCGCGGCAAAGCTCGCGTCGACGCGCGTGGTCCACAAAACGGAACTGGGCGCCGTCCGCCTGAATCTGGCGTCTGCGGACGAGGTGCGCGCCGCGTTCGAGCACATCGTCGCACGGGCCGAAGCGGCGGTGGGCAAGGCCGGCATTGACGGCGTGCTCATCCAGCCCATGATCAACGGCGGCGTGGAGACGCTGCTCGGCATCACGCACGATCCGCTGTTCGGGCCGCTCGTCGCGTTCGGCATCGGCGGCACCAACGTCGAGGCCGTCAACGACGTTCGCTTTCGCGTTGCCCCGCTGACCGACCGGGACGCGGACGAATTGCTGCGCGAGATCCGTGGACATGCATTGCTCACCGGCCATCGCGGCCGGACGCCGGCGGATGTGCCGGCGCTTCGCGATGTGCTGTTGCGCATGTCGTGCCTTGCCGAGCAGGTGCCGGAGATCGAAGAGCTGGACCTCAATCCCGTCATCGCGCTCGCGCCGGGTGCGGGCTGCCGCGTCATCGACGCACGCATCAAGATCGCGGCCCATGCCGGCGTCTCCGCCGCCGATGCCGTCATCGCCGCTCCGGCCGGAGCGGCGTGATGGCAACGACGCTCATCGACGACGCCCGGGTCGGACGATCAGAGGATCAGGTGCTGCTCCAGGGACCGCACTCCCGGACACACGAACTGCTGCTGCTCGTACACGCCGCGGGAGATTTCCTTCGCGGCTTTCGCGCGCTCCATTTCGTCGGCCCGTGCGTCACCGTATTCGGATCCGCGCGGTTCGACTCGAAGCACCCGTATTACGACCTCGGCCGAGTGGTCGGACGGCGTCTCGCGGAACTTGGTTTCACCGTGATGACGGGCGGCGGACCCGGGCTGATGGAAGCGGCGAACCGTGGCGCGCGCGAAGCCGGCGGTCGATCGGTCGCCTGCAACATCACCCTGCCGCAGGAGCAGCAGCCCAATCCGTACCTCGATCGATGGGTGACCTGCCGTTACTTCTTCGTGCGCAAGGTGCTGCTGTTCAAATACTCATTTGGATTCGTGGCACTGCCCGGCGGCGTCGGCACGGTCGACGAATTGTTCGAGGCGCTGACACTGATTCAAACAGGCAAGATCAAGCAGTTTCCCGTCGTCCTGATGGGCAAAGCCTATTGGCAGCCGTTGACGGACCTTCTGAACCGGATGGCTGTAGATGGGGCGATTTCGCCGAAGGATCTCCAGCTCGTGTTCGTGACCGACAGCGTGGATGAAGCGATGGACCACCTCGAGCGCAATGCCATCGATCGGTTCGCGCTGCGTGCGCCACGTCCGTCGCGCTGGCTGGGTGAGTCGGCGCCGCTGCGGAAAGCCACCGGAACGGCGATCAGCTGACCGCTGTTCCGGCGCGCCGCGGCGATCCCGCGGCGCGTCTCCCGTCCATCAGTGCCGAGTGGCCGACGTGGCCGGATTCTCGGTTTCCACGAGATCCAGCATGTCGGAGACGGTTACTATGCCGATCAGACGGCTTCCCGTCATCACGGGGAGCGATCCGATCCCGTACGTCCGCATGAGCGCGGCCGCATGGGCGACCGGGGTGTCGGAGCGCACGGAAAGCAACCGATGAGGCATGAAATCCGCGACCCTGGCCGTGAGCGGGGCGCGGGCCACGTCTGTGCGGCTGATCACCCCGACGACAGCCCCGCGCTTCCCTCGTACGACCAGGTGATGAACTCCGGCCTCCGCCATCCTGGCGGCGGCGTTCTCGATCGACTCGTCCGCCGCAATCGTCAGTACGTTCCGTGTCATAACGTCGCGGACCTGCATAACGCCTCCTTCCCGCGCGCCGCGGCTCAGAAAGTCGCGGCGACGGTTTCGAGAGCCGATGCCTTCGACGCGTTCGCTGTCGCACGATCCGGAAACAGCGCTACTTTGAGCACGCCATCGCTCTGATGGCTGAACACGTCGTACGCCTGTTCGATGTCGTCCAGCGCGAAACGATGCGTGATGAGGGGTGAGAGATCGACGCGGCCGTTCTCGATCATCGACATGAGGCGGCGCATCCGCTCCTTGCCGCCTGGACAGAGCGTCGTGACGATGCGCTGATCGCCGAGACCGGCGAAGAGCGCGTCCAGCGGTGCGACCAGCTTGCCGGAATAGACACCCAGACTCGAGAGCGTTCCACCGGGCCGCGTCACGCGCAGCGCGTTCTCGAACGTTTCCTGTTTGCCGAGTGCTTCAATCGCCACGTCGACGCCACGACCTCCGGTCAGCTGCTTGATCGCCTCGACGACGTCCACTTCGTTCGGGTTCAGCGTGACATTCGCCCCGAACCGGCGCGCCATCGTCAGCCGCTGCGGAATCGAATCGATGCCGATGATGAGCGCAGCGCCTTTCAGCCGCGCGCCGAGCGTGGAGCACAGGCCGATCGGGCCCTGCGCGAACACTGCAACCGTATCCCCCACGCGGATGTTGCCGCTCTCGGCGCCGGACAGACCCGTCGAGAAGATGTCGGGGCACAGCAGCACGTCTTCGTCGCGAAGCGTGTCGGGTATGGCCGCCAGATTGGCGCGGGCGTCTGGAACCAGCAGATATTCCGCCCACGCGCCGTTGATGGTGTTGCCGAACCGCCATCCGCCGATGCCACCGTGGCACTGCGAGTGGCTCCCGTTCAGGCAGTAGAAACATTGCCCGCACGGCGTAATGGCTCCAACGATCACGCGCTGACCAAGGGCATACTCGTCGAGACCCGGTCCAAGCGCGTCGATGACGCCGACCGGCTCGTGGCCGAGCGTCAGACCCGGCTTGACGGGATATTCGCCGCGGACGATGTGAACGTCGGTGCCGCAGATCGTGGTGGCGGTAATCCGAATGACCGCTTCGCCAACCCCTGGCACCGGTTTGGGCACTTCACGGATTCCGATCCGATTCACGCCGTCGAAGACGACGGCTTTCATCGTGTTCATGTGGTGTTCTCCGTCGGATATCCGACGCATAAGCCGCGCCGCCGCGCGGTCACCGCGTCAGGCCGCCGTCAGTCCACGCGCACGTATTGCCCCGAGGAGGTGCATCGCAGGAAGCGCGCGTCGACGAGCGCCTGGAGCAGACGCTCGCACGTCACGTCGTCCAGCGCCCAGAGGCGTTTCGCTTGCTGCCCGGTCAGACACAACCCGGGTACCTCGAGGTATTCCGCGCGAATCCGACAGAGCCAGTCAGCAGTCGTGGACTGCTGCGCAGCGCTCGAACTGATGGGGGTCTCCAAGGGAACGGCAATTGAAGTCGCCATGTCAGCCTCTCCAGACGTCCCCCAAGAAGGCTTGGGGAGCCATGGACGGATCAGCAATGAATATTCCAGCTCCGCCAGAAATTTGTTCCGTGCGACACCGGGTGCACGGACCTACGCGCCAGCGGAAACGGCTGCGGAATTTTTCCGCGCCGCCGCGGAAAAACCCGCGCGAACTCGGCGGCGCGCTCGCTGCCCACAGCTGAAAGGCAGCTCTTTACACGACGATGGGTTGGTAGTAGATTGTCTACTACATCCAATGAGCGTCGGCCGATTGGCGGGGATTTGTTATCTCGGCACGTTCCTCACAGGCTTCGCGGCGCTGGCCCTCGGCACGGGGATGGTGGTCGCGAATGCCGCTGCCACGATCTGCTATATCGGCGTCACGATCCTTTTCTATCGCCTGTTCCGGCCCGTGAATCCCGTGATCGCGGCCGTCGCCGCGGCGTTCAGCGCAGCCGGGTGCACGCTCAGCTTGTTGCGAGGTCTGAACCTGGTGCGGCCGCCGGTGAATGAATTGGCAATTTTCGGCTGCTACTGCATTCTGATCGGGTACTTGATCTACACGTCGGGCCTTCTGCCTCGCACGCTGGGCGCACTCCTCGTTGCGGGCGGCGTGAGTTGGCTCACCTTTGCGTGGCCGCCGCTGGCGCATGCGTTGTCGCCGTTCAACTATGTCCCCGGTATATTCGCTGAGGGCCTGCTCACGGTGTGGCTCCTCGCATTCGGCGCGACGCCGCCACATCGCAACGCCCGACATAGCGGGATGATCCGCGGCGCATCCTGACGCGCTCGTCCGTCAGTTCTCCTGCTCGTCCTCGGGCCTGTATTTCACCCCATCCGCGGCAGTCTGCTCCTCCTCTACTTGGTGCTGGCGATATAGGTGTTCGCGACGAGCAGTGCATTCAGAGGAAAATCCGCAATCGGGTGCGAAGCTCACGCGCTGGCATCGCAGTTGCGATGACGGCTGCGACCGCCCGACCGGAGTGTGCCCTCACGCGGGGGCGGCGGCACTCTTTACCCGTTCCTTCCGAGAGACACGACCCGTGTCGCGACATCGAAATGCCCTGGATGGGCAGCCCGGCTCGGTACCTGACATCAGGACGGACGTCTGCGGCCTGACGTTCGTGATGCGCCTGCGCGGAACGCCGGAGAAGCTGGTGATCCGATGCGATGACGCGGGAGACGTCTGGGTCGCGATCGTACCCGACGACGATCCTGACGACTAGAAAGCTATCTTGAACGCGAGGACAGACTCCGACCGATTTCACGCCAGCTCCGCCGACTGCGCCTGGCCCTGACGGGCACTCCGGTCAGCGTCGCGTCGCTCATCAGCAGCACGCCTGCGACGGATACGCCATTTCTCCAGTGCCACCCGAGTCCGCGCCGGGCCGTTGATCGGCCCGACGTTCAGCGACACGGCGCGGAATCTCGGGGTTCATGCCGCAACCACGTGCGGCGCCGGATGATGGTGCGAGCAGATGGCCCGCAGCGTCCCCAGCACCTCGGCTTCGCGAACGGGGTGCCGCGGTCCTACAGCCAGCACGATATCGTTCATCGACACCACGCCGACAATCGAGCCCTCGAATCCGGCGACGGGCAGCCGCCTGACCCGGTGCTGCTTCATCGTGTCGAGCACGGTGTGGATGTCGTCTTCCGGGCCGCAGGTATGTACCGGCGACTGCGCGACCTCGGCTACGGTGATGTCGGACGCGAGTTTGCCTCGCGTCGCCAGCGCGATGTACATGTCCCGATCCGTGACCACTCCAACGAGCTTGCCGTCCGCCACGACAGGCAGGATTCCGCAGTCGGCTTCGAGCATGATCGCCGCAGCGGCTGCCAGGTTCGTCTCTGGCGAACAGGTCTGCGGATCCTTCGTCATCACTTCCTTGACGTGCACGATGCACCTCCTCACGCGGCGGCCTTCGACGTCGTCGCAGGTTCCTCGATGGCGACCGTGTGCACGTCCGATTTCGGAAGCGCCGCCAGCGGTACGCTGACTTCCAGAACTCCGTTGGTGAACGTCGCCCGGATGTCCTCGACCTTGCTCCCGTCCGGCAGCGATACCGTCCGGCAGAAGCTGCCGTATTCACGCTCGGCGCGATAGACGTTCCCCTTCGTCTCCTCGCTCTCGCGCTTCCGCTCTCCGGAGACGAACAGCTGACCGTCAATCACTTCGACGGTGACGTCCTCCTTTTTCAGGCCGGGCAGATCGATTCGCGTGACCAGCCGTTTGTCGCGCTCGACCACGTCGATCTTCGGCGACCATGCCGCGATGTCGCTCACACCGAAGCCGGGTGACGAGGGCCACTCGTCGTATGCCCGTTCGATCGAGGACATCATCTGGCGCAGCACTGAAAACGGATCGCGAGGGCGCGCGGGTTCCAGGGATGTGCGTTTCTTGTCGAACATGTGAACCTCCACTCCACAGCCGCCATTCGGACTGGTCGCGCTGCGCTGCTGATCTCCGCAACTTACGTACCGCGTTGAGTCGCGCAATCGGGCCACAGTTCAGACCCGGATCTCGCGATCCGTTGCGGATCGATTCCGGAACGTCGTCGAGTTGACGGATTCCCGTCAGGATCCGACGACTGCGACCGATGGTTCCGGGAGTTCCGCGCTGCGTCTACCCTTATCGGTGACAATCGCGGCCACACGCCGCATCACAGGCTCCCAATCCGCGAGTGGTGCTTCATTTGCACTGTTGAGTTCCGGCGCGTCGAATCGATTCCGGCCGAATGCACGCCAAATGGCGTACGGTAGGTAGCCTATGAGATCACGAGTGGACGACATACTCGAACGGATGGCGAGTCTCGAGCGAGAGCTCGGACGCGAACTGCATGATGCTCAATCACGCTGGCGCTACCGCTTCGAAGCCGGCAAAGTCCATTTCGAGCGCGACGTTCGCGCAGCACACACCCGTCTCCGAAAGAGCGTGCCGCGCTTCCTTCGCGAGAGCAGCCTGCTCAATCTGCTGACGGCACCGGTCGTTTACCTGCTCCTCGTACCCATCGCGCTGCTGGATGTGTCCGTGACCGTATTCCAGCACGTGTGCTTCCGTGCGTACGGCATCGCACGCGTGCGCCGATCGGCTTATGTCGTGATCGATCGCCATCGGCTGGCGTATCTGAACGCGATCGAGAAGCTGAATTGCGTGTACTGCGGATACGTAAACGGCGTCTTCGCCTATGTTCGCGAAGTCGCCGGACGGACGGAGCAGTACTGGTGCCCCATCAGGCATGCGAAGCGCGTCAGGGCCCCGCACCTTCACTATCGCGAGTTCGTTGATTACGGCGACGCGGAGGGTTACCGCAGGCGCCTGATTCCGCTCCGCGACCAGTTGCGCGAAGGCCCGAACGCGGAGTGACCGATTGCCCGGCTACGCTGGTTCGATCGCCAGGGCGGCTACCGGCGCTCCGAACGTGATGCCGAGGGCCTTTGCCGCGGCCAGAAGATCCGAATCGGTTCGAACGGTTTTCGTGCTGCCGACGACCTCGGACAACGGACGGCTGACGATCTCCGGCGGGTCGAACGCAACCATGGTCCCGAACTCCCCTGCTTTCAGGAGCTCGACGGCCTTCCACCCGAACCGCGTTGCCAGCAGCCGGTCGAAGCTCGTCGGAGCGCCGCCGCGCTGAAGGTGGCCGAGCGAGACGGTCCGCGTCTCCTTTCCGGTGAGTGCCCCAAGCGCCGACGCCACGTAGGTACCGATCCCTCCGAGGCGCTCGGAGCGTCCGCCGTGGGCGGATTCGACGATCGATCGCGTACCGCCGCTCGGGTATGCGCCCTCCGCCACGACCACGATGCTGAAGTGTGCGCCCCAGCGATCGCGCTCGAGCAGCCGGTCGGCCACAACCGAGAGATCAAAGGGGATCTCGGGAACCAGGATCGCGTCCGCACCGCCAGCCAGGCCTGCATGAAGTGCAATCCATCCGGAGTACCGACCCATCACCTCGACGACCATGATGCGCCGATGCGCTTCAGCGGTCGTATGGAGGCGATCGATCGCTTCCGTGGCAAACGCGACCGCCGTGTCGAAGCCGCACGTGCTCGTCGTGCCGGCGATGTCGTCGTCGATGGTTTTGGGCACGCCGACGATCGGA
>DATJIW010000005.1:0-36826 GCA_035492775.1 Vicinamibacterales bacterium
GCACGAACCGCCGTGAGACTCTGCTGGGAGCGGCGGCCCCAGTCTTCGTCCGGAACATCCACGGGAGTGATGGCGGCGATCCGCCCCGGCAGCGCGTCACGCACGGCGGCGGCAGCATTGTCCCGGGCACGGGCGCTTGCAAAGAAGACGCGCCACCGATCCGCCGCGTCCGCCTCCTGGATGGCAGTCGGCGCGAAGTCGTCGAGCGCCGCATACACGCGCGCCTGAAGATCGTCGTCTGGACCGCCGGGCGAGTGGGGATCGAGGAAATGGATATCGATGGCCGGGTAATCAACCAAAGATGTCCTTCACCTTTTCGAAGAACGGCTTCTCGCCGGCGTCTTCACCCTCGGCGTCGGGTTGTTCTTCCGGCATCGTCTTCGCCAGTTCCTCGAGCAGGCGTTTCTGCTCGCGCGAGAGCTTCCGTGGGACGGATGCGCGCGCGATCACATACAGATCGCCATGTCCGCGGCCCGATACGTTGGGCATCCCCTTGCCGCGGAGCTTGAATTTCGCGCCGGTCTGCGTTCCCGATGGAATCGAGAGGGGTTCGTCGCCCTTCGGCGTCGGGACCCGCAGTTCGCCGCCGAGCGCCAGCGTGGGGAAGGAGACAGGCAGCTCGTAGTACAGATCGTCGCCCTCGCGCTGGAACAGATGGTGTTCCTGCACGTGAACGACGACGTACAGATCGCCGGCGGGACCTCCCGCCGTACCGTGTTCGCCTTCGCCATACATCCGGAGACGCTGTCCGGTCGCGATGCCGGCGGGAATCTTGACCGTCAACGAGCGCTCACGACCGATTCGTCCCGCCCCGCGGCACGCCTGGCACGGTTTCGTGATGAGACGGCCTGTGCCGCGGCAGGCGCTGCACGGGCGAGCGACAGTCAGGAATCCCTGCTGGAAGCGAAGTTGTCCGGTGCCGCGGCACTGGCCGCAGACTTCGGGCTGAGTACCCGCGGCGGCGCCCGAGCCGGAGCACGTCGTGCAGCTCTCCTCGCGCGCGATCTGGACGTCCTTCTCGACGCCTGCGAACGATTCGTTGAAGGAGATCTCGAGGTCGTAGCGCAGGTCGGCGCCCCGCTGCGGTCCGCCGCGGCGGCGCCGCCCCCCGAACACGTCGAAGCCGAAGAGATCGCCGAGGCTGCCGAAGATGTCTTCGAACCCGACGAACACGTTGGGATCGAACCCGCCTGCGGCCGCCCCGGCGCCGCTCACGCCGGCATGGCCGAACCGGTCGTACAGCTGCCGCTTCTGCGAGTCGGCGAGTATCGCGTAGGCCTCCGCCGCTTCCTTGAAGGCTTCTTCGGCTCGCTTGTCGCCGGGATTCCGGTCCGGATGGAGCTTCATCGCGAGCTTGCGATACGCGCTCTTGATCTGCGCGTCCGTCGCCTCGCGGCCGACGCCGAGCACTTCGTAGTAATCGCGCTTGCTCACGCTTTCGCTACCTTGACCATGGCGGGCCGAAGCAGCCGATCGCCGAGCATGTATCCGCGACGAAATTCCTCGATGATCTCGCCGTCGCGCCGGCCTTCGGCGGGTTCGTACGCGACCGCCTGATGGAAGTGCGGATCGAAGTCCGCACCCAGCGCCGCGACGGGACGCACGCCGCGCCTCCGCAGCAGCTCGAGGAGCTGCTTGTGGATCAATTCGACGCCCTGACGGTATGCGTCCGAACCGCCGCGTCCCGTATCGGTCCGCAGCGCCCGCTCGAAATCGTCGATGAGCGGCAGGAGTTCCGACAGGATTCCCGTTGCAGCCGATTCGATCGTCTGCTGGCGTTCGCGGTCGACCCGTTTGCGATAATTGTCGAATTCCGCGGACGTCCGCAGAAGACGATCGTAGAGATCGTCGCGCTGTTTCTGCAGCTCCGAAGCGTCGATGTCGGTGCCCCGTGCCGGCGCATCGCTGTCCGGCGCTTCCTCGGCGTCCGTCGCGGTATCGTTGATGTCGTCCTGCATCCTCAGATCCCTTGCCCCCTGTCGGCGTCGAACACCCGGGTGAGCGCGCGCGACAGGCTGTCGACCACGTTGATCGATCGCGAGTAGCGCATCCGCGTCGGTCCGATGACGCCGACCGCACCCGTGCGCCGTCCGTCCGAATACACCGTTGCGATCACGCTGAAATGCTGCAGCTCCGGATCGCCGTGCTCCGACCCGATGACGACGCGCAGTCCGCGCGCGTCGACGCACGCGTCGATCAATTTCACCAGTCTCGATTTCTCTTCCATCATCCGCACGAGCGTCCGCATGGCGGCAATCGTCGTTTCCGGATCCTCGACGGCCGACATGTCGAGGAGCAGCGAGGTGCCCTGAATGAAAATCGAGGGCTGCGGATCGAGCGTTTCGAACGACGTGCTCGCGAGTCGCAACGCACGGGCCATGAGCTGGTCGTAGAGCGTGCGTTCCTCGCGGAGGCGCTGCAGCACGTCCAGGCGCACGTCTTCCAGCGACCGTCCGCTGAACTCGGTATTGAGGTAGTTTGCCGCCTCCTGCAACTCGTCGATGCTGTACTGCTCGAGCGGCTCGATCACTTTGTGAGAGATATGGCCGCCTGTCGAAACCAGGACGACGAGCACCTTCCGCGAGTCGAGCCGGACGAAATCGACGTGCTCGAACGTGACGTCCTGCGTTGGCCCGACGGCGAAGCCCACCTGGTGTGCCGCACGCGCCATCTCCTGCGTGGCGTGGGATAGCAGATCCTCTACGGTACCCGCCTGCCGCAGCCGTTCTTCGACGTCCGGCGCCGGACGCGCCGCCCGTCGTTCGACGAGCAGTTGATCGACGTAGGTCCGATACCCCATGTCGGTCGGTACGCGGCCGGCTGAGGTGTGGGGCTGCCGCACGAACCCGAGCTCTTCGAGGCGCGAGAGGACGTTGCGGAGCGTCGCTGAGGAGACGCCAAAGCCCTGGCCCGCCAGCCACAACGAAGACACGGGCTCGCCGTGGTCGACGTACGCCTGGACCAGAGTGGCAAGAATCCGTCTATCTCGTTCGTGAAGCTCGGGATGACGCGTCATGAGTCGCTTAGCAGTCTACCAACTTGAGTGCTAAGCCATTATAGCAGGACGCCGGCGCGGGACGCGAGAGCTCGGGCGGCCACGTGCGCATCCGCGGCAATCTGAGCCGCATCGTCACGGACGAGCTGGCGGTCGCGCGCCAGCACCTCGCCATCCACCATCGTCAGGATGACGTCGCTGCCGCGCCCCGCGTAGACGAGCGACGACCAGACGTCGGCGTCGGGCGACATGCCTGCCCCTTGCCGATCGACGACGATCAGATCGGCACGCTTGCCCGCCTCGATCGATCCCACATCGTGTTCGAGGCCGAGCGCGCGCGCGCCTTCTCTCGTGGCCATCCACACGGCGTCCTGGGCGGCCAGCGCGCCGGGACGATCGCGGACCGATTGGAGCGTCGCCGCCAGGCGCATTTCATCGAACATGTCGAGCCGGTTGTTGCACGCCGCTCCATCAGCGCCGAGCGACACCGCGATGCCGCGCTTCCGCATGGCCGCGACGGGCGCGATTCCCGATCCGAGCTTCAGGTTCGATCCCGGGCAGTGGAGGACGTTGACGCGCCGCTCGGCCAGGATGGCCTGCTCTTCCTCGTCGACCCAGACGCAGTGGGCCGCGCAGAGCAGCGGCGTCGCCAGCCCGACGTGCGCCAGGTATTCGATGTTGCTGAGGCCTCCGGAGAGTTCGCGCACGAGCGCGATCTCGTCGCGGTTCTCCGAGGCGTGCGTGTGCACGATCGTCCGCTCGTCTCGCGACAGCGCGGCGACGGCTTCGAGCAGCTCGCGCGTGCAGGAGACGGCAAATCGCGGTGCAAACGCCGCGCGGAGACGTCCGTTCGAACGGCCGTCCCATCGTTTTTTCAGGGCGACGCTCTCGTCGATGGCGCTGCGTGTCTGCTCCTGCAGCCGCTTCGGGACATCCCCGGGCGCATCCATCATGCACTTCCCGACGACCGCGCGCATGCCGATCTCGTCAAGCACCTCGAACACCGCGTCCGTGTCGTGCACCGTTTCCATCGTCAGCACGGTCGTCGTGCCGGTGAGGAGCAATTCCGCCGCGGCGAGACGTGCGGATGCGCGGAGGGTCGGGGCCGTATGGGCGGCCTCCATCGGCCAGACGCGTGTCTTCAGCCAGTCGAGGAGGGCCATGTCGTCGGCGTATCCGCGGAAGAGCGTCTGGCAGAGGTGCACGTGCGTCTGGATGAAGCCGGGGAGGAGATATCCGCCGCGTGCATCGAAGACGGCCATGCCGGACGTATCGGATGGCTCCGGTCCGACCGACGTGATTCGCCCGTCGTGAACGACGATCGCGCCCTCGAGCACGTCGAGCGCGTCGTTCATCGTGACGATCGTCGCGTTTCGGATCAGCGAGGCGGTCGCTGCCATTTCATCGAGACGGCCGTCACGTCCTTGTCGTGGCGGACGGCAATCAACTCGGCGAGTATGGCGATGGCAATCTCGGCGGGTGTGACCGCCCCGATATCCAATCCAATCGGCGCATGAACCCGATTGAGGGCGTCGTCGGCCACGCCGTCGCTGCGCATCGCGTCGTAGATGCGCGCCACTTTCGCCCGGCTGCCGATCAGCCCGAGATATTTCAGCTTCCGCGCGGCGAGCGCCCGAAGCGCATCGAAGTCGTGGGTGTGGCCGCGCGTCACGATCACGACGTACGCGCTGTCGGGGATCTCGGCCTGCTGCAGCCACGCGGGGATGTCGTCGACGACGATGCTGTCGGCTGAAGGGAAACGATCGCGATTCGCGAATTTTTCCCGGTCGTCGACGATGTGGATGCGGAAACCCGCGTCGGAGGCCGCGCGCGCGAGATGAAACCCGACGTGTCCGGCGCCGACGACATAGAGCGCCGGTGAGGGGGCGATCGGATCGATGTAGACCTCCATCTGGCCGCCGCAGATGAGACCCGATTCCTCGACGAAGTCGTCGTTCAAGTCGTACTTCACGAGCGCAGGCTTCCCGCTGGCGATGGCTTCGCGCGCGCGACCGAGCGCGTCCGCTTCGTAGCAGCCGCCCCCGATCGTGCCGACCGTCCGCCCGTCGGCGTAGACGAGCATCTTCGCGCCCGTGCGCTGCGGCGTCGAGCCGCTGGCGCGCACGATCGTCACCAGCGCCGCCGGCTCCCCGCGTTCGAGCGCGGCGGCTGCCGCCGGCAGCACGGCGTCGTTCAGATGAGGACCTCGATCTTCGCTTTCTTCTTCAGACCATCGATGAAGGCCTCGGCGTGCTGCTGCTTCTTCTGCTCGCCGAGGTATTCCTTGATCTTGGCGCTCGCCTCTTCGTACGGAACCACGCGGCCGGGCTTGTGATCCGTCACTTTGATGATGTGATACCCGAACTGCGTCGTCACGACGTCGCTGATCTGGCCGGGCTTGAGTGCGAAAGCGACGTTGGCGAACGCCGGCACCATCTGTTCCTTCGTGAAGTAATTCAGATCCCCACCCTGCGCGGCGCTGCCATCCTGCGAGTGCTCCTGGGCGAGCTTCGCGAAATCAGCGCCGGCGCGTGCCTGCTTCAGCACGCTCTCGATCTCGTCTTTGGCCTTTTTCCTCGTCGCGGCGTCGGCCTTGTCGTCCACACGAATGAGGATGTGGCTGGCGCGCACCTGTTCTTCCTGTTTGAACTTGTCGGGGTTCTTCGCGTAAAACGCCTGCGCTTCGGCGTCGCTCGGGCCTGGCGTGGTGGCGACCTCGCCATCCATCAGCTTCGACACGCACAAGTCCGTCCGGGCATCGCTGCGAAGGCCGTCCAGCGTCATGCCGCGCTGCTGGAGCGCTTTCGTGAACGCATCCTCGGTCGGGAACTGCTTCTTCAGCTCGCCCACCTTCGCGTCCACGTCGGCATCCGTGATGTTGATGCCGCGCGCCTTGCCTTCCTGCGCCAGCAGTTTGTAGACCACGAGCTGATCGAGCGCTCCGCGCAGGATCTCGTCACGACGCTCGGGGGGGATTGGCTGGCCCGCACGAGCCTCGATCGTCTTGATCATGCGGTCGAAGTCGGCCTTTTTGACCGCCTCGCCGTTGACGCGCGCAACCACGTCGGGCAGTTGAGCCGGAACCGGCTTCGGAGGGGCCGGAGCAGCCGCCTGGGCGGGCTGTGGTGTCGACGCGGCAGCCGGAGGGGTGGCCTGCGCGGCCGCCGCCTGCGCTGCCTGTCCTTTTTTACATGCGGCCGCGGACACACCGACGGCCAGAACGCACACGAGAAGCTTGAGTTTCAAAAGTTACCGCCCAGAGGAAAAGATGATTATAGCAAGCGGCGAATTCGCCAATTCACCACTTCATCAATTCGCCGATAGGTGCGTGCACAGGGCACAGCTCCGTCGGCACGGTCCCCGTCAAGAACGGCTGGTGAATTACACGGGGACAAAATGGCGTCGCCAGCAGGCCGGTATCGTGGTCGATGTCGGCGAACACGACGCCGTCGGGCGGATCGAAGCTTTCGTCCGGGTGGCCGGCAAGCGCACGGGTCATGAACGCCGTCCAGATTGGAAGCGCCGCCCGCGATCCGCTCAGTCCGAGAATCTGATTGTCGTCCAGGCCGACCCACACGACGGTGAGGAGGTCGGGCGTGAAGCCGACGAACCAGGCGTCGCGGTAGTCGTTCGTCGTGCCCGATTTGCCGGCCGCGTCCAGCGTGAACCCCATCGACCGTGCCGCCGCCCCCGTGCCTTCGTTGATCACGCTGCGCATCATGTCGGTCACGAGATACGTGGTGTCGCGGCGTGCCACGTCGCGCGGAACGGGCTCGTCCAGCGGCACCGGCTGTCCGCGATCGATGATGCGCATCACGCTCCGCAACGGATGGATCGTGCCGAGATTTGGAAATAGCGTGTACGCGGATGCGATCTCGAGCGGCGTGGCTTCGAACACGCCGAGCGCGATCGAGGGGTAGGGCCGCGGCGGGGTGCCGGCGCCGATCCTTTTCCACAGCGCGGCGACGTTGTCGTAGCCGGTCGATTCAGCGACTTTGATCGTGGCGACGTTCCGCGACATCGCGAGCGCGCGGCGCAGCGTGATCGGACCGTCGTACTCGTCCTCGTAATTCTGCGGCGTCCACGTCTGTTCGTTGAAGGTGAAGGACGTCGGCTCGTCCACCACGATCGTTGCCGGCGTCACGTCCGTGCGGCCGTCGGCCTGCGCGCGCTCGAACGCCGCCAGATACACGAATGGCTTGAAGACCGATCCGGGCTGCCGCCTGGCGCTCACCGCGCGGTTGTACTGCGACTGGTTGTAGGAGCGGCCGCCGATCATGGCGAGGATCTCGCCTGTCTTCGGATCGACGGCGATGAGCGCTGCCTGCGCGGGCCCGGGATTGTGTTTACGCTTCGCGAGGATCGCGTCGACCTTGTCCAGGCCGTCGCGGACCGCGTCCTGCGCGAGCCGCTGCAGGTGGAGATCGAGCGTCGTGTAGACGTCCACCGCGTCGGCGGTCTTGACGCGCTCCTGCAGGTCCTGACTGACGAAGTCCACGAAGTACGGCGCCTCGGAATCCAGCGCGCGCGCGACGACCTGCAGCGGTTCGTGAGACGCCCGGTCGGCGGCATCCGCGGTGATGAAATCGCTGTCGGCCATCGCGTGCAGCACGACGTTGCGCCGCTCGCGCGACCGATCCGGGTTGTTGAACGGTGAATAGCGCGGGGGCGCCTGGATGACTCCCGCGATCGTCGCCGCTTCCGTGAGGCTGACGTTGCTGACGTCCTTGCCGAAGAAAAGCCGGGCGGCTTCGGGAACGCCATGGATCGCGAACGATCCGCGCTGCCCCAGATACACGTCGTTGAGATACATCTGCAGGATCTGATCCTTCGAGAGCCGCCGCTCGAGCGCGACCGACATGAGCCATTCGGTCATCTTGCGCCGGGCGGTCTTCTCCTGCGCTTTTTCGATCCCCCACATCGAGCTGAGGAACGTGTTGCGCACCAGCTGCTGGGTCACCGTGCTGCCGCCGGACAGATACCGGTGACTGCCGAACAGGTTGGTGACGACGGCACGCGCGGTGCCGATCACGTCGACTCCGGGATGGTCGTAGAAACGGCGGTCCTCGATCGCGAGCACCGCCTGGATCATGCGTGGCGGAATCGCCGTCAGCGGAACGTCCCGGCGCTTCTCACGACCCTCCGAAACGAGCGCCGCGAGCAGCGGCGCATCGAGCTCCAGCGAATCGATCATCCGGTGTTTTGCCACCAGCTCGATCGTCTGCAGTCCGCCGGGTTGGCGGTTCGGCCGGCTCGCGAACGCGAAGCGCACGACCTGTCCCTGTGCATCGCCGCCTCTCGGTACGAGCGCCATCGCGTCTCGTCCGATCGCGAATTCGCCGGGCTGTTCCGCCCTCGGGCGTTGCGCGTATCCGAGATCGTTGAGGCGGTCGACGACCTGCTGAAGCGTCAGCCGCTGGCCACGCCGGACGACGAGCGGCCGCGCGAAGACGCGCGGATCGCTGCGCTCCATCTCGCCGTGCAGCCGCGCATCGATCATGCGTGAGAACGTGACGTAGTAATAGCTGGTGACGCCGCAGGCGATCACGAGCAGCACCGAGAGCGGCAGGAAGACGTAGAGGATCCAGCGGCGCCGCGCCCTCGTCCCCGCGGGACGCGCGCGCGCCGGCTTCTTCGCTGCAGATGACGTGCGGACGGTGCTCACGAAAAAGAGGTGATGATCCCGATTGTATACTGGCTGTCCAGACGATGACATTCTCGCCCGAATACGTTCGTACGGTTCTCAACACCATCTTCGAAGATCAAAAAACGCTCTTCCTCGATCCCCTCATGGAGATCAATTACGCGCATCTCGTGATGCTCGCGGAGCAGGGCATCGTGTCGCGCGACGAAGCGCGCAGGATCGCCGCGGCGCTCGACGGCCTGGACCTCGCAGCCGTGCGGAGCGCCACCTACGATGGCACCTGCGAGGATTTGTTCTTCTATGTCGAGCAGCGCATCATCGACGCCGCGGGAATGGATTCCGCCGGCCGGCTGCATACGGCGCGTTCGCGCAACGACATGGACATGACCATGTACCGCATGCAGCTGCGCCGCTGGATCCTCGACGTGGTCGACGGCACGCTCTCGCTGCGGCGCGTGTTGCTCGCGCTCGCGTCGCGCCATCGCGAAACGGTGTTTCCGGCGCACACGCACACGCAGCCCGCGCAGCCGACGACGGTTGCCCACTATCTGCTGGCGGTCGTCGAACAGCTGGAACGCGACACCGTTCGCCTGTGCGCGGCGTACGCGACCACGAATCGCAATCCCCTCGGCGCGTGCGCGATCACCGGCACCGGATTTCCGATCGATCGGCAGCGGACGGCGGCGCTGCTTGGATTCGACGCGCCAACGCGCAACACGTACGGCAGCATCGCGACCGTCGACTATCTGCTCGAGAGCGTCAGCGCGACGGCGGGTCTCCTCGTCGGCCTTGGCCGCGTCGTTCAGGATCTGCTGCTGTGGTGCACCAGCGAGATGGGATATCTGCGCCTTGGCGACGGCTTCGTCCAGTGCAGCAGCATCATGCCGCAGAAGCGCAACCCCGTCGCGCTGGAACACGCACGGTCGATCGGCAGCAACGCGCTGGGACAGGCCTCCGGCATCATGCTCGCCGTCCACAACACGCCGTTCGGCGACATCGTGGATACCGAGGACGATCTGCAGCCGCTCGTCGCGCGGATGTTCACGGACGCGACCCGAACCATCCGGCTGGTGGCCGCGTCGCTCGAGAGCGCGGAATTCGATGTCAGCCACATGGCCGAGCGCGCGGAACACGGGTGGATCACCGTCACCGAGCTCGCCGACACCCTTGCACGCGAGCGCGGTGTGCCGTTTCGCGAAGGGCACGAGATTGCGGCACGGCTCGTCCGGAGCGGACGGACGGCGGACGTGCCGTTATCGACCGCGCTGCGCGAGGTCTCCCGTGCGGTGACGGGAAAGGAGATCGTCTACGACGAGGCCGCGCTGGCGCAGATGCTGAGTCCGCGCCATTTCGTCGACGTCCGGCAGACGTATGGCGGCCCCGCGCCATCGGAAACGTCGAGCGCGATTCGAGCGTCGGAGGACCTGCTCGCGAAGGACACGGACGACGTCGCCGCCATGCGCGCCAGGCTCGCGGCCGCGCACGACGACCTGAAGGAGGCTAGAGAGAGTTTACTAAGAGGCCACGAAGGCCACGGAGGTTAGGGCGGTTGGGCCACGGAGCGCAGGGGAGTCGGGCCACGGAGGAGGGGAGTCGGGCCACGCAGGAGGGGAGTCGGGCCACGCAGGAGGGAAGTCGGGCCACGGAGGGTAGTCGGACCATGGACGGCAGGGGCGGCCACCGAGGGCAGACGGACAGGGGAAGCGGCCAGCCTGGCAACCCCGCGGGCGTCCTGACGGGACGTATCAGTTGCTCAAAGCGTGATGAGCCAGTGTTTCCCTGGCTCGAGCGGCAGGTCCTCGATCAACAGGCTCACCAGGCCAGGACCGTACTTGTTCAGGAAGTACGTCACCGCCAGCGTGCGCTCCTGCGGATGGCCGTGGGGGAACGCCTGCGCCTGCGCCCGTGTGAATTGACGGCGGAGCGTTTCGTCGCGGCGCTTCGCGGCATGGATCACTTTCGTGTGCAGTGACCGCAGTTCGTGCTCCATTTTTCCGAGCGTCGTCCGCGCCGCGCCCTGGAGCGTCGGATCGAGGGACGGGACCGCGTCGATTACCCGCTCGATCGCGCGGTGAACCTGTTCGTCGGCGTCGCGAAGCGACTGTTCGACCGTCGCAGGGAGTTGCGTCTCCAGAAGCCGGTTCAGCGCTGATTCGTCCGGCGCCTGCAGGTCCTCGAAAGGCAGGCCGTACTTGTTCAGGAAACGCGTCGCGCCGGAATCGAGAAGCGTCGCAGTCGCGCGCGGATACATGAGCGGCATCGGCACGCCGAAGTGCTCGTACACGCCTCGGAGCTGTCCGAGGTAAGCCAGCTCGCTCGGTCCCGCGACGTAGCAAATCGTGGGCAGCAGCGTGTCTTGGACGATCGGACGCAGCAGGACGTTCGGACTGAAGGCCGCCGGGTGCTCGCTGGCCTCGCGCGCGATGTCGTCGATCGCGACGGCGCGATCGTCAATCAGCAATCCGTCGCCCTGGCGCCGGATCGGCCGGCGGCCGCTTTCGAGGCTGAAGAGCGATACCGCGTCCGCCTGCGGCACGACCTGCGGAGCGTGCCCCCGCGCCGCGAGCGCAGCCCCCGCGTCAGCGGCGAGCGATGCCGTGCGGCCAGGATGTGCCAGTTCGCGCTGAAAAACATCCGCTACCAACGGCTTCGCCGCCGGATCCGACGATTCGAACACGACGAGCCCGTAGGGTCCGAGCAGTTGCTCGAGCCAGATCGCGAACGCGCGGGCGACGCCCACGCCGGGCTTCCATGCCGCGCGCAGGCTGTCGATTGTGCTGCTGGAGAATTCTGTCGGTTGAAGCAGCGAGGCCAGTTCGGCAATGTTCTGCTCGACGCGCTCGTCCAGTCTTAGTGCGGCCACCGGTCGTTCGCCTGCGCCCTCGACGTCGGCGAGCGTGACGGTGCGCGGCTGGAACTCCGCGTCGAGCACCGTACAGCTTCGTACTTCTTCCCAGTCGTGATCTTCTGCGTCCACCCAGAAGACCGCGACGGCGGGCGTCCCCAACTCGCGCTCGGTGCGCTGGGCGAGCTGTATTGCCGTGACTGCCTTCAAGAGCGTGAACAGGGGGCCGCCAAACACCCCCGCCTGCTGCCCTGTGACGACGGCGACCGTGGAATCGGAAGCGAGCTTTGTGACTGCGGCCCGAGCTTCGGGAGGAGCGCCGCGCTGTTCCTGCTGAGACTCGAGCACCGCGGCCATGGCAGACCGGTCCCGGCGGTGTCGCTGGGCGCGCGCGATGGTCTCACGCCAGGCCGAGGGCTCGGCCGGGTTCCCGGCGTACAGCGCTTCGATCTTCTGATGGTCGAACGCGTAGTCGCCGGCGAGCGGGCGAATCCATGGAAACCGCCGGACGTCGACGCCGGTGAGGCTCAGACGGCCACTTTGCTCTGAAGGCGCCGCGAAAGCGGCGGAGTCGGCAGACACGGTGTCGTACTCTCTCAGAGCGCTTGGAAAGCTGTCAAGGCGCCGCGGCATGTCATCCGCTTCTGACGCGCAGGGACCGCCGGGGGATCCCGCTGTTTCGTGCTACATTCAGCACAGATCGGCAGACGATTGCACACCCCCGGAGCGGTTCGTCTGACGATTCTGGTCCTTTATTAACACCTTTCGACAGAGTCATTGACTAGAGACGACCCCAGCGCTTACGTCCCGCCGCCCGCGTTTGGCCCGTTTCGCGTGCTGCATCAGGTCGGCGTGGGGGCGCTCGGGCCGGTCTTTCGAACCTATGAGCCGACCCGCGACCGTCTTGTCGCGGTCAAAGTATTTCGCCTCGACATCGTCCCGGAACAGGCGCGTTCGCTCGCCGATGCGCTCAGCCGTGCGAGCGAAGCGGGGCTGTTTCACCCTTCCATCGTCGAGCCCATAGCCTCCGGCATCGAAGGATCGGTCGCGTATCGCGCTGAAGAATACGTCGCGGCCGAATCGCTCGACGTTGCGATGCGCCACTACGCGCCAGCTCCCGTCGAAAAGGCGCTTCCATTCGTGACCCAGCTGGCCGGCGCGATTGACTTCGCACGTGCTGCCGGAATCGGCCACGGCGCCCTGCACCCGCGGGATATTTTCATTACGCCGGACGAGGCGCGCGCGACCGGCTTCGGTGTCGTCGAGGCGCTGGAACGGGTCGGAATCCGGGCGCCCGTGCGGCGTCCGTACAGCGCGCCCGAGCGGATCGAAGGACAGCCGTGGGGAGTTGCCGCGGACGTATTCGCGCTGGCGGCGATCACGTTCGAACTGTTGACCGGCCGCAGGCCCGCGGGGATCGGCACCGAGGCGGGCGCGCTGCCGGAAATTCCGCATCGCGCGGCCGTGCAGAGCGTGCTCTCGCGCGCGATGGATCAGGAACCCGCGCGCCGCTACGGAACCGCGCTTGCGTTTGCGGCCGCGCTCGAGTCCGCCTGGCGCGGCGAACCGCTCGACGAGAAACCGCCAGCCGCGGCGCCCGGAGAGTTTGCCGTCGAAGAACGCCTGGATCCGGTCGCTGCTGCCCTGGACGACGCGACGGCCCGCCTGCACCGGGACGAGATCGCGCCCAAACCGGTGCGCCCGGAGCAGACACTCTTCGACGACGAGCATGCCGACGTCGACGCGACGGCCAGACATCATCCGTCGGCACTCGAGGCCACGATTCCGCTCGCGCTGCCACTCGATCGCAAAGTCGGCGACAAGCCATCAGCCGCTGTCGACGAGGCCCGCACCGCCACATCGGCCATCCACGACGATCACGATGGCGGCGCCACGCTGGCACTGAACCGTCCGGGCGACCATGTGCCGGACCGGTTTGCGCACGAGTTCGCCGACGAGCAGCAAGCCGAAGCGGAGCAGCGCCGGACTCTCGAAGCAGAGGGAGCGAGCTCGTATCCGGACGAAGCCGCGGGCTTCGAAGCGCCTGTTGCGCCGGCGATGTTTGGCGCGACGGACGACGAACCTCGCGATCACGGATTGTTCTCTTACATCGCGGTTGCGGTCGTGGGCCTGATTCTCGGGTTTGCCGCTGCTTATTTCATGTGGGGACGCAATGTCCCGCCGTCTGCCGGGACTGCGGAGACATCCGCAGCCGCCAGTGCGGCGCCGTCGACGCCGACCGAGACGCCCTCGTCGCCCGCTGCACGACCCTCGACTGAAGCGTCCCCCTCGCCGCAGACGCACGCCGAATCGAATCCGCCGGCCCCCCCGGCGCATCCTGCGGCCGCTGCTGCCGCGCCCGCACACACCTCCGCCGCGGCGGCAAAGCGCGGAGAGATCACGGTGCGCTCAACTCCGTCAAAAGCCGGCGTGACCGTGAACGGCACGTGGCGCGGACGCACACCGCTGACGCTGGACTCCCTCGCATTCGGCAAGTACATCGTCCGGGTCATTCAGCCGGACTACAAGACGGCTCGCGAGGAGTTTTCACTGAGCGCCGAGAGTCCGTCGAAAGCGCTCAACGTGCACCTCGAGAGCGACGCGTCGCCGCCATCCCGATCGCGCGCCGCAGAAGAACGGCCGAGTCGAACGGCGGAGACGTTCACGGGGACTCTGTTCGTCGATTCGCATCCGCAAGGGGCGACGGTCGTCATCGACGGCAAGCCGGTGGGGAAGACACCGCTGCGGTTGAATGACGTACGCATTGGCACCCATGTGGTGCGCCTCGAACTCGCGCGGCACCGGCCCTGGTTTTCGACCGCACGCGTCGTCGCGGGACAGGAACTGCGCGTCGCCGGATCGCTCGAAGAAATTCAGTGATATGAAAGCCACGCTCGCGCTCGAAAACGGGCTCTACTACGAAGGAGAGGCGGCCGGTGCACCAGGCGAAGGCGGTGGAGAGGTCGTCTTCAACACGGCGATGACCGGCTATCAGGAGGTGCTGACGGACCCGTCCTACGCGGGCCAGATCGTCTGCATGACGGCGCCCGAGATCGGCAATTACGGCGTTGCGCCGGACGATCAGGAATCTCGCGGCGCCCAGGTCGCCGGATTCATCATCCGCGACGAATCGCCGATTGCGAGCAACTGGCGCGCAGAGGGGACCATCCGTGACTACCTGATGCGCAACGGCGTGGTCGCCATCAGCGACGTCGATACGAGGGCGCTGACGCGTGTGCTGCGGTCCGCCGGCGTGATGCGCGGCATCATCGCGACGGGCGAAGTCGATCCGTCGGCACTGGTCGCGCGGGCGCAGGGTCTGGCGCGCATGGAGGGCGCCGATCTGGTACTCGGTGTGACGTGCCCGCAGCCATTCGACTGGACGCCGCCGCCGGGGGACGAATTCGCGCCGGCCCCTCAGCGCCGCGCGCGGCGCAATCTGCGCGTCGCCGCTTACGACTACGGCATGAAATGGAACATCCTGCGCCGCTTCAGCGCTTACGGCTGCGACGTGCGCGTGTTTCCGGCCGGCACGTCCGCGTCGACGCTGCTCGAGGAGAATCCCGACGGCGTCTTCCTGAGCAACGGACCGGGCGACCCGGCCGCGGTGTCGTATGCGATCGACAACGCGAAGACGCTCGTCGAGGCCGACGTCCCCGTGTTCGGCATCTGCCTGGGACACCAGATTCTGTCGCTCGCGATGGGTGGGTCGACGTACAAGCTGAAGTTCGGCCACCGTGGCGCGAATCATCCGGTGAAGGAGCTGGAGACGGGGAAGGTCGAGATCACATCCCAGAACCACGGATTCGCCGTCGATCCCGACTCGCTGCCGCCGGAGGTGCGCATCACGCACCTGAATCTGTACGACGGCACCGTCGAAGGTCTGCGGCACGATCAGAAGCCCGTGTTCTGCGTGCAGTACCATCCCGAAGCGTCGCCGGGTCCGCACGATGCGGATTATCTGTTTCGGCAGTTCGTCGATGAGATGGAGAGGAGAGCTTGAGTAGAGACAGAGAGAGAAAGAGAGAGAAAGAGAGAGATTAACTAAGAGGCACGGAGGTCACGGAGACTTGATTTTCGGAGGAAAACAGGAGGAGAGGCGAGGTGAGAAATAAGAGGATACCGGAGATCGGAATTTCCAGTTCGAGCGGCAATGAGTTCCATCCGGCTTTTTATTCACCTTTCTTCTTCACGCACACCGCGTGCGCTTTGTCTCCTTTGTTTTCTCTCTCTCCCCCTCTCTCTCTGCCCTCTACTCTCTGCCCTCTCTCTCTTCCACCTCTCTCCCTGTCCCTCCGCGCTCTATACCAACCCACCCTCCGTGGCCTCCGTGGCCTCTGAGTAAAGAAACTCGCCGGCCTCCACCGCCATGCCTCGACGCACCGACATCAAGCGCATCCTCGTGATCGGCTCGGGTCCGATCGTCATCGGTCAGGCCTGCGAGTTCGATTACTCGGGAACGCAGGCGTGCAAGGCGCTCCGTTCCGAAGGCCTCGAAGTCGTGCTCGTGAACAGCAACCCGGCCACGATCATGACCGACCCCGAGATCGCCGACCGCACGTACGTCGAGCCGCTCACGGTCGAAATGGTCACGCAGGTGATCGAGCGCGAGCGGCCCGATGCGCTCCTGCCCACCGTCGGCGGACAGACCGCGCTCAACCTCGCGGTACAGCTCGCCGAGAAGGGCATCCTGCGCAAGTACGGCGTCGAGCTGATCGGCGCGTCGGTCGACGCGATCAATGTCGCCGAAGACCGCCTGAAGTTCCGTGACGCGATGCGCGAGATCGGCATCGACGTGCCCGACAGCCGGTACGTGCGATCGATGAACGACGCGCTCTCCGCCGTGGACGTGCTCGGGTTTCCGATCATCATCCGTCCGTCCTTCACGCTCGGCGGCGTGGGCGGCGGCATCGCGTACAACATCGAGGAATACCGCGAGATCGTCCAGCGCGGCCTGAATCTCAGCCCCGTGCATGAAGTGCTGGTCGAGCAGTCCGTCATCGGCTGGAAGGAATTCGAACTCGAGGTGATGCGCGACCGCGCGGATAACTTCGTGGTCATCTGCTCGATCGAGAACGTCGACCCGATGGGCGTGCACACGGGCGACAGCATCACCGTTGCCCCTGCGCTCACGCTGACGGACAAGGAATACCAGCGCATGCGCGACATCGGCCGGCGCATCATCAGGCGCGTCGGCGTCGAGACCGGCGGTTCGAACATCCAGTTCGCCATCAATCCGGACGATGGCCGGATTGTCGTGATCGAGATGAATCCGCGCGTGTCCCGATCGTCGGCGCTGGCGTCGAAGGCGACCGGCTTTCCGATCGCGAAGATCGCGGCAAAGCTCGCGCTGGGCTACACGCTCGATGAGATTCCGAACGACATCACGCGCCTGACGCCGGCTTCGTTCGAGCCGACGATCGACTACATCGTCGTGAAGGTGCCGCGCTGGGCGTTCGAGAAGTTTCCTCGCGCCGACCGGACGCTGACGACGCAGATGAAATCGGTCGGCGAGGTGATGGCGATCGGCCGCACCTTCAAGGAAGCCTTCATGAAGGCGTTCCGGTCGCTGG
Source organism: Vicinamibacterales bacterium (assembly GCA_035492775.1). Classification (GTDB taxonomy): domain Bacteria; phylum Acidobacteriota; class Vicinamibacteria; order Vicinamibacterales; family 2-12-FULL-66-21; genus DATJFQ01. The sequence goes on from DATJIW010000005.1 coordinate 17,058, forward strand.
AGCTGGGCCGCGGCAACATGCTCTTCGCGAAGGGCGGCGACCGGATCAATGCCACGACCGGTATCGAATCCGACGAAGGGGAGATGGCGCTGCAGCGTGCGCTGTCGATTCCCACCGACCGGCGCATGTGGTCCGTCTTTCGTGCGCTCGAGTCCGGCTGGTCCGTCGAGGATCTGTACCGCGTCACGAAGATCGATCGCTGGTTCCTGACGCAGTTCCAGCAGCTCGTGCAGCTCGCCGAACAGGCGTCGCTCGTCGGACTGCGGGGGATGTCTCCGGAGCTGATGCGGACGATGAAGCGCGCGGGGTTTGGCGACTGGCAGCTCGGGAGCATGCTCGGCGCCGACGAAGACGCGGTCCGCGCGGCGCGGGTGGAGCAGGGCCTGCGCCCCGCGTACAAACGCATCGACACGTGCGCGGCGGAGTTCGAGTCCTTTACCCCATATCTGTACAGCACGTACGAGAAGGAATGCGAAGCGGATCCGACTTCCAGGCAGAAAGTCGTCATCCTCGGCAGCGGGCCGAACCGCATCGGCCAGGGGATCGAATTCGACTATTGCTGCGTACACGCGGCGTTTGCGCTTCGCGAGGACGGTTTCGAAACCGTCATGATTAACTGCAACCCCGAGACGGTTTCCACGGATTACGACACGGTGGATCGTCTGTATTTCGAACCCCTCACGTTCGAGGACGTCTTCGGCATCATCGAGCGCGAACGGCAGGCCGGCGGTGACGTCGCCTGCGTCGTGCAGTACGGTGGTCAGACGCCGCTCAAGCTGGCGCTGCCGCTCCAGCACGCCGGCGTACGCATCCTGGGCACCTCTCCGGATTCAATCGATCTCGCGGAAGACCGCGAGCGGTTCGCGAAGCTGCTCTGGGATCTGGGGATCCCGCAAGCGGCCAGCGGCACGGCGACGTCGCCCGAAGCGGCACGCGAGGCGGCCGCCGCGATTGGATTCCCGCTCGTCGTGCGTCCGTCGTATGTCCTCGGCGGCCGCGCCATGGCCATCGTCTACGACATGGCTGCGCTCGATCGCTACATGACGACGGCCGTGCAGGCATCGCCGGAGCGGCCGGTGCTCATCGACAAGTTCCTCGAGGACGCCGTCGAACTCGACGTCGACGCCGTGGCGGACGCGACGGGCGCCGTCGTGATCGGCGGCATCATGGAACACATCGAGGAAGCGGGCATCCACTCCGGTGACAGCTCCTGCGTGGTCCCGCCGTACCGGATTGCGCCGCGTCACCTCGAGGTGATCCGGGACTACACGCGGCGGATCGCGCGCGCGCTGCAGGTCGTCGGACTGATGAACACGCAATTCGCGATCAAGGACGACACCGTCTACGTGCTCGAGGTGAACCCGCGCGCGTCGCGGACGGTGCCGTACCTGTCGAAAGCGACGGGCGTGCCGCTCGCGAAAGTGGCGGCGCGCGTCATGGTCGGCAAGACGCTCGCACAGCTTGGCATGACGGAGGATCTGGAGGTCTCAGGGGTGTTCGTGAAGACGCCCGTCTTTCCGTTCGTGCGCTTCCCCGGCGTCGACACGATTCTCGGGCCGGAGATGAAGTCGACCGGCGAAGTGATGGGTGGAGCGACGTCCTTCGGCAGCGCCTTCGCCAAGGCACAGCTTGCGGCGGGCGTGAAGCTGCCGACGAGCGGCACGGCCTTCGTCAGCGTCAGCAATCACGACAAACCCGCGGTGGTGCAGATCGCGCGGGACCTCGAGGCGCTCGGCTTCTCGCTCGTGGCGACGCGCGGCACGGCGACGTACCTTCGCGCGCACGGCATCGATGCGCAAATCGTCTTCAAGGTGAACGAAGGGCGGCCCCACGTGGGGGATGAAATCCTGAACAACCGGATTCAGCTCGTCATCAACACGCCGGTCGGCCGGGATTCATTCTTCGACGACCGGGTCGTGCGCCGGATTGCGATGATGCAGCAGGTGCCGAGCATCACGACCCTGACCGGCGCGGCGGCCGCTGTGCAAGCCATCAAGGCGCTTCGCGCTGAGGCGCTCGACGTGCGGTCGTTGCAGGAATACCACGCGGAGCACACCGCAAAGACGAGCTGAGTAGTTATTACCCCGCGGGATCCGGCTCCCCTCGGCATTCGACAGAACTGCCCCCGGATCCGCGAATCCTGTCTTCGAAGCGCCCCGAGGCGCTATATCCTTATCCTCATAATCACGACCGCGCTGCCAAAACGATCCTCTTGGAGAAAGGCATGACCCGGCCGCTTCGCGTGATGGGGGTCCGTCCGGCCTGGCTTCGTGTCAGGTGTACTCGTCTCGCGCGACGTGTGCTCGGCGGCGCCGTCGCGGCGATCGCGCTCCCCGCTGCCGCCGCTGCGCAGGCCTCGATCGTCGGTACCGTCCACGACACATCTGGTGCCGTGATGGCCGCTGTTGTCGTCGAAGCGTCCAGCCTGGAGTTCATCGGAAAAATGCGGCGCACGTACTCGGAGGCCGATGGCCGGTATGCGCTCGTAAACCTGCGTCCGGGTACCTACACCGTCACGTTCCGTCGGACCGGATTTGCATCGGTCACGCGGACCGGTATCGAGCTCACGGGATCCGCGGCGATCACGGTCGATGCGGAGCTGCCTGTCAGCGTTCAACCCGAGACGGTCGTCGTGACGGCCGAACCGCCGGCGCTCGACGCCCGGAGCACGATCGCGCAGGCATCGATGACGGCCGCGATCGTGGGTGCGATACCGACGGGTCGCAGCCTGACGAATCTCGGCGTGCTGATTCCGTCGATGGTGACCTGGAGCGCTCGCAGCCAGAACGATGTCGGCGGTACGAACAACCTTCAGAACATCTTCATGGCGTCGCACGGCGGCCGCGTGTCGGATCAGCGCGTCTACGTCGACGGCATCAGCGTGCGCAACCTTCAGAGCGAAGGCTACGCGACGAACTTCACGCCGGACATGAGCAGCGCACAGGAGGTGACCATCGACTATGCCAGCGCCGACGCCGATGCGCCTCTTGGCGGCGTACGCGCGAACTACGTTCCCCGTGCGGGCGGCAACCGGTTTGCGGGTTCGACGTTCGCCACGTGGGCGAACGCCTGGTTTCAGGGCAGCAACTTGACCCCGGAGCTTCGCGCAAGAGGATTCACGCAGCCGGATGCATTGCAGCTGACGTACGACGTCAACCCCACCGCGGGAGGTCCGCTCGTCGTCGATCGCGTCTGGTTCTACGTTGCGGCGCGTTTCCAGTCCAATCAGAACCAGGTCGGAGGCGTGTACGCGAATCGGAACGCCGGGAATGCCTCGGCGTGGACATACGATCCGGACTATGCGACTCCCGGCCTGTTCGCGATCACGCAGCAGAGCGCCAACGGGCGTCTCACGTGGCAGGCGAACGCCAGGAACACCATGACGATGTTCCTGGAGAAGCAGTGGCGGACCTGGGACGAAGGCAACGTGAACCGGTCGCCCGAAGCGTTCTCGCGGTTTCGATTTCCGCGCAATCAGCTGGGCATCCTGAGCTGGTCGTCGGTCCTGTCGGCGCGCCTGCTGCTCGAGGCGCACGTCGCGGCGCACTCGGAGGTCTGGAGGAATATCGGCGGGGACGAACTGCTGGCGAACAACCGGCAGCTGATTCCGGTGCTGGAACAGGGCGGGGCAGTCCCGGGTCTCATGTATCGCGCCAAGAACGGCCCGTATACCGGGGCGTCCGCGCCGTCCATGAAGGTCACCCATGCCACGCTCACGTACGCGAGGGCCGCTCACGAGCTGAAGACTGGATTCGAGACCGTCGTCGGTTGGAATACGACGCCGAACACGTTCAATGATTCAGGGTTGCAGTACCGCTTCAACGACGGCGTTCCCAACCAGATCACCGAGTTCGCAACGCCGTACGACATCGTGTCCCACATGAACGAGTCCGGAGCTTTCGTGCAGGATCGCTGGACCGCCGGGAGGCTCACCGTGAATGCCGGCCTGCGGTTCGACTATTTCGGTACGCGGTTCCCCCAGCAGCATCTCGGTCCCGGGCCGCTGGTGCCAGACCGGAACCTCACGATTCCGGCGAGCTACTTTTACAGCCTCAAGGATTTGTCGCCGCGGCTCGGCGGAGCGTTCGATCTCTTCGGCGATGGGAAAACCATGGTCAAGGCGACGGCCGATCGATACGTGGTGGCGTTGCCGCCGGGAACCGGTAATCCCATTTCCACCCTGCCGCTTGCGGTGACGCGCACGTGGACCGATCGCAACGACGATTTCGTTCCCGATTGCGACATCCTGAACCCGCTCGCGAACGGCGAGTGCGGCATGGTGTCGGACGTGAACTTCGGCCGGACGGTTCCGAGCATGTCGTACGACCCGGCGATCCTTCGCGGTTGGAACGTGCGTCCGATGAACTGGGAATTCTCGGCAACCGTCCAGCGCGAGGTCACGCCGCGAGCGACGTTCGCAGTCTCGTATTTCCGCCGCGTTTACGGAAACTTCACGGTCCAGGACAACCGCGCGACGGCCGCGTCGGATTACACAGCGTATTCCGTCGTCGCGCCGCTGGATCCGCGCCTGCCGAACGGCGGCGGCTACCCGGTCAGCGGATTCTACGATCTGAACCCGAACAAGCGCGGACGGGTCGACACTCTGGTGACATCGGCCGCGCAGTACGGCGGCGAAATCGAGCACTGGAATGGATTTGACGTAACGGTGCACGTGAGGCGGAGCCGAGCGATGCTGGAGGGAGGTGTCAGCACCGGCCGGACGTCCTCTGACATCTGCGCGGTGGCGGCGCAGCTGCCCGAAATGCTCGGCACGTCTACGGGCATTGTCGGCGGCCGGCCGTTCCCGGCGTCGCTCGATCAGTGCCACGTGGATCCCGGCTGGCTGACGCAGGCAAAAGTTCTCGGGACCTACACGTTGCCGCGGATCGGCCTGCAGTTTGCCGGGACGCTCCAGAGCATGCCGGGCATCGAGTTGCAGGCCAATGACGTCGCCTCCAACGCCGCGATCCAGCCGTCGCTCGGACGTCCCCTCACCGGCGGCGCGAACGCGACGGTGACGCTGCTCCAGCCAGGCACGAGTTACGGCAGCCGGTTGACGCAGCTGGATCTCCGCGCCAGCAAGCTGCTGCATGTCGCCGGGATCGGGACGCGGCTGAATTTCGACGTCTATAATGCGCTGAACGCGAACCCGATTACGGCAGCGAATCTGAACTACACCGGCGACGGATCGCGCTGGCTTCAGCCGCAGAGTGTCTTGCCTGCCCGCTTGTTCAAGTTGAGCGTGCAGATTGACTACTAAATGACAGTCCGCATGACGACGGCGCCCCGCGTGGCGACGCTGGCAATTCTCACCGCGCTGTGGACGACGTGTGCCGGAGTCATCCCCGCCGCGTCGCAGGCGCTGCGCCAGAAAAAAATACTGGTTCTCTATTCGACACGCCGCGACACGCAAATGAGTGCGCAAGGTGACCGGACGTTTCCGGAGATCCTTCGTCTGGGACTTGGCACCGCGCCGGACCTCTACTCGGAGTACCTCGACGCGGCCCGGTTTCCTGACGCCCACTACAACGATGCGTTCCGCCAGTATCTGCAGCTGAAATACAAGAACGTCCGATTCGATCTCGCGATCGTGGTGAACCATCTCGGCGTGGAGATGCTCTCGCCGATTCGTGACGGACTCTTTCACGATGTTCCGATCGTCTTCTTCTCCGAAGATTCGGACACGCCACGGCTGCCAAATTCGACGGGGGTCATTTCGGAACCCGACTACGCGGGCAGCGTCGCGTTTGCGCAATCGCTCCAACCCGACACATCGCAGGTGTTCGTCATCGCGGGCACGAGCGGCCGTGACCGCATCGCCGAGGCGCACGCGCGCGCGCAGTTCGATGCGATGCAGAACGGACTTGCGGTCACGTACTTATCCGATCTCACCACCGACGCACTCGAACAGCGCATCAGGAGCCTGCCGCCGCATTCGGTCCTCTTCTACGTGCTGTTCTACCAGGACGCCGCAGGCACGAACGTCAACCCGCTCGAGTACCTCGATCGTCTCGCCGCGATAGCGAACCGGCCGATGTATTCATGGGTCGACTCGACGATCGGCCGCGGCGTCGTCGGCGGCAGCGTCGTGTCCATCGATGCGGAGATCCGCGCCACCGCGGCAGTCGCCGTCCGGGTGCTGCGCGGCGAAAAGCCCGACGCCATCGCGATCCAGCGGGCCGACCTGAGCGTGAAGACCGTCGACAGCCGGCAGCTCGTACGATGGAACATCAGCGACGAACAGCTGCCTGCCGGCACCGTCATCCAGTTCAGGACGCCGTCGCCGTTCCAGCGATACAAGCGATTCTTCTTCATCGCGCTGGTCCTGGTCGCGGCTCAAGCCGCACTCATCATCGGATTGCTCGCACAGCGCGCCCGACGCCGGAAGGCGGAATCGGAGGCTCGGGCACGAGAATCGGAGCTTCGCTCCAGCTACGATCGCATCCGGGACCTGGGGCGGCGCCTCATCGCCGCGCAGGACGTCGAGCGCGCGCGCGTCGCCCGTGATCTCCACGACGACGTAGGGCAGCAGCTCACGCTGCTCGCGCTGGATGTGGAAACGCTTGCCTCGTCAGAGGCGGCGGACCCGAAGCGCCCCGCGCTTTCGCGGGAGGCGACACAACGCATGCACGCCCTCATGAAGAGCGTCCACGACGTCTCGCACAGCCTCCATCCCGGCAGGCTCCGGCTCGTGGGGTTGATCCCCGCGCTCACCACGTTGTGTCGCGAGATGCCGGCGGGGCAGGGCACCATCCAGTTCTCGCACGAACACGTGCCCGCCGACATGTCGATGGACGTGTCGCTGTGCCTGTACCGAATCGCGCAGGAAGCGTTACAGAACGCGGTCAAGTATGCCGGCGCGCGCCGCATTTCCGTGCGGCTGTCCGGAGGCAACGGCCATGTCGCGCTCGCGGTTGAAGACGATGGACAAGGATTCGACGTGGACGCGGTGTCGCGCGGTCTCGGACTGATCAGCATGCGCGAGCGCCTCGAACTGCTCGACGGCCACCTGCAGATCCGCTCGACGCCGGGCGTTGGAAGCTGCATCGACGCCGTTATACCGGTTGCCGAGGCGTCGCGGGCTGAAGCCAACACGGGAGATTCATCAGCCGCGCCGCAGCTTCGCAAGCGCGGTTAGTACCTGTCAAAAGTACCAGTAGGTGACGGGTCTGCGATTTTTTCCGCTAGAGTGGGCCCATGAACCGCACCGCGCCAGTGCTGGCCGCATCCTTCTTGTTTGTACCAGTTTGCAGCGCAGCCCAGGATCAAGGCCAGGTGCTGGCATCGCACCCGGTCGCTACCGTGGTGGCGAGACCACTGTCAGATTATCCAGTTGCGACGGTCGACGCGGCCGTTCGCTGGACTCAGAGCTATCTCGAATGGGAGGAGTGGTACGCGCAGTGGGGCAACCGGCGTGAGCCCGGCTGGTTCACGAGTCGCGGCCGCAAGGCACGCCCCGCCCCCCCGGCGTGGCTCGCCGGCGAGTGTGTGGGTTTTCAGGGAACGGATGGCCCGATGGCGGACGCGTGCCAGGCGCTCGCGCGCTGGAAGCTCGACGAATCGTCCGCAGTCGTCGCGCAGCGGATCGCGCAGACGCGCGTGAGCCACGAGCGCGAGACCAGGTCGACGTGGTGGTCCCACATCCATCTCGACGCGCTGTGGCCCGTGACGCAGATCGGATCGAGCGCCTTCGGTCTGGCGGGCGCGCACGCGACGATGAAGATCACGAAACGAGTGGGGATCTTTCTTGGGCCGGGCGCGATGTTGATGCGCCTTCCGTCGATCACGGGTTCGGCGAGGTGGTCAACGGCGACCGACTGGGGGTTTTCGTATCGCCTCACCAGTCTCCGCCTGCCGGCCATCCATCGTCCGGCGACGCTTCACCTCAACATGGCGAAGGTGTGGGTGCTGGGGGAAACCAACCTTCGCCTCCCCGGCGAGATGTATCTCGTCGGGTTTTCGCTCACGTTCAAGCCGGCCGCCGAGACGACCCGCTGACGCTCACGCCAGCAGCGGCGGGGTGGGTCGGGTCCGGCAACCCGTCCTTCCCGGTCCGCATGCTGGTCACGCGCGTTCGCGCTAGAAGCGGAAGCCCACGGTTATCGGCAGGAACTGGCCGTTCGCCTTCGTGCTGCTGGAGCTCGAACCCGTCGACAGCGGGTTGACCTGGTTGAGCGTCGGACCCCAGATGTAGTGGTAGCGCACTTCAAAATAAATTGAGGTGTGGTCGGTCATCTTGAAGTTCACGCCGCCGCCGAAGTTCATCCCGAAGTCGTTCGAGCTGCGCGATCCGACGACCTGGTCCACCGCAACGAGATCGTTGTAGCAGACATACCAGTACGGATCGCAGATTGTCGTGTAGCCGACCGACGGTGTGGTGATGTCGACCGGCCGATGGTAGAAGCCCAGGCCGGTGATGAAGTACGGCGCGGTCTTGCCGCTGACGTGCGGGCTCACGATGAGATTGCCGGCGCCGTATTGCATGCTCGCGTCGGCAAAGAACGGCTGGTTCGATCCACCCGTGATGAACGGCGTCGGATAGACGGGCAGGTCGAGTTCCTTCTTCTTCATGCCATTCCAGCCGTACTCGCCCTGGATGCCGATAGTGTCGTTGATGTGATACAGCAACCCGAACGTGAAGTTACCGCCGTTTCCGATGTGATCGGCGGCGGCACCGTAGACTCCGGTCCACCCGCCGCCCACCGTTACCTGGACTTTCGGTTCGGTCTGCGCGGCGGCCGGTGCCGCGGCCACGAGCGCGGCGGTCACGAGCATTCCCAACGTACGAAGCATAGAGGCCTCCGATGAAAAAGACTGCGGCCCGTCCATACGCGCCGGCACTCAGTCCCTGTAACTGCATCGTAGGATCGGCATGGTGGGGAAAGAACTGAGCTCTGTACCAGAGTGCCCCTGAAGTATTGACAGGTGAATCGCGGTTCGATCCCGGACACTGGACGAAATTGCAGTCGATCTCCGGCACTCCTGACAGTTGTTACAGTGCACATCGAGTGCTTTCGTGGTGCCATGCGAATGATCCTGTTCCCACATGCGATCCTGACGACGGCCGCTCTGTTGTTGTTCCTCGGCGGCTGCGAAGCCGCGCCGCGCGCGAGACCGGTGAAAGGCGGTCCGGTCGACACGGGTTCCGCATCGGTCGAAGCTGCGCGGCGTCAGCTTCAGGGCACGTGGGAACTCACCTCGCTGCAGATCTTCCCGAAGGCCGGGACGCCGCACGACGTGCCCGCGACCGGGCGGCTGCAATACGACGAGTATGGCAACCTGACGATGCGCGGCACGGTCACCGGCAACGACGCCGTCGACAGCAGCGTGTTGAACATCTCCGGCCGCGTCGCGATCGATCCCGGCAAGCACACGATCATGTTCCAGAACATCCAGGGCGCCACGCCGGACGACACACGGGTCGATCCGCAGCTGGCCGCAAAAAACGTGCGGTACTACGAGATCGAAGGCGATCAGTTGAAGACCACGACCAAGGACGCCTCGGGAGCCGTGACCGCGATGGCCACCTGGAAGCGCGTCGGTTAATCGCGGTGCGTCATTTCGGGGTCAGCGCGAGACTGTCGCGCATCCATTCGAGATAGGTCCGCAGCCCATCCTGCGCGGCGCGTTCGATGCGCCGCCGCAGCACGACGGCCGTCGTGCTCGTGAGTTCCGGGGACACGACGCGGCTGCCGGCGACGAGGTAATAGCCTCCTCCGTTCGGATCGTCCTGCAGCGTGATGGCAAGCGCGCCCGTCTCGAAGTACCGGCTCGCGTACAGGGTGCGATCGACAATGGTGGTCGTCTGTGCGTTTCCGCGGTGGATCGCCAGATGGTGCAGCGCGATCACTCGCTTCGTGTCGACGGGTGTCGCGGACCAGTAGAGGCACTGGTCGACGTTGGCCGGCGGCGGCGCCGGAAAGTGCTGCAGGAACGACGCGAAATCCGGCGCAACGGACTGGAACACGCTCGAGCGGCTGAGGAGCGCCTTGAAGCTGGCGTCGGGCGGCACCTGAAGCGCCGGCTCCCCCCTGGACCAGTACGCCGCGGCGTCTCGCGCGAGCATCTCCCGGAACGCAGCGGTCGCCTGCACCGGGCCTTCCGCCGAATTCCCCGCGAGCGCCTGGTGCACCCGAGAGAGCACGTCGGACGAGATCCGGAGTGAACAGTCAGCCTGCGTGCATCGCGTCAACTCGGCGATTTCGTCGGCGTCCAGCTGCAGGTCGCGGAAGCCGTCCGCCGTGGGAGGCACGGGGAGGACCCGCGCCACGCCAAGTTCGGCGGCCCCGCGGAAATGGTCGATCTGCCGGATCCACCCCGCGAGTCGCGCCCGGTCGCCATTCAGGCGGATGGCACCGGCGATCCCAAGCTCCGCGCGCTGGCTGCTCTCGAGAAGCCTGACGACGGGCTGGCCGGCCCGAGCCTGTCCGATCTCGGCGTCGGTGAAATGGAGCGCGCGCATCAGCGCCGTCGGGTCCGCCCCGGCGAACCCTGCGAGCGTGGCCACGGCAACGAAAAACGCAATCCGCATGTCCGTACCGTACCAAGCCGCTGCCTGCGATCCTGTGCAAAAGCGGCATGTTCGAAATGCCGAATCCGCATAGAGGATCCGACCGGTCGCGAGTATGTTCGACCCCGCAGCGAGGAGTTATGACTTCATTCAACCGGCAGCGGAAAACGGCGTTCTGGGTGGCCATCGTGACATTTGCGGCGATCGCCGCCGTGCGCGCGGCGAGCCCTGGTGAAACCTTCACAGCGACGGCGACGGTGAAATCGCCAAACGGCAACGCGTCCATGCCCGTCCGGATCTCCATCAACCAGTTCGCGTCCGACTCCGAACGTGACGCCGTCGTCGCGCTGGTCCGCGCCGGCGATGCCGCGGCGACGCGCAAAGGCCTCGCGAGCCGGAAGGATGTCGGATACATCGAGCTTGGCACGCGCAAGACGCCGATCAAGTACGCCTATATCCGCCCGACCGGGTCGGGCCGCCTGATTACCGTGCTGACAGCGGCACCGCTTGCGTTTGTCGGGGGCGCGGCGCCCGACGCACCATCGCGCGAAGGGTATGACATCGCGCTGGCGCTGCTCGTGCTGGATGCGAACGGGACCGGCGACGGCGAGCTGGCGCCGGCCGCCAAGGTCAAGATCAACGAAGAAGGCGCGGTCGTGACGGACCACTACAACGGGGAGGCCGTCCGGCTGACGCAGATCGCGAAGGCCAAGTGACCCGGCGTCTCGCACGCGTCACCGCATCAGCGCACCTGGTCACACAGGCGCCCCAGTTGTACCGGAGGAGTGCTGTGCAAGTTGGCGTGGTCGAGTTGAAAGGGCGCGGCGCCCACCTGGCGCGTCGTTTTCTTGCGACCGGGCACGAGTGCGCCGTCTACGATCGATCGCCGCGGCTGGTGGCTGAACTTGGCGCGGCGAAAGCCTACGGGGCGTCGTCGCTGGCCGATCTGATCCACGAACTGGACGCACCGCGCATCGTCTGGCTGACGGGGAGCGCGGCGGAGGCCGACGCCGCAATCGAGGATCTGCGGAAGCTCGTTGAGGCGGGCGACGTGCTCGTGGACGCCAGCGAATCCGAGAGCGCGGACGCCGTCCGACGCGCCCGCCTGCTGGCCCGAATCCAGGTGCAGTATGTCGATGTCGGCATCTGCGGCGGGATGCCCGCCCACGACGAGGGCTCTTGCCTGACCGTCGGCGGCGACGAGCAGACGGTGAAGATGCTGTCGTCACTCTTCGAAGACCTCACGCTGCCTCTATACGAGGACCGGCACCCGGTCCGTCGGAGGCGCAGTGGTTTCCTGGGGCGGAGACGCCGCAGGGTCGTGCACTGCGGTCCGGTTGGCGCGGGCCATTTCGTCCGGAGCGTCCACGACGCCATCGAGCGGCGGTTGATCGCCGCATATGCCGAAGGATTCGCGCTGCTCCATAACGGACAGCAGGGGCCGGCCGGCTGCGAGTACGCTTTCGACCTGCTGCACATCGCCGAAACCTGGCGGAGTGGGAGTCCGATCGCATCCACCGTTCTGGATCGGGCGGAGGAGATTCTCAGCTCCGAACCTGAACAGGCCGCCGCGTCGCGACCCCGGCAGCGTCCGTGGGACGCCGAGTTCGCTGAACGGCTCACGTCGCGACTGAACGATGAGGTGACGGACCGCTAGCGGGCTGAGTGCTGCCGGAAGCGCATAGTGGCGGGCCCGGCTCAGCGAGTACCGTAATCCCTTGCGAGGGGTGGCCAGCACCTCGGAGAACACATCAATGCAGAGTCACATTTACCGACTCCCCGCTTCGCCCAACGGGTCCGCCGCGTCCCTCCGATTGCCGGATGGTGGCGAGCCGCTGGACGTCGACGACGCGCAGACGGCGATGGGAGCACCGCGTGACGAGCATCGGGGCGACGCCTTCCGTCGGCGCCGTGAGCCCGCACCGTTGACGCCGGTCACCAGTGTCGTCGGACAAAGCACGAGCATGCGGCGCGTGATGGAGCAGATTCAGCACGTTGCCGCCACCGATTCCACCGTCCTGCTGCTCGGTGAAACCGGGACCGGAAAAGAACTGCTCGCAACCCAGATCCACGAGCGCAGCCACCGCCGCCATCGGCCGATGGTGCGCGTCAACTGCGCCGCGATTCCGACGACTTTGATCGAGAGCGAATTGTTCGGGCACGAGAAGGGCGCCTTCACGGGCGCGATGACACGGCAGATCGGCCGGTTCGAGCTGGCGGATCATTCGACGCTCTTCCTCGACGAAATTGGCGACCTGCCGCCCGACGTCCAGGTGAAGCTGCTCCGCGTCCTCGAGGAGCGTGAAGTCGAACGTCTCGGAAACCCGCGGCCGATCCGTGTCGACACCCGCATCATCGCCGCGACGCACCGGAAGCTCGAACAGCGGATCGCCGAGGGCACGTTCCGTGAGGATCTCTACTATCGCCTGAACGTGTTCCCGATTACGGTGCCGCCGCTCCGCGAGCGCAGCGAAGACGTACCGCTGCTCGTCTGGCGCTTCGTGTCCGACCTCGCGAAGGCGTTCGGCAAGACGATCGAGGCGATCGACGACGACGGTATGGCGGCGCTGCAGCAGTACCCGTGGCCCGGCAACGTCCGCGAACTGCGCAACGTGATTGAACGCGCCATGATCACCGCGACGGGACGCCGATTGTCAGTACGGCTTCCTGCGGTCAATACCGCGATGCCGATCCGCAGTACGAAGCTGCAGGATGTCGAGCGCGAGCACATTCGCAGCGTCCTCGAGAGCACCGGCTGGCGCGTCCGCGGAGTCGCCGGCGCCGCCGACCGGCTCGGCATGCGTCCGACGACGCTCGAGACGCGCATGGCCAAGCTCGGACTACGGCGCCCGCGGCCGGCATGACGTGGGCGGTCCCGGAGGAGCGATTGCAAGCATCCTCCTGATCCTGGCGGCTGCCGCGCCGGCGTCCGCGCAGAACACCGCTGTCGCGGCGAACGACAGCGATCCCACCCGACCAATTCTGTTCAGCCTGCGCCCGGAGTTCTACCGCATTGGCGACGATGCCTGGCGCATGCAGATCGTCAATCGATACGACACGGCGCTCGTCCGAAACCGTCCGATCCTTGGCGGAAAGCGCGGCATGCTGCTGCGTTTCGAGCTGCCTGTCTCCGTGTCCGAGACGCCGTCGCTTCCGGCCCGCGCCGGGATAGGCGACGCGTACGGCCAGGTGCTGCTCGTCCCGCATTTGACGCGGCGTTTTGCATTCGTCGCCGGCTCCGGTCTGTCCATTCCGACCGCGAGTGCCGCGCAGCTCGGCAGCGGCAAGTGGACCCTGGCGCCCGCCGCGATTCCGCTCTGGTTTGTTCCCCGCGGTCTTTTCTATGTCAAAGCGCAAGACTTCGTGTCGGTCGCCGGCGACGCAAGCCGCCCCGACATCAACTTCCTCTTGATCACGCCGACGTGGATCACGCGTGCCGGACGGCGCTCGTGGGTGCTGGTGGATACCGAAACGAAGAGCGACTGGCAACGAAACGGGCGCACGAGCATCAAGTCAGGCGTGCAGTTCGGCGCGATCTGGCGCGGCGTCGGTGTGTGGGTGAAGCCGGAAGTGCCGTGGGGTCCCAACCGGGACGGATTATGGACCATCAAGACAGGGCTGGTCTGGTACCGCGCGCGGACGTGAGACTTACTTCGAGACGTGAAGGACGTCGTCGAGGACGTTCCAGCGGCGGCGGTGCGGTGTGGCGTTGCGCCCCAGGATCCAGTGGGCAAAAAGGTCATCCACCGTGCCGTCCTTCCGCTTGAGATCGATCCATTCGCTGACCAGCGCGGTGAGAGCCTGATCCCGGCCCGCGATCACGTAGGCGAGGGGAACCTTCACCAGGCCAGGCTTCGGCACGACCACGGAATATTCGGGGTGGAGCAGTGTGTAGGCGGAGCCTCGCTCCGCCGTGAGCACGAAGGCGTCCGCGGCCCGGGCATCAGAGCCGAACATCGTCTCTGCGCGCGCGACGGTGACGATCTGTGCGGTCGGCAGTTCCGCGCGTACCTTGTTCACGTAGTAGTCCACGTCCGGCACCGCGATGCGGATTGCGCCGAGCTGCCGTACTTCGTCCCACGACACGAATTCCCCGCGACGGTAATCGGGAACGACGAATGCGAGCGTTTCATCCACGTACGGAGCAGAAAACGTCACACGCAGGGACCTGCCCGTGGTCACTGCGGTGCCTGACATGACGAGATCGCACGTGGAGGGATCGAGGCCCGTCTCGAACACGCGCCGATCGATCGGAACGAATTCGGCGGTGACGCCCAGGTCGTGCGCGAGCCGGTAGGCCATCTCCACGTCGAACCCGACCAGCTCGTGCCGCTGGTTCCGGAACACATACGGCAGGCTGTCTTCCAGATATCCGACGCGGAGCGCCTGCCGATCACGAATGCGATCGAGGACGGAGCCGGTGAGCGGCGGCAGGAGAGGGGTCGACGCGTCGAGATCCCGGCCTTCGTCATGCTCGTGGATCGTCTCCATGTTCATCAGCACCGTGTCCCGGTCGTACGAGCGAGACGCGAACCGCGACGCCGCCGCCCGCGACACCATCACAGTCGACACGAGAAGAGCAGCAGTGATCAGGACGAAACGGGCCAGCTTTTGGGCGTGCAGGCGCAGCGTGCCAGTGACCGCGCACGTCACGAGGACCGCCATCGTCAGCGTGTGGACCGCCGAGAGCATCGTCCCGAATCGCGAATTGACGACGCCGGTGGCGAGAAACAGCTGATAGCTGTCCGCGGGAATCCGGAACATGTCCAGCAGGTAGGGCACCGCGACGTTGAGGTTGCCAAAGAGCACGAAAACGCCTGCGGCGGCAAGCGCCGGGTACTTCGACGACGGAAGGGAAGCGCCTGTAAACCATGCGGCAAAAAGAATGAAGCTCAGAGACAGCAGCTTGGCCGTGTGCGGAAAGTTGAACGAGGCCGGGATCACGATGTCCGGCAGGCTTTCGTCCTCCTGGCCGATGGTGGTGTGCAGCCGCAGCAGATCCTTTGCATGCTCGGTGAGCATCGACAGCACCGCGAACAGGCTTCCGGTCGTAAATGCCATGACCAGCGTGTCGCGCGTGTGACGAAGGACCGCTCGGTACGGGATCGGAGTGAGCGCCGCGATGAGGCCGGGGAGAATCCAGAGAGCGAGCAGGAGTGACAGCAGCGCGTACCCGAAGAGATAGATCTGCAGCTGTGCCGCTTCGATCGGATCGAACGTGCCCGCGATGACGGCCGCGATCGCAAAGAGCCCGTACGGCGTGAGCGACACCACGAAGCGCGCGACGCGGCCGACCGCGTCGTTGAAAACGCGGATGACGTCGAGTGCCGGACGCCTGTTCGGCACGGCAATCAACGCCAGCCCGAGCAGCACGCTGAACAGGACGACGGCAGGGACGATGTTGTTCGCGAGCGAATTGAACGGATTCGTCGGGACGTAGAGCCCGATGAGATCGAGCGGGCGACTCTCTTCGAGCAGCGTAGTACTGAAGAACGACGCGCTCTCCGTCGCCGGAAACGTCAGCGGGAACACGAATACGACGACGAGTGCGATGCACCATAGCGCAAGAAGTGCGACGGTAAACCGCCCACCCAGCCGCTTGGCGTCCGTCAGGCTCAACGATCCCAATCCGCCGACGAGCGAGACCGTGATGTAGGGAAGCACGGTCATCTGGAGCATCTTCACGTAGCCGTCGCCGACGATGTCGAGAACGGCGGCACGCTCGCCAATCAACAAACCCAAGGCGACGCCCGACAGCAGCCCGATGGTGACCTTCGTCGAGAGACTCCATCGGCGGTGCGGCAGGACCGACGCCGGGACGGCGGCGCTGTCGGTCGGAGGGCCCATGACTAGAGCGTGGCCTGGGCGCCGGACTTCGCTCGCAGGCGTTTGTTGAGGCCGACGACGGTCAGGAGCCAGCCGGACGTGAGCACCACGTTGATGGCGGCAAACGCTGGCACGCTGAAGGAGCTGAGTTCGCCCAGGTAGACGATTCCCGCCTGCGTGACGTCACCCGCGCGGACGAAGAACGAATCGACAGCCTGCTTGGCTTTGTATTTCGCCTGGCGGCTGGTCGGAAGCCAGAGCGCCTGCCGCGTCGTATTTCCCAGTGAGTAGTCGACCGCATTGTCGACGGTCTTGAACAACTGAACGGCTTCGAAGGACGAATGCCGCAGCATCAGCAGGTATCCGAGGCCGGCGATGGCTGGATGGATGAACAGCGTTCGCCCCACGCCGAGGAATTTGAACAATCGTGACACCACGAACATCTGCAGGAGGAACCCCAGCAGGTTGACGTGGCTGTAGAAGCGGCTGTAAGCCTCGCCGATGAACTGGCCGCGTGCCGCCTCCGAGGCTGCTCCGCTGCCGTGCAGAGCCACCGCAGTGTCCACGATGTACCGACCGAGCAGGTACTCACCGGACGTGTTGACGACGTTGAGCAGCAGCATCAGGATTGCGATGAGGGCGAGGTAACGATCGGACGCGATCAGGCTGAAGCCGCTCGGGCCGCCGCCCACCACGTCATCGGGAGGCGCCGTCTGGCGTGCAGCCTTCGGCCGCGTCTGACGCCTGTCGGCCAGACGTGCGAGGACGACGCAGAGGACGAGCAGCGCTGCACCTCCGATCAGGAGGCGTAACGGACCCATCGTCTTGACGAGCGACCCCGCGCGCAGCGAGCCGACCCACGCTCCGAGACTGCTGCCAACGCCGATTAAGGGAAACAGGCGTTTGCCCTGTTCGGGTGAATACAGGTCGTTTGCGAATCCCCAGAACTGGGCGATCACCATCACGTTGAAGATGCCCAGCCAGAGGAAGTACAGGACTCCCACCCGCAGGCCGGCGCGTTCGGCAAAGGTGAAAAGCAGCAGATTCGACGCGAAGAACAGCGGCACCCATGTGACGAGCTGCCGTCGATTCACCCGAGACGCGAAGGCGCTGTACGCAGGGACGATGGCAAGGAGCAATACGGCCTGACCCGCTGATGCGTAGCTCTTCACCTCCGCGCCGCCCTCGGAAAGAATGAAGATCTCGCGCGCCGTCTTCAGCATGTAGTAGCCGCTGAGCATGAAGAACATCATCATGGTCAGCAGCAGCACGCTCACCGTTTCGCCGGGATGGACATCGGCGATCGGTGACAGCAACCGTTCCGCGAGGCCTTTCGGAGGCGAGGCGTTGACGTCCACGGGCGGCGTCATCGCTGTTCGTGAGTGGCGGACGTCTGCGGCCCGCCCTGTTCTTCCCGCTCGAGACCCACCAATGTCCAGCCGCCGGCCCCTCGACGGAAATAGAAACGCACAGGGCGCTGCCAGGCTTCGGGCGACCGATCGTCCGCGGTCACGTCCGCTTCGATAATGGTGCCGGAGGCGGAGGGTATGCGTGGAGGACCCGCCAGCGCTTCGGGCGCGTCGTAGGTTTCACCGAGCGGCTTCCGCGCGCCGGAGTCGTTGTCGAACTGGAACCAGCGCACTCGATATCTGACGGGCGGCGACGCGACGTTGGCCATGACGGCCGCGTTGTCGAACGTGAGCCGCCCCTCGTCCGACAGTCGGGCGTTCACGAGCGGATTCACTGCCGGCAGGTAGGCGCGGAGGATCTTGTCGCGGCGCGCGATCAGTACCGCAGCGAGGTGCTGTTCGGCGGCCGCGTCGCTGAATTTTCCCTCGTGCACGACCGTGCGGATCGCGTCGTCGTCGAACGCCGCGAGGCGTCGGGCCGCCCAGAACGCGTCGTCAGGCTGCATCCGCATGTAGGCGGAGGTCGGCGCGTGCGGACGCCACGTCTCCGGATCGAACGCGTCGCTCTCGAAGCGCCCGACGGCCGGATAGATGGTGTAATCCGCCGTCTGCCACGGACGAAGCGCGAAGCCGAACGAGGCGAGACGGCGAAGCGTGGTGTCCCCTTCGTAGAAGTACTCGAACCCTTCGTTCCAGTCGTGCGGGCCGTTGGCGCCGATGCCGAACGTTGATCCGACGTCCTGCAGATAGTGGCGCACGATTGACCGTCCGTCGGACTCGACGAGCGCGTCCAGCGTGTTGCCCGCTTTGAGATCCGTCAGGTTCGTCCAGGCGCCGAACACGCGCAGCGCGCGCAGCTCCCGGCGGTCTTCGTGTGGAACGATGTCGTTCGGATCGTCGGGGCGCGTGCCGTCGTAACGGAACGGGCCGAGCACCTTGCCAGAGAGCATGCGGCCGGCCGCCGCGCGATAGGTCCCGTCCGCACTTCGCGCCGATCGCTCGAGCACGGCGTTCAGATCGTCCCGCGTCATCCGGGTTTTTTTCCCGTTGGGGCGGCGCATGGTCGCGTCCGGGTCGATCGTCAGGTGCGCCGGGTCGACTCTCGTAATGTACGTGTCGATCTGGTTGTACCCGAGTGCCCAGAAGATCTTGTTCGCGATCGCGATCGCCGCAGAACCGCCCTCGGGATTGTCCGGAGCATCGAACGTCAGAAACCACGTTTCGCCGTTTGCGTCCCGCGCGGTGAACCCAGGCGAATACCCTGCCGTCTTCGGCCGGACGACGACCCAGCGTTCAGGATCCGGAGGTTCGCCGGCATTGGGACCCCGGGCCAGTGATGCCGGCGACAGCGGTCCGGGCAGGATGCGGTTGGTGAACCAGCTGGAATCGGGGACTTCGTCGATCGTATTGACGTTGCCGGCGGGCACGGGCTTGGGCTTGCTGCCGGCGGTGACGAACAGCTGGTAGCCGAGATCGTACATGAGGCCGACATCGGAGGGCTGCGCGGCGCGGGCGTCCTGCGTTTCCGGCTCGCGCATCAGCGGGTCGTCCGAATAAAAGTGCGGACCTGCCGCTGAAGCGGCGGCGAACGTGCCTGCCGCCAACGCGATCATCGTGGTGGAAAGACGGACCAAACGTGGGGTGCGAGTCATGAGTGTCAGAACGCCGCCTTCGACGCAAAGACGATCCGGAAGCCTTCATTGCTGTGGACGAATTCGATGCGGAGCGGCGTCGTGATCGGGCCGTGAAAACGGAACCCGAGCCCGTAGTCGCTCTTGAGCGGCGTGTTGGTGAGGTCGGACACGCGCGACGCCACCCGGCCTGCGTCATAAACCACCGCCATATCCATGAAACGGTTCGCCAGCACGCGCCAGTCGGCCTGAAGGAGCAGCGAATTCAAGTCGCGGAACCGCCAGCTTGCAAATCCACGCAGTGATGAACCGCCGCCGAGGGCGGGCAGCATGAAAAACGGAATCTCCTGACCGTCCGTTGATGCCGCCGTCTCGACGCGCGCGTGCAGAGAG
>DATJIW010000006.1:0-160513 GCA_035492775.1 Vicinamibacterales bacterium
CACGTCGAATACGCGGGGATCGTGCCGCAGCTCGAGCGTCTCGCGTCGCGGTTCGGCGACGACGACCTCGTCATCGCAGAGTCGACCAACGCGGGGACGGACATCCACGTTCTGGCGGTGCCCCTCGCCTACACGTACGGACGCCACGTACTGCTACTGGTCTCTCCAGTGCCCGACAAGGCGATGCTCTGCGACTTTCTCGACTGGGCGCGCACGCGCTACCGCCACGTGTTCTTCCTCGGCAGCGGCGGGACCGATGTCCTGTCGCGTCGATGGAGCGTCGAGCCCGTCGCCAGCGAGCAGTTCAAGGTGCCGGAGTACCAGACCACGCGATGGAACGACTTTCCGCGATTCGTGAAGCAGAAGGAATTCGACTACGGCGTGTTCGAATTCGAAGCGCCTCGTCCTGATGCGGGAGACACGTTCGATCTGGATGTCGGCGTGAACGACGATCTCTACGTCGTGCGTTTTCAGGCAAAGGAGCGTACTGAAGGGCGCACGATCCGCTGGACGCGCTACAACTCGTTTCTGGCGTTGAAGCCGTTCTCGGGTGCGAGCCGAGCGGTGACGATCTGGATGAGCAGCGGCGGACGCCCCTCCGCCGTGCCACCGGCGCAGGTCAGCGTGTACCTGAACGCGCGGCCCGGGGATGCCACCGGGAGCGGCGAACATCTGCTCGGTACCGTGCAGGTTCCGACCGGTTTCCGCATGTATACGTTCGACATCCCGCCAGAGATCGCGGCGGACGCGGCATTGGCGGATCCGCCACGGTTGAGGATACAGACGAACACCTGGAATCCTCATGAGGCGCTCGGCTCTGGAGACGATCGTCAGCTCGGGGTGATGATCGATCGAGTGCAGGTCCGCTGATGCAGCGCGGCGGGATCGCGGCAGCGGTGGGGCTCGGTGCGCTCCTGGTGTACCTGACCACCGCTGGAGGATCGCTCGCGACGGAGGATGCCGTTGCGATGTACGAGGAGGGCAAGGCGATTCTCGATCGCGGCGCCGTGTCGGTGCCGGCATCCGTGTCCGTGCCGCAGTGGCGTGGCGAGAACGGCGCGTACTACACGCCGTTCGGGATTGGCCAACCGCTTTACGACGTCCCGTTCATCGCGGCAGGACGCGTCGTGACTCGGGTAACCGGTATCACGCTGGGGACGCCTGACGCGATACCAAAGGCGTGTGTCGCGCTCGGGAGCGCGTTCGCCGCCGCGGCGGCTGTGGCCTTCACCTTTCTACTCGGACTGGAACTGGGCGGGCGGACGCGCGGCTCGGTGCTTGCGGCGTTCGCGGCGGCGTTCGGCACGCTGCTGTGGCCGTACTCGAAGTTTGGCTTCAACGCCGCGGTGACGGCCGCGGCGTTGTCGGGCGGCGTGTGGGGCTTCGCGGCGGCCGTCCGCACGGGCCGGACGGGATTGTCGATTGCGGGCGGCCTGCTGCTGGGATTCGCGCTGCTCACGCGGCACGAAATGGCGCTCGCAGCATCTGCCGCCTGCGTCTGGCTGTGGCTGGAAAAGGGGACAGCCGCGATTTTTCGCAAAAAAAGGGGACAGCCTTCCGAAGTCGCTTCGAGTCACACGGTGTCGGCTGTCCCTATTTTTCGCAAAAAATCGCGGCTGTCCCCTTTTTCTGCCGCGTGCGGCATCAGCGCGGTTGTCGCGTGCGCAGTCGCGGCGGGCATCTATAATGCCGTGCGTTTCGGCGGACCGCTCTCGGTCGGCTACACGCCCGCGTACTCCGGTGCGGGATTCGCCGGCCTGACACTGTCGCCCGCCGGCGCGATCTTCCTGTACTCACCACCGGCGATCGCCGTCGTACTCCTGTTCCGCGTGCGACGCCAGGCCGCGGGACAGCTGCTCCTCGCCGTCTGCGTGATCCTCGCGGTGTACTACGGCCTGCTCGACGACTGGCTCGGGACACGATCGTACGGTCCCCGGTACCTTGTTCCGATCCTCCCGCTGGCCGTCGCGCCGTTGGCGTTAGCTGACTTCCGCAGCCGGCTGCGCCGCCTCGCCATCGTTTCCATAGTCGCGGCCGGAGTGCTCGTACAGATGCCCGCAGTCGCAGTCGATTTTTCCAGGGCAGGCATCCATGCCGGGCAGCCGCCCGCGGACGAGCGCGAATATTCGTGGAAATGGGCAGCGCTCCCGGTGACATCACGCGAAGCCGCCCGGCTGGTTCCCGACAACATACGATTCATCGCGCGCGGACAGGCGCCCGCGATCGACAGGAACGCCGCCACGCTTCAGCAGAAGGTCGACTTCAGCCTCGACCTGTGGTGGCTGTACCTCTACTATCTCGGCGTCCTCCATCGCGGGCAGGCCGTCCTGATTGCGATGGCATTCCTCGGAGGCGGCGCCGCTGCTTGGGCGATCGCCGACCGGTCGGCGCGCACCGAGGCGGTACAATACGAAGACCCCTGAATGTCCGCGCTCCATATTTACGATCAGCGCGAGCGGCGACTGGTACAAGCGGCAGATCTGCTCCTCGCGCCCGCGCGGCTCCGACGCCGGCGCCCGCCGACCCATGCGCCTCAGTCGATCCTCTGCTTCCGGCTGGAGCGGATAGGTGACCTGCTGATGGCGCTGCCAGCGCTCGCAACGCTGCGCGCTGCGGCCCCGTCGGCGGAACTCGATCTCGTGGTGGGCAGCTGGAACAGCGAGATCGCGCGCGCGATCCCCGGTGTCGGTCGCGTCGAGGTACTCGACGCACACTGGCTTGCGAGAGGACAGCGCGGACGGACGGCCCGATCACTTGTGCTCGCGGCTCGCCGCTTGAAGAGCCGCCGCTACGATGTGGCAATCAACTTCGAGCCCGATATTCGTTCGAACGCGATGACCGCAGCCGTCGGCGCCCGCTGGACGGCAGGCTTCTCGAGTGGAGGCGGCGGCGCGCTCCTCGATCTCGCGCTGCCCTTCGACGCCACACGCCATACATCGGACAACCTGGTCGACCTCGCGCACGCCGTGACCGCGGGCTGGTGCGATCAGCCGGCCGCAGTCGATTCACGCCTCCAGCTCGATGAGGCTGTACGCCGGCGCGCGGCAGAGCGGCTGGCGGGCGTTCCTGCTCCGATCGTCGCCATGCACGTGAACGGCGGCCGTGCGATCAAGCAATGGCCGCTCGACCGCTTCGCAGACGTGGCACGGTGGCTCGCCGAAGCGAAGCATGCAACGGTCGTGTTCACCGGATCCGAGCAGGATCGCGCGCCGAATGCAGTCATCCGGACGAGCATTCCCGCGGCGACCGCAATCGACGTCGCGGGTGTGGGGCTCGGCGAGGCTGCGGCGCTGCTCGAGCGCTGCGATCTCCTGGTGACCGGCGATACAGGTCCGATGCACCTGGCGCACGCGGTCGGCACTCCGGTCGTTGCGGTGTTCGGGCCGTCAGACCCGCGGCGATACGCGCCGCGAGGGCTTCGCGATCGCATCGTCCGGATCGATCTTCCCTGCGCGCCGTGCAATCGGATCCGTCAGCCGCCCCGGCGGTGTATCGGACACACGCCAGACTGCCTCGCCGGCGTTTCCGTGGCAGCCGTTACGGCGGCAATCGACGAAGTACTCGGCAGCCTCGACGCGCGAGGCGGGAAAAGCCCCACCATCGCATGAACGGGATCGTCCAGGTCTCGAGCGGAGGCGGTACGCGCACCGTGCCGCTCTCGGCGTACCTGCGTGCCGACGCCGAGGAACGCGCGCAGACCGACGCACGTGACTGGATCAAGGCGCTGCGGTCCATACCGATCGACGGTCGTTCGATGCGCGACCGCTTCACGTCAGGCGACGACTCGCTATGGTGGTTCAGCGAGCTCTATCTTCACAAGGAACAGGCGGTGCTCACGGCGATGCGGACGCTCGCCGCGCTCGACGCGCTGATCGAGCGCGAACAGCCGGCCGCGCTGTCGTGGCGCAGCGGCGACGCCGTGACGCATTGGGTCGCGTGCGCCCGCGCCTCCAGGCACGGCCTGCGGCTGGAGTGCGAGGCCGCCGCGGCGGAACTCCGAACGCTCGAACGCCGCCTGCGGGCCCGCGCCCACACCCTCCGGCTGACCGATGCGCGTGGCGGCGCAGGACGGCGGCTCCGCCGTGCGACGGTCGCGGCGTTCGTCCATCGGGCCTTCGTCAACGCGCCCGAAGGTGCTGCTGCCGGCGAACGCTACATCGGCCGCGTGCTCACCGCAATCGAGAGTGGATTGCCCCCCGGGGACCTGCAGGTCATCGTGGTCGGACCGCGGCGAAGCTTCCGCAATCGGCGCTGGTGGGATCCCGTGACCGGAAGCGACGAAGGGCTCGTTCCAATCGAATCCATCGGCATCGGTCGATCTCCGATGGATCGCGAGGTGTGGGCGTCGCGGCACCGCCATCTCGAAGCGCTGGAGGCCAGCGAGCCGCTGCGCCGCCACGCGATAATCGACGGAACGGATTGCTGGCCCGTCATTCGCGCGCAGCTGGTGGGCGTAATCTGGCTGCAGTGGCCCTGGTCGGTGCGTGCGATGGATCGTGCGGGAGCCGCGCTCGATGCGATCGCGCCGCGGGTCGCTCTGACGTACGCCGAAGCAGGAGGCTGGGGACGTGCGCTGGCCCTCGAGGCCCGACGCCGCAGCGTTCCTCTCGTCGGCATCCAGCACGGCTTCATTTACCGCCACTGGTTGAATTACATCCATGCGCCGGACGAGCTCGAACCGTCGCGCGCGCATCCGGCCGACCGCGGCTTTCCCAGGCCGGCGCTGACGCTCGTGTTCGATCGCTATGCCGAGCAGCATCTCCGCATGCGAGCGCACTTTCCTCCTGAAGCGATAAAGGTCGTGGGAAGCGCCGAACGCGACGCTTTGATCGCTACGGCTCGAAGCCTGACGAGCGCCGACCGCGCCTCCCTCCGGCGCCATCTCGGTGTCGCGTCCGATCGGCCAATCGTCCTGTGCGCAACCAAGTTCACCGAAGCGCGTGACGTGCTGCCCGCGCTCTCCGGCGCGATCCGGGCACTGCCCCACGTTCACATGATCATCAAGGCGCATCCGGCAGAAACGACCGACGGATACACGCCGTTCGTCGCGGAGAACATCTCCGTCGTTCCTGCCGGCGAGGCGCTGGCAGACCTGCTGGCCGTAACGGATGTCGTGGCGACTGTCAATTCGACCGTGGCGGTCGACGCGCTGGCGCTTGGAGTCCCTGCCGTCAGCA
Source organism: Vicinamibacterales bacterium (assembly GCA_035492775.1). Classification (GTDB taxonomy): domain Bacteria; phylum Acidobacteriota; class Vicinamibacteria; order Vicinamibacterales; family 2-12-FULL-66-21; genus DATJFQ01. Next base: position 5,178 of record DATJIW010000006.1, read on the forward strand.
TCGGACAGCCGAACAATCTGTCTCCTTTCGTCGAGGCTGGCGCGATGCTCGGAGCCGACACCGAAGGCGCGATCGCAAGCGCCTTGACGCGGCTGCTGTCCGATCAGCACCTCCGCGCAGACGTGATCCGCAAGGGGCGGGCGCTCATCGGGGCTGACGTCGACGGAGCCGCGACCGAAAACGCCGCGACCGCCGTTCTCGCTCTTGCAACGCGGACCGCGGATCCGGAAGCGCGCCCGTGCTGACCTGGATCGCGCAACCCGAGCGCGCGCCCGGCACGATAGTCGCGACCATCGCCGCCCTCTTCACGATCGCGTACTCGCTGGGCCTCCTTCTGCTCGCCAAGCCCGACGGCCGGATCGTCGTCGGCGACGCGATGCACCAGTACGTGCAGTTGCGATCCGCGGTATTCGATCGGGATCTTCGCTTCACAAACGACTACCTGCACCTGTACGGCCTCACACCACAAACGATCGACGACGAGACGCGGTGGATTATCGAGACCAACGCGACAGGTCACGTGCGAAACCTGATGCCGGTCGGTCCGGCGCTGCTCTGGGCACCGGCGTTCCTCCTCACGACCGCGGGTGTGTGGCTGGTGGATCACGCCGGGTGGCACTACCCGCTCGACGGCTACGGACGGCTCTTCCAGGCGTCGGCCGGGTATACGGGCATCGCCGCCGCTGCGATCGCCGCGTGGCTGTCGTATCTGACGGCGGCCGCATTCTTCGATCGGCGCACCGCAATCTGGGCAACGCTTGCGATCTGGCTCGGATCGAGCGCCGTCTATTACAGCGTCATCTCGCCAGCGTATTCGCACGCGCCTTCGATGCTCGCGGTGAGCGTCTTTTGTTTCGCGTGGATTCGAACGCGCGGACGGCAGACGCTCGGCCGCTATGCAGTGCTCGGCGGCCTTGCTGGCATTGCCGCTCTGATGCGGTGGCAGGACGCGATTTTACTGATTGTGCCGGCCATCGAAGCCGGGGCATCCATCCGGAGGGACGGCTGGCTCGCGGCGGTCGCCCGCATTTCAATGTCGGTCGCGTGCGCGCTCGCCGCGTTTACCCCGCAGATGTTCGTCTGGCAGCGGCTCTACGGGCATCCCCTGACCATCCCTCAGGGAGCGGCGTTCATGCAGTGGCGCCAGCCCGCGCTGGTCGCGGTGCTTTTCTCGGACAACCATGGTCTGTTCACGTGGACTCCGGTGATCGCGCTCGCGTGCCTCGGCCTTGTGCCGCTCGTTCGACGGGCCCCGCTCGTCGGCGTCGGCTGTATCGCGTTCCTCGCCATCTCCTGGTACGTCAACGCCGCGGTGGCGGACTGGTGGGCGGGGGAAGCGTTCGGCGCGCGACGCTTCGTCGGCTGTTTTCCGGTATTCGTTCTGGGGATGGCTGCCGTTTACGACGGCTGGAGAACGCATCCCGCGCGCATCGCCGGTTGCACCGCCGTTTTTGTTGCGCTGACGTTCCTGCTCCTCGTGCAGTACCAGGTGTTCATGCACGGCGCGCGCGCGATCGCGCCGTATCCAAAAGGATTCGAAGGACTCTGGCTGGCACGTTTCGTCGTCCCGTTTCGTCTCCTGCACCATCTTGTGAAATGATCACTCTCTTCCGGAGCAATCCAATATGCGTGTCTTGATCACCGGCGGCGCCGGCTTCGTAGGGTCCCATCTCTCCGAAGCATTGCTCGAGCGCGGCGACGAAGTATTCGTGCTCGACAATCTGTCGACGGGCTCGATCGACAACATCTCCCATCTCAAGGACCACCCGAAATTCCACTACACGATCGATTCAGTGACGAACGAACCGGTCCTCGCGGAGCAGATCGACCGCGCGGACGTGGTCGTGCATCTCGCCGCCGCCGTCGGGGTCAAACTCATCGTCGAGCAGCCGGTCCACACGATCGAAACGAACGTCCATGGGACTGAGGTGGTGCTCAAGCACGCAAACAAGAAGCGCAAGCTCGTGCTGATCGCTTCCACGTCCGAGGTCTACGGCAAGAGCACCGACGTGCCGTTTCGCGAGGATGCCGACCTCGTGCTCGGACCGACCTCGAAGCATCGATGGGCCTATGCCTGCAGCAAGCTGATCGACGAATTTCTGGCGCTCGCCTACTGGAAGGAAAAGAAGCACCCCGTCATCATCGTCCGGCTCTTCAACACCGTCGGCCCGCGTCAGACCGGTCACTACGGGATGGTGATTCCGACGTTCGTCCGGCAGGCGCTTGCGGGTGAGCCGATTACGGTGTTCGGCGACGGGACACAGTCGCGCAGCTTCACCTATGTCGGCGACGTCGTCCGGGCTATGGTAGCCTTGATCAACGAGCCCAAGGCCGTCGGACAGGTGCTCAATATCGGCAACGGCCGGGAAATCACCATCGGCGAACTCGCCGAGCGCGTCAAGGCCATGACCGGCAGTTCGTCGCCGATCGTCAAGATTCCTTACGAACTGGCGTACGAAGCGGGGTTCGAGGACATGCCGAGGCGTGTCCCGGCCATCACCAAGATCGACGCGCTCATCGGATACGCGCCGACGGTGGAACTGGACGAGATTCTGGCTCGCGTCATCGCTCACAGTCGAGATTCGTAAACTTTCAGCTGCTCCATGCCCCGATCGACGGGACTCAAGTCCGCCGTGCGCCGAAGCGCCGAATCGCTTTTGAAGCGCAACGCGAAGCCTGTCCGCCGGCTGCTGCTCGCCACAGGCCGCGAGCGCGCGCCGCGCCTGCCGGAAATCGTCCAGATCGAAAGCACGAACATGTGCAACGCCAAGTGCGTGTTCTGCCCTCGCGATGAAATGCATCGCGACGAGGGGATCATGAGCCTGGAGTTGTACCGCAAGATCGTGGACGAGTGCGCCGAACTCGGCATCACACACGTGCGGATGCACAACTATGGGGAGGCGTTCCTCGATCGCACGCTCGTGGAGAAGATCGGGTACGCGAAAGCGAAGGGCATCGCGGAAGTGGGCCTGATCAGCAATGGTTCGCTGATTACCGAACGCGTCGCACAGGGCATGATCGACGCCGGGCTCGACGCCATCAACATCAGCGTCGATGCGTCCGGCCGGGAAGTGTTCGAGTCGACACGCATCGGATTGAACTACGACAAGGTGATCGCCAATATCGAGCGAATCGTCCGCATACGCGCCGAAGCCGGCAAACGGCGGCCGAAGCTGATTCTCTCCTTCGTGCGGCAGAACAACAGCGCCGACGAACAGGCGTTCATCGAACACTGGCGCAATATCGCCGACAAAATCCACATCACCGACCTGCACAACTGGGCCGGCACGCTGAACGTCGAATCGGATGTGAACTATCCGTGCTACCGCCCCTGGCTCACGTTCACGGTCCTGTGGGACGGCCGCGTCTCGCTCTGCTGCGCGGATTTCGATGGCCGCACGATTCTGGGCGACCTCAACACCTCGTCCATTCGCGACGTCTGGAACGGCGAACCGTATCGCGCCGCGCGGCGCGAACACCTGGAACACGGTGGGCCTGCCGTCTGCCAGTCCTGCGATCTGCCTCGCAAAGACTCGCCGCTCTGGGTTTCCAAGCTGGCGTAACAAAGGCAGACTGCAGCGTTCGCCCGGGCGTCCTAAGAGGCGTATACTGGTAAATCCAACCATGAAATCCAACTTTTGGCGCGGCCTGTTGTTTGCGGCCCTCGCAGTGGTTTTTGCGATCCCCGCCTCGGCCGGGGAGCTGAAGCTCAGCATCAATTCCGGACGCGCGACGGTCATCGCGGTCGATGTGCCTGTCACGCAGCTGCTGCAGGAGTGGGCCCGCGTCGGTCATACGCGAATCGTCAACGGCGAGCGGCTCGCCGGACCGCCAATCTCGATTCGGCTGATCGACGTTCCGGAGAAAGAGGCGCTCGACATCATCCTGCGCTCGGCGAGCGGCTACGTCGCCGCGCCTCGTGAACAGCTGGTCGCCGACGCGTCGATGTACGACCGCATCATGATCATGCCGACGAGTTTTGCGCCGCCGCCGTCGGCCGTCGCGACCGCGGCTCCGCCGCAGGCTTTCCAGCGGCCGCCGACGCCTGCTCCGGTCGACGACGAGGACGAGCCGGTGACGGTGAACGTGCCACCGCCAGCGCCAAATCAGATCGCGCCGCAGCCGGCTCCCTTCAGCGCAATGCCGGGGTCGCAGCCCGCCAACGGCCAGCAAAACGCGCCGGGACCATTCCTGTCGTCGACACCCGGCGTCGTTGTCGGCGCACCGTCGAATGGCCAGCCGGCGCAACCCGGACAGCCGAACCCGTATCAGCCCGCTGTCGTGAAACCGGTCGGGGGCGGCGGCGGAGCGTAGGCTACAATCCTCGCTGAATGGGCAGTCCACCGATGGTCCGGCGTGGCGAGTACGCCGCGCGGGGCGACTATCATCGTACGCCTGACCCCACCTGGGACTACTATCCGACCTACATCGCAAAACTCGCGGCCGTGCGGACCTACCTGGACGCGCTGCCCGCCGGAACGCGCGTGCTCGACGCCGGATGCGGCGAAGGGGTGCTCGTCGCCGAATATGCCGATCGGCTCGCGATCACCGGCGTCGATGCCAACTACGCGTCGGATCGTGTGACGCACGGCTCGCTCGTCGCGCTTCCATACGGCGACGCGACGTTCGAACGCGCGCTCTGCCTCGATGTGCTGGAGCATCTCAGCTACGAAGATCAACCGCGAGCGCTTGCGGAGCTGCAGCGCGTGTTGAAACCGTCGGGTGAACTGCTGGTCTCGGTACCGAACCTCGCGCACCTGCAGTCGCGTGTGCAATTCGCGCTGCGCGGGCGTCTGATCCGGACCGCCTCGGAGTACAAACACCCGGGCGACCGGCCGGTCGGCGAATACATCCAGCTCGCCCAACGCGCTGGTTTCACGCTCGTGAGGAGGCGCGGCATCTTCCCGACGCTTCCCGTCGTCACGCACTTCATCCGCAAGTACCCGCGGGGACTCGCGCCGCTGCATCGGTTCCTCACGCGCGTGCTGCCGGTTCCCGGCTGGTGTTTCCTGAACCTGCTCGTTCTCCGCAAGGGGTAAGCCGGACGCTTGGGATCGAGACTCCGCGAGCTGTCGAAGAACATCACGATCTACGGCCTTGGCGACGTGGCCGTCTCGATCGTCAGCTTTCTCCTGCTGCCGGTCTTCGTCGATTACCTCGACGCACGCGACTATGGCGTGCTTGGCGTGCTGGGCAGCATCGAGGTCATCGGGAAGATCGTGTTCCGGTTCGGGCTCGACGGCTCGTTCATGCGGTTCTTCTACGACTGCGAAACCGATGACGAGCGCCGCCGGCTGGCCAGCACCATTTTTTTCTTCCTGCTCGCGCTCAACGGCGCGGTCCTGACGCCGCTCCTGATCGGCGCCCCGAAGATTGCGGGTGCGTTGTTCGGCACGTCCGCGTACACCACTGCGCTCCGGCTGCTTCTGATCAATACCTTCGCGATCGGCTTCACTTTCCTGCCGTTTCACGTGCTGCGAATCGAGCGGCAGTCGACGATTTTCAGCATGTTGACGCTCGCGCGCTCCGTGATGACGATCGCGCTGCGCATCGTGTTCGTCATCCTGCTGCACATGCACGTGACGGGCATCTACCTCGCGGACGTGCTCGTCACGACCGGCATGATGGTCGCGCTCGCGAGATGGTTCGCCCCGCTGATCCGCCCGGTGTTCTCGTGGACGACCCTGCGCGAGACGCTCGGGTTCGGTCTCCCGCGGGTGCCGCACGCCGGCGCACAGCAGGTCATGGCCGTCGGCGATCGGTTCATCCTGAACATGTTCGCGAAGATGGACGACGTCGGGATCTACCAGATCGCCGTGTCGTTCGGCCTCACGGAAAAGCTGTTCCTGAGCGCGTTCGAATCCGCATGGGCTCCGTTCTACTACGCGACGGTGCGCGAAGCCGACGCGCAGCGTGTATTCCGGACCGTCACCACGTATGGATTCGCGGTGCTCGTCCTCCTCACCGCGGGGCTGTCGGCGACCGGCCGCGATCTCGTGCAGGCGATGACGCACGGGCGGATCATGTCGCCAGCGGATCCGCGCTGGGCGGCAGTGTCCACCGTCGTCACGTGGACGGCGGTGGGCGTGCTGCTGCAGGGCGTATATCTACTCACGTCCATAGGCCTCAACCTCACCAAGCAGACGCAGTACTATCCGATCGCGACGAGCATCGCGGCCGCGACGAACGTGGGATTGAACTTCGTCCTGATCCCCAGGTTCGGCATGGTCGGCGCAGCGTGGGCCAACGGCGCATGCTATGCGGTCCAGGCAGTCCTCGGCTATTGTTTCTCGCAGCGGTTCTACCGCATCTCGTACGAATGGAGCCGCGTCGCTCGAATCTCCGCGGCGGGACTGCTGGCCTGGGCGGCGGCCCGCGCGCTGCCCGAGCTGCGGCTTGCGTTTGTGAATCCCAGGTCCGTGATGGCGGCGCTGCCCGACGCGGTTCTCCGCGGCGCCACGGTGGTAGCGGTGTACGCCGCCCTCCTTGCCGTCAGCGGCTTCTTTCATGCGCATGAACTCGCCGCACTCAAGGCGATGTGGCAGCGTCAGCGGAAGCCGCGCGTCGCGGGCACACCCGACAGCACGGAACTCGCCGGCGCGATCGTGGCAACCGACGTCGTCGCGACGGCCGACGATGTGGCGATCGAGGAGCCGCCGGCGCACTCCGGGTGGACGTCGGGCGGGCGGCGGCCATGACGCCGGGCGCCGGCAGACGAGGGCCGTTGCTGCTCGTGACGATCGTGGCGATTGGGGCGACGCTTCGTTTTTGGGCGGTCTCGTACGGGCTGCCCGCGGTTTTCAATCCGGATGAGATCCCGATCCTGAGCCGGGCGCTCGCATTCGCAAAAGGGGATCTCAACCCGCACAACTTTTTGTATCCGACGCTGTACTTCTACGAACTGTTCGCCTGGGAAGGGCTGTACTTCGCGGTGGGAAGGCTCGCGGGGCTCTACAAGTCCGTAGCAGATTTCCAGAACGCGTTTTTCGTCGATCCGTCACGGCTCGTGCTCGTCGGCAGAATGCTGACGGCCACGTTCGGAGCTGCGACCATCGCGGTCGTGTACGACGCCGGCCGACGGCTGTATGACCGGCGTGTCGGCCTCGGAGCGGCGCTCTTCCTGGCGGCCGCGCCGTTCGCCGTGCGCGACGCGCATTACGTCAAACTGGATGTTCCGACCGCCTTCTTCGTGACGCTGACGTACTCGGCGCTCGCGCGTTTGATCATGACGAATGCCGATGGAAAGGCGGCGCGTCCGCGCTCCTGGGCGCTTGCCGGCTTCGTTGCCGGCCTGGCGATGGCGTCGCATTACTACGCGCTCTTCGTCTGTGTTCCTCTCGCCGTCGCGGCTGCGATCCATGGGCAGCGCACGGGCAACTGGCGCGCGGCCGCGGCGCTGCTCGCCGCCGCAGCTGTCGGTTGCGTCGCCGGGTTCGTCGCCGGCTGTCCGTTCTTCTTTACCGAGCCTCGGACGGCTATTCGGGACATCGTTGGAGTTCGCGAAGTGGACATCGATCGCGCCATAGGAGAATCCGGCGGCGCGTTTCCGACGCTGGGCGCGTACTTCACGATGCTGTGGACGGACGCAATCGGGTGGCCCGTGTTCGCGTTCGCGCTCGTCGGGTTCGCGACGTCGGGCTGGCGGCGCAGCCTGCTCCTGGCCAGCTTCCCCCTCGCGTTCCTGGCGTTCATCAGCCACACCGTCCCGGAAAGCCGTTATCTGAACGTGCTGCTCCCGGTCATCGCCATCGCCGGGGCTGCGGGAATCGTGTGGCTGCTCTCGCGGGTCGGCGCCGATACGGCTCCAGGTCTGACGGTCGCCTGCATGCTTTGCGCAACGCCAGGACTGCTGCTCAGCGTTCGTTCCGATCGTTTCTATCTGATGCGCGACACACGGGCGATGGCCGCCGACTATATCGTCCAGCGGGTGCCGGCCGGCCGAACGATCCTCATTCAGCCCTACAGCGCGCCGCTGCACCGCACGCGAGAGTCGATCGTCGAGGCTCTACGGCAGCACCTCGGGTCGGCGGAACGGGCGTCGATCAAGTTCCAGCTTCAACTCGCGGCAACACCATATCCATCACCGGCCTACCGGCTCATCTATCTAGGCGACGGCGGGGATGATCCGGACAAAATCTACGTGTCACCTCGAGCGTTCGATGGAAGCAGCCTCGCGACGTTGAACGGCCTGGCAGTGGATTACGTGGTGCTGAAACGGTACAATACGGCGAATCCAGCTCTGGTTCCTCTCGAGTCAGCGCTCCGGCAGCACGCGACGCTCGTAGCCACGATATCGCCGTATCGAGTTGACGCGAGCGCAGAAGAGCGGGCAACAACGGCTCCGTTTCTCCACAACACGGCGGCGCGCATTCAGCCCGCGCTCGAACGTCCGGGGCCAATCGTCGACGTCTGGCAGATCAAGTAGTCATGCAGCTGAGCCGCCGCCTCAAGGAATCGGTCGCCCGCCGCGCTCGCGGCACGCGCGTGCTCACCCACGCGTGGGCGCGATACCGTCGGCGCCAGTACGAGCGCCGCATCGCCGGATTCGTCCGGGATGGATCCGGCCGTGCCGACCGCCTGCCCATGGGCGCCGTTTACGAAGCGACGATGCGGTGCAACCTGCACTGCGAATTCTGCTACGTCGGCGATTTTCTCAACATCGAAGGCGAATGGCGCCAGGAGCTGACGCTCGAACAGCTGCACCGCGCATTTCCCGAGCACGACGGCCTGCAGATCAGCCTGACCGGCGGCGAGATCTTCATGCGGAAGGACATCCTTTCCGTGCTGGATCTGTTTCGCCGAAAGGGGTACGCCTGCGGATATCTGACGACCAACGGCACGATCATCTCCGAGGAACGCGCCGACGCCTTGGCCGAATTGGCCGCGAAAGGGTTCCTGAAGCACATCAGCGTATCGATCGACGGCCCGCGCGAGCTGCACGACGCCGCACGGGGATTGAAAGGGACGTTCGAGCGGACGTGCGCCGGCCTGCGGCGCCTCCAGGAGGCCAGCCGGCGCAAGCGGGCGCCGCTCCGCGTATCGATCAACACCACGGTTGCGCACGAGAGCCTCGAAGCGCTCGATCGCATGGTCGACGTCGCAGGCGAGCTGGGCGTCGACGCGATCGGATTGAACCACCTGATGTTCAGCACGCCGGAGGAGGTCGCGGAAACCGTCCGGTTGATCGGTGCGGAGAACGCTTCCGCGATTGCGACCTTCGTCACCCCCGATCCCGGCCTCGATATCGCGCGCGTACGGACACAGGTGGCGGCGCTCGAACGAAAGTGCCGCGAGCACAACATCCTGTTCGACTACCGCCCAAAAGTACACCCGGCGCTGATTGAGAACTACTACACGCCCGGAACGCCGCTGGCGGGCCGCTGTCTATACCCGTTCCTCCACGCGCGTGTCTCTTTTTCGGGCAAGGTCTATTTCTGCCCCTTCATTCGCGTCGAAGTCGGCGACCTCTCGACGTCCACCCTCGAAGAGATCTGGAACGGCGAGAAGTTCGTCACGATGCGCAAACGTCTTCTGGAAAACGGCATTTTTCCCGTCTGCCGCCGCTGCTGCAAGGTGGAGCTCGCGCCGGACCCGCTCCCGGTGCGCGCCGACGCGCCATTGCGCCGCGCCATTCCTTTGACGGTGGTTCGCTGACGATGCTCGGACAACGGACGCTGCTCGTCAACCCGCCGCTCGTCAACGGCATCGCCTTCACGCGCCAGGGACGCTGTCAGGAACGCGAGGAAGTGCTGGGCACGACCAAGCCGCCCTATACGCTGGCGGTGATCGCATCCCTGCTCCGGGCGAAAGGCTGTGAAGTCCGCCTGGTCGATCTGACAGCGCAGCGCGGGTCCACGGCAGACCTCATCGCGCAGCTCGACGCCGACGGTTTCGCTCCCACCCTCGTTCTCTTCCCGAGCACGACGCCGACGCTCGCCGCGGATGTCGCGGCGATGGCCGAATTGAGGGCGCGTTACGGCGCGCCAATCTTCTGCTTCGGGCCGCACGCCTCCACCACGCCGCAGCAATCGATGCTGCGGGCCCCGGCGGTCGACGGGATGTTCGTGGGCGAACCCGAAGACGCCGCTGTCGAACTGGCAATGCTCGAATCGACCGACGATCTGTCGTCGATTCCGAGCCTCACGTGGCGGCGCGGCGGCACGATTTTCCCGCACTCGGCGCACGGGTCCTATTCCGGTTTTCAGTCGATGCCATATCCCGCCTGGGATCTGGTGCCGATGTCCTCGTACTCGCTACCGCTCGTCAATCGTCCGTATGTCATCGTCGAGACGAGCCGCGGCTGTCCGTATTCGTGCGACTTCTGCGTGGCGCCGATCCACCAGGGTCACAAGTTCCGCGAGCGCAGCGCGAAGGCCCTCGTGGACGAAATCGAACGCGGCTACCGCGAGTTCGGCATCGACTTCTTCTATCTGTGGGGCGACACCGTCACGCTGAACGTGAAGAGTTTCAGCGCGTTCTGTGACGAGCTCATCGCGCGCAGGCTGCCGATTCAGTGGTTCGGCAACGCTCGCGCCGACAATCTCACGGATCCGGCATTCGTCCACCGGCTGCGGCGCGCAGGCTGCTGGATGCTGGCGCTCGGCGTCGAGACCGAATCCGAGGAGATCCGGAAGGACATGGTCAAGCGTCTCGAGCGGCAGAAGATCCAGACGGCGTTCCGCAATATGCGGAGCGCGAGGATCAAGTCGTTCGCCTTTTTCATCTTCGGGTATCCCGGCGAGACCGTCGAGACGATGGAACACACCGTCGACTACGCGATCGAACTGGATCCAGACTTCGCGAATTTCTATCCGGCGGTGCCCTATCCCGGAACGGCGTTATACGCGAAGGCGGTGCACGAAGGCTGGCTCGTCGAGGAAGACTGGTCGCGGATGGAGTACTCGTTCTATCTGATGGCCGGCAACGGCCTGGACGAGCGAATCGTGTTCGACGCGATCAATCGCGCGAAGCGGCGGTTCTTCCTGCGGCCGTCATACGTAGTCCGAAGAATGGGCGATGTCGCGCGCCTGATCACGTCGAAGCCGGCGATCGTTCGTCAGGTGCTCGCTCGCGCCATCTTCGGCACCCGCGTCCCCGCGCCACCGAGCAGCAACGCGATCAGTCCATCCGGCGCCGCCCGAGTATAAGCAATTCCTCGCCGCCCATTCGGGCCGGAATCAGCCGTTGGTTGCGCGGAAAAAAGAGCTGTCCGGCGGCAGCCGGTGGTCACGTTTACTCAGCCATCCACGGACCGGCCGTGGCCCCGAAGGGACGCCGTCCGGCGTCAACGGCGACGGGGAGGCCGAGGCCATTCCCGGCGGCAGCCAATTGCCGTTCACGCAGGTCCAGTCGGGCCCGGGCTTAACGGTCGTGCAACTGGACGTCGTCGTCGTCGTACTGCCGGGCGGCAGCCAGTTGCCGTTCACACAGGTCCACCCGGTACCCGGCTGTACCGTCGTGCAGCTGGACGTAGGTGTCGTGCTGCCGGGTGGCAGCCAGTTGCCGTTCACACAGGTCCAGCCGGTACCCGGCTGCACCGTCGTGCAGCTGGACGTCGTTGTCGTGCTGCCGGGCGGCAGCCAGTTGCCGTTCACGCAGGTCCAACCTGTCCCGGGCTTAACGGTCGTGCAGGTGCCGGTCGTGGTAGTCGTGCTGCCGGGCGGCAGCCAGTTGCCGTTGACGCACGTCCAGCCGGTGCCGGGCTGCACGGTGGTGCAACCACCCGTCGTTCCGCCGCTCGTCGTGCCGGTGGTTGGTGGCAGCCATCCTCCGTTCACGCACGTCCAGCCGGGGCCGGGTTGTACAGTGGTGCAACCACCCGTCGTTCCGCCGCTCGTCGTGCCGGTGGTTGGTGGCAGCCACCCTCCGTTCACGCACGTCCAGCCCGGGCCGGGTTGCACGGTGGTGCAACCGGTCGAGCCAGTCGATCCTCCGCTGCTCGTCGTTGTCCCGCCTCCGCCGGTGTAGGAGCCAGCGGGACCTCCACCCCCGGTTCCCGTCTGGAGAAGGACCTCACCCGTTCCCTGGAATTGCGAGAAGTTCGGCGAGCCCGAACCGCGGCTCAGGACCACAAACCAATGCGACGCGGACGCACTCGCATCCACGCGCGGATACCGGACTGGATTGAAGCCGGTGGACAGCATCTGATCCGACGCGAACCGCACACCATGCGCGTTCAACTCGGCGACGCGCAACTCGTCGGAACCATCGATGCCGACGATCGCGGTCGTGCCGCTGTTCCGGTTGTAGGCGAGCGCAAGCGCGTCGTACGAGCCGAAGTTCGCAGCGGTGCCAAAGCCGATGAGCGCGCCGGTTCCGTCGAATTCGGCGACCTTCGCATATCGGGTTCCGGCGACGTCCTGATACCAACCCATCAGGTAATGCTGCGTGGCAGTGTTATAGGCAACGTCCGTCATGAACGCCTTGGCGCCCGAAAGCGGGTTGAAGGCCGTCCTGTGGAAGCCGCCGGGGTTTGTTGCGGGAACAATCGCCAGGGCAGACGATGCCCCGTCGTTGTCGCTGAAGGAGACGCCGAACTCGTTCCTCACCGAATTCCACGTCGCGCCGGGACTTTCCCCCTGCCCCGCCGAGACCTTCATCGGGCTAATCAACGCATTGCCATTGGCGTCGAGGAGCTGCACCTGCGTGACGTGCAAGATCGTTTCGTACGCGATCAGATATCGGTTCGACGACGCAGAAAAGTCGATGGCGACGCCGCGCTCTCCATACGGCTGGGCACCGGCCACGGTGACGGTCGATCCCACGGCGCCGGACGGACACGAAATGGTTCTCGCCTTCAAGAGCATCCCACTGGTCTGCTCTTCCGGCCAGACCACCAGATAGTTCTGATTGTTGGGATTGAAACGCGCGCGCGGAAACGAACCAAAGGGGTGTCCCTGTGCCGGTTTCATCAAAACGTTCCCGGCCGGCGCCCCGTTCGAGCCCACGCACTGCGCGTAAATGTAGTCGACGCCGGAAACGATCAACGCGCCTCCCGAATCGTCGTGAGCGACGTCAACGCCTCGAATGAACGTACTAAGGGTCGTCAGCGTGTTGATCTTGCTGATCTGCGCGTAGGCGGACGCCGGCAGGAGGGCGAGCGCCCCGATCAGACCGAGTGTCAGGCGACGAAAGTGCACAGGCTGCTCCATCGGGCTATGCCTCCGAGTCCGGCGGCCGGGATCGGCGCAATCTTGATTATCGACAGGAGAGGAACGGAACGTTAGCCAGGCGAAGCCTGGCTGGAGGCCTCGCAGGAGCCCCGACGTACCCGCATCACTATAGCCGACGGCCGTCGTCTGATGCCACAGGAAAGTGCTGTCAACGTGTCAGTTCCAGGATGCGGGCGCCGGTCTGGACCTTCGCCATCGGGTCGTCGCCATGCAGCAGCCGACGTAGCGCCGTCAGATCCGTAAGTACGTCAGGAAGGGCGCGGTTCGCCATCTCGCGGATTGCAATATTGGAATCGGTCGAGGCCGATTCGAGGACGCGCCGCGCCGTGTCGGGGTCCTGCGGCGCCAGCAGGCGGGCGGCCTGCACCCTGATGTCTGGTTCGGACGATGAGGTCAGATCACGCAGCGAAGCGAGCCAGCTGACATCAGGTGCAGTGGACATGGCCTCGGCCGCGACCAGCCGACCGGACGGCGCATCGCCCGACGCCAGTTGCTGCAGCAGGGACAGCCCGCTCATGTCGCCCATGCGGAACAACGCGCGAGCGGCATGCACTCTGACGAACTCGCTCGAGTCGTTGAGCAGCGACTTGAGCACGTCGATCTCGGAATCAGCCTGCAGTGAGGCGAGCGCGTCGGCCACGGCAGCCCGGACTTCATCGCGCGAATCCGTGGCCTGTGCGGCCACGGCGGATGCCGCCGACCGCCGGCCGCTCCGGCCGAGGGCTTCCACGATGCGCGCCTTATCCGCATTGCCCGCCTCGAGTTGCCCGGTCAGGTCCTTCACCGCGGCAGCGTTGCCGAGCGCCGCGAGCGTCCGGGTGTTCGAGGGGAGCGGCGATGCTTCGAGCGCTTCGACGGCCGCCTGCTGTCCGTCTTCAGCAAGCGCCTTGAGCGCCTCGAGACGGGCCGCCTCGTCTCCGCGCTGCGCGGCAGCTTCCTGCAGGACGGCCGTGGCGACCCGTCGGAGCACGGACGGCTCCTCGAGCGGGCGGCTTCCAAGCCATTGCTCGTATTGTGCGAGACCGTTCGCAGCGCCGCCGCGGACGATGGCGGCTTCGACGCCGAAGGACAACGCCGAGGCGCTTCGCGGGTAGCGCGCCAGTATCTCGGCCGCTTTGCGATACGCGTCGTCGACGAGTCCCTGCGAGAGGAGCGCCCACCCGTTCGTGAGAAGGACTGCCTCATCCAGAGGAGCTGCGGACGGTCTCGGCGCTGCCTTTCCCCGGGAGCCTGCCGGAGATTGCGCTGCAGCCGTCGATGCGACGAAAAGCGCCAACACCGCGAACGGAACGAAACCTGCGCGAGTCATGGATATCGAATCAGACGTGCGAGCGGCGAATCGGGCCGTTCGCGGCTGGTGCGGCCGCCGACGCGCCCAGCGCCTGGACCTCCGACGGAGAGAGCTGCCGGTACTCCTGTCTGGCCCGGTGGCGCTCGCGTCGGCGTACGCCGTACAGGTTGCGCAATTGAAGGAGGTAACCGATCGCTTCGCGAGTGTTCATCTTGCTTTCTCCCGCTTCGCGATCGTCGAATCGATACGGCAGTTCGACCAGCCGGATGGGCCATGCACGAACGATGAGTTCGAGACAGATCTTGAACCCGCCCGCATGAATCGTCACGCCTCGAGCCACGTCACGCCGCAGCAGGAAGAATCCGGACGCCGCATCGCGTATCGGCGACAACGGCCGCGCCAGCAGGCACGCCGCGCGCGAGAGAAACCTGCGTTTCAGCGGCCAGTCCGGCGTGCTGCCGCCCGGGACATACCGGCTCGCGACGACAAGATCCGCATCGCTGGCGCGCTGTGCGGCGAGCAGCGTCGGCACCAGCGACGGCGGGTGACTGAAGTCCGCGTCCATGACACCGACGATGGCCGCCGACGCAACGTCGAATCCGGCGACCACGGCCGTACCGAGTCCGAGCTTGCCGCTTCGGTGCACGACCTGGAGCCGGCGGGTGCGTGCGAGGTCGTCGGCCAGCGTCCCTGTGCCGTCCGGAGAATTGTCGTCGACGATGACGAGTTCGAGCGCAATGCCGCTCCGTCCGCACGCGGCATACAGGGCATCGACGAGCTCTGCGAGACGGTCGCGCTCGTTGTATGTGGGGATGACGATCGTCAGGTCCGGCGCACCCGGCGTCGGAGAAGGCACAACGTACTATAATTCAAGCACCCGCCCCTTCTGCTGCATGACTCCGCGAGCCCGCTCGTTCGGATCCATCCTGTTCGCGGTCGTCGTTCTGGGCGCGCTCCTCCGCAGCGTCTGGCTCACCGCGGACCCGCCGTGGTATCCCACCGTCGGCGTCGTGTGGCACGACGAAGGCGCCTGGGTGCACAACGCGCGCAACGAGGCCTTGTTCGGCGCGTGGCGGCAGGACGACTGGAATCCGATCTACGTCGCGCCAGTGTTCACGCTGGCGGAGTACGCCTCATTCCGTGCGTTCGGCGTCGGCACGTGGCAGGCCCGGCTCGTCTCCGCGGTTGCGGGCACCGTGTCCGTTGCGCTGCTCGCGCTGGGCGTTCGTCGTCTCGCCGGCACGGCGGCCGGTTTGATCGCCGCGGCGCTGCTCGCGACGGACTATGTCTATGTCATGTACGACCGCGCCGCAATCATGGAAGCACTGATGGTCGCGTTGATCGTCGCGGCGTGGTGGGCATCGACGCGCGCGGAGGACCGGCCTGTGTGGGGCGCCGCGGCTGGCGCGCTCGCTGCCGGTGCGTATTTCACCAAGGCCGCCGCGGCTTTTTATGTCGCGGCGCTGGGGCTCGCAGCGGTCTGGAGTCTCCTGCGGCCGCGCTCTTCCCGTGAGCGATCAGCCGCGGCATGGACGGTGGCCGGACTCGCCGTCGCGTTCGGCGTGGCGCTCATCGTGTTCGTCCTGCCGCACTGGTCCGACTACCGTTTCTACAACTGGCAGATATCGGTGACGCGCAAGCCGTCGTACGACCTCAAATCGATCCTCATGCGCCTGTCGTGGCTGCCGGTTCTGCACGACCAGTTCTCGCGGACGTGGTTCCTGGTCGTGGTCGGTGTGTTCGGCGCGTGGTCGGTCCTGATTCGCTGGAAGTCCGCGCTCGTCTCGGAGCGTCTCCTGCTGCTGTGGTTCGACGTGGGACTCACGGAGTTGATCGTCCACGACGTCGGCAACGAACGGCGCTTCGTGTTCCTCATCCCCGTACTAATCGCGATTACGGCCATCGTGCTTGCGCGCGGGCGCGGCCTGCTGCCGGGCCAGGCTCGCGACGTACCGCCACGCAGGGTATGGCTTTTTGCGCCAGCGGTGTTCTACAGCGCCTACATCGTTTGCGGGCCGCTGGGTCGGCTGCCGTTCATCTATGAAGTCAAGGGAGAAGCGCGGCTGTCGGGCGTGTTGGCCCTCATGCTGGGACTCTCCCTGCTGGTCTTCTGGAAACGAGCGGCGCGCTGGCTGAGCAGCGGCGGATGGTCGATGACAGTGGCGGCCGCGATCACGGTCGTGCTCGCCGCAACCAACCTGGCGGAGTTCGCGCAGTACGCCTCGCGGCGTTCCTACAAGAACTACCAGGCATCCGTCGAGCTCGGACGGATCCTGCCGGCCGGCACGCTCGTCCTGGGGAAGCTCGCGAACGGACTTGCCCTGGAGAACCGCATCCGGCCGGTGTTCATCGGCCATGGGTTCGGCAACGTGTCCGGGCGGAAAAGCCTCGATGATGTGCGATATATTTTGACGTATACAACGCCAGCGGTCGGCTACGAAGGTTCTCAAATCGAGGATGTGCTTGCGGCATATCCCGGCTGGCAGATCGTCATGAGCTTCGACGTCGCTGAAACTCCGTCCGGACACGATCGCGCCGCGTTGATCGACAAGCGTGCGGGTCATTGACGACTGCGCCATCAGGGCGCACGCGGACCTTCGCTTCCGCTCCGAATACGATTACGCCCTTTTCGAGTACTACCGCAGCGCGAAAGTGATCGCGTTCCTCGAACGCGCGGGTGTGCGGGTCCGCGGCGTCGTGCTCGACGCGGGCTGCGGCGGTGGAGGCATGCCGCTGTCGCTGGCGGAGGAAGCACACCGGGTCGTGGGCATCGATCCCATCAATCGCTTCCGCGACGCCGGCAAGCGCCTGGGAGCGGAGCGCGGGCTCACGAACCTCGAGTTCGCGCTGGCCGACGGCATGCGCCTGCCGTTCTCGGACGGCAGCTTCGACCTCGTGCTGTCGCACGCCGTGATCGAACACGTCGCCGATGCGCCGCTGTACTTGCGTGAGTGCGCGCGCGTGCTGGCGCGGGATGGCCGCATGTACCTGTCGACGGCGCCGTATCTGTCGTTCGCCGGCGCGCACCTGCCGCGATTGAAGATACCGGTGCCGCTGCACCTGCTCGTCGGACGCCGGATGGCGTTCGGCGCCTTTCGCACGTTGGCGCGGCATGCCGCGTGGACGCTCAAGGAGCCGGCCAACGAGAACTCGTTCATCAAGTTGGCCCGGCGCGGCGAAATCAAGGAAGATGACCTGCTCGAGAAAGTCACGGTGACCCGCCTGCGTGCGCAACTTGCCGCCGCGGGTCTGAGGATCGTGCGCGAGGAATTGAACGCGACGGCGACCGTGCGGCGACTGCCGCGGCCGCTTGCCCGCCTCGTGCAGGACAGCCCGTGGATCCGGGACGTGTTCATCAGCAGCATGGAATACGTTCTGGCTCACAGCGAAGCCTGACATGGCCGATGTCACCCGATACCGTCCCGACGACCGCCGCGCCGTCGAAGCGCTGTACCGGCGGGTGTTCGGCCACGACGCCGCCGAAGGCAGCCGGCTGCGGTGGGAATGGCAGTACCGGCGCAACCCGAACAACCCCGGAGGCGAGCCCGAGATCTGGATTGCGCGGGAAGGAACGACGATCGTCGGCCAGTACGCCACCATGCCCGTCAGGCTCGCCGTCGCAAACACCGAGGTCAAAGGATCCTGGGGCATGGACGTGATGGTCGCACCGGAACGTCAGCGCCAGGGGCTTGGCGAAGTGCTCTTCCGGACGTGGGATCGCAACGTCGGCGCATCGCTCGGACTCGGATTGTCGGATGCGTCGTACCGGCTGTTCCAGAAACTCCGCTGGCCGGACGTCGGGCCCGTCCCGTGCTTCGTCAAACCGCTGTCGCGTCGCGCCTTCCGGCATCCGCGCTGGCCCGTCGCAATCAACCGCCTCGTCTCGGCGCTGACGTTTCCAATCGTGCTGTTGGTGTCGCGCACACGTCCGCTCCGAGCCGAGGTGCGGCTCGTGCCGCGCTTCGATGACAGCTTCACCGAATTATGGGAATCGCTGGCGTCGAAATTCGACGTCGCGGTCCGCCGCGACGCGGCGTACCTCAACTGGAAATTCGCGTCGGCGCCCCATGTCCGCTACAGCGTCGCTGCACTCGTGCGGAACGGCAAGACGGCGGGTTACGCGGTCTACCGGCACGCTCACGAGTCGCGCGGGCGTGTCACGCTGCTCGTCGATTTTCTGACGGACCCGGACGACGAAACCGGGTTCAAGACGCTGCTTCGATGGGTGGATCGTGAAGCTCGCGAGGCCGACTCGGACAAGATCCGCACGTTTGCGCTGCACGCCGGCTTCAGGCGTCTGCTGCGGAAGTCCGGCTATTTCCAGGTCAAGTCGACCATGGAATTCGTGATCAAGGTCAACGGGACCGACGTCACGCCTGCATTTTACGAAGACACGGATCGGTGGCACGTGACGCTCGGCGATTCGGACCAGGATCGTTAGGGCGCTGCTGGAAACTCAGGAGACAACTCCCGACGCCCAACGCCCATTCCCAAGGGACAGAAAATTGGGAGTTGGGAATTGGGAACTGGGAATTGAGAGCGATGCACCTACTCGTCGGCATCGACACCGAGGGCGACAATCAGTGGGACGCTGCCGCGCGAGCCGACCAGCGCTTCGAAAACATCTACGCGCTGCCGAAGCTGCACGCGCTGTTCGCCCGCCACGGTGTTCGTCCGACGTACGTCATCACGTATCCGGTGGCAACCGATCCCGTCTCCGCATCCGTCCTCCGTGGGCTCCACGGCGGGGGCGACTGCGAAATCGGCGCGCACCACCATGCGTGGGAGACGCCGCCATGCACGGTCGAGGATGTCACGCGGCACCCCTACGCGGCCAGCCTGCCGCTCGATCAGTTCGAAGCGCAGCTCGCCTCGCTGACCGACGCCATCGGGGCTGTCGTCGGCGACCGCCCCGTGTCGTATCGATCGGGCCGGTTCGGTTTTTCTGCGGCGCACGTGCCGGTGCTGGAGCGCCACGGTTATCTGATCGAATCCAGCGTCGCTCCGCTATTCTACGAAGGCCACAAGCGAGGGCCGGACTTCGTCGAAGCGCCGCTGCGCCCATACTTTCTTGCGTATGACAGCGCGACCGAGCCAGGGTCGAGCGGCGTGCTGGAAGTGCCGGTCTCGGCCGCACTGAACCGCCGCTGGCCGGCGCCGCTTCAGCACCTCTATGCGCGCGCCCCTCGTCCGTATACGACAAAGCGCGTCCTGAAGAAACTGGGGATCGCCCGGGTCCGCTGGCTCCGTCCCTCGTACTCGTCGCTCGAGGACATGATCGCTCTCGCGCGCGATCTCGCCCGCGCCGGCGAGCCGGTCCTGAATCTGCTCTTTCATTCGAGCGAGGCGATCGTCGGCGGCAGTCCGTACAACACGTCCGAGGCGGAGCTGGGCGCGTTCTGCGACAGGCTCGAGCGGTTCTTCGAATTCGCGCGAACGACACTGAAGGCGGCGCCCGCGACCTTCGCCGAGTTCCGCCGGGCGTATCTCGCAACGCCGTGAGAATCGTCCATCTGACGCCGCACCTCCCGCCGGACCAGGCGGCCAACGCGCTGCTGCCGTACCAGCTTGGCGAATGGGCGGCCGCGCGCGGCGACACGGTACTCTACGTCGCGCACCCGCCGCGAGCGGGCGCCTCGGCGGCGCTCCCCGGCGACGTGACGTGGGTTCCTCGACGGCAGCCCAGCGTCTGGCAGAAGACCGTGCGTGTCGGCTCGTTCGCAGCTGCCGCGCGAATCTGGCGCGCAGCCGCCCCTCGGATCGCCTCGGCCGACGTCGTCCACATCCACAGCAACGGGCTGCTCGCGGAGGTTGGCGCTTCCATCGCATTACGCCTCGGGAAGCCGTATGTCCTGACGCTGTACGGCACCGAGATCTGGCATTACCAGGCCAGACGTGGTCTCGATCTGTTCACGCGCGCGTATCGCGGCGCCGCGGCGGTTGTGTTTTACAGCGAGCGTTTACTGCTGCGGGCGCGCGAACTCGCGCTCGGGCGTTTCGACTGTCACGTCATCTATCCGCCCGTCTCGGCATCCTTCACCTTTCATGACTGGGTCGGCCAGCAGGAAGAGCGTTTGAAGCTCGGCATTTCAGCGCGTCACCTGATCGTCAACGTGAAACGGCTGCACCCGCTCGCCGGCCAGCACGTTCTCATCGAAGCGATGGGAGAGATCGTGCGCGAACATCCCGACGCGCGACTCGTCATCTGCGGCACCGGCGAACGCCTGCGCGACCTGCAGCACGGCGCGCGCGCGGCCGGCGTCGAACGTCATGTCGTCTTTGCTGGACTGGTGGACAACACGATGGTCGCGCGGTACTGTGCGGCGGCGGATCTGTTCGCCCTGCCGTCGCTGCTCGAGGCGCTGCCCACGGTTGCGGTCGAGGCCCTGGCGGCCGGCACGCCGGTCGTCTCGAGCGACAACCCCGGAGGACTGGAATTGAACGACCTCTTCGGACGCGACGTCGAGATCGTGCCGCGCGAGAACGCACTCGCGCTCGCCGACGCCATCCGCGCGGGCCTCCGCGACAAACGCCGTACAACCCCCGCAACCGGCAAGATCGTGTCGGAGCGTTTTCGCGCGGACACGGTCGCGCGGCAGTACTGGGACGTGTACGATGCGATCAGGAGGAGGTAACGTATGAGCCTCAGCGATCGAATCACGCACGACATCTCCGACGCCATGAAAGCGCGCGACCAGGCGCGGCTCTCGGCGTTGCGCATGGCCAAGGCGGCCCTTATGAATGCGGCCGTCTCCAAAGGACGCGACCTCGACGACGCGGAGGCGGGCCAGGTGCTCGCGTCCCTTCTGAAACAGCGGCGTGATTCCATCGAGCAATTCGCCGCAGCCGGCCGGACGGACCTCGTCGAAAAGGAGCGGGGGGAGATGCGAATCCTCGAAGGTTACGCGCCCCCGGCGGTCAGCGAAGAGGACCTGTCGAACGCTGTCGATGCCGCGATTGCCGAGACCGGCGCGACGGGCGCCAGGGACGTCGGACGGGTGATGAAATCGGTGATGGGCCGTCTCGCGGGGCGGACCGTTGACGGAAAGGCCGTCAACGAACTCGTGCGGCGCAGACTCCAGGGCTAGGGCGGCAAACTTTTTTGCGCGGCAGCCGTCTAATCTTTACGAAAGGCAACGCACAAGCCTCTCATCCATCCTCCATGAGGCCTCCGCCGAAAGACGGAGGCCTTTTTTCGTTTCACGGCGGCTTGACTGTCCGGGTCGTCCGAAAACGGCGGTTCACAAACGCACACTTGATTCGAATCCGGACGCCGGCGGCGTAATGTTTGCGTGGTACGATACTCGTTCTGGATCGTCGCAAGATGCCCCGGTCGCCGCGCGTCTCATCCATCGCTTACTCCTTCGGCCCCGGCCCCGTCACCCCCGCAGTGCGTCTGCTGCTCTGGGCAAACGGCATCGTCTGGGTGGCCACGCTCGTGTTCCAGCGGCTGGTCGAATGGCTGGGACTGGTACCCCAGTACGTGTTGCACAAGTACTGGCTGTGGCAGCCCGTCACGTACATGTTCGTGCATGCGCGCAACCCCACGCACATTCTGTTCAACATGCTCGGTCTCTGGATGTTCGGGGTCGAGCTGGAGCGCATGTGGGGCACGAAGTTCTTCACCCGCTACTACGCGATTACCGGCGTGGGGGCGGGTCTCACCACGCTCCTGGTGTCGCTCCTGCCGTTCGCGGCCACTACTCCGACGTACTATTCGGTGACGATCGGCGCGTCGGGTGCGCTGTTCGGGCTGCTGCTCGCATACGCGCTTTACTTTCCGAACCGCCCGATACTGATGTTTCTGCTGTTTCCGATCCCCGCGAAGTACTTCGTGATGATCATCGGCGGCATCGCGTTTCTGACGGCGGCAGACGGCAACGGCAGCGTGGCGGCGACTACGCACCTCGGCGGAATGGTGGTTGGATATCTCTATCTGCGGGGCGGCCGCGGCGGTTTCACGGCTGAGATAAAGTACCGCTACCTCAAGTGGAAGATGAACCGCCTGCGCCGGAAGTTCGACGTGTACTCGGGCGGCCGATCCGACTGGGATCGGCGCGTGCACTGAATTCTGACAACTCTCCGACTATCCAACCACTCGAGGTGACCCGCCAGGCACTCGAGGCTATCGAGACCAACGCCCCGGCGCGCCGGAAATCCTGCGTCGTCGAAAATTGCGGAGCTGCAAATTGACGGCGCGGCGCTCTTCTCGAGGCGCCTTTCTGGTGGCCGCTTTTCTCGCGGGTCTGGTTATCCGCGTCGCCACCTTGACGCTTCCCGGCACGGAGGATGTGCTGGTCTGGAAGACGTGGAGCTACGGCGCGTCGAGCGACGTTACGTCCATCTACGGCGTCGGCGGCTCTCCGCCACGCCGCGGCGTCATCACGTGGGGCACTCGGAATACCACGGTCGACTATCCACCAGGGACACCATACCTGCTCGCGATTGTCGGCCGGGCGTATCGCGCCGCCGATCCTTCCTTTGCCGACTCGGCGCTGCTGACGGGCTCGATCAAGCTGCTCACGCTTCTGTTCGACGCGTGCACATGCGTGCTTCTCTGGGCGCTCGCAAGCCGGTTCGCCGGCCCGCGCGTGGCCGCCGCAGCGGCGGTCGGCTACTGGTTGAATCCCGCGACGCTGATGGACGGCGCCGTCCTCGGCTATCTCGATCCGTGGATGACGGCGCCGGCGCTCGCAGCGCTCGTCGCCGCGGACACGGGCCTGGCTTTGCCGTGCGGAGCCGCGCTCGCCGCCGCAGTCCTGATCAAAGCACAAGCGGTCTTGGTCGCACCCGTGGCGGCGCTGCTCCTGTGGCACGCCGCGGCTCGTCGGTGGCGCAGCTTCCTCCTCGCCTCGACAGGGTTCGCGGTGATCGCATGTCTGGCGCTCGTGCCGTTCGCGCTGCGGGGCGCGCTACCCAATGTTGCGCAGGGCGTCACGGCCCTCGTGCGGCATGACATGCTGTCGGGCACTGCGGCCAACCTGTGGTGGCTGATTACGTGGATGCTGCGTGCGGCGTATGCGGTGAAGGATCTCGGCCGCTGGGCCGCCTGGACCATGACCGTGCGGATTCTCGGGATTTCGAGGGTGGTCGCGCTCGGCTACCCGAATCCGCGCCTGCTGGCAGGATCGATCGTGGCGGTCGCGGGTGCGTGGGCGTTCTTCCGCGCGCATGCGGCGGCCGCGCGGGGTGTCACGCCCGCCGTGATCGTCGCCGCAGGCGCATTCGCCGTGCACGCC
This sequence comes from Vicinamibacterales bacterium, assembly GCA_035492775.1. Classification (GTDB taxonomy): domain Bacteria; phylum Acidobacteriota; class Vicinamibacteria; order Vicinamibacterales; family 2-12-FULL-66-21; genus DATJFQ01. The sequence goes on from DATJIW010000006.1 coordinate 28,880, forward strand.
TATTTCGTGCTGGGCGTGCAGGTCCACGAGAACCACCTGTTTCTCGCGGTCCCGCTCCTCGCCGTGTCGGCCGCGGCGCTGCCGCAGTATCGCGCGACGCTGGCAGCGATCAGCGCAATTTCGGCGCTGAACCTCTTTCTCTTTTACGGCATCGGCCGCGGCTTCCCGCTGCCGCCGCGGCACTTCACTGTCGTCGACGCGACCGTCGTACTGTCAGCGCTCAACGTGATCGCGCTCTGGCATCACGCCGGGACGCTGTCGGCTACTTGTGAAAGTAGTGGTCGGTATGATCGAGCCAGTCCTGGCGGATCGGGCTGAACACGTCGAGTTCGAACGTGTCGTCGAGCGCCTCTGCCTGATGTTCGACCCATGAAGGGATGTGGAGCACCTCGCCTTCGCGAACGGTGATTTCCTCCCCTCCAATCAGGAACTTCAATGCGCCCTGGAGCACGTACGTCATCTGCTCGCTCTCGTGGGAATGCATCGGAACGAGCGCGCCTTTTTTCAGATAGATCTGCGCCAGCATCTCGCGCTCGCCCGTAACGATTTTGCGCGAAATCATCTCGGTGACCTTCTCGAGCGCGAGCTCGTCCCAGCGGTGGAGGCTCACGGTGGTATGCATCAAACGCAAGTATAATCGGACAACATGAAAGCGACCGCGGTCAGCACGGGAAAAGCTGCGCCTGCCCGCTCGTACGACGGCCTGGCGCCGTCAGATCTGCTGCGTGCGTACCGGACGATGGTGCTGTCGCGCAAGCTGGACGACAAGGAAATTCAGCTCAAGAATCAGAGCCTGATTTTCTTTCAGATCAGCGGCGCGGGCCATGAAGCGATCCTCACGGCCGCGGGCATGGTGCTCAAGGCCGGCCACGACTGGTTCTATCCCTACTACCGTGACCGTGCGCTCTGCCTCTCGCTGGGCATGACCCCGCTCGAAATGCTACTGAGCGCAGTGGGCGCCAGCGACGATCCCAATTCGGGCGGCCGTCAGATGCCGTCCCATTGGGGACACAAGAAACTCAATATCGTCTCGCAATCGAGCCCCACGGGGACGCAGTGCCTGCAGGCCATCGGGTGCGCGGAAGCCGGGCGTCTGTTTCAGAAGATTGCCGGCATCCCCGATGCGGAGCGGCGCTTCCGGACCGACGAGGTCGTGTACGTCTCGATTGGCGAAGGCACGTCCAGCGAAGGCGAGTTCTGGGAATCGCTCAATTCCGCCTGCACGCTGAAGCTGCCTGTCGTCTATCTCGTCGAAGACAACGGGTACGCGATCTCCGTTCCTGTCGAAGTGCAGACGCCAGGCGGCGATCTGTCGAAGCTCGTGTCGTCGTTTCCCGGTCTGCTGGTGCAGAGCATCGACGGCACGGACCTGCTCGCCAGCTACACGGCTATGACGGCAGCCGTGGAGTACGCGCGCGCGCGAAAGGGACCCGCGCTCGTCCACGCAAAAGTAATACGCCCGTATTCGCATTCCCTCTCCGACGACGAGAAGCTGTACAAGACGGCCGAGGAGCGTGCGACCGAAGCGAAGCGCGATCCCATCACGAGGCTGGCGACGCTGCTCGTCAGCGAGCAGATCGCCACCGAGGACGAGCTGAAGGCCATCGTGCGCGAGGTCGAAGGTGAAATCGCCAAGGCTGTGGAACAGGCGATCGGCGCGCGGAAACCCGCGGCGGATACCGCGCTGATGTACGTCTACTCGCCCGACGTCGATCCGATGTCGGATGCCTTCGCAACGCCGGCCGAGCCCGAGGGAAAGCCGGACACGATGGTGGCGGCAATCAACCGGACGTTGAAGGACGAGATGGCGCGTGATCGCCGAATCGTCGTCTTTGGCGAGGACGTCGCCGACGCAAGCCGCGAAACGTCGCTGGAGAGCGTGCCGGGGAAAGGCGGCGTGTTCAAGGTCACGCACGGCTTGCAGCGGGCGTTCGGCAGCACTCGAGTTTTCAATTCCCCGCTCGCGGAAGCGAACATCATCGGGCGTGCCGTCGGCATGGCCACCCGCGGCATCAAGCCGGTCGTCGAGATCCAGTTCTTCGATTACATCTGGCCGGCAATGATGCAGCTGCGCGACGAGATGTCGATGCTGCGCTATCGGTCGAACAACGCATTTTCGTGCCCGCTCGTCACGCGCGTGGCCATCGGCGGATACTTGCGCGGCGGCGCCCCGTACCACAGTCAGTCGGGAGAGAGCATCTTCGCGCATTGCCCCGGCATCCGCGTCGTCCTTCCATCGAACGCGCAGGACGCCGCCGGGTTGCTGCGCACGTCCATCCGGTGCGACGACCCCGTGTTGTTCCTCGAACACAAACACCTCTACCGACAGACGTACAACAAAGGCGAATACCCCGGGCCGAACTACATGGTGCCGTTCGGCAAAGCCGCCACCAGGCGCGAGGGCACCGACGTCGTCGTCGTCACCTATGGCGCGCTCGTGCAGCGCTCGCTGCTCGCGGCACAGCAGGCGGAAAAGGATGGCGTCAGCGTGATGGTGATCGACTTGCGTTCGATCGCGCCGTACGACTGGGAGGCGATCGCCGAGGCCGTGCGGAAGACCAATCGCGTGGTCATTGCCCACGAGGATCAACTGACGTGCGGCTTTGGAGCGGAGCTCGCCGCGCGTATCGCGGACGAACTGTTCGAACATCTCGATGCGCCCGTTCGGCGTGTCGCGGCGCTCGACGCGCCGGTCGCGTACTGTCCAAACCTCGAGGAGGTCATCCTGCCGCAGTCGGGTGACGTCCTGAAGGCCCTCCAGGACATCGCCAAGTATTGATGATGCCTCACTCACGAACCGCCGGCGCCGTCGCGCTCGCGGTTCTGTGGGTCGCCAGCCCATCTGCCAGGGTTCCCGTCGACACGCTGCGTGCAACCGGCGGCCTGCCGGCACACATCGAAGGCGCCTTCGAGTCCCCCCGCAGCTTCCAGCAGAGCGATGATGGGCGTTACGTCGTGTTCGATCGACGGGGCCACGCCGTCTACTCGATCACGGACGACGCCGCGCGCAAGATCGTGGAAGTCGGCGCGGAGCCGGGGAGGATTCTGGATCCGAGCGCATTCGACATGGATCCACGCGACGGCACGTTCGTGGTGGCGGACGCCCCGGCCCAGAAGGAGCGCATCCAGGTGTTCACAGCGAGCGGGAGCCGCATCGCCGGCTTTACGCTGCCAGGGCGGGCGCTGCCGCGGATCACGTTCGACAGCTTCGTCCTCAATGGCGTCGGCACCATCGCGTTCACAGGCGACACGCTGCTGCTCAATCAGCCAGAGCGGGGAGCGCTCATCACCGAAATGCGTCTCGACGGAACGCCGGTCCGGACGCTCGGCGGTTTGCGCCCCACCGGGCAGGAGTCGGATCCCAGCGTGCACCTGGCGTTCAATTCCGGATTTCCGCTCGTAGACCCTGGCGGCGGGTACTACTTCGTGTTTGCGGCGGGTCCACCGATGTTTCGCAAGTACGACGCCAAGGGCGAGCTGATGTACGAGCGCCACATCGAAGGCCCTGAAATCGATGATTACCTGCGGTCGTTTCCGACGACCTGGGCCCGGCGGAAGCTCACTGACGGCGAATCGATCCCACTCGTCAACCCGGAAATCCGCGCGGCAGCCGTCGATCGGCAGGGGCGCCTCTGGGTGTCGCTGGTGCAGCCTGTGACCTATGTCTATGACACCACGGGCGACAAGATCCGCGTGATTCAGTTTCGCGGCGCAGACGTGATCGCACCGAGCAGCCTGTTCTTCACGAAGGACGGCCGCCTGCTGGTCACGCCTGGATGTTACGAATTCAACGCCACGCTGCAGTGAAACGCGCTCGAGCGCCTCACATCAGTTTGCCAATCGGCCCGAGGTCGAGATTCAGCTCGCTCGGATCAATGTCGAACTGCGCCGCGAGATCCACGACGGTCTCCTGCAGGCGCATCAACGCCATGCCGACATTTTCCGTTTCCTCCGCCGTCAACGCCTGCTGCTCCATGCGACGAATTGCCTGACGCTCGAGGATCTGGCGGATCAGTTCCACCAGTGTGAGCACAAGCTTCATGACGGAGCGCCGCACATCCTCGGGATCCGCATTCCACCGTGGCGTCCGACGTGCGCCGGCACGCTCGATCTGTTGCCGGATGGCATCGATCTGCGCGGCGGCTGCGGCCGTGGCCACACTGTCGTTGCGATGCGGCTGCTTCGGCATCCGTTTCCGTACGGCCGTCCGCGGGCGTCGGGGACTCTTCCGCTTCACAAGAGCTCCGGTGCAAATGCATACGGAGCAAAGGGTCCGGACCAGGAGAGACCGGGCGCTTCCGCATGAACGCGCGACGCGGCGGCGCTGTAGGCTCCGACGCGGCGGCGGTCGACCAGGTGGTACAACGCGGCTGGACTCACACCGCTGGCAGGCATGAAACGTTGCGCCGCCGCAAGCGTCCCCAGCGTTCGTGCCCGCTTGAACGACGGCGGCGGTTCCGGATGTGCGGCCCGCACGAGTCGGCGGAGGTAGTCGGTGCCGGACCTGGCGTTGACGGTCTTCGTCCGCGCAGGGGTGATTGCAGCGGCCGACGAAGAACGCCATGTGAATTGCACGCATCCCCGGACCACGCCGAACGCGTCCTGGACCTCCTCCATGCGTTCCCCCATGGCCTCGTCGAGTTCTTCAGCGCTGAGCAACGTACCGAAGCGCACAGGAAGGATTGCCGGAACGCGCGTCGCCAGGCGATCGACGATCGTCTCGTGTGACTGCAGCGTCCCGAACTCGATCGGCGGCACGTCCGCCCGGCGCTCGACTGCCGCGAACGCGCCGGCGACCGGACGAACGACGACCGGTCCGCGCAAACCGCGTCCCGCCCTCGCGATAGGTGCGTCCATCAGCGCGAACACGTAGAGCGACATCAGCGCCCGGCGTGCGGCAGCACACGATCGGCTGCGCACAGCAGCGCCCCCAGCCGGAGGTACACGAGATCCACATCGGCGAGCGCGAGGATGACGTCCGCGTTCAAGACGACGCCTTTGTTGAGCAGGTTGTCGATGACGTCCAGCAGCGTAGAGTCATCCGGATCGATGATCCGCCCCGCCTGTCGCGCCCCTGCGCTCCCGACGCGCGGAGGACGAATCGGGGAGGCCCGTTTCGTGTGGGACCGCGGGACCGATGCCTTGGGGGAAGGAGGTGGAACGCGTCCGCCGACGGTCGTATGCCGTGTCCTCGGCGCGACCGTACTTCGCAGCGCCGCGCGTGGCGGCCTCGGACGGCGCTTACTTCGTGCCACTCATCTCCCCGACGAAATTGTAGGCCGGCCATGGTCCTGTCACCGTCATCTGCGCTCCAGCCGAGGCGCAGCGAGCGGCCTGCTCCTTCGCGGCGGCCTTGAACTCCAGGAGCGAGGCACGAGGGACGAGAAATGCCGCCTCGAGGAGTGGCGGGTTGGAGCCTGGCCCGCCTTTCGGTCGCTGCGTGGCGGCGCGTGCGCGACCTGCAAGCACTTCGTACGCACGGTCTGCCATCTGGAGGGCGCGCGTTCTGTCTTCCTTCGCGGCGTCGCGCGCCGCCTTGCGTGCCGCGAGAAAGCCGGCGCCCGTCTGCGGCGCTGCCGCCGGGGGACGCCCGGCTGCACGTGCAGGAAGCGCGAACACGCGGACGCCCCATTCTTCGCATCCGTCGATGCGGCGCATGGCCGCGTCAATCGGTTTGCGCCGGCGCAGCAACTCGTCCGTCGCTTTCTCGTCGGACGAAAACAACGTCAGCAGCTTCATCGGCAGGACGGTCGCGGTGCGAAGGCGCGTGAAATGCTCGACGACGGCTTCATGGCCGACGGCTACGCCCGACACCCAGTCGAGATCGCGGAGATTCTCGCGTAAGGCCGGCTCGCCGTACACGCTGAGCGGCACATCCGCGGCCACGAGCCATACGCCTTCGCGCACGGCGACGGCACGCGGCGGGTCGCCGCCGGGCACGCCGGCAGGCAGCCCCGCCACCTTCAGCCGCGCGCGAGACGCGATCACGCAGTACGCATACGTGACAGACGCTGCGGTCATGATGCGAGTCTCCGCCATCGCGCCCGCCAGGCACGCAGGGCGGCATCGCCGTGCGGCGGCGGCAGCGTGGACGGGGTCACGATGATAGCGTAAGGCGCGCTGCCCGCCAGGCCACGCTCCAGCGCGGTCAGCTCGCGAGATTGCCGGCGGACGAGCGCCCGGCAGCGGGAGCAGGATCCCGCGCCGGCGGCGTTGACGATCACGCCGCGAACGCCGACACCGAGGCGCTCCAGCGAGGCGCGAAGCTGAATCGTTTCTTCACGCGGGAGCGCCGCTGCACGCGTCACGATGATGAATGCCGTCCGGGATGCGTCGCGGAGCAGCGCCTCCAGCAGCCGCAGCCGCTTCGAGAGCTCGACCAGCAGCTGCCCGAACGTGCCTGAGCGGACGATCTCCTGGTATTTGAGCAGGATGGCCATCAACGCCTGCGTCCATTCACGCAGCACCGCCGGCGTTTCCAGGAGGCGCAGCGCATGACCGGTCGGCGCGGTATCCGTGAAGATCGTGCGGTAAGGACCCGTCTCGCCGAGCAGATCGGCAACGTCGGAGATGGCCATCACTTCGTCGATGCCTGGCGGCGCGAGGTCGATCAGCTGCCGGAACGCCTGGCGGCCTTCGCCGGCATCCATCGACGGCCGCGCGAAACCCTCGAACATCGCGTCGACGGTATGGAGATATCGCTCGCGGAAGCGGGTGAACCCGGCGCCCGCATCGATCTCGCGGACATCGAGATTGGACGGGGCGTCAGCGGCGGGTCCGGCCTCGTCACCGACGCGGGCACCCATCACGTCGCCGAGTGAATGCGCCGGATCGGTAGACAGGAGAAGAAATCGGCGCTCCGGCCAGGCTCGCGCACACGCTACCGCGGCAGCAGCACTACAGGTCGTTTTGCCGACGCCGCCCTTGCCGCCGAAGAGGAGCCATCGAGCGTCGAACAGCGAATCCTCCACCGGCGTCGTCTTGCGTGGCAACGGAAACTCGGAATACAGGCGGTGCGGCAGTGCTGCGGGCCGCACCGGCGGACTCATTCGCGCGCACGACGCGGCCACGCGGACGAGCGCGGCGGCACTGCGCGGTTCGGTCGAACACTCCGGAACCTTTCTGACGTCGACGTCACGGAAGCGCCCGATGAGCGGCGAGAGCGCTCGCGTCTCGAATCGTCGGCGGCCATCGTCCCATTGGCAGCCGCCCGACGGTGCCGTGCGATTGACGACGAGCGTCCGGACGGTGATGCCGATCGTCCGCAGCGTCCGCAGCGCGTCGGACGTCTCTTCGAGCGCCATGGGTTCGGGCAGCGTGACCCACACGAACTCGGTACGGCTGCCATCGCGCAGCCGCGTCATGAGCCCGTCCGCATCCTGCGCGAGCGACTCGATGAGCCGGTCCGCCGCATCGGGCTCGTATCGGCCGGTGAGCGCGCTGACGACCCCACGATGGTGGGACTGGAGCGCATCGAGTGCGTCGGCGAGACGGGCGTAGAGCGAGGGCATCGCGAGGAGCCGCAGGGTATGCCCGGTGGGCGCCGTGTCGACGACGACTCGCTCGTATTGAGCGGCGGCAAGCCGGACGATCTCCAGCAGGGCGGCGACTTCGTCGATGCCGGGCAGTGAAAGCGCCAGCAGCCGGTTCACGTCGTCCGCGTCGAGGTACGTTCCGCGGAGCGCGATCTCGGCGATGAGATTCTTGCGGGGTGAGAGCCAGCTCCGGAATGCGCGGGAAGCGTCCAGCGTGACGATGTCGAGCGCGCTGACGCGGGGCCGTATCACGGACCGGCCATGCAGGGACGCGGCAGGATCCGTGGAGACGAGCAGCGTGCGCCGCCGGTGCGCGCTGCGAACCGCAATCGCCGCCGCGCAGGTTGTCTTGCCGACGCCGCCCTTGCCGCCGACGAAAACGAGCGGGGCCGTCAGTGCTCGTCGCCCTCGAACGTCGCTTCGACGCCGGTGACGCGCATGTCCTTCGGCGACACGATGGCGGCCTCGCCGCCGCGCTGACGTTCGCGGATATCGCGGATGCGGGCGAGCACATCCGCCTCGAACACGTCGAACTCGTCCTGGCTCATTTCCCCCAGCTCCACGCGCATCTGGGCGGCGAGCAGCTGCTCGCGGAGCGCGGAATCGTCGTTCATCTCCGTCTCGACGGCAGCCGCGACCTTGTCGAGTACGAAGCGGATTCCGGAGATCAGCAGACTATCGACGATCAGCACCGGCGGTTCTCATTCGGCATTCGACGTCCGCGGTGTCAGTGCGCGCGCTCGAGTTTCAGCCGGATGTTGACGAAATTGTACGGGGGCCACGGCCCCGTGTACTTGAATGTGAGCTTCTCGAACTGCTGGCCGATTTCCTTGACGCGCGCGTCGAAGGCTCCTTCGGTGTCGCGCGATACGAGAAACGCCGCGTTCATGATCATGCGATCGCCGATCGGCTTGTTCGAGCGCGACGCCACGGAAACGCTCCGGAGCGCGTTGAAGATGTCCGCGACGTAGCGCTCGGATCGAGACTGCAACGCTGCGTCGATCAACCGTCCGTACTGCATGCGGGCAAAGTATGTCGAGCCCTTCTGCGACGAGATCTCGCTCTTCAGCCGCCGGATGTCTTCGTCGTCCTCTTCGATTTCGCGGATGATCTGGTCGCGATCCCAGAGGACCTTGAGGCCGAACTCGAACTTCTCCTGCATCTTGTTCAGCACGTCGCTGAACGCATCGTAGGCCGACCGCAGCAGTTCCATGATGTCGTCGTCGGTCTTGAAGACGGTGCCGAACGACATGGGGATGACAGTGTGCTTCTGCATCACCGTCTCGTTCACGCGCTGGTGCGCCAGGACGTTTTCGCGTGTCGGATCCTGGATCACGATCGGGGTGTTCGACACGACGGCTGCGATGTCCTGATAATGAATCGTGTGCACGTCCGCCGGTTCCGGGCCGAGGCCGAGCGGCCCGAAGCTGAGCGGCTCCTCCGACCGAATGATGCAGTAGACGTACTTGCCTTCTGACTTGTCCTCGCGCCGCGGCGTCTGCGGAACGCGAACGCGTTCGAGCTTGCCGCGGGCGGGATCCTGCCGGGACACAGTCGCGCGTTCCGGCGCCTTCCGGGGCGGCGCCTCGGTCTTGCGGCCGCCTGACGCCTTCGTCCTGGACGGTTTCTTTGCTGTCGTTTTTGGCATGATGCGACTCGCCGATGGACTCTCAGGATCGCTTCTTCGTATTGCGGCCGGGCCGACCTTCGGGCGTCCCGGTCGGACGATCGAGCAGCCGCTTGATCTCCGATACCAGCGCATCGGGCAGGCACGGCTTCGTCACGAACGCGTCGCATCCGGCCTGGCGCGCGCCTTCGGCATGACCCGCCAGCGCGTGTCCGGTGAGCGCGACGACCGGGATGTCCTTCGTGCGGTCGTCGCTTTTCAGCCGCCGCGTCGCCTCCCAGCCATCCATCCGCGGCAAGGCCAGGTCCATGAGGACGATGTCGGGGATCAGCGTTTGCGCCTTCTCGATTGCCTCGACGCCGTTGGTCGCCTCGGCGACGGCGAAGCCGGAGAACTGGAGGTATGCGGCGTACATTTCACGCGCGTCCTGGTAATCCTCGACCACCAGCACCAGCGGCTGCTCTCGTGTCGTTTTCATCGCCGCCTCGGACGCGCGGGAAGCCGCAGCGTGAACGTGGATCCTTGTCCGGGTACGCTCGCCAGGTCGATCGTGCCTCCGAGCATCTGGGACAATCGGCGGCAGATCGAGAGTCCCAGTCCCGTACCGCCATATCCGCGGGTTGGAGAGCTGTCGAGCTGCCGGAAATCTTCGAATACTTTCGCCTGATCGGCGAGGGGAATGCCGACGCCGGTGTCTTTCACAGCAATGGCCATCTGCTTCGCGCGGCGATCGTACGTCGCCTGAATGGTGACGGAGCCGGCCGGGGTGAACTTCAGCGCGTTGCTCAGCAGATTCAGGACGATCTGCTTCACCTTCTGGCGATCGCTCCGCAGGTTCGGAAGCGGCGTCTTCGCCTTCGACGTGACGGTGAGATTGCTGCGTCGGATGATCGGCTCGAGCTCCGCCATGACCTCCCGCACGAGATCGCCGACGACGAATGACGTCACGTTCAGCGGCATCCTGCCGGCTTCGATCCGCGTGATGTCCAGAATATCGTTGATGAGCGCGAGCAGGTGCCGCGAGTTCGAATCGATTCGGGAGAGGCTCTTCCGCTGCGGCTCCGTCACCTGGCCGGTGACGTTGTTCAACAGCATGTGCGTGTAGCCGAGGATCGCGTTGAGCGGGGTGCGGAACTCGTGCGACATGTTCGCCAGGAACTGCGACTTGAGCTGCGACGCCTGCTCCAGCTCGATGTGCTGCCGCCGCAGCAGCTCGTTCTGCTCCGCAAGTTCCGCCGTCGCCTCCTGGACCTTCCGCTCGAGCTGTTCCGACGCGTGCTTCAGCTGCTCGTAGAGCTTGCCCTTCTCGAGCGCCTCCGTGAGATCGTGCAAAATCGTGACGACCCACATCAACTCGCCCTGTTCCGACAGAATCGTGCCGGCGAGCGCTTCGACCGGGAGCGGCCGTCCGGTCACAGGATCGGCAAGCTGGATTTCACCACGGTACCGCTGCTCGCCCGAGCGGGTGAGCACGTTCGATACGAACGAGGTGAGGTTGGCGCCGTTCGCGCGGACCCGCCGCAGCGCCGCGTCCATTTCGGCGCCCGGCAGCGGGCTGAACAGCCGTTCCGCCGGCGTGTTCATCAGCACGATGTCGCCCTCCTGGTCGGTGACCAGGATCGGATCGGCAACCGAGTCGATGATCAGATCGAGACGGTGCCGCTCGTCGCGAACCTCCGCCTGCGCGACCCGAAGCGTCCGGTAGCTCTCCTCGATTTCCTCTTTCGCCCGCGCAAGGTCGGTAACGTTTCGCAGGATCGAGACGACGAACGTTCCCTGCCGCTCGTCTTTCGCCCTCGAACTGAGCAGCTCGAACAGCAGGTCGGATCCTTCGAGCGGATCCACGAGCAGGAGTTCGCGCCGCGCCAGCTCCGACATCCCGACGGCGCTCGTCGACAGTGCGGCGGAGAAGAGCATGTTGTTGAGCCCGACGGCGCGCCGCCACCCTTCGCTCGAATCCTCGGGCGCAGCGAACAGCTTTTCGGCATGGCTGTTCGCGATGATCAGTTTTCCTTCGGTGTCGGTGAGCAGGATCGGGTCGGTGACGGCGTTGATGATGCTGTAGAGCAACATCCGCTCCTGCCCGAATCGCGTCTCCGCGAGGAGCTGCCGGCTGAGGAGCCGCGAAACCTGTTTGCCGAGCGTGCGGCCCAGCCACAGCGTTTCCGAATCGATTTGCGGCGACACGGCGCTCGCCAGCAGGAGCCCCTGACCGGGTTCGTGCATCTCCGCCCGCAGCGGAATCACGTGAAAGGCCCTTGCGTCGATCGGCGCGCGGAAGTGTGCAGGAAGACTCGAAATGAAGACCGGTTCCGAACTCGAGAGCGCCTGCACGAGCGGGTGCTTGGTGTCGTCGCGGCTCAGGGCGAAATCCATGATCACGCCGGTCGACACGCCGTGTTCCGCGACGAGCAGCATTTCGTTGGACACGGTCTCGACAATCACCACGACCGCCTGCTCGACGGGCGCGTGCGCCACGAGCCAGTCGACCGCCCGCCGGGCGGACTCCTGCATGTCCATGCTCGTGAGCAGGAATTCGATCAGCGCGAGCTTCGCCTCCGCCTCGATCGACGAAACAGACTCCATCGGCATGGGCGCGGAGGCGCGCGGCACGGGCGATTATCCCTCGATTGAACGGCGGCGAGCTCCGCGTGCCTTTGTTGCGGCCAGCTCCGCGCGCAGCGCGGCATTCTCCGCCATCACATCCTGGTGCGATGGCAGTTCCGCCGCCGGACGCGAGACGGGCGCGACCTGACCGACCGCCTCGGAATATTTCAAGTAGGTATCGATGGACGCGACGACGACGCGGGCCTCGACCGTGATCAGGTCGATCCCGACGAGCGACACCCGTACCCACGCGTCGATGACGATGCCCTTGTCGAGCACGCGATCGAGGACGTCGATGAGGCTCGTGCCGCCTGGAGTTCGTTCAACTGCCATGCTCTGCTCCTGCTCCTGCGAATGCCGGACCGCTCAGCGCCGTCGGCGGCGTCCGCCCCGGGGAAGTGATAGTGCGTCCACGCGTGATTGCAGTTCCTGGAGTTGCGCCCGCAACGCTTCGTGCTCCGCGCTCGCGCCGCGGGCGACGCCGGGGGACAACTCGCGATCGTAGCGCCACCAGTCGAGACCGATCTCCTGCGCCTTGTCGAGCGAACACACCAGAAGGCGGATGCGAATGGTCAGCAGCTCGACTTCGGCCAGTGAAACTTTGATATCCCCGGCGATGACGAGCCCTTTGTCGAGGACGCGGTCCAGGACGTCGACGAGTCCTGTCCCGCGCGAGTGGGACCCCGGGAGCTCCAGAGGCATGCGGCAGGGAATATATCACGCGATTTCGCGCCGACCATGGATGAGCTAATGGAAACTGGGGTCGGAATGAAGTCCCCAATCCGCATGGATGAATCCCGACCGCTCGATCCGTTCGAACGTGTGCGCGCCAAATGCATCTCTCTGCGCCTGGGTGAGGTACTGCGGCAGCCGCGCCGTGCGGTACGCGTCGAAATACGCGAGGCTCGCGCCCATCGCCGGCGTCGGAATCCCTGCCGCCGCCGCCGCGGCGACGATGCGGCGCCATCCGGCTTGCGCGTCCTGCACCTCACGGCCGAGCGGTTCGTCCATCAGGAGATTCACGAGCGCAGGATCGCGCGTGAACGCGCGGCGCACCGAATCGAGCACGCGCGCGCGAATGATGCAGCCGCCCTTCCAGATGCGTGCCATCTCCGACAAATCGATGTTCCACTCGTAGTGCGTGGAACCCGCGGCGATGAGCGCCATTCCTTCGGCATAACTGCAGATGCGCGACGCGTGCAGCGCGTCGGCAACCGAATCGATGACGAGTGTACGGTCCGACGATGCGAACGCGTCACGTACGACGGGGCCGTTCAGATGCGCTGACGCGGCGACGCGCTGGTCCTTCATGCTCGACAGCACCCGCGCGTCGAGCGCCGCGGCGATCGTCGGAATCGGAACCGCGAGGTCGAGCGCGACCTGCGCCGTCCATCGCCCCGTCCCCTTCTGGCCAGCCTTGTCCTGAATCACGTCCACGAGCGGCTGACCCGTTTCCGGATCGGTCACGTGACAGACGTGCGCGGTCAGTTCGACCAGGAACGATTCGAGCACGCCGGAGTTCCAGCCGGCGAACACGTCGCCGATCTCGGGTGTCGACAGCTGCAGTCCGCGATGGAGCACGTCGTACGCCTCGGCGATGAGCTGCATGTCGCCGTACTCGATCCCGTTGTGCACCATCTTGACGAAGTGTCCGGCGCCGTCGGGACCAACGTGCGTGACGCACGCGCCGGCATCCGTCTGCGCGGCGATCTTCTCGAACACGTCCGCGAGCCGCGCCCATGCCTCGCGCGATCCGCCCGGCATGAGCGACGGGCCGAACCGCGCACCCTCCTCGCCGCCCGACACGCCGCACCCGACGAAGTTCAGCCCCCTCGCCCGCATCTCCGCTTCGCGCCGGCGCGTGTCCTCGAAGTACGAATTGCCGCCGTCGATCACGATGTCGCCGTGTTCGAGCAGGGGCGCGAGCTGACCGAGCATCGAATCGACGGGCGCGCCAGCGGGAATCATCATCATGATCCGCCGCGGCCGCTCGAGCGCCGCGACGAGATCCGGCAGCGTCTTCGCGCCTGTAAACCGTGCGCCCTGGTGGTCGGTGAGGAACCTGTCGGTCCACTCCGCTTCGAGGTTCCAGACGGCCACGCTGAAGCCTCGCGACTCGATATTGAGCGCGAGGTTGCGCCCCATCGTCCCGAGACCGACCATCCCGAAGCTGCTCGCGCCTGTCATGGCCATGCAGGAACCTCCAGCGCAGCATCGAGCGCGCGCTCGAACGCGATGTCGCGGCTGCGGACCGCGAGCTCTTCACCGATGACGGCCTTGAGCGCTCCGTTGCCCAACGGGACGATGCGCGTAGACGTCTCCTTGCCGGCGATCGTCGCGTGCAGGCACGGGTGCCCGGAACCGGTTTTGACCGTGATGTCCACGCCATCCGCCTCGAGCTGCACGGACTCGATCGGCCACTTCGATGGGGCGTCTGCCCGGACAAGGTGGATCGCGACGTCCGGACTCCACTGCAGCATCGCGCGCATCCAACCGGCAAACAGGCGGGCGGCAAACGGATCCGAGGCCGTCAGGGACAACCGCCGCACGCGCGCGTGCCGTACCGCCGGCAGATCGTAGAGATGCGCGAAGATGGAACGCCAGCGTGTGAGCCGCCCCCATCGCAAGTCGGTGACCGCGGTCTCGTCGACAATCGAGCCTACGACCCGCCACGCGCGGGCGGGATCCTCGACGTCGATGACGAGCCGATCCGCGAGGTGCGCGATCTCCTGCAACGCCTCCGCCGGGCCGCCGCGCCACCAGACGGCTGTCGGAAGGCTCGACAGGCGAAGCGCGGCCACCGCGTTGTTCAGAAATCGCGGCGCGAGCCCCGCGATGCCGATGGCGTGCGCCGTCACACGTGCGGACGGCGCCGTCTCCTGCCCCTCCGAGATCAGAATGGTGCGGACGCCCGCAGCCTCGCTCAGCAGGCCGAGCGCCTCTGCCGCTTCGGCCATGCGGTCGGGCTCACCGACGACAACGACCGTCGCCGTGAGCGCGCGCGCGGGTCCTCCTTTGCGACGCCGCCCCTCGCGCGCCAGCTGCGCCATCGTCGACTCGATATCCGAGAACGGGACATCCTGACCGTCGGGGAGCAATCCCATGGAAGCAGAATTCACAGCGTCCTCCATCGGCGGCCGTCCGCCGCGATCAACTGGTCGGCTTCGCGCGGGCCCCACTCCCCCGCTTCGTAAGCCGGAATTTCCGTTGCGCCGGACGCGGCCCACGCTTCGTGCACCGGCGTGATGAGGCCCCACGAGTGCTCGACGAAATCGTGCCGCGCAAACAGCGTGGGATCTCCGAGCATGGCATCGAGCAGCAGCGTTTCGTACGCTTCGGGAACCGCCCTGCCGAAGGCACTGCCGTAGCGGAAGTTCATCATCACCGGCGCAAGCTGCATCCGCGTGCCAGGGAGCTTCGCCTCGAAGCGCACCGAAATACCTTCGTCCGGCTGGACGTTCACGATCAGCAGGTTCGGCGAGATCGACGTTGGACTCACGCGTTTGAACAGGTGCAGCGGCGGGCGCCGGAACTGGATCGCAATCTCCGTCGTCCGTTTGGGCAGCCGCTTGCCGGTGCGGATGTAGAACGGGACGCCAGCCCAGCGCCAGCTATCGAGCTGCAAGCGCATGGCCACGAATGTTTCCGTCAGCGACGACGTCTTCACGCCCTCTTCCTGACGATACCCCGGCACCTCTGCGCCGTTGACCCAGCCGGCCGTGTACTGCGCCCGGACAACGTCGAGGGGTGTGCGGTCGTCGCCGTTGGACGACTGCAGCGGCTGGATGCTGAGGAGGACATCGAGCTTTCGATCGCGGACGTTCTCAGCCGAGAAACGGATCGGCGGCTCCATCGCCACGTGCGCCAGCACCTGCATCAAATGGTTCTGCACCATGTCGCGAAGCGCGCCGGCGCTCTCGTAGTACGCGGCGCGGCGTTCGACGCCAACGGTTTCAGCCGCCGTGATCTGCACGTGATCGATGTAGCGCCGGTTCCAGACCGGCTCGAACATGCCGTTCGCGAACCTGAACACGAGCAGGTTCTGTACGGTTTCCTTTCCGAGGTAATGGTCGATGCGGAAAATCTGCGGTTCGTCGAGATACCGATGGAGCGCTCGATTCAGCTCGCGGGCGCTCGCGAGGTCGGTGCCGAACGGCTTCTCCACGATGACGCGCCGCCACCCGTTGTCGACGCGCGGCTTGACGAGCGTCGCGTCGGCAAGCCGTGAGACGACCTGTTTGTACACCGTCGGAGGAATCGCGAGGTAGAAGAGCACCCCATCGGGCCAGCCCGGTTCGGCGAGTTTCGACGCGATCCGCGCATACAAAGCCGGATCGTCCATCTCTCCACCGACGTAGAACAGATCCGATGCGAGCGCCTTCGACACTTCGTCGGGGTCGGCGAGGCCGGCGAAGGTTTTCAGACTCTCGTGAAAGTGCGCCCTGAACGCCTCGTCGTCCCAGCTCGTCCGTGCGACGCCGAGCACCCGGAACTGGGCGGGCAGACGCTGCCCTCTGGCGAGCTGATAGAGCGCCGGGAGCAGTTTGCGATTCGTGAGGTCGCCCGACGCTCCGAAGATGACGAGAACGGTCGGCTGCGGCGTCGGCTCGATCCGCAGCCCGTCAAGAAGAGGATTCGTCGCGGACACATCCACGCGACGATCTTATCAATTGATCAATCGGTGAATTGGCGAGTCGGCGGATTTCCGCTCACCGTGCCTTGTTCAGGAAAGCCATCGCCTTCGGTGTGCCCAGCAGGCGGAGGTTGGCCCGGGCCTCGTCCCGCATGGCCGGATCCGGATCGGATTGGGCGATCCGTATCAGCTCGTCCTCGTCGCGGGCGTTGACGAGCGCGGCCAGCAATGCTCTGCGGCTGTCGGCCGGCACACGGCTGTACAGCATCCGCAGCTCGTCCCGACCGCCGGCGCGGCCCAGCGTGACGATAGCAGTGTTGCGGACGGTGCTATCCGACTCGGATTGCGCGATCCGCAGCAGCGCGGGACGATCCGCGCGATCGCCGAGCGAGGCGACGACCTCGCGTTTCACACGCGGCGTCCCCGCCTGATAGACCTCGAGCAGCTCGCTGGCCACCACCGGACTCGCGAATCGCCCCATCTCTTTCACGGCTTCGACGCGGACGGGTTCGCTCGCGCGCATGGCGACCTCCACCACCGAAAGCTGGGCCTGCGGATTGGCGGACTGCGCCAGCACGAACACGGCGCGCCTGCCGTCGCCGGGCGACGACGGATCGAGCGCGATTTCCTTCAGCAGCGGAATCACGCGGTCCGGATGCGTCTGAATGAGACTGCCGAGCGCCTGGATCCTGAGATTGGTGTCGGGCGGCGCGGGAGCCAGCACCCACACGTTCCGCTCCAATGCGGGCGGAGCCGGAGGCGCTGGCGCTGCCACTGCGGGGGGTACAGCCGGCGTCGGCAAAGGCGAACGCGGCAAGGCGGCGAGCCCTGCGGGCGGCGGTGGTGCCGCCGGTGCAGCCGCAACAGCCGGCGCGGCAGCCGGAGGAGGAATGGCCAGGGCGGCAGTCGGCGGCGGCGTACGCGGCGTGGCAATCTGCCAGAGCACGTCGTCGCGATTCAGCTTCTGCGCGATCTCGAGACGCAGCGACTGCGCAAAGCGCAGCCAGGGGCTCGATGGAAATTCGCGCTGCAGCCGAGCAATCGTTTCAAGAGCGGCGACCTGCTCCCCGGTCTGATTCTGGCAATGCGCCAGCCAGAAGAGCGCTTCGGCGCGATTCGGCTCTTTGGGGTCGTCGGCCGCAGCCTTCAACTCGCCAATGGCACTGACCCAGTGCTCGTCGGCAATGGCATCCTTCGCGCGAGCCATGCGTGCGGACTCCGACGCGGGATCCGCCCAGACGGACACAGACACCATCCAGCAGGCCAGAAGGCAAAACAGCAGTCGTCGCATGTTCAAATCCCGGAACCTACCACGTTCATCTTGACCACCAGGTCGCGCCGTGCAATCAGGCGCTGCACGCGCTCGAGCGCCTCCGCATCGGGGTGATCGGCCATCGAGGTCTCGAGCAGGACGGTCTCGAGGTCGCCCAGCACTCGCGCGAGATTCGTCATGCCCCGTTGTTCCGCAGCAAGCCGGTACAGCCGGGTGTCCGGCAACAGGGAGCCCGCCAGCTGGCGTTCGTGTTGCCAGTCACCCGCGCGCGCCTGTTGCGGGTCGAGGGTTGCGAGTCCGAGCACGACGAGCTTCGAACGCTCGAAATGCTCTTCACTGTGCTGCACGAGCGACCGATTTGCGTCCCGAACGACCGCTGTGTCTGGCGCAATCGCCGACGCCGCTGTTTGCGGCACGGTCGGCGGTTCCGCGGCCGCCAAGCTCGCTGGCATCGACGACTCTTCGCGCGCGGCGCTGGGTTGCTCGTGATGTACGCGCGTCGTGACGAGCACGCCCGTCGTGACAACGGTCAACGTGGCCGCTATCGCGAGCCACGGCACGACGGTCCGCATCCTCTGCGACGTCGCAGGCGATGCGATGGCCGTGTCCAGCCGCCGCGTGAAACTGGTCCAGTCTCCTCGCGCCGGACCATCGACGCGTGGACGCGACGCCAACGCAGTGCGGATGGCCCGCAGATCCTCGAGGTGCCGCTGACACACTGCGCACGCGCGGACGTGTGCGTCGACGCGCTCCGCTGCGGCGGGCTCGAGCTCGCCGTAGAAGCACAGCTCGATGGTGCCGGCGTCAAGGAATCCGCATCCGCTCACGCGCGCCCCCCAACCGTGACCCGCGACGCCGACAGCGCCGCGCGGAGGCGGTGCACGGCCGCGTGCAGCTGCCGTTTCACCGTCCCCTCCGCCAGGCCGAGCGCTTCGGCAATCTCACACAACTTCAGACCCTCATGATGACGCATCGTGAACACGAGGCGCTGGCCCGGCGGAAGCCGCGCGATTTCCGCTTCGAGGACTTCACCGACCTCAGTGCCGTACGCCGCGTCCTCCGGCCCGGGGCTCTCCTCGGGCGTATTCAACATTCTCAGCTCCGCGTCCTCCGTAAACGGCGCCCATCCCGCAGGCGCATGCCTCCGCCGGTGGTCGATGCAGGCATTCATCACGATTCGATAGAGCCAGGACGTCAGCTGGGCGTCGTATCGGAAGCGATTCAGCGACCGGTAGACTTTGATGAAGACGTCCTGGGCGATGTCTTCCGCATCGTGATGGTTGCCCGCGAACTGATATGCCACCCGGTACACCATGGCCCGATGCCGCTCGACCAGCGCATGGAACGCGGACGCGTCCCCGGCGGCCGCACGGGCTACGAGGTCCGAATCGGCCGCCGAACGGAAGGCGCCGTCCACTGTCAGCAATATGACGTGCCCTGAGGCTTTACGGTTGATCGGCCCTGTCGACTACGCAAGTTGACCAACCGCCAAGTGCACAGGCAGTCCCGTTGATGTGCGCGAGGGCACCTCGAGTGGTTCGAATTGCAAGTTGCGTAGTTCTCGCGCCATTTATACTGATTGGATGCCTTCGTCCGGATCGACCGCCACCATAGTCGCCAACGCCCTCCGGCGCAACGTTGCCATCATCGCCCACGTCGACCATGGGAAGACGACGCTCGTCGACGGCCTGCTGCGCCAGAGCGGCACGTTCCGCTCCAACGAGCGCGTTGCAGAGCGGGCGATGGACAATACCGACCTCGAGCGGGAGCGCGGAATTACGATTCTGGCGAAGAACACCGCCGTCCACTACAACGACCTTCTCATCAATATCGTGGACACGCCGGGGCACGCGGATTTCGGAGGCGAAGTCGAGCGCGTGCTGGCGATGGTCGACGGCGTGATGCTGCTCGTCGACGCGTCCGAGGGTCCGCTGCCTCAAACGCGCTTCGTCCTCCGCAAGGCCCTCGAGCGCCGGCTCCCGCCAATTGTGGTGATCAACAAGATCGACCGTCCCGACGCGCGCATCGCGGAGGTGCTCAACGAGATCTACGACCTGTTCATCGATCTCGACGCCACCGAAGAGCAGCTCGACTTTCCAGTGCTCTATACGAGCGCCAAGGCTGGCACGTCGTCGCGGTCGGTGGACATTCCGGGCGAAGATTTGCGGCCGCTGTTCGACGCAATCGTCGAATCGGTGCCGCCCCCCCGCGGGAGCGCCGAGGCGCCGCTGCAGCTGCTGGTCGCGAATCTCGATTCCAGTGATTACCTGGGACGCATCGCGATCGGGCGCGTCTTCAACGGACGGATCCGCGTCGGCGACCCGATTGCCGTCTGCAAGCTGGACGGGAGCTTCCAGGAAACGAAAGTCACGAAGCTCTTCGCGTTCGACGGATTGAAGCGCGTCGACATCCCCGACGCCGCCGCCGGCGACATCGTCTGCGTGGCGGGAATCGAGGACATCACGATCGGTGAAACGATCGCCGACATCGAGCACCGGCGGGCGATGCCTGCGATCGCCGTCGACGAGCCGACGGTGTCGATGATCTTCGGCGTCAACACGTCGCCGGTGTCCGGCCGCGAGGGCCAGTTCGTCACCTCGCGGCAGCTGAAGGATCGGCTCGATCGCGAACTGCTGGGAAACGTCTCGATCCGCGTCGAACCGACCGACACGCCGGAGCAGATGAAGGTGCTCGGACGCGGGGAGCTGCAGCTCTCGATTCTGATCGAGATGATGCGCCGCGAAGGATACGAGCTGCAGGTCTCGAGGCCGGAAATCGTCACCAGGGATCACGACGGCCGGATCGTCGAACCGGTCGAGGATCTCGTGATAGACGTTGCCGAGGAATTCCAGGGTGTCGTGATCGCACTGGCCGGAACGCGGCGCGGGACGATGACGAAGATGGTGAATCACGGGAGCGGGCGCGTGCGTCTCGAGTTCCGCATTCCCGCCCGCGGTCTCATCGGCTTCCGCTCGCAGTTCCTCACGGACACCAAGGGCACGGGCATCCTGAACCACATTTTCGCCGGCTGGGAGCCCTGGCACGGCGCCATCCCCTCGCGGGCCACCGGTGCGCTCGTCGCGGATCGCGCGGGCGGGGCGACGGCCTATGCCATCTGGAATCTGCAGGAGCGGGGCGAGATTTTCATCGATCCCGGCGAAAAGGTGTACGAAGGGATGATCATCGGTGAGAACGCGCGCGCCAACGATCTCGACGTCAACGTGACGAAGGAAAAGAAGCAGACCAACATGCGCGCATCGACCGCTGACGAAGCCGTGCGGCTGATCCCCGCGCGCAAGCTGGGACTCGAGCAGGCAATCGAGTTCATCAACGACGATGAACTGGTGGAGGTGACGCCGAAGAGCATCCGCCTGCGCAAGCGCGTGCTCGCCGCGAATATGCGCCCGAAAAGAGCCGATTAGATCTTCGCTGAAGGCCACGGATCAGTCTCAACTAAGAGGCCACGGAGGCCACGGAGGGTCTTGGGCGGGACCATGGTTGGTTCTTCGCAGAAGGCCACGGATTAGGTCTTAACTAAGAGGCCACGGGGGGTTTTGGGCGGCCACGAAGCAAAGGCCTTGAGTTTGAGAAGGTTTGAGGTCGAGAGGCCCCCCGGGTTCCGTGCCCTCGCCGCAACAGGCAGTGCGTGCCGGAATGACTCCCACACACACACACTCTCTCTCTCTCTCTCTCCCTCTCTCGAACTCAGTGGCCTCCCGAAAAACGGCTCCGTGGCCTCCGTGGCCTCCGTGGCCTCTTAGTACCTCCCCTCCGTGGCCTCCACCCGGATATAACGCACTCTGTTCGATCGCGATTGCAGGAATCGTTCGAGCCCCTCCCAGGAAACGACCACCGACGCCGTATTGATGTTGGGATGAAAGATCAGGCCATCCGCGCCGCGTAGATCTTCGTCGATTAGCACCATCACCGATCCGTCGCCGTCGTTGAGCAGCCCGAACGGAGACACCGAACCTGGCGTCAGCCCCAGCTCCGCCATCAGACGATCAGGCGACCCGAAGCTCAATCGATCGTCGCCGACCATCCTGACGATCTGCTTCAGATCCGCTTTCTTCGAGATCTCGAGCACCACCAGGTAATGGTGGTCACCTTTCTTGTTGCGGAGGAACAGATTCTTGCAGCGGACGCCGGGCAGATCGCGCCAGTGAACGTCGGCCTCTTCGCTGGTAAACACGGGAGGATGCTCGAACCGCTCGTACGGAATCCCGAGCGACGCGAGTGCGGCGTAGACTTCCGGAGCGGGATTCACGCCGCCATTCTATCGGTGAGCGCGATCCGCCTTCGTGCCGAACCTCTCGACCATCACGCGGACGTGGACGATGCCGTCGCGGATGAAGTGCAGCCGCCGCGCTGCGCCCTTCGAGACGTCGATGATGCAGCCCTTCCGGTGATTCCTGCCGTATGGTCCGCGGTCGATAATCCTCAGCCTTACCGTACGCCCGTTGTCGAGGTTCGTGACGCGCACGACGCTGCCGAGCGGGAGCGTTCGGGACGCAGCGACGAGCTTCCGCTCGTCGAAGACCTCGCCGCTCGCCGTCGGCTCTCCGTTGAAACCGGGACCATAGTAGGACGCGAGGCCGATCTCGACCTTCGTGAAGTGCTGAGATGCGCGAACCTCGGGCGACAGCAGCATCACCGCGGCCGTAAGCAGCGATCCCACAACTGAGCTTCGCCACCGCATAGCTGCTGCGGGATGAAAAATCCACGCCACAATCCGTCAGAATACGGACGAGGAGGCGGCATGCCAGCCCTGACCACACGCTTCGACGACGCGTTCGCCTACGCTCACGCGGCCCACAGCGCGCAGACGCGCAAGAACACCGGAATCCCGTACATTGGCCACCTGATGGGCGTCGCTTCGATCGTGCTGGACGACGGCGGGAACGAAGACGAAGCGATCGCGGCGCTCCTGCACGATGCGGCGGAGGACGCAGGCGGACGCGCGCGGCTCGAAGATATCCGTCAGCGATTCGGCGATGCCGTCGCCGCAATCGTTGCGGACTGCACCGATTCGTGGTCGCAGCCCAAAGAGCCCTGGGCGGAGCGAAAACGGCGATACGTCGAACACGCGCGAACGCTCGCACCTGCGAGCCTCCGCGTGTCAGCAGCAGACAAGGTCCACAACACGTACGCGATACTTCGCGATCTCCGTAATATCGGCGACGAGGTGTGGTCGCGATTCACCGCGCGCCCGGACGACGTACTGGCGTACTACCAGGGGCTTGTTCGCGCCTACCGCGAAGCCGGCGGCGGACGTCTCGTCGACGAACTCGAACGCATCGTCCGCGGGATCGAGCGCGAACTGGGGTACTAAGCGGACGCGCGCTGCGGGGAGTCCAGCCGTGCGAGGTGCGCGAGCATCCGCCTGCGGTGTTCAATCTCCCGGGCCGTCAACCGGGGGCGCGCAGGCTCGAAGGGATGGCGCGGCCGCGGTTCGTGGCTTTGTGGCGCCGGACGCTTCTCGAATCGAACGATCATGTCCCGACGATAACGGGAGAGCGTGACAGACCAGGTCACGCGGCAAAAAAGACGCGACCGATCAGCCCCGGGCTCTCCTGATCTGAGGTTCTCCGGTCTTGGCCGGCGGGATCTTGAAGGTTGGCTCCTGGGGAGTGGCCCAATCCGTGTGGGGGGCGTGGTTTTCGACCAGCCAGCCGTATACGAGCTGGCCATACGTCCGCCAGCGCATTCCCCTCTTCTCGTAAAACGGTACGAGCGCGCGCTGCAGCTCGGGCAGCCGGTAGAAGGGCACGCCGGGGAAGTAGTGGTGCTCGAGGTGATAGTTCGAGTTCAGGAACGCGAAGTCCCAGAACCAGCTCCCCCTCATCAGTGTGCCCCACTTCGCCGGATCGTTGGGATCGATGTCGTAGTGCTGCCCCAACCGGTTCAGCGTGAACGCGATGGGAAAGATGAAGAAGACGGGAATGATGCTCGTTCGGAACGCGGCGAAGAACCCGAAGAAATACCAGATTGCGGCGAGCGCCCCCAGGTGCGCGGCGATCGAGAGCCACCGCTCCGCCTTGATTTTCGCCTGCAGGTCGGCGGGGTACGTGGAGGACTCGCGCCGCGCGGCGCGGAAATAAATCGGGAAGAGCGCGGGCGTGCAGTACAGCAGCTTGAACCACCGCTTGTTGACCTTCGGCGAGAGGTGGTGCCGCTTCGGATCGTCCTCCTCCGATCCGAGCTCGGCATGGTGATCGAGGTGCCAGCGCGTGAACTGGCTCGCGGAAATGCCGCTCGGAACGGCGTAGAGAAATCCCAGGAACCGCTCGGCGGCCCGCCGCTTCCGCTCGAAGATCGTGTGGTGGACGACTTCGTGGAGCAGTACCGTGAAATTGAACACGGTGAAGCCCTGCACGAAGGCCAGCGGAATCCAGATAATCGGATTCTCGAACCGGATGAGACCCCACGTCGCGAGCCCCAGGATCGCGAACTGCCGCAGCGCCACGGCAAAGTGCCGCCACGGCTGCTTGCGGTGCAGGGACCGCATGAGATCGCGCGAAATCGCGGTTCCCAGCTCCGCCCGCAGCGGTCCCGCATGCTGCGAGTAATAGTGCGATTTCACAGTGGTCCCATTTTACCGCGGGGAGCCGGTGAATGGGGAATTGGGACCGAATTCGCCCATTCGGCTCACCAATTCACCAACTCACCAATTCTTCGAGGCGCGCGCCCGCGCGCGCCCTTACTTCCCGAACGGAGTGAGGAAGAAGAGGATCAGCGAAATGAGCAGCACGTAGATGACGAGCGACTCGATGAGAACAAGGCCCAGAATCAGCGCGCCGCGGATATCGCCCGTCGCGCTCGGGTTGCGGGCGATCGCCTCGCACGCGGCCGCAATCGACTTACCCTGGCCGAGCGCGCCGCCGAACGCCGCGATGCCCAGCGCGAAACCGGCCGTGATGATCGACCAGCGGGCCACTTCGCTGCCCGCCGCCGCACCGGTACCCTGCGCGTACAGCGGCGCGAAGGCCCCCGCGAGGACCACGAGTGCGATTGTCATGAGACTGCGTTTACTCACCACGTTCCTCCATTAGTCAGTCAGAAAGAGACTTACGCCGATGCCGGGGCGTGGACGCCCGACGGCGCATCGTGCCCGTGATCGTCGTGCTCGTGTTCCACAGCGACTGCGCCCTGCAGGTAGATGATCGAGAGCAGCACGAAGATGAATGCCTGGAGCCCGCCCGTGATCAGCCCGAGCAGCATCATCGGCACTGGAACGATGAACGGGATGATGCTGCCGAGGATCAGGATGACGAGCTCTTCGCCGAAGATGTTGCCGAAGAGACGCAGCGAGAGCGACATGATTCGCGACGTGTGGCTGATGATCTCGATCGGGAACATCACGAAGCCGATCCACCACGGCGCGCCGGGCGGCGCCCAGAAGTGCTTCACGTAAGCCACGATCCCGTTCTTGCGGATGCCTTCGAAATGGTAATAGACCCAGATCGTGAGCGCGCAGCCAAGCGTCACGTTGATGCTGCTCGTCGGGGCCATCAGCCCCGGTACCAGCCCCGCGTAGTTGCCGATCAGGATGAACAGCCCCAGCGCCGAAATGAGCGGCAGGTAGCGGCGGCCCGTTCCAGGTCCGATCCATTCCTCGATCATGCCGTTCATCATCACGACGGCGTCCTCGAGGACGATCTGGAAGCGGCTCGGGTGCTCGACGCTCAGCCGGGAACGCACGACGAGGCACATGACCGTAATCGCGGCGACGATGAGGATCGTCATCACGATGTACGGCGGAATGACCTCGGGTCCCTGGAGATGAAACCCGAACGGCGCCAGCGCGGCGGCCACGATCGGGCCGAGAACCGCATTGACCGCCTGCACGATCCACAAGGGATGTTCGAGCTTCTCCATCCGGCGCTGTCTGGTTCTATTTGTTCCTGATGAGACGCGCGGCTTCGATCGCCGCAACCGCCACGAACGACGATGCACCTACAATGAGCCCGATCGGGTGCAGGCGCAAACGCGCAATCATAACGTACGCCAGAAATCCGAGTAAAGCGTACCGGCCGGTCAACTTCACCACCGCAAAAGATGTAGCCGGCCGACTCGTTTCGCGCGGGTCCGCCGCAGTTGTGACGTCGAAAATCGCGCCTTTGATCAGCAGGAAACTGACCCCTGCCAGGATGCCGCCCGCAACGACGCCCGCGGCGGCCGCGGGCCCTCCGAGCGCGGCACCGAACGCCGTGAACACCGCGCACGCGATGACGGCGTTGCGCTGAAGCCGGACGATCAGATCGTCGCCGGACACGCTACTTGATCGAGCGGCTCGCGCGGATGACGCTCACGACACCCGCCGCGAGACCGAGGAGGAACCCGATGAAGAAGCCCCAGTGTCCGCGTCCAATGAGGCGGTCGACCAGCAGCCCGGCGCCGCAGCCGATGACGATCGAGAGCACGAACGCGAATCCCACGCTGCCAAGCGTGCCGAATTCGCGCATCGCCTCGGCCGTGGAATGGGAGTCCCTGCCGTTCCTGGAATCGTCTGCCATAGATGCGTTCAGCGGCGGATGGCGGGCGTCGCGGCCGTGTCACCGCACGAGCCGAACGCGGCGAACGGGGGCGTCCCGCTCGCAGCGGGCGGAGGGGTCGGCGGCGACGGCACGGGCGGCGCGACCGCCGCGGTGCAATCCGACCCGAGCTTTGCAGGCAGCTGCCCCGCCGCCCGCGCCCGTGCCAGCGTCGCGTCCAGGTACAGCGTCGCCGCCACCGTCGCGATGACGAGAATCCGGAACGCCGGGCCCGGTCGAGACATCATAAAGAGAATAAACGATCCGCCATCGTGTCCTGGTCCAGACCCGATCTTCGCCCACAAGTCCCGTCGTTGCAATAATTTTGGCCGGTGCCTATACTCGATTCGAAAGGCAGTTTCACGACATGTCGAGACGCGTCCGCGTACTGCTCATCGCGCTCATTGGTTTCGCTCCGGCGGCCGCCGTATTCGCGCAGACGAAGGACGTCCGCGTGTATGCGAGCGTGCTCGACGCCGACGGTCATCCGGTTACCGGCCTGACGGCCGCGGATTTCACGGTCCGCGAGGACAACACGACGCGCGAAGTACTTTCGGTCGCGCCGGCGACCGAACCGCTGACAATTGCGTTCCTCATCGACAACACGCAGGCCTCGTCCGGGGCGACGCAGATGATCCGCGAGGGCGCGCGCAACTTCGTGAAGGCGCTGTCGGGGAAGGCGGAGATCGCGATCATCACCTTCGGCGATCGCCCGACGATCGCGCAGGACTATACGACCGACGAAAAGCGCCTGCTCGACGCGGTGGGCCGCATCTTCGCGCAGCCGGGCGCCGGCGCGTACTTCGACGATGCGGTCATGGAGGTCAGCCGCGGCCTGCAGAAGCGTGAACCGGCGCGGCCGGTGATCGCCGCATTACTCGTGGAGGATCCGCACGAGTTCAGCAACCGGTATTACCAGCCCATTCTCGACCAGCTCGCCAAGAGCGGCGCCGCGCTTCACGTGCTGGCGTTCGGGACGCCGAGCGGATCGGAGACGGACGAACTGCGCAACCGCAACCAAGTGCTCGCGCTCGGCACGGAACGGACGGGCGGCCGGCGGGATCAACTGCTGGCGGCAACCGCGATCCCTGGCGCCCTGACGCAGCTCGCCGACGAACTCGCGCATCAATACGTGGTCACCTACGCCCGTCCCGAAACGTTGATCCCCCCGGAAAAGCTCGCGGTATCGGTCAAGCGTCCAGGCGTCACGGTCCGGGCCCGCACCCAGGCACCCCCGGCGAAATGAGCCGCAGTCTCCTTCTCGCCCTCGTGCTCACGATTGCCGCAGCGGTCGGGATCGCTGCGCAACAGCGATTCCGCGCCGGCATCGAACTGGTCTCCCTGACGGTCACGGCGACGGACGTCTCCGGCAAGTTCGTCACGGACCTCAATGAGGGGGATTTCGAAGTCTACGAGGACGGGGCGAAGCAGCAGATCACGTTCTTTTCGAAGAGCCAGCAGCCGATTTCGCTGGCGCTCCTGCTCGATACCAGCGCCAGCATGGAAGAGCGGATGGGGATCGTGCAGGAGGCCGCCGTCGGTTTCGCCCACGAACTGCACAAGGACGATCAGGCAGAAGTCGTGGATTTCGACAGCCAGGTGCGCATCCTGTCGCCGTTCACCCACGACGCCGGCGCGCTCGAGAAAGCGATCCGCTCGACGACGGCAAACGGATCGACGTCGCTCTACAACGCGATTTACATCTCCTTGAAAGATCTGAAGAAGGCCCGCGCCGCGTCGCCGGACGACATCCGCAGGCAGGCGATCGTGCTGCTGTCGGACGGCGACGATACGTCGAGCCTCGTCGAATTCGACGAGGTCCTCGACCTCGCCAAGCGAAGCGAGACCGCCATCTACTCGATCGGCCTGCGGCAGGGAGAGACCGGCAGGCGCGAGTTCAAGGAAGCGGAGTTCGTGCTGAAGCAGCTCTCCCAGGAAACCGGCGGACACGTGTTCTTCCCGACGGACGCGCGCGAACTGCCGAAGATCTATCAGGCGATCTGGGAGGAGCTGTCGAGCCAGTACACGATCGCGTATTCGTCGTCGAATCCCAAGCGCGATGGCGCGTGGCGCCGCATTCAGATCCGCACGCAGCGGCCCGGCGTCATCGCCCGCACGAAGACGGGATACTACGGCCCGACCGCGACGGCTTCCGATCCGAAATGACGATCATCGCCTGGCTTCCCGTGCTGCTCTACGGCCTGGCAGCGGCCGCCTACATTGCGCATTTCGCGCAGCGCGAGCCGCGCGTGGGCCGCGCGGCAACGGCCCTGCTCGGGGCAGGCGTTCTGGCGCACACGTTTCTCATCGGCATGCAGACGGTCACCGCCGGTTACGCCCCGCTCGTCGGCACCACGGCGGCGGTGTCGGCATTCGTCTGGCTGCTCGGCCTCGCCTACCTTTACATCGAGCTCTCGACCGAAGAGCGCGCGATGGGTGCGTTCGTGACGGTTCTCATGGCGGCGCTCGCCATTCTCCCGGCGCTGAATCCCGGAGTGGAATCGCGTCCGCCGCTGCTCCGCAGCCCGCTGTTCACGATCCACGTGCTCTCGCTGCTGTTCGCCTACGCGAGCTTCGCGCTCGCATTCGTCCTCGGCATCACGTACGTGCTGTTGTTCAAGGAGATCAAGGCGAAGCATCTCGGCTTCTTCTACGCACGCCTGCCCAGCCTGCAGGTCCTCGACATGATGAACGCGCGGGCGATCGGCGTCGGCTGGGCGCTGCTCACGGCCGGCGTCATTGTCGGCGCGGTCTGGGCGACGCAGGTCCACGCCTCGCCCGACCCGCACGCGCGGGCGATGTCCGTGGCCGACCCGAAGATCCTGCTCGCCGTCCTGAGCTGGGCGATGTATTCGTTCGCGTTTTTCGCGCGCGGCGCGATCGGCTGGAGCGGCCGGCGGGCGGCGTGGCTGTCGGCCATCGGGTTCGTGATCGTGCTCCTGAATTTTCTGCCGGTCGGCTATTTCCTGACCAGGAGTCATAACTTCTAGTGCGGCTGTTCGCCGTCGGCGTCACGCATCGGACCGCCCCTGTGGAACTGCGCGAGTGCATCGACTTCGCGCGTGCAGGGCTCGAACCGGCGCTCTCCGCGCTGACGTCGCGCGGCGTCGCGCAGGAAGTCGTCGTGCTCTCGACGTGCAATCGCGCCGAGATCTATGCGGTTGCCGACGACGACCGCGCCGGCGAGGCGTTCGGACGCTTCATCAGCGACTACCATCGCGTGCCGTGGGACCGGCTCGCGCCGCACGTGTTCGAGCACCGGGGCCCGGACGCCGCCGGTCACCTGTTCCGCGTCGCCGCCGGGCTCGATTCTCTCGTCGTAGGTGAGCCCCAGATTCTCGGACAGGTGAAAGAGGCGTTTGCGACCGCCAACGGTCTGCAGCACGCGGGAGCGGTCATGCACCGGCTGTTCGATACGGCCTTCAGCGTCGGCAAGCGGGTGCGGAGCGAGACGGGGCTCGGCGAAGGTGCCGTGTCGGTGAGTTACGCGGCGATCGCGCTCGCCCGGAAGATCTTCGGGGATCTCACGGGCCTCGAGGTGCTGATCCTGGGTGCGGGCGAGATGGCCAAGCTCACGGGCGTGCACCTGCAGGCGCAGCGCGTGAAGCAGTTGACGATCGTGAGCCGGACCATTTCGTCGTCGGACGCGCTGGCGCGTCAGCTCGGCGGCCGCGCACTTCCATGGGCGCAGCTCGCCGATGCGCTCTCGTCGGCGGACATCGTCATCAGCGCGACCGGAGCGAGCGAGCCGGTCCTCACCCGCGCAGGTGTCGAGGACACGATGCGCCCGAGACGCAGCCGCCCGCTGTTCGTGATCGACATCGCGGTGCCGCGCGACGTCGAGCCGGGCGTGGGAGACCTCGACCAGGTGTTCCTGTACAACATCGACGACCTGCGCAGCATCGTGAAGGAGAACCTGGCGCGCCGAACGGCGGAACTCGATCGCGCCGAGCGGATCGTGGCGGAAGAAGTCGCACGGTTCGCGACGTGGATGCAATCGCGGGACATCATTCCCACCGTCATCGCGCTGCGCCGCAGGTTCGACGCCGTCCGCCGGGCCGAGTTGAACCGCCTCGAGCCGAAGCTCGCGGGGCTGCCGCCGGAGGCGCGCGCGCGAGTCGACGAGATCACGCACCTCATCGTCGAGAAGCTGCTGCTGACGCCGACGGAGCAGCTGAAGGGACTGACCGACGAAGCCATGATGGTGACGTACGCGGATGCGTTGAACCGCCTGTTCGGCCTCTCGTCGGAGGAGGCGCGGACCCCCGCCATCGAACCGCGGCGAGGACAGAAGGCCTCCTGATGAACGCCGTGCGGCTTGGCACGCGCGGCAGCCAGCTTGCGCTGTGGCAGGCGCGGGCCGTGGGCGCGCTCCTCGGGCAACGCGGCCACGCAGTGGAGATCATCGTCATCAAGACGTCCGGCGATCGGCTGCAGGATTCCCGGCTTGCCGAGGTCGGAGGCAAGGGCCTGTTCGTGAAAGAGATCGAGGAAGCGCTGGAGCGCGGCGACATCGATGCCGCCGTTCACAGCGCGAAGGACATGCCGGCCGTACTGCCCGGCTGGTCAGTCGTCGCGGCCGCCCTTCCGCGCGAGGATCCCCGCGACGCGCTGGTGCTCCCCCGCACTCCCGAAACCGTCCACATCAGCGAGGCCGTGGCGCGGATCGGCGACAGCCCGACCATCGGCACGAGCAGCATCCGCCGGATCGCACAGCTGTCGATGCTGCTGCCGCGCGCCCGCTTCGAGCCCGTTCGCGGCAACGTCGACACGCGACTGCGGAAGCTCGACGCCGGCGGATTCGACGCCCTGGTGCTGGCGGCCGCCGGCATGAAACGCCTTGGCTTCTCGAGCCGCATCACCGCGGCCATTCCCACCGCGGACTGCATCCCCGCACCGGGTCAGGGCATCGTTGCCATCGAGGTCCGCGCCGACGATCGGCGGATCCGATCGGCAGCCGAAGCGATCAATGATGAGGAGACGGCGGCGGCGCTCGACGCCGAGCGGGCGGTCGTCGCGGCGCTGGGCGGTGGGTGCCAGCTGCCGCTGGGTGCGATAGCGGAACGCGACGGCGTGGATTTGACGCTGCAGGCGATCGTCGCATCGATCGACGGTCGTCGCAGCGTGAAACGAAGCGTTCGAGGCCCCGCAGCCCGGCCGGGCGATCTTGGACGCCGCCTTGCCGACGAGCTCGCGCGCGCCGGGGCATCGGCGATTCTGGACGGTGCACGGGCCGCGCATCGTCCTCTCGAAGGCAGCTATTGAATGACGGACGTCCAATGGCCATGACGAAAGAACCGTGCGTCTTCATCGTTGGTGCAGGCCCCGGAGATCCGGGCCTGATCACGGTGCGCGGGCATCGGTGCCTCGAGTCCGCAGACGTCGTCATCTACGACCACCATGTGCATCAGCGGCTGCTGCGGCTCGCACCGGCGGAGGCGGAAAAGATCGATGTCGGACCCGCGGCGCCACGGCCTCTCGATCAGGACGCGATTTCGCTGCTCATCGCGGAGAAAGCGCGGGAAGGGCGGGTCGTCGTCCGGCTGAAGTGGGGCGACCCGTTCGTGTTCGACAGCGGCGGGAAGGAAGCGCTGTTTCTACACGAACAAGGGATTCCGTTTCAAGTCGTGCCCGGCGTGCCCGCCGCGATCGGGATGCCGGCGTTTGCCGGGATCCCGGTGACGTATCCAGGCGCCGGTGACGTCGTGGCGCTGCTGCGCGGGTACGAGTCGCAGTCCGATGCGACGCCTGCGCTTGACTGGAGCACGCTGGCGCGCATCGAAGGCACGACGATGTGCTACGCGGGCGCTGCGCAGATCGCCGGGATGGCGGAGGCGCTGCTCGCGCACGGCCGCTCCCCCGACGAAGCGGCGGCCCTGATTTACCGTGGTACGAGCCCGGCCCAGCAGACGATAAGCGCGCCCCTCGGGCAGATTGCATCGCACGCGCGCGCGGGCGAGACGGCGCTTCTCGTCATCGGCGCGGTGGCCGGACTGCGCGAGCACCTGCGCTGGTTCGACGATCGGCCGCTGTTCGGCCGGCGCATCGTCGTGACCCGCACGCGCGAACAGGCGGGCGACTTCATCGACATGCTGGAAGAGCGCGGCGCCGAAGCGATCCATGCCCCCGCGATCCGCATCGCGCCGCCGGAAGACCTCGAACCGCTCGACGACGCCTGCCGGTCGATCGCGACGTTCGACTGGCTGGTGCTGACGAGCGTCAACGCCGCCGACGCTTTCATGCGGCGACTGTTCGCCGTCTCGGATATCCGCGAGCTGAAAGGAGTGCGCCTCTGCACGATCGGCTCGTCAACGGCGGAACGGTTGAAGCGCTATGGGCTGCGCGTCGATGTCGTGCCGGAGGAATATCACGCGGAGGCACTTCTCGAATCCCTTCGGGCTCATGGAGACATCGCCGGCCGGCGCTTCCTGCTCCCGAAGGCGGACATCGCACGCGAGCTGATTGCCGAGGAGCTGAGGGCCAGCGGCGCGGACGTGACCGACGTCGTCGCCTACCGCACGCTCCAGGCGCCCGCGGAGCGGGGTGAGGATCAGGACGTCTACCGCATGCTGCTCGACCGCCAGATCGACGCGGTGACGTTCACGAGTCCGTCGAGCGTCGGCAACTTCGTCCGGATGCTCGGGGAGGATCAAGCGGTCGATCTGCTCCGGACGACGGTCGTCGCGTGTATCGGACCCGTGACGGCCGAGGCCGCGCAGCAGCTCGGCCTTGCCACGACCGTCATGCCCCGCCGGTTCACGATCGCCGATCTCGTCGACGCACTCGTCGAACACTTCAGCTCGCCGGTGTTGCACACATGAACGCGATGGCCACCACTCACACGCAATTCCAGCTGGATCTGCAGCGGCGGCCGCGCCGGCTGCGACGGACGGCGGCCATCCGGGCGCTCGTCAGAGAGACGCGGCTCGCGCCGGACAATTTCCTCTACCCGCTGTTCGTCGTGCCCGGCGAGGCGCAGCGGCGCGAGGTGCCCTCGATGCCAGGCGTCTATCAGTTGTCGGTCGATGAAGCGATCGGCGAGGCCGCGGCGGCAAAGGCTGAAGGCATTTCCGGCGTGCTCCTGTTCGGATTGCCCGACAGCAAGGACGATGTGGGGAGCACGGCGTTCGATTCGGAAGCGCCGGTGCAGACCGCTGTCCGCGCGCTGAAACGAGAGGTGCCGGATCTGCTCGTCGTGACCGACGTCTGCCTGTGCGAGTACACATCGCATGGCCACTGCGGCATCCTGGTCGAGGACGAGATTTCGAACGATGCGACGGTCGAGCAGCTGGCGCGTGCGGCGCTGTCCCATGCGGCGGCGGGCGCCGACATCGTCGCGCCGTCCGACATGATGGACGGCCGCGTCGGGCGGATCCGCGAAGCGCTCGACGGCGGCGGCTTCACGGGCACCGCAATCATGTCGTATGCCGCGAAGTACTGTTCGGCATTCTACGGTCCGTTCCGCGATGCCGCCGACAGTGCGCCGGCGTTCGGCGATCGCCGCTCGCACCAGATGGATCCCGCCAACGTCGAGGAGGCGCTGCGCGAGGTAGCGCTCGACATCGACGAGGGCGCCGACATTGTCATGGTGAAGCCGGCCCTGACGTATCTGGACGTCATCGCGCGCGTAAAGGACGAATTCGGGCTGCCCACTGCGGCGTATCACGTCAGCGGCGAGTACGCCATGCTCAAGGCCGCAGCCGCCAGGGGATGGATCGACGAGCCGCGCGCGATGATGGAGACGTTGACGTCGATCCGGCGCGCGGGCGCCGACATCATCATCACGTATTACGCGCGGGAGGCCGCGCGCGCGCTCGCGTAACGCAAACGCCGGTCAGGCCGAGCGGAGCGCCAGCACCGGATCGACACGTGTGGCGCGGCGGGCGGGCAGGTACGCCGCGAGCAGCGCGACGGCGAGCAGCAATGCGGCCGCCGCGATGAACGCCGCAGGATCGAGCGGCTGCACTCCGAACAGGAAACTCGCCAGCAGCTTCACCGCAAACGCTCCCGCGACGACACCGGCGCCAATCCCGGCCAGGACCGGCGCCATCATGCTGCGGACGACGAGCCGCACGAGCGTGGGCGCGTCGGCGCCGAGAGCCATCCGCACGCCAATCTCCGCCGTGCGCTGTGTCACCGATTGGGAGAGGACGCTGTAGATGCCCACCGCTGCGAGCAGGACGGCTACGAGCGCGAACGTCGAGAGGACAGCCATCGTGAACCAGCGATCCGCCACGGATTCGCCGACCCGCTCCTCCATCGTTCCCATTTTGACGGGTATGTCAGGATCGACTTGCGTGATGATTCGATGGAGCGGCGCCAGCAAACCGGCCGCGCTGCCGCCGTTTGCGCGTACCGCGACGACCATCGACCAGCGCGTGCGCAACGGGCGCTGGAGATAGCTCACGTAAGCTTCGGGCACGATTGGCGCCGACAGGGCGTCGCTGCGAACGTCGGCCGCGACACCGACGATCGTCAACAGCGGCTCGTCTTTCGAGTCCATCCCCAAGTACCGGAACCGCCGCCCGATCGGATCCTGGTCCGGCAGGTACTTCCGGACGAATTCCTGATTCACCACCGCGACCACGGGTTCTCCGGACTTGTCGGAGTCCTGGATGCCGCGTCCCCGGACGATCGGAATCCGCAGCGTTTCGAAATAACCGGGCGTGATGACGAAGTAATCCGCCGAGTAGGACCAGTCCAGCGCTCTGGGCTTCCCCTCCAGCACGAATGCTCCTGAGGGTCCGCCGCCCACCAGCGGAGGCGCATTGGTCGCACCGGCTGCTGCGACTCCGGGCATCGTGCGGATACGCTCGAGCAGCTGCTGATAGAACCGCGCGCTCGAGTCGGGTTCCGGATACTTCGTTTCCGGAACGACCATCTCGATCGCGGCAACGCCATGCGGATCGAAGCCGGTGTCGACCGAGAGCAGTCTCCAGAAGCTGTGGATGAGGAGCGCCGATCCGAGGAGCAGCACCAGCGCGACGGCAGCCTCCGCGGCGATGAGCACCATCCGAACGCTGCGGCGGCCGGCCCGCGCGCCGCGGCCGCTCTCGGCCATTGTCGTGCGCAGGTCGGGCCGTGAGAGTTGCATGGCTGGGACGATACCGAACAGCAGCGGCGTCAGGATGCCGAGCGCCGCCGTAAAGGCGAGCACGGAGGCATCGAGACGGACGGACTGGCCCGCCAGCGGCACGGTATTGAGCGCGAGAAACGCGCGCAGCAGCCACGCGCCGACGACCAGGCCGCACGCAGCGCCCGTCATCCCGAGCAGCAGGCTCTCCACGAGCAGCTGGCGGATGATGCGCGGGCGGTTCGCGCCGAGCGCTGCGCGAACGGCAAGTTCCGCCCGGCGTTCTTCCCCCCGGGCGATCGTCGTGTTGGCGACGTTCGCGCACGCAATGAGCAGCACGAGTGCAACGGCCGCCAACAGGAGCAGCAGCGCGGTCCGCGACGAAAGCGTCAACGCGTCCTGCAGCGGCAGAATGGTGATGGACTCGGCATCGTTATCCCGTGGATGTTCCGATCGCAGCTGTTGCGCCAGGACGCGCAGTTCCGCGTCGGCCTGCTGCAGCGACCCGCCGAGCCGCGCGACGACGGTGTAGTTGTGAGCGGTGCGTCCGCTGTCGTCGGGTGTGCGATCCAGCGGCATCCAGAGATCCGCGCCGGCCGGGAACGCAAAGCCGCGCGGCATCACGCCCACGACGCGGGCGCTCATGCCCTGCACGTCGACGTGCAGCGCGCTCAGGTTCGTACTCGCGCCGAGGTCGCGTCGCCAAAACCGATCGCTGACCACCACCGCCGCGGGGCCGCCGGGCGTCATCTCCTCCGCCGTAAACGTCCGCCCGATGGCAGGCGGTACGCGGAACACGTCGAAGAACTCCTTCGTCACGACGTACGCCTCGGCGAACGTCGGCTCCGTACCGCCAAGCACGGTCGTCGTATCCCCGGAGTACGCGGCGATTGACACGAAGCTCGTTGTCCTGTCGTGCCAATCGCGGAAATTCGGATACGACACATGCACACGAGGCGCGCGCGACGTGTGCTCCCAGAGGCCGACGAGGCGATCGGCCTGCGGATACGGCAGCGGTTTCAGCAGGACGCCGTTCACTACGCTGAAGATGGCGGTGTTCGCGCCGATGCCGACGGCGAGCGTGAGGACCGCCAGCACCGTGAAGGCGGGCCGGCGCGTGAGCGACTTGACAGCGTGGCCAAGCATGGTCATTCCGATCGGATCGCGAGCAGTGGGTCGACCGCCGCGGCGCGGCGGGCAGGCAGATAGGCGGCCGCCAGCGCCGCCACGACGAGCAAAGCGACGGCGCCTCCGATCGAGAGCGGGTCTGCGGCGGTGACTCCGAAGAGGTAGGCCCGAAGTGCCCTCGACGCGAGCGGCAGCGTCACCAGCCCCGCGGCCGCCCCCCCGGCAACAGGCCGCATCGCCCCGCCGACGATCAGCGCAATGACGTTACGGCGGTTTGCGCCGAGCGCCAGACGGATCCCGATCTCCGTCGTGCGCTGGGCGACAGTGAACGAAACCACGCTCGCGATACCGAGGACCGTGAGGAGCAGCGCGAGGACCGCGAACGCCGACAGCAGCCACGAGAGCGCGTGCCGATCTCCGTACGACGCGGCGAGTTCGTCCGCGACGCGCGCCACGCCGCTGACCGCCACCGCCGGATCCAGCGCCGCGACCTGCGCCTTCATCTCGTTCGCGAGCGACAGCGGATCGGCATGGGCCGCCCGGACGACCAGCGCGGGACTGAGCACCGGAAACTGTGCGAACGCCACATACATCTCCGGCGTGAATCCCCGGAGGAGCCCCCCGCGGCGCGTGTCCCCGACGACGCCGATGATCGGCATGTTCTGCATCTGCGGAATCTTCAGCGCGGTCACACGTTTGCCGATCGGATCCGCGCCGTGGAAGAAGCGCGTCGCGAACGTCTGATTGACGATCAGGCCGGTCGGGGCGCCGGCGCGTTCCTGAGGCCCGAAATTGCGCCCGCGGACGAACGGAATTCCCATCGTCGCGAAGTACTCGGGCGTGACCGAGGCCGCCTGCGCGGTCGGCTCGCGGCCGGCGTCGAATGGCTGATCGGGAAAATTGATGAACGGCGCCCAGCTGAAGCTCGTGTAGTCGAACGGCCAGGCGATCGCCGCGCCGCCCACCCCGCCGGCATGCCGGGCGCGCTCCTGCAGCCGCTGGGCATACGACGCGATGGCTGCCTCGCCCTGGTATGCGGCCGGCGGCTGCTGCAGCCGCACGGACAAGATGCGATCCGCGTCGAATCCGGCGTTCACGCCGGCCAGGTTGCCCAGAGTCCGGATCATCAGTCCCGCGCCGGCGAGCATCACGAACAGCAACCCGACTTCGACGCCGACGAGGATCGTGCGCACCTGCCGGCTATTCGACGAGCCGCTCTCCCCGATTCCGCCGAGACGGAGGATCCGCATCAGATCAACGCGCGAGAGCTGCAAAGCGGGCGCGAGGGCAAAGATCATGGCCGTCACCAGGCCGAGCGCCAGTGCGAATCCAAGAATCGCCGGATCGATCCGGACGTCTGCCGCGCGCGGCAGCGTCATGCCCGGCACGACGGGGAGCACGCGAACGCTCCACGCCGCAGCCAGCAGCCCCGCGGTCGCCCCCGCCAGTCCGAGCACCGCACCCTCCATCAGGAACAGGCGCAGGAGGCGCAGACGCGTGGCGCCGAGGGCCGCGCGGATCGACGTTTCCCGCTCCCGCCGCAGCCCCTTCGCCAGCAGCAGGTTGGCGACGTTGGCGCAGGCGATCAACAAGAGCACGGCGACGGCGCCCATCATCGTGAGCAGCGTCGGCCTGGCGCTGCCGGCGATGGAGTCGAGGAGCGGCTCGACGTGCACGCCCATGTCCCTGTTGGTCGACGGGTATTCGCGCTGGAGCGACTGCGCGATCGACGTCATTTCCCTGGACGCGTCGTCCAGCGTCACGCCGTCGCGCAGACGCGCGAGCGCCGCGAATCCCGGATGATTGCCGCGATCGAGTTGCATCGCGCTCAGGTGCCGTATCGGAAACCAGACGTCAACGTCGGACGGCCGGACGTCCGGCGGGAGAATGCCAACGATCGTGACCGGTTCGTCGTCGATGAGGACCGTGCGTCCGACGGCTGCCGGATCGCCGCCGAACGCCGTGCGCCACATCGCATCGCTGATGACGGCGACGACCGCGGTGTCGGGCTTGTCCTCGCCCGGCGCGAAGAGCCGCCCGTGAGCCGCCTGCACGCCGAGCACGTCGAACAACCGCAGCTCGGTGTTGCCCGATGGGTAGAACGTCGCCACGCCCGAACGGTCCCGGATCGCCACGCGGCCGATCGCATTGAAGATCGCCATGTCCGCGAACACGTGGTTGCGCGCGCGCCAATCCAGGAAATTCGCATATGAGACGTTCCACCGTGCGCCCCGCAGCGTTTCGGAGATTCTCACCAGGCGGTCTGCGTCCTTGAACGGCAGCGGCCGGAGGAGGACGCCGTAGAGCACCGCAAAGATCGCGGTGTTCGCACCGATGCCGAGCGCAAGCGTGACAACCGCGGAGCAGGCGAACCACGGATGTCGCGCGAGCGTGCGGACGGCGTAGGTGAAGTCCGAAAGCATAGGCTCACACAGGCGATAGTTCGTTAATTCCCAACTCCCAATTCCCAACTCCCAATTCTTAGAGCGCCGCGACTATCAACGTCGCGTCATCCTCGTACTTTCCTTCGTTGAACCGTTCGACGTCAGTGATCATCGCGGCCAGCATGCTGTCGGCGTCCAGTGCGCGATGCCGCCGGGCCGCTTCCGCCACGCCGTCGTCGGTCAGCTCGTCGCCGGCGGCGTTTCGGGATTCGCTGATGCCGTCGGTGTAGAACACGAGCCGATCCCCCGGACCGAGCGCGAACTCGCCCTGCTCGTACGCAACCTCCGCAAAGACGCCGAGCACGGTGCCGCCCGGCGAGAGCCGCTCCGTGGTGCCGTCCCGGCGGATGAGCAGCGGCGGGTTGTGGCCGGCGTTCGCATACGTCAGACGGCCGGCCTCGATATCGATCCGCGCGTAGCAGAAGGTGACGAACCGTCCGCTGGCCATGTTGCGGCACAACAGCCGGTTCACGCTCGCGCAGACCGACGCGGGAGGCGTGCCTTCCTGCGCGAACGCCCGAACGGCCGCCTGCAGATTCGACATCAGCAACGCTGCAGGAACGCCTTTACCTGCCACGTCGGCGATCGACAGGCCGACGGCGGTGTCACCAAACGTGAGTGCATCGAAGCAGTCGCCGCCGACGCCGTCCGCCGGCCGCCAGGAGGAGGAGAGCGTCAGGCCGGCGATCTGCGGCATCGACGTCGGCAGGAGGCCACGCTGGATGAGACGCGCCTCCTCGAATTCGCGCTGCTGCTTGGCGTCCCGGCGCTTGGATGCGCGCGACTCTTCGATCTCGCGCTGCAGGATCTCGAGCAGCGTCTCGTCTTCCCATGGTTTCTGCACGAAGCTCTTCGCACCGCGCCGCATCGCTTCCACGGCGGTGTCGACGCTCCCCCACCCGGTCATCACGACAAT
Source organism: Vicinamibacterales bacterium (assembly GCA_035492775.1). Taxonomy (GTDB): domain Bacteria; phylum Acidobacteriota; class Vicinamibacteria; order Vicinamibacterales; family 2-12-FULL-66-21; genus DATJFQ01. The sequence goes on from DATJIW010000006.1 coordinate 68,650, forward strand.
CGGCATCGTCGGGTCGAACGTGCGAACCTGGGGGATGAGCTCGAGACCCTCTCGCCCGGATGTCGTATCCCGGCTATAGTTCAGATCCATCAGCAGCAGATCGAACGGACCGTTCCGAAGGCGCTCCAGCACCCCATCGGTCGAGCTGACGAATTCGGGCTCGTATCCTTCGCCGCTCAGGAGCCATCGAAGCGCCTCGAGCACGTCGGGCTGGTCGTCGGCAACGAGAACGCGTGCAGAGGCTTCCGGACGAATCACAGGCATGCTGTACATGCGCGACACGGAAAGAACAAGGCCCGTGCCACGACGCTCCTGGAAAATGATTGAGGTTTGGCCCTTTCGCCCCGCCAGGCGGTCGCATCCCTGGGACGCGTCCGTCGCGCCCGCGCGACGGGGGGCGGTCGGGCCGGGCCCGTGGCTGAAATTCACCAAACTCCGGGGATCTTTTCACCGTCAAACAATGGCACGCATGTTACTAGCGATCCGCGGCTGATGCCCCACACCACGCCGGACGCCCGGATTCTCATCGCGGACGATCAGCAGGACATCATCGACGCGCTGAAGCTGCTGCTCATCGACGAAGGCTACGAGGTCACGCCGGCGCGGTCGCCTGGAGAGGCCCTCGAACGCCTCGAGGCCGCGGATTGCGATCTCGCGATTCTCGATCTGAACTACACGCGGGATACGACTTCCGGCCAGGAGGGGTTCGACCTGATCGAACGAATCCGGGCGCTGGATCCGACGCTGCCGGTCGTGGTGATGACGGCATGGAGCAGCGTGGCCGGCGCCGTGGAGGCGATGCGCCGCGGCGCCCGCGATTACATCGAGAAGCCGTGGGACGACGAGAAGCTGCTGGCAACGGTGCGGACGCAGATCGAACTGCGGCGCGCGGTACGGCGCAGCCATCGGCTGCAGGAGGCGAACTCGCGGCTGCAGCGCGGCGTCACTCCGCCGTTCATCGGCGACACGGCGGCGATCCGCGAGGTGCGTCAGACGATCGAACGGATCGCGCCCTCGGATGCGAGCGTATTAATCACCGGTGAGCATGGCACCGGAAAGGAAGTCGTCGCCGCATGGGTGCACGGCCTCAGCGAACGGTGCAACAAACCGCTCGTGACGATGAATGCGGGCGGTCTTGCCGAGGGCATTGCGGAGAGCGAGCTCTTTGGACACGTGAAGGGCGCGTTCACGGACGCGCGCGTCGACCGCATCGGCTGTTTCGAGATGGCGGATGAAGGCACGCTGTTCCTCGACGAAATCGCGAACATGCCGGTGCGCCTGCAGGCAAAGCTGCTCCGCGTCCTGCAGACGGGCGAGGTGCAGCGCGTCGGCTCGTCGCGGCTGCGATATGTCAACGTCCGGATGCTGTCGGCGACGAACGCCGATCTGCAGGCCGAGATCGGGGCGGGTCGGTTTCGTGAGGACCTGCTCTACCGTTTGAACACCGTCGTAATCCATCTCCCGCCGCTGCGCGACCGCAAGGACGATATCGAGCCGCTCGCCCGCCATTTCCTGTCCCACTACGCCGCGCGGTACCGCAAACCGCTGACCGGCTTTGATGCCGATGCGGTGTCCGCGCTGCGCGGGCACCCGTGGCCCGGCAACGTGCGGGAGTTGGCGCATGCCATCGAACGCGGCGTGTTGATGGCGGACGCGGCATCCCCGTCTCTGACGGCGCGGAGCCTCGGCCTCCAGCGCGCGAGGTCGGCTGGCGAGCCGGCAACCGAGGAACTGTCGCTCGAGGACGCCGAGCGGGTCTTCATCGAAAAGGTCCTGGCGCGCCATCAGGGCGACGTGCGTCAGGCGGCGCAGCAGCTCGGCATGAGCCGAAGTGCGCTCTACCGGCGGCTTCAGCAATATGGCGTCCGCGAATAACCGGCCCACCCGTACAACCCGCGTGCACTGGAGCCTGGAGCAGGCGGTCTTCGGACTCACGCTGCTCGGCGGCTTCCCCGCTGCAGTCGCGCTCGGCTGGGTCGTATGGGGCGAGAACTACAGCTTCGAGGTCCGCTGGACGCTCGCCGCGGTCGTCGTCGTGGTGTGGGTCGGGTGCGCGATCGCCGCGTTTCAGATGGTGACGCGCGTGCTCTACCTCGCGGCCAACCTGCTCGGCGCGCTGCACGAGGGCGACTACTCCATCCGCGGCACCGGCGCGAAACCCGGAAGCGCCGTCGATCTCGTGATGAAGGAGATCAACTCGCTCGGCGACACCCTCCAGCGCCAGCGGTCGGAAGCCGTCGAGTCGACGGCGCTCCTCACGAGCGTCATGGCCGCGATTGACGTCGCCGTGTTCGCCATCGACATGGACGATTGCCTCGTACTGGTGAACCCGGCCGGCGAGCGGCTCCTCGGAAGGTCCGCCGGGGAACTCGTGGGGAAACACGCGCGGGATCTCCGGCTCGATCGCTATCTGACGGGTGACTCGCCGCGACTGATCGAGCGGCCGTTCGGACCGGGCAGCGGACGGCTCGAGCTGCGCCGGTCGGGGTTCCGCCGCGATGGCAAGCCGCACCAGCTGCTGGTGTTTGCCGATCTGAGCCGCGCGCTCCGCGAAGAAGAGCAGCAGGCCTGGCAGCGCATCGTCCGCGTCCTGTCGCACGAGATCAACAACTCGCTGACGCCGATCAAGTCGATCGCGCACAGCATCAAGCGGATGATTTCGCGGGCGCCCGACATTCCGCGCGCCGCGGAGATCCAGGACGGACTCAACCTGATCGAGACACGCTCGGGCGCGCTCGGCCGCTTTCTGCGCGCGTATGCGCAGCTCGCGAAGTTGCCCAAGCCGAACCAGCGGCCGATCACGATCATGCCGCTCGCCAAGCGCATCGCGGAACTGGAGAACCGCCTGCCCGTGGAAGTCCGGGCCGCCTCCGATGCAGAAATCGAAGCGGACCCCGATCAGCTCGAGCAACTGCTGATCAACATCGTCCGCAACGCCGTCGACGCAACCCTCGAGACGAGCGGCCGCGTGTGGATCGACTGGAAGCCCGTGGACGGATATCTGCAGGTGACCGTCGACGACGAAGGCCCCGGACTGCCGGACACGTCGAACCTGTTCGTCCCCTTCTTCACCACCAAGCCCACCGGAAGCGGTATCGGGCTGGCGCTGAGCCGCCAGATCGCGGAGGCGCACGGTGGAACCCTCGCGCTGGAAAACCGTACCGACTCGCGCGGCTGCCGCGCCGTGCTGCGGCTCCCGGCCTCTTGATCGGACCCTGACGCCGGACCGCCGACGGCTGACGGCTGACGGCTGACCGCTATTCTGATAGTTTCATCCGCATGCGTCGTTACCGCACGTCTGAGCGTCTCTTTGCACAGGCTCAACGAATTCTGCCGGGCGGCGTCGACAGCCCGGTACGCGCGTTCAAGTCGGTCGGTGCGACACCGCTGTTCGTCTCGCGGGCGTCGGGCTCCAGGATCGAAGACGTGGACGGCAACGTCTACGTCGACTACGTCATGTCGTGGGGGCCGCTCATCCACGGCCACGCACCCAAAGCGGTGACGAAGGCGCTCGCGGCAGCGGCCGCGCGCGGTACGAGCTTCGGCGCACCTTCCGAGCTCGAGACGCGGCTCGCACAGCGCGTCGCGATGCTGATGCCGTCCATGGAGCGCGTGCGCTTCGTCAGTTCGGGCACCGAGGCGGCAATGAGCGCGATTCGGGTGGCGAGGGCGGCAACCAGGCGCGACCGAATCGTGAAGTTCGAGGGGTGCTATCACGGGCACGCCGACGCGTTCCTGGTGCAAGCCGGCTCCGGAGCGACAACGCTGGGCGTGCCGACGAGCCCCGGCGTCCCCTCGAGTTCCGCGGCAGACACGCTGCTGGCGACGTACAACGATCTCGAGTCGGTCGAACGCGTGGTCGGTGCGAACCGTGGAGAGATCGCCGCGATGATCGTCGAGCCGATTGCCGGCAACATGGGGGTCGTGCCGCCGCGCGAAGGATTCCTGCCGGGGCTCCGCACGATCTGCGATCGTGAAGGCATCCTGCTCGTCTTCGACGAAGTCATTTCGGGGTTTCGCGCAGGAGCCGGCGGCGCGCAGCAGATATACAAGGTGCGTCCCGACCTGACGTGCCTGGGAAAAATCATCGGGGGAGGCCTGCCGGTCGGCGCCTATGGTGGGCGCGCCGCGCTGATGGCACTCGTCGCTCCGGCGGGCCCCGTCTATCAGGCGGGCACGCTTTCGGGTAATCCTCTGGCGATGACTGCGGGGCTCTGGAGTCTGTCCGAGCTTTCACCGCGCTTGTACCGGCATCTGGCAAGGCTCGGCGGCCGTCTCGCGGCAGGATTGGCCGACGCCGCGCGTGAGGCCGGCGTCCCGATGCAGATCAATGCCTTTGGATCGCTCCTCACGCCGTTCTTCACGCAGGAGCCGGTGCGCGACTACCGTTCGGCGCTCACGTCGAACACCGAGGCGTACGGAGCGTTCTTTCGAGGGATGCTCGACCGCGGCATCTACCCACCGCCGTCGCAATTCGAGGCGTGGTTCCTTTCGGCTGCACACACCGAACGCGACGTCGACAAGACCGTCAAGGCCGCGCGCGGCGCGTTGCGCTCCGGCACCTGACGAAGTAGTGTCTGGTGAATTCGCGAGGTGGTGAACTGGAATTCCAAACACACCAATCCACCAACTCGCTGACAACTCACCAATCCAAGGTTTTTGTCAACGTACCTGAATCGGCTGATCGAGCCTGACGCGAAGCACCGTGCCTGCCGGCAGCGTGACGTCCTTGCCCGGCGTCGCGGCAATCGTGCCGCCGCCGCCCACCAGAACGCCCAGCAGCGCGCCCTTCGCGCCGCCGAGAATGCCGCCGATGACTGCGCCGACACCGGCTCCCACCCCGATCTTCGTGGCTTCTCCCTTGATGCCTTCTGACTCGAGCGCCTGTTCGACGGTGCCGCGCATCTGATAATTGCGTCCCCGGATAGTGATCTGATCGAACGCAAGCGTCAGACTGCCCTTGCGATCGGTGCGTGTCGCCTTGTCGACCGAACTGACGACGCCGCGGAGCGTCGAGCCAGCCGGGATGAGCACGTCGTTGCCCTGGTAGAGATCCACAACCGTCGTCGCGCGGAACCGATCCTCGACCTGCGCCGTTCCCGAACTGAGTTCCGTCTCGAGACGTACGTCGAGCTGCTGGCCAGCGGGCACTTCGCCGGGCTTAGCCTGGCGCTGCGGCTGCGGCGCATCCTGCGTTCCGCCGGCGTAGCCGCCCGCCTGCTGTGCGCTCGACGACGACCGGCCGCTGTTCGTGCTCAAGCTCGGGTTGTCGGACGCCGTTCCGGACGCTTCGCCACGTGCCTGAGCGCGTACGTCCTGAATCCGGTTGCGGACGTCGTCGTAGTCCGCGCGGGTGACGGAGCCCTCGCGGCGAAGCTTGACTTTGAGATACGTGACTTCGTCGCGGAGATCGTCGAGGCGTGCCTGAAGGCGATCCGCCTGCGCGCGATCGTGTGACCGCTCAGCGCTGACGTCGCCGCTCGCTGCGTACAAGTCGTCCTGGAGCCGCTGAATGTCTGATGCCGTCACCGGAGTCGATTGGGTACCGGAACCCGCCTGCGCCAGTGCGGGAGCACTCAACAGCGCGACAAGCGCTACAGGCGCGAACCATCGAATCGATTTCATGCTCACTGTTCTCCTCCGGCCGGAAAGGCCCGGCCGCCTCTAACCTGCTTCGAGATGCAAAAGGCGCCGCCATCAGGGTTCCAGCCGCGCCTCACCTCAACATTATCTGCAAGGCATTGGACGCCAGCGGCTTAGAAACGGTCTCCCACAGACGGGCGGGCGCGGTCGCCTCCCACCCGGATGCTATGATCGTCCTCGACACGCCACGCAAGATGGGTACGGTTCGGCTCCACAAAACGATCGGTGTCCGGGTCGGCAGGGTTCAGGTGGGCGGCGGCGCCCCCGTCGTCGTCCAGTCCATGACGATGACCGACACGGCGGACGCGCGCGCGACGGCGCAACAGTGCGTCGAGCTTGCGGAAGCGGGGTCCGAGATGGTCCGCGTGACCGTCAACGTTCCGGAAGCCGCGGCCGCGGTTCCCGAGATCAAGCAGCGCATGCTGGATGCCGGTGTGAACGCGCCGCTGATAGGCGACTTCCACTACAACGGGCACCTCCTGCTGACTCGGTATCCGGCGACGGCAGCGGCGCTCGACAAATACCGCATCAATCCAGGCAACGTCGGAACGGGCAGGAGGCGGGACGAGCAGTTCGCAACGATCTGCAAGGTGGCGCGCGACAGCGGAAAACCGGTCCGTATCGGCGTGAACGGCGGCTCGCTCAACCAGGAGCTGGTCGTCGCCCACATGCAGGAAAACACGGACCGCGGCCTCGGCAAGACGTCGGAGGAGATTATCAACGAGTGCATGGTGCTCTCGGCGCTCCAGTCGACGGAGCTGGCGCTCGAATGCGGTCTGCGCAAGGATCAGATCATCATCTCGTGCAAGACGTCGCGTCCGCGCGATCTCATCGCGCTTTACCGCGACCTGGCACGCCGCACCGACCAGCCGCTGCACCTCGGATTGACCGAGGCGGGCATGGGCATGAAAGGTCTGGTGTGGTCTGCGTCGGCGATGGGCGTGCTTCTCAACGAAGGCATCGGCGATACCATCCGGGTCTCGCTGACGCCGAAGCCCGGAGGCGACCGACGCGAGGAGGTTTATGCCGCCTGCGAGCTGCTGCAGGCGCTCGGTCTTCGGTCCTTCTCGCCGAGCGTCACGGCGTGCCCGGGCTGCGGCCGCACCACGAGCTCCACGTTCCAGGAACTCGCCGAACGGACCCAGGCCTATATCCGCGAGAAGATACCGGAGTGGAAGTCGCAGTACGAGGGCGTCGAGACGATGACGCTGGCGGTCATGGGATGTGTGGTCAACGGCCCTGGCGAGTCGAAGGCCGCGAATATCGGGATCAGCCTGCCCGGCACCGGTGAGGCGCCGAACTGTCCGGTGTTCATCGACGGCGAACACTACAGGACGCTGCGCGGCACCTACGATGAACTCGCCTTGGAATTCCGCGCGCTCGTCGACCAGTACGTCGCGACGCGCTACCGTCGCCGCGAATGACCGAGCAGGGTCGTCGGAGCGCCTGAGCGGTTGAAGTTCCGTCAACTAAGAGGCACGGAGGCCACCGAGGCCATCGGCCGGGCGCGCCGGCCTTTTTCGGCCGGCGCAGTGGTCGGATACGAAACACGCGAGATGCAAACAACGGAAGAGGATCCGGCATTGTTTGCATCTCGCGTGTTTCGCATCCGACCGCCGCGCGAAGCGCGGCGCCCGGCCCTGGGTTGTGTTGTGTCTCTCTCCGTGGCCTCCGTGGCCTCTTAGTTCGATCCGGACTTCTTCGTGTGCTTCCCCCGCGATTTCGGCAGCCGCGCGAGGTCCGCTTCCGCGGCAATGTAGGCGTCATCCGTCCAGCGCTTCGACTGCTTGTCGACGATCTTCTTCAACTGGTCCCGCGCGTGCGGCGTGTCTTTGGTGATGAGCGGCCCGAGCGCGGAATAGTACGACCGCACCAACTCGTCGTCCGAAGGGGGCTGCGGGGGGGTTGAACGATCGGCCCGCGCCGCGGCCACCGCGCCCCAGGGCGACGCCGGACAGTCCTTCTTGAAGGCATCGCGCGCGTTGCCGAATTCCCCTTTCAAATACGTGGCGAACGCGGCGCGACAGCGCGCCTCCGGAATGGCCGACGCGGCAGTGCTGCGCAGGTCCCGCAGCGCAATGTCGAATTTGCGAATCAGGATCAGCAGCCGGCCGCGGGCAAAAAGCAGGCGCTGGTCGTCCGGGTGTTTTTCGATCGCGAGCGTGTATGCGTCGATCGCGTCGAGCAGCCGTCCCCCCGCCTCGTCCGCCTGTCCAAGCACGTACGCGGCGTCTGCATTCGTGGGGTCCTTTTCGAATGCCGCGCGCGCTCGCTCGATGTCCTGCTCGGCTTTCACGGCCGCATCGCCCTTCGGCCGTTCGGTGAACAACTGCCTGCCGAGAAGCGACATCGCCTCCGGGTGCTGCACCTGCGCCAGCGCGACGGTAGCCAGCAACGCGATCGAGGCCGAAGACATCCACGCGACGGAGATTTTCACCCTCATAGAATAAGCGGAGGCATGACCGAAGATCTGGTTGCGGCGGGGGGCGCTCCGGGAAAGCTCCAGGCGTTAAGGAAAGAGCTGCGGCCGATGCTGGGCCTCGCCACACCAGTGGTCCTCGCCGAACTTGGCTGGGTGACCATGGGCATCGTGGATACCGTGATGGTGGGACCGCTCGGACCGGCGGCGATCGGCGCCGTCGGCCTCGCGGGTATGTTGTTCTTTGCCATTGCCGTCTTTGCGATGGGGCTGCTGCTCGGCCTCGATCCCCTCGTTGCGCAGGCGTTCGGCGCACGCAGGATCGACGAGTGCCATCGGTGGCTGATCGACGCCATCTGGCTGAGCGCGCTCATTACGGTGCCCGTGCTCGCGGCAACCGCCGCGGTCGACGCCTCGCTCGGATTCCTGGGCCTGCCATCGGACGTTCTCGCGATGACGCGCCCGTACCTCACGATCATCAACTGGAGCCTGCCGCCGCTGCTGCTCTACGTCGCCTTCCGCCGCTATCTCCAGGCCATGAGCATCGTCCGGCCTGTCATGACGGCGCTCGTCCTGGGCAACATCGCGAACACGGTCGCGAACTGGGCGCTGATCTACGGACACCTCGGATTCCCGGCGCTCGGCGTCCGCGGGTCCGCGTTCTCGACGCTGGTTGCTCGGATATTCATGGCGGCATGGCTGTTTGGCGCCGTCGTGCTGCACGAAGGCTCGCACGCACCCAGGCTGCGCGACACGCCGATGAAGTTCGACCGCAAACGCGTGCAGCGGCTCTTCGCGCTCGGACTGCCGGCGGCCGGTCAGGCGGTTCTGGAGGTCGGTGTGTTCGCCGCAGCGACAGCGCTCGCGGGACGCGTTTCCGCAGACGCGCTGGCCGCGCATCAGATCGCGTTGAACATGGCGGCGTTCACGTTCATGGTGCCGTTCGGCATCGCGTCGGCGGCAGCCGTTCGCGTCGGCCAGGCGCTCGGCCGCAGCGACGGCAATGGAGCCAGCACCGCGGGTTGGACGGCGATTTCCATCGGCGTGAGCTTCATGGCATGCGCGGCAGCCGCGTTCTTCCTGGCGCCGCGACCGCTGCTCGAGCTCTTCACCCGCGACGAAGCGGTAATCGAACTCGGAGTGACGCTGCTGTTCGTTGCGGCAGTGTTCCAGCTCTTCGACGGGCTGCAGGCCGTCACGACGGGCGCGCTTCGCGGACTCGCGGACACGCGCACTCCGATGCTGTGGAATCTCACCGGACACTGGCTGTTCGGACTTCCCCTCGGCTACACGCTGTGCTTCGTCTTCGGACGTGGCGTCGCCGGTCTGTGGTGGGGACTCTCGGCCGGGCTCATGGTGTGCGGCGTGGCGCTTCTCGTCACGTGGGGCCGGGCATCCGCTTTGCTCCCACGGAGAGTCAGGAGGACGAATGGCTGACCTGACGCGCCGTCCGGGACCCGGCAGCGATCCCCAGCAGCGAAACCCGGAGGACAATCGAGCCCAGGCGCAATCCGACGCCACGGCTGATGAAGTCGGCGATCGGCTCGACCCCGATTTCACGGAACAATCCGACCGCGCGCACGGCCGCGGCTCGGACGCAAACGGCATCCCCGAATTCGACGAAGCCGACGGAGAACAGCGGAGGAAGCTTTACAAGGATGGAGCGGAGATTGTGAGTCGTATTGATTGAGGCGACGATCTCTCGCTAATGCCAGGGCACCAGCCGTTCGATCCACTCGATCCGCATCAGATCGTTGTAGATCACGGTGACCATCAGCATCAACAGGACGACGAACCCGGCGAGGAGCATTTTCTCCTTCACCCTCATGCTGAAGTCGCGGCGCGCGAGGCCCTCCAGCGCGAGGATGAAGATGTGACCGCCGTCGAGGACGGGGATCGGCATCAGGTTGAGCAGTCCGAGGTTCAGGCTGATCATGGCCATCAGGCTGAAGAGCGGGATCCAACCCGCTTCCGCGGCGCTGCCGGACAGATCGGCGATGGCGACCGGCCCCATGAGCTGCTTGACTGATGTCTGGCGGGTGAACAGGCCGACCAGTGTCTCGGCGATCATCCGCATCCATTCCCAGTTCTTCTGAACGCTCAGCTTCACCGCTTCGAGCGGTCCGGGCTCGATCATCCGCGTTTCGAACGCACTGATCTGAGCACCGATCATCGGCTTGTCGCCGCTCATCCGCGGTGTCACGCCGATCTGCTGCACCTGGCCGTTCCGACGGATCGTCAGCTGGAGCGGCTGGCCGTTGTGCGCCTTGATGGCCGTCAGAAGATGCTCGTACGTGACGTCCTTCTCATCGTCCGCCGCGAGAATCACGTCGCCCGGCTTCAAACCCGATTGGGCAGCCGGCATGCCGGGCGTCAGCTCGCCAATCTGCGGGTGCACGGTCGGCTGAATGCCGATGTCCCCCATGTCGTACTTGCCCTGCGCCAGAGGAACGACGGTGACGGAACCGGCCGTTCCGTTCCGGACATAGCCGACGGCGACTTCCCGCCCTGCCTTCGTCAGGATCGCCGTCGAGAACTGGTCCCAGTTGTCGACGGGCTTGCCATCGACGCTGACGACCTGGTCGCCCGCCTGCAGGCCGGCGGCCTTCGCGACCGAATTCGAGCTGAAGGTTCCAATGACGACGGGCTGCTGATCGAAGATCGGCACCTGGGCGCCCTGGTAGAGCACCACGGTCATGACCACGAGCGCGAGGACGACGTTCATGACCGGGCCCATGACGAGGACCTGGAATCGCTGCCATTTGGTCTTTGACAGGAACTCGTCGGTGGCGCCCGATCGCTGGTCTTCCGGATTCTCGCCCGCCATCTTCACGTACCCCCCGAGGGGGATGATGCTGACGCAGTAGTCCGTGTCCCCGCGGTGGATGTTCAGGAGCTTGGGGCCGAAGCCGAGGGAAAACGTCAACACCCGCACGCCGATGCGGCGGGCCATCAGGAAATGGCCCAGTTCGTGGACGAAAATGAGAATACCGAGAACGAAAACGAACGCGAGGATGGTCAACGTGTCACCTTGAGGCGGTCAAAGTCATTGTACCCCAGCGATCGATCGGGTCGCGAACTCGCGCGCCCACGCGTCGATGCGCCGCACGTCGGCCAGGCCGGAAATCTCATCCGAGTAATCCTTCTCGTACGCATCCATCGCCCCGGCGATGAGGTCTCCAATCCCCGTAAACGGCAGCCGGTGCTGCAGGAATGCGGCCACCGCCAGTTCGTTCGCGGCGTTGAGGACGATCGGCAGTCCGGCGTCCCCTCGCAATGCCCGGAATGCGAGACCGAGACACGGAAACCGTTCGAGATCAGCGGGTTCGAAGTCGAGGCGGCCGGCCGCGGCGAGGTCCAGCGGCGGGACTGGCGCCGCCCACCGCTCTGGGAAACTGAAGGCGTACTGAATGGGCAATTGCATATCTGTCACGCCAAGCTGCGCAATTACAGAACCGTCGACGAACTCGACCATCGAGTGCACGATGGATTGAGGATGCACGAGGACGGCAATCCGGTCGGGGCCTGCGTCGAACAGCCATCGCGCCTCTATGACTTCAAGCCCTTTGTTCATCAGCGTTGCGGAGTCGACGGTGATCTTCGGCCCCATCCGCCACGTCGGATGTCGAAGGGCGTCCTCCGGCGTGACCCGCGCGAGCGCATCTTTCGTACACGTGCGGAACGGGCCGCCGGACGCGGTGAGCATGAGGCGCTTCACCTCGTTCGGGTTGCGGCCCTGAATGCACTGGTGAATCGCGTTGTGCTCGCTGTCGACCGGCAGCACGGCGACGCCCTTCTCGCGCGCGGCCGTCATGACGATCGATCCGGCCATCACCAGGATTTCCTTGTTCGCAAGGGCGATCGTCTTGCCGGCATCGATCGCTGCCAGCACGGCATCGAGGGCGGCCGTTCCGGACGACGCAAACAGAACGATGTCGGCCTCCGGATGGGTGGCGACGTGCAGCAGGGCGCCGGGACCGTACCGGACATCCGGCGGCGGCCCGGCATGCAGCGCTTTCATGAACTCGCTGCCCCGCTCTTCCGTGGCCAGCGCGACGAGCGAGGGACGATAGCGCCGGGCCTGCTCCGCCAGTCGCGACGCGTTGCCGCCGGCGGCAAGCGCGACGACGCGCAGCTTATCGGGATGTGCGTCGACGACGGCAAGCGCGCTCTGTCCGATCGATCCGGTGGCTCCGAGGATGGCGATGGACTTCACGGCGCGATGGCGTAGTTGATGAACACGTAGAACACCGGTGCCGCGAACAACCAGCTGTCGATCCGATCGAGCACGCCGCCGTGCCCGGGAATGAGCGCGGAGGAATCCTTCATGCCGGCGCTGCGCTTGAGCAGCGATTCGAACAGGTCGCCGATGATGCCGGCCGCCGCCAGGACGGCTCCGGCGATGACGGCCACCGGCAGCGGCGTCGCCGGGAACAGCCATCGCGCGCCGATCGCAAAGGCGATGGTGGCGCAGACCATTCCCCCGACGGCCCCTTCGACCGTCTTCTTGGGGCTGATCGTCGGGGCGAGTGGACGGCGCCCGAGCGCGCGTCCCGTGTAGTACTGCGCCGAGTCGCTCACGATGATGACGATCGCGAGCAGCAGAACGGCCTCGCGCCCTGCGGCGCTCCGAATCTGCGCCAGCGCCCCGAGCGGCACGCCGATGTAGACGAGCGGAAGAATGGCAGCCGACGCATCGAGCAGCACGCCTGGCCCCGGCCGTCCGGCGGCGACCGCGAGCGCTCCGATGATCACCAGCGCGCTGAGCAGGGCGATGACCACAGGCGCCCCGAGGCCGACGAGCGCGCAGACGGCGGCCACCGCTGCGCCGCAGACCAGCCGTGGAATGCGCGCGCCGACGGCGGCGCTGATCTCGGCGTATTCATAAAATGCTGCCGCGGAGGCGACGAGCGCGAGCGCGAGCGTTGCGATCGGCGGCAGAAACCAGACGGTGCCGATGACAATGACGAGAAGAACGACCGCCGAGAGAATGCGGGTCACCGGCCGGCTGCGGCGGGCTGAGTGATGCCGCCGTACCGCCGTTCGCGCTTCTGGTACGCGAGGATGGCTTCGAGCAGGTGCCGCTTGCGGAAATCCGGCCACAACGTATCGGTCACCCAGATTTCCGCATACGCGATCTGCCACAAGAGAAAATTACTGACGCGCATCTCGCCGCTCGTGCGAATCAAGAGATCCGGATCCGGCTGCCCCGCGGTGTAGAGATACTCGCCGAAGCGCTGCTCGGTCACGTCTCCGGCAGGCACGCGATCGGTAATGAGGCGTTTCGCGGCCTCGACGATTTCGGCGCGGCCGCCGTAATTGAGCGCGATGTTGAACAGCATGCCGCGATTGTTCGCCGTCTTACGCTCGCCGTCGTGGAGCTCGCGCTGCACGTCTGGCGCCAGCTCGTCGATCCGGCCGACGACCCGGAAGCGGATGTCGTTGCGCAGGAGCGTCGACAGTTCGAGGCGGAGATACTGCTTGAGCAGCATCATCAGCATCGAGACCTCGGTCGCCGGCCGCTTCCAGTTCTCGACCGAAAACGCGTAGAGGGTCAGGACCCCGATGCCGAGGCGGGCGGACCCTTCGACCACCTCGCGGACCGATTCGATGCCGGCGCGATGTCCTTCGACCCGGGGCAGGTGGCGCTGCGCCGCCCACCGGCCGTTGCCGTCCATGATGACCGCAATGTGGGCCGGAAGGCGATCGAAGTCGACCTGGCGCGCCAGCGCTTCTTCGGGAGAACCGGCGTCGACGACGGCCAGGATGTTGTCGAGGGACATGCCGCTGGCCTTCATGTTAGTTCAGGCCAGCGGCAAGAGGCCAATGTCCGGCGATACCGCCTACCAGATGCGGACGCGTTCCGCGGGTGCGAGATAGTACTTGCCGTCCTTGACGTCGAACGCGGCGTACCAGGGATCCACATTCCGCAACGGACCGATGACGCGGAAGTGAGCCGGGCTGTGCGGGTTTGACGCGATCTGCTGCTTCAGCGCGTCGTCACGCTGCTTCGAGCGCCACGCCTGCCCGTAGCCGAGGAAGAACCGCTGGTCACCGGTGAAGCCGTCCATGACAGGCGGGGTGGCGCCGTTCAACGCGGCGTGGTAAGCGTCGTACGCGACAAGGACACCCGCCAGGTCGGCGATGTTCTCGCCCATCGTCAGCTGACCGTTCACGTGCATGCCAGGGACGGGCTCATAGGTGTCGTACTGGGCGCCGAACAGCTTCGCCTGCGCCATGAAGCGTTGAGCATCCTCCCTGGTCCACCAATCGTGCACGGCGCCGCTCGCATCGAGCTTGCGGCCCTGATCGTCAAACCCGTGGCTGATTTCGTGGCCGATGATCGCTCCGATCGCGCCATAGTTCACCGCCGGGTCGGCGTTGGGATCGAAATACGGCGCCTGGAGGATTCCTGCCGGAAACACGATCTTGTTCTCGAGGCCGGCGTTGTACGCGTTGACGGTCTGCGGCGTCATCGCCCATTTCTTCCGGTCGACGGGCTTGCCGAGATCTTCGACCTGGTACTCCCACTCGAATCGTCCTGAGCGCTCCAGATTGCCGTACAGGTCCGCCGGATCGATCTTCAAGCGGGAATAGTCGCGCCACTGGTCGGGATAGCCGACCATCACGTCCATCTTCGCGAGCTTCTCGAGCGCCGCCTTCTTTGTATCGGCGCTCATCCACTGAAGTCCTTCGATCCGCTGGGCCATCGCCGTCTTCAGGTGGGCGACGAGGTCGACCATCTTCGCCTTGGAGGCAGGTGGAAAGTACTTGTCGACGTACGCATGTCCGAGCAGCTCTCCGAGTGAGCCGTCGATCAGCTGAACGCCGCGCCGCCAGCGCACACGCAGCTCGTTGACACCGCTCAACGTCTTCGCAAACGTGAACTGGCTGTCCACGAAGCGTTTCGAGAGATATGGCGCCGCCTGGTCCGCGACGTGGAAGGCCTCCCACGCCTTGAGCGTGTCGAGCGGCGTCTGCGCATACAGCGCCGCGAGATCCTTGACGGCGACTTTCTCGCCGACGATCGCGCGATCCCGCTTGGAGATTTCCGACGCGGTCAGAAAGGCATCCCAGTCGAGGCCAGGGGCATAGGTCTGCAGCTCGGCGATGCTCATCGGGTTGAGCATCTTGTCGATGTCCCGCCGTTCGGCCGCAGGCAAGCTGGCCTTGGCGACACCGGTCTCGAAAGCAAGAACGGCATCCGCGTTCTTCGCGGGGTCGGCGTAGCCGATCATCGTCAAGAGACGCTCGACATACGCGCGATACGCATCGAGCTGCGGCTTGAAGTTGGGACTGAGGTAGTAGTCGCGATCCGGGAGTCCAATGCCGGCCTGTCCGATGAACAAGGTGTGTATCGTTGGATTTGCCGGGTCCGGCCCGACGCCGACGCCAATCAGCGCGCTGCCGAACGTGCCGTTGGTCTCACCCATGAAACGGGTGAACGCGTCCTTGTCGGTGATGGCCGCAACACGCTTCAAGTCCTCCTGCAGCGGCTTGTCGTCCAGTCGATCGAGCGTGGCTTCGTCCATGTAGCTGTGGTACATCCCGCCCAGCTGCGTGTCCGGCGCCGCCTGCTCGATGATCGCCCGGATCTCGGCCTGGATCTCATCCCTCAGGTCGTTGCCAACCCCGGTTCCCGGCTGATCGGGGGGGATTTGTGTCCTGGCCTTCCACGCGCCATTCACGAACTGGTCGAAATCGTCGCCAGGCTTCGCGGTCTTGTCCATTCCCGTCAGATCGACGCCCCATGCGCCGAAGTGTTTCG
This sequence comes from Vicinamibacterales bacterium, assembly GCA_035492775.1. Taxonomy (GTDB): domain Bacteria; phylum Acidobacteriota; class Vicinamibacteria; order Vicinamibacterales; family 2-12-FULL-66-21; genus DATJFQ01. The sequence continues at coordinate 84,480 of DATJIW010000006.1, forward strand.
GCGCCGGCGCGGTACCGGCCGCCTGCGACTGGGCCGAGACGGCGGGGCCGTGAAACGCCGCCAGCGGAAGGGCGACGGCGAACGCCGCCAGGATCATCGGACGAATCGATACGTTCATGCGCTCCTCATCAAGAAACCGACCAAACTTGCTGCGCCCCTCGCGGCGCGCAGATCTCAGTATTCGACGCGCGAGAGAAACAATCCGTTCGCGGGCGCGGTTCGCCCGGCCGCGTGCCGGTCCGACGACGCCAGCAGCGCTGCCATCTCGCCGAGATCACGCGATCCGCGCCCGATTTCCACCATCGTTCCCACCAGTGCCCGCACCATGTACCGAAGGAATCCCGTTCCCGATACGTGAAACGTCAGCGGTTCATCACGCGACTGCTCCCGCCACCCCGCATCGATGATGCGGCGGACCGTCGAGTGCACCGGCGTTCCGACGCCTCGAAAAGCGGCGAAATCGTGCTCTCCTATGATGGCAGCCGCCGCCGCGCGCAGGACCGCGACATCGAGCGGTTGCGGCACGTGCCACACGTAGAGCCGCCGGAACGGAGGCACGACCTGCGCATTCCAGATGCGATACTCGTACGTCTTCGATCGCGCGCTGAACCGCGCGTGAAAGTCGTCCGCCACGACGCTGACGTCGATCACGCGGACGGCTTCCGGCAGATTCGCATTGGCCGCCCGGAGCATCGTCTCGGTATCGTGCTCGATCCCGAGCCTGGCGTGCGCCACCTGTCCGAGCGCATGCACGCCGGCGTCCGTCCTGCCCGCTCCATACACCGTTACCGGAGTGCCTTCGATCGTCGTCAGCGCGTCTTCGAGCAGCCCCTGGACGGATGTTCCGCTCGCCTGCCGCTGCCAGCCGACCAGGCCGGTGCCGTCATACTGCAGCGTGAACTTGAGCGTGCGCACCTACGCCCGGCTGCCGGGTTTCACGACGGGCTGTCCCCCGGCGCACATCGGACACGATTCCGGCGCATACGCGGGCACTTCGAGCTTCACGAGCGTCTGCAGTGGCACGTTCACGCGCGAGGCATCCGTTCCGCGATCGACGATCCCCGCCGCGCCAACAACCTGCGCACCGGCCGCCTGGGCGACGGCGATGGTCTCGCGTGTCGAGCCGCCGGTGGTGATCACGTCTTCGACAATGAGCACCCGGTCGGCCGGCCCGAGCGTAAACCCTCGACGCAGCGTGAGCGCTCCGTCCTGCCGTTCGGCGAACAGCGCACGAACGCCGAGCGCGCGCCCGACCTCCTGGCCGATCACGATGCCGCCGAGCGCGGGCGACAGTACCGCGTTCGCGCCCCGGTCGCGAACACGCTCCGCGAGCGCCGCGCCAAGCCGCTCCGCGAGATCCGGATACTGCAGCACGAGCGCGCTCTGCAGGTACCGCGCACTGTGCAGCCCGGACGACAGTCTGAAATGCCCTTCCATCAGCGCGCCGGACCGCCTGAAAAGCTCGAGTACTTCGCTGTCGTTCATTCGATCGCTCGTCGTCCCGATTTCAATTCGTTGCGCTGCGTGTTTTCGGCAGGCGCAGATTATCTTCGAACAGCTTCAGGATCCGTTTGTATTCGTCAGCCCAGCTCGTCTCGCGTTCGAAGCCATGGTTTTCGACCGGATACGGCGCGAACTCCCAGTTCTCCTTCCGCAGCTCGATCAGTTTCTGCACGAGGCGGACCGAGTCCTGGAACAGCACGTTGGTATCGACCATTCCGTGACAGATGAGCAGCGCGCCTTTGAGTCCCTGCGCGAAATAGATCGGCGAGCTCTGCCGGTACGCCTCGGCGTCCTTCTGCGGCACGTTCAGGATGTCCGAGGTATAGCCATGATTGTAGTGCGCCCAGTCGGTCACGGGACGAAGCGCCGCACCCGCAGCGAAGACGTCCGGCGTCGTGAACATCGCCATGAGGGTGATGAACCCGCCATAGCTGCCGCCGTACAAACCGAGGTGCTTCGGGTTCACTTGTTCGGTCGCGACGATGAACTTCGCGCCGTCGACGATGTCGTCGAGGTCCTTCCCGCCCATGTGGCGATAAATGGCCGTCCGCCAGTCGCGGCCGTAGCCGGCGCTCGCGCGATAGTCCATGTCCAGAACGACGTAGCCGCGCGACGCGAGGAGATTGTTGAACATGTACTCGCGGAAATACGAGGACCAGTACTTGTGCGCGTTCTGCAGGTAGCCGGCGCCGTGAACGAAGAGAACGCCCGGGTGGGCCGGGTCGCGCCTCGCGCCGATCATCTCGGGCGTGTAGAGCCGCGCGTAGACCTCGGCACGATCGCGCGCCTTGAACGTAATGACCTTCGGATCGATCCAGTGAAACGCGCGCCACTCCGCTGTCGGACTCGTCGTGACCTGCTTCGCCGGCGCCCCCGGCGTATTCGGCATGACGAACACTTCGGGCGGCTTGGTGCTGTACGAGTAGATCAGACCGATCGTGGATCCGTCCGGAGAGACAACGCCTTCGTTCGAGCCCGTCATCGAAGTCACCTTCGTTCGGGCCCCGCCGTCGGCCGCCATCGTATACAGGTGCCTCTCGCCGGGATGCACTTCGCTGGTCGTCAGATAGAACGTCTTGCCGTCGGCCGAAAGCTCGGCGTCCGTGACCTCCCATTTCCCCGACGTCAGCTGCCTGGCCTTTGTCGAACTCGAATCGAGATCCTCCGAATACAGATGCATCCAGCCGTCGCGCTCCGAGAGAAACCAGATGCGATGCGTTCCGGGGAAGAACGTCACGCTGGACTGGCCGAACCCACCGCCAGCCTCGCGGATCCACGCATCATCGTGCAGCGTATCCACGATGCGTGTCTTGCCCGTGTCCGGGTCGATCACGACGTACCAGCGGTCCTTGTTGTCGGCGGAACGCGCTGAGGCGACGGCAATTTTGCCGTCGTCGGAGACATCGGGCATCGCCCAGCGAATCTCGCGCTCGGCCTTTGCCGGCGGTTTCGCACTTTGATCCCCCGCTTTCGCCGGCTCGTCGACCGACGGGGCAAAACTCCCGTCGGCCCAGACCGACTTGCCGGTCTTGAGATTCAGAATGCCCAGCAGGCGCCGCGACTGCGTGTCCCCGACCGCGGTGCGTCCGTTGATGTCCTCGGTGTAGCCGGTTTCATTCACGTAGCTCGGAACGATCACGTTGCGCGCGCCGGCCGGGCGCTCCGCGACGATGATGAACACATGGACGTCGTCGGGCGCGAGCATCAGGTCGATGGCGGTCTGGCGGTCCTGAAGCTCGAAGGCGGGAAGCTTCCGCTTGTCTTCTTCTTCCTCCGCACGCTGTTTCTTTTCCTTCCGCTCCTTCACGGCGTCGAGCAGCTTCTCCTCTTCCTGACGGATGAATTGCTGGCTCTCCGTCGGATGCGGCTCGGATTTCTTCGGCCCCACATCGGTGAGCTGCTCCACCGCGCCGTCGTGATCGAGCGCGACGAGATAGAGGTTTCCTTCCCTGACGTACGCGATTGCGGTGTCGTGCCGAGCCCAACGCGGGCTCGATTCCTCCGCGGCCGTCCGCGTCATCTGATGGTGATGGCCCTGTTCGTCGAAGAGCACGATGTCGCCGTCGACCGCAGCAACCGCACGTTTGTGCGCTGCGTCCCACGCTGCATTCGCCGGCAGCGCGTCGTCTTTTGCCGCTCCGGTCAGCTTCGCAGGACTGCCGCCGTCTCGCGCGACGACGTACGTGGAGGGCTCGTCCTCGCCGGGCTTGCGCCAGTCGAAGAAGAGTTTTTGCGAATCGGCCGACCAGCGGAGCGAGTCAGGCGGATACCCGACGAGCTCCGGTCCGCGCATGATGGCGTCGACCGTCAGCGCGAACGGCTCGGGCTTGGGTGACTGGGCGGCGATGCGGGCAGCCGAGGGGACGAGCGTAACGATAAAAACGGACGTGAACGTCAAAAGACGAATGGACATGGCGCGAAAGTATACCGGTCGGCACCTCCCCGGGGCGCGGCTGAGAACCATCCAGAGGTCACGCCCGTCATATAAGCACCGGAGCTCCGGGGCGGCCCGGAGTCTGCCCGGATCTTGCTATCTTCATCGTGATCGCCTCGTACTTCCCTGCATTTTGGAGAGCATTGCAATGCGTTTGGATCAGTATTTCCGGCCCGTTTCTGCGCCCGCATGTGCGGCTGCAGTGACGCTGGCCCTGTTCGGTTTCGGCATGCCGCTGTCCGCATTCGGACAGCCCCCCGCTCAAGCTCCGGCACTGCCGGCTACCCAGGCGCCCGCTCCGATTGTCCAGGGCACTCCGATTACCGCTGACGAGGCCGTGCGGATGGCCCTCGAGAACAACCTCGGCGTGCAGGAGGAGCGCGTGAACCCGCAGATCGCGAGTCTCGGCATCGCGCGGGCGGCCGGCGCATTTGCCCCGCAGCTCGTGTCGTCGCTGCTGCGGAGCGACAGCGCGACGCCGCCGAGCGACTTCCTCTCGACGGCGGGCGTGAGCGGAGCGGACGTGGTCACGAGCGGAAATTTCTTTACGCAGGCGGGCGTTCAGCAGGCGCTGCGGTGGACCGGCGCGAACTACACGTTGACGTGGGACGGATCGCGATCGACGACCGACGCCCCGCGCACCGTATTCAGCCCCGAGCTGAACTCGCACCTGAATCTCACGGCGACCCAACCGCTGCTGCGCAACTTCAAGATCGACGCGTTCCGGCAGCAGCTGCTCCTGAGCCGGACGCAGTCGGACGTGGCGGACCTCGGGCTGCAGCAGCGGATCACGCAGACGTCCCGCAACGTCCGCGCGGCTTACTACGCGCTGACCGGCGCAATCGCGGGACTCAACGTCGCTGAGCAGTCGCTCGATCTGGCGCGCGAGCAGCTCAAGGAGAACCAGACCCGGGTGGATGTCGGCACGATGGCCCCGATCGACATCGTGGCGGCGGAAGCCGAAGTCGCAAGCAACGAGGAAGGCGTCATCGTGCAGCAGGCGGCGATCGAGACCGCGCAAGATCAGCTGCGCCAGCTCGTCATGAACCCGTCGCAGCCCGGTTTCTGGACCGCCCGTTTTGCGCCGTCCGAACAGCCGTCGCTGTCGGCCCAGGCGATCGACGTCGACGCGGCCGTGCGGACCGCGCTCGAAAACAGGACCGACCTGCTGCAGTTCAAGAAGCAGATGGAAACGACCGACATCAACATGAAGTACGCGGCCAACCAGAAGCTGCCGCAGCTGGACCTGCAGGCGCGTTATGGACTGCAGGGAATCGGCGGCACGCAGTACGCATACGACAACGGCGCGATCGCCGGTGGCGCCGTGCCGATTCCGACGAGCAGCACGGAGCGTCCGTTCACCGACGTGCTCCGCGACGTGTTCGGGAACAATTTCAAGTCGTGGACGGTGCAGTTGAACATCTCGTACCCGATCGGCACCAGTCCCGCCGACGCCGCTTACGCACAGGCGAAACTGCAGAAGCAGCAGCAGGCGACCACGCTGACGGATTTCGAGATGCAGATTACGACCCAGGTGCGGCAGGCGGCGCGCCAGGTCGAGACGGACCTGCGACGGGTCGAAGCGACGCGCAAGGCGCGCGAGCTGGCGGAAAAGCGGCTCGAGGCCGAGCAGAAGCGGTTTCAGGTCGGCCTCAACTCGACGTTCGAGTTGTTCCAGGCCCAGCGCGACCTCGCGGCCGCGCGTAACGCCGAACTGAACGCGACGATCGCCTACAACCTGGCGCTCGTCGACTTCGAAGCGGTCCAGCACGCGCCGCTGCAGTAACGCGGAGAATAGAAGACAGAACTTCGGAACGCCGAATTGGTTCAGGCGCCCCCGCGGGCGCCTGTCTTTTTTCGCCTTACCTGCTGGCGTCTCTCCGCCCTTCCACGTCGGCGCTCTCCAGTTCCTTTCCGCCTTCCGCGTTCTTTCTTTCCGTATATCCTCTAACCCGTGTCGAAGGTGACCGCGACGGTCATTACGCTGAACGAGGCGGCGAATCTGCCGGGCGCGCTCCAGTCGCTCGCCTGGGTGGACGAGCTCGTCGTCATCGACTCGGGCAGCACCGACGACACGGTCGCGATCGCGCGGCGGCACGGCGCGCGTGTCGAGACGCGGGCGTGGGACGGCTACAGCGCGCAGAAGAATTACGCGGCGTCGATTGCCGCGCATGACTGGATTCTGTCCGTCGACGCCGACGAACGTGTGCCGCAGGCGCTCGCGCACGAGATCCGCGGATTGCTCGACGCCGGCCCGGACCGCGGTGGTTACCGCGTGCCGCGCGTCACGTGGTATCTCGGCAGATGGATTCGCGGAACGGACTGGTATCCCGACTATCAGCTCCGCCTCTACGACCGACGGGCCGGGCAATGGAACGGCCGGCGCGTGCACGAATCCGTCACGCTTGGCGGCGGGCCCGCAGGACGTCTGACACACGATCTGCAGCACTTCGCATATCGCGATATCTCGCAGCACCTGGCGACGATCGACCGCTATACCGCGCTCGCCGCGGAACAATGGCTCGCTGAAGGACGACGGGTGTCGATGGCGGGCCTCGTCGTCCATCCGGCGGCGACGTTTCTGCGCAATTACATCCTGCGCCTTGGGTTCACCCAGGGCACTCCCGGCCTCATCGTATCGATCCTCAACTCGTACTATGTCTTTCTGAAGCTCGCCAGGCTGTACGAACTCTCGCGAGCTTCCCACCCGGCTGCCTCTGCCGCGGTGTAATGTTCTCGCTGCATGTCGACACGGCGCGGACCTGGCGCGGGGGCCAGAACCAGGTCCTGCTGACGGTGCTCGGCCTGCGGTCGGCGGGCCATCGCGCCGCGCTGGTCGCGCATCCGGCCGGCGAACTTCGCCAGCGGGCGCAGGAAGGACTGGACCTCTTTCCCATCGCGCCGCGCAGTGAAATGGATCTGTCCGCGGCGTGGAAGCTCTCGCGGGTGCTCAGGCAGCTGCGGCCCGACATCGTCCACGCGCACGATCCACACGGCGTCGCGATGGCGGCGCTGGCGCTGTCGATGAGCAACGTCCCTGCGACGCCCCGGCTCGTGGCAGCGCGGCGGGTCGATTTCCATCTCAAGAGCAACGCCTTCTCCAGGTGGAAGTACCGGCAGGTCGAACGTTTCATCTGCTCGTCGGACGCGATCAGGCAGATGCTCGTCGCCGACGGGATTCCTGCGCCGTTCGCGGTCACCGTCCATGAAGGGATTGACGTCGACCACGTCACCGCCGCGCCGGCCGCCGACCTGCACGCGGAATTCTGGCTGCCTCATCACGCGCCGATCGTCGGACATGTCGCGGCGCTCGTACCGCACAAAGGACAAAAACACCTGATCGAGGCGGCGGCCAGCGTCATACACAAAGTGCCGGACACGCGGTTCGTGATTGCGGGCGAAGGAGAGCTGCGCCCCTCGCTCGAGCGGCAAATTCGCGAGCGTCACCTCGAGAAGCACGTGTTTCTGGCGGGCTTCCGTCCGGATGTGCTGAGCGTGCACAAGGCCTTCGACATCTTCGCCATGAGTTCCGTTACCGAGGGGCTCGGCACGTCGGTGCTGGACGCGATGGCGTGCGCGAAGCCGGTCGTCGCGTCAGCCGCGGGGGGAATTCCGGAAGTCGTGGCGGATGGCGAGACCGGCATCCTCGTGAAGCCGCGCGACCACGAGGCCATGGCCCGCGCCCTGGTCGCGCTGCTCTCGGACGATCAGGCGCGAAGGACCATGGGGAAGGCCGGCCTGCGGCGCGTGCGCGAGCACTTCAGCGTCGAGCGCATGGTGGGCGAAACGCTGCGCGTGTACCGGGAACTGGTGAGTTCGTGAATTGGTGACTTCACCAGATTGACCAGTTCGCCAATGTGCTAATCCGCTAATTTGAGGGCCAGCAACCCCGGCTTGCAGCCCGAACGGTCGCGAGGACAATCGTCGAACGTCACGGCCGCGCCGTTCGCGGAGAACGTGACCCCGCGCGCAATGCGGCTCGAAGGAAATCCGTCTGGGTCGATCAGGCTCACGGCTCCAAGCGAGCGGCCCGTACGTCCATCGAACACGCGCAGCTGATACCCGTTCACGAGAAAGCCTACGCGTTCCCCCTGCGGCATCCACGCGACCTCGCTCACCTGTTCGTCGCCCGTGAGCGTCTCGACCGTTCGGCTGGATCCGCCGCGTCCGTTCGGGCCGATGCGGAGCGCCTGACAACGGACCTGCGCGCACCGCGCCTCCGTCACGTAGGCGACCAGCTGCCCGTCCGGCGAAGACGTCGAGAACAACGTACGGCGCGCGCCCATCATCCAGCCGGCGCTGAATGCGCAGACGCCGATTACGACCGCGGCAAGCGCCGCCGCGACGAGCCGCCCGCCGCGTTGCGACGCGGCCGCGGATGGCAGATTCCCTTCAACGGACACTGGCTGTCTCCCTGCGCGCGGCCGAAGCCGCACGCGTTCATCATACCGACGTGACACAGTGAGAAATCGAATCTGACGGGGTCCCCGCGATCGATCTGCCGCAGCGACGCCGTAATCTCCGCCGCCATCTTCCAGCCCGGCGACGTGTACGTCGTCAACCGCAGGCACTGGCCCACGCGGATCACATGTGTATCGAGCGGCACCACCAGGCGCGACGGTGAGAGACGCGTCCACGCGCCCAGGTCCACCGCGTCGCGGCGCACCATCCATCGCAGAAACAGATTCAGACGCTTGCAGGCGCTCCCCGTAGATGGTCGTGGGAAGAAATAGCAGACGCCGGGCCTCTGCGGCACGCGTCCGTATGCGGCACGGACGTCGAGCGCGAGCGCGCGGCGTGCGAAGCTGTCGAGCCCTGCGGACACGTCGACGGCGCAAGCGTCGTCGCCTTCGGCGAAGAACTCTTCGAGCGATCCCGAACGCTCGAGAATCTGCCGCAGGATCCAGAGCAGCGCGACGATGTCGACTCCTCGCGTCCACCGGTGGACCATCGCACGCAGTTCCGGGTGGGGCGCAGACGGGTCGAAAGCGCGCACCGAGGCGGCCGGTCGCGGACCGAGAATGCGCACAAGCGTCTCGACGGTGTTCAACACGCTCGCGACCCGCCCGAACGCGAGCGCCGCTGCGCAAAACCCGACGACTTCCAGATCGCGAGGCTCGCGGTATCGCCGCACGATCTGTACGGGGTCGGCCGCCGAGTCCTGGCGGTTGTAGTCGTCGTAGAGCCGCTCGAGCCGTGACACGAGCGCGGGACCGCGCGTCACGTCAGAAGCTCGTAATGGGCTCGCCGGCCTTGCACATCGGGCAATCGGAGGCCGGATAGTTCTCGGGCGCCTTGTACTCGACGAGCGCGTAGTTCGGCGCGCCTGCCCCGGCGACCGCCTCCAGCCGGTCGCAGATCTCGACCGTCGCGAGCACCGTTCCGCCGGCTTCACGCACGACCCGCGCACACGCCTCGAACGTCTTGCCGGTGTTCCGCACGTCGTCGGCGAGCAGCACGCGCCGGCCGGACATCTGCCGTGCGTAGAATCCCCGCAGCCCGAGGTCCTGATCCTCGAGCCTCGTGAACGGCGCAAAACTGCACGGAGGGTGGGTCAACGCGCGGCGGCCGTCGAGCAGCCCCGCCAGCGTATGCGCCAGCAGCGCCCCGCCCATGACCGGTCCCGCGACGACATCGGTCTGTTCGAGCAGCTCGCCGGGCAGAACGTCCAGCAGGTCCTGACCCAGCCGCCAGATCGTCGATGGATACCGGAACAGCTGGTGCGGATTCAGATACATCCGCCCGTGAAATCCGTTGCCGAAATCGAAGTGGCCGTTGCGCATCAGCACTTCGAATTCCTGGAGCTGCGCGAGCGCTTGACTGCGCAGCTCCTCACGCCTGGTCGATCCTGCCGTTGCGTTGCGATCAGTCATCCTCGTGTCCCTGCTGAAAACACGACCTTGCCTCCCACGATCGTGGCCGCGACGGCGCCTTTCAGCGACCAGCCATCGAACGGCGTGTTTTTCGACTTCGAAGCCAGCGCGGCTGCGCTGACGTGGACTTCGGCGTCGGGTGCAAGCACCGTCAGGTCCGCCGGCCGGCCGACAGCCAGCGATCCGCCTGGCAGCCTCAGGATCCGTGCGGGATTGGTCGAGAGCAATTCGACGGCGCGCTTCACCGTGATGCGGCCGGTGTGCACGAGGCGGTCGAAGACCAGCGGCACGCACGTCTCGAGCCCGACGATGCCGAAAGGTGCGCGGTCGAATTCGACGAGCTTCTCGTCCGAATGGTGCGGCGCGTGATCCGTCGCGATCACGTCGACCGATCCGTCGGCAATCCCCTCGATCATCGCATCGCGATCGGCAGCCTCTCGGAGCGGCGGGTTCATTTTGACGTTCGTGTCGTAGCGGACCGGCGACTCCAGCGATTCGTCGGTCAGCACGAAATGATGTGGTGCGACTTCGCAGGTCACGTTGACGCCGCGAGACTTCCCGTCGCGGACCGCGCGCAGCGACTGGCGGACGCTCATGTGGGCGACGTGGAACGTCCCGCCGGTCAGCTCCGCGAGCGACACGCCGCGTTCGACCATGATCGATTCGGCGGCCGCCGGGATCCCGCGTAACCCCAGACGCGCCGCGAAGAACCCTTCATGCGCCACGCCGTCGCCCTTGAGCGAAGGGTCTTCGCAGTGGTCGATAATGGGCACGCCGAGCATCGAAGCATATTCGAGTGCGCGCCGCATCAGCAGCGCCGACGCGACCGGGCGGCCGTCGTCTGTGAACGCAACGCAGCCCGCCGCCGCCTGCGCGCCGAGTTCGGCGAGCTGCTCGCCGCGGGATCCGATCGACACGGCGCCAATCGGGTACACACGCGCCAGCCCGGCTGCCGCTGCACGTTTGAGGATCAACTCCGTGATGCCCGGGTGATCGTTCACCGGGTCCGTGTTCGGCATGCACGCGACCGCGGTGAAGCCGCCCGCGACGGCGGCGCGCACGCCGGTGGCGATCGTCTCCTTGTGCTCCTGGCCGGGCTCCCGCAGATGGACGTGAATGTCGATGAGTCCGGGCGTGACGATCCAGCCCGGCCGGACCTCGAACACGTCCGCCCCTTCGGACGGCAGCGACTTCGCCACGCGCGCGATCGCGCCACCCTCGACGAGCACGTCGAACTCGCCGTCCGTGCCGGTCGCCGGGTCAACGACGCGGCCTCCTCTCAGCAGCAGCTTCACCTAGTCGCCCTCCGCGTCGTGGCCCGCGAGCAGGTACAGCACCGCCATGCGGACGGCGACGCCGTTGGCCACCTGCTCGAGGATGACGGAATACGGGCCGTCGGCGACGTCGGAGTCGATCTCGACGCCTCGATTCATCGGACCCGGATGCATGATGATCACATCGGACTTCGCCCGCCGCAGACGCCCGGGCGTCAGGCCGAACAGCTCGAAATATTCGCGCGTCGAGGGGATGTAATGACCGTGCATCCGCTCGTGCTGGATGCGAAGCATCATGACGACGTCCGCGCCCTGGACCGCCTCGTCGATCGACGTCGTCGCCGTGACGCCAAAGCGCGGGAGGTCACGCGGCATCAGGGTCGGCGGGGCACAGCCCCAGACGTCGACGCCCATCTTTCCCAGCAGGTGGACGTTCGAGCGCAGCACGCGGCTGTGCAGCAGGTCACCGACGATGGCGACCTTGAGGCCGTCGAGCCGCTGCTTGTGCTCGAGAATCGTGAACGCGTCGAGCAGCGCCTGCGTCGGATGCTCGTGCATGCCGTCGCCCGCGTTGACGATCCGCGATCGGCACAGCCGCGCCAGCAGGTGCGGCGCGCCCGACGATCCGTGGCGCATCACGATGATGTCTGGCGCCATCGCCTCCAGGTTGCGGACGGTGTCGAGGAGCGTCTCGCCTTTCGTCACGCTCGACGTCGCGACCGCGACGCTCAGCGTGTCGGCGCTCAGCCGCTTCTCGGCGACTTCGAACGACGTCCTCGTTCGTGTGCTCGGCTCGAAGAACAGGTTGACGACGGTGCGGCCCCGCAGCGTCGGGACTTTCTTGATGGGACGCGCGGCAATCTCCTTCATCGCCTCGGCCGTCTCGAGGATTTCCCGGATCTCTGCTGGTTCGAGGTCGGCGATCCCGAGCAGGTGGCGCGAGCGCAGCATTACGACGCCTCCCCGTTCTGCACGATGACTTCGTCCGTGCCGTCGATCTCGATGAGCCGCACCTGCACGCTTTCCGCGGGCGACGTCGGAATGTTCTTCCCGACGTAGTCGGCCTTGATTGGCAGCTCGCGATGACCGCGATCGATCAGGACGATGAGCTGAATCGCGCGGGGCCGTCCAAAATCGATGAGCGCGTCGAGCGCCGCGCGGATCGTGCGGCCCGTATACAGGACGTCGTCGACCAGCAGGATCCGTCGGTCGTCGATCGAGAACGGAATTTCCGTTCGCCTCAGCACGGGCTGCGGCCCGACCGGCTGGCGCATCAGATCGTCGCGATAAAGCGTGATGTCGAGGGCGCCGGTCGGCACATCGTCGCCGTTGATGTCGTGCAGGGCGGCAGCGATGCGGCGTGCGAGCGGGACGCCGCGGCGGCGGATTCCGACGAGCGCCAGTTCGGCTGTGCCGCGGTTTCGTTCGAGGATTTCGTGAGCGATGCGCGTGAGCGCGCGGGACATGCGGTCCGCGTCCATCACCTGAGGCATCGGCGCCTCCGGACGGGCCCGCGCAGGGGCAGCGTAGCCATCCATCACCTCTTTGCGGCCTCGCAGGACCGCGGTTAAAGAGTTCGAGACATCATAACAGAGGTTCCACAATCGAGGGCCTCCGACCCCACTAGCGCTCAGCGATTGTGCGTCGGGATAAACGTAATCGGCCGCTCGGCGGTGAACTGGCGCGTGAACAGATCGGCGCGGGTGAAACCATCCATGTCGCGGCCGATCGGCACGCCCATGAAATAGAGCACGGTCGGCGCGATGTCTACGATCGAGCCGCGCTGCCGCTTTCCGCGTTCGACGGCGGAGCCATACGCGAGGAGGAACCCGTCCGGTGCGCGATCGTGTGCCCCGGACCAGTCCGGCTGCCGCAGCAGCCTGTTCACCATGCGCGCCACGGGACCGACCGGTTGCATGCCGAAGCCCGACACGACGAGGAGCAGGTCGCCGGGCGCGAGCGCATCGATCGCGGTCCCGATTTCTCCGTCGATGTATCCGTAATACCGATCGAGCACACCGCCGTACCGCTCACGCTCCTCATCCGTGATGTCGGAGCCGTAGGATTGAGGCTGCGCGTATCGCAGTAACAAATGCCCGATCGTGTCGAGGCCCTGGTAGCGAATCGCGGTGAACTGGGCGGGGCGAGTGCGCACAGCCATGCGAAACGCGCGCGCGTAGTACTGATCCCATCGCGCCGCCGTGAGATCGGGACCGACGCTCTCGGGAAGAGGCGACCCACCCGGCAGGATGGCGGAGGCCACGTCCGATCCCCGAAAGGCGTCGCGGGTTGAATATTGCAGCTCCGTCGGGTACGCTGCGCGGCCATCGACCTCTGAGACAGACCCGATCAATTGATGATACCGGTCGGCGATGACGAAGCCGTTCAACGGCGGCGCCGGATACGTGAGCGGCCAGCGAACGATGCCCGTCGAGATGCTGTAGTCGTTCAGGACGTCCCAGAGCGGACGCGCCCGCCAGGCGTTGGAGGCTTTCCGCTCGTCGCGCACGATCCCGAGCTGAACGAGCGCGTGAGAAAAACAATAGTCAGGCAGCAGATCGATCGGCCGGTCGTCTCGCAGGGCGAAATAAGACGCTGCCGACCGCACGCCGTTTTTGGCGGGATACATGCCGGTGGCGACCGCAGCCCAGACGGGATCGGGCTGCGTCGGCCGGATCGTCGCGAGATCCATCGAGGCGCCGCCGTCGAGCAGGCGGCCGAAATTCGGCAGACGTCCCTCAGCGGCGCGCGGCCAGATGTAATCGAGCGACGCACCGTCCAGAAGGATCATCGTCACGCGCGCAGACGATTCGACGGATGCCGGCGGCGTGGTACTCGCTGCAGTCGTGGTCCAGTCGAATGCGCGTCCGGCGTTGCCGCGAGCGGCGACCGGCAGCGCCAGCGACGCGGTCAGCGCAATGACGAGCAGCGCAGCGCCCACGCGGCTGCCGCGACGCCCGAAGGAATAGTGTGCGACGGCAATGCCGCACAGGACGACGGCTGCAGCTGTCGTCGCAGAAGCGCCGGCCGCGAAACGACGCGCTGACTCCTCGGTGAGCGCAGCGGCCAGTCCCCGGAGGTTCAGCCACATGAGTGCCGCGGCCACCGCAGCGGCAGCCGACGAGAGCCACGCGAGTAGCCGCACGCTGATCCACGCCGGCGAAAACAACTCGACGGTCAGGAAGGCGCGTACCAGCATGAGGCCATAGAAGGCGAGCGCGAGGCACACGCCGTACAGCAGACCGATCGTCAGGTACCAGTGCCACGCGCTGCGCGACGCGAGCGCCACCTGCGGATTGAGTTGCAGCAGCAGGACAGTCAGATACGCGGCGCCGAGCGCGCCGGCGATGAATGCGTTGGAGAGCATGCGCAGGAAGCGCATGTGCCAAAGTGTATACTTCGAGCGTATGCCGGTGGACATCGACGCGCCGGTGATCGCCAACCGCCGGCTGTCGCCCGACTACAACGTCCTTTCCTTCGAGGCTCCGGAACTCGCCACCCGCGTCGGCCCCGGACAATTCGTCATGGTGAAGACGTCGCGCGGTCTGGACCCGCTGCTGCGGCGGCCGTTCTCCATCTTCGAGGTGCTGCGCGATGGGGACGGTCGCGCGCACGGCGTCTCGATCTTGAACAAGCGTATCGGCGCCGGCACCGGGCTCCTCGCGGAGGTCGAAGCCGGCGCGCGTCTCAACGTGCTCGGGCCGCTCGGACGTCCGTTCGAGCCGGTGGATCCGCCGGCCGAAGCATGGATGATTGCCGGCGGCGTGGGCCTGGCGCCGTTCGTCACGCTCGCCGAAGCCCTTGCGGATCGGCGTACGAGCGCTACGCTGTTCTACGGCGCGCGCCGCGGCGACGAACTGCACTGCATCGATCTGTTCGAGCGCCTCGGCGTGCGGATCGTCCTGGCGACCGAGGACGGATCGCGCGGCGCGCACGGACGGATCACGGCGCCGCTCGACGACGCGCTGCAACAGCGGCCCCTCGGGCAACCAGTCAAGCTGTACGCGTGCGGACCGACGCCCATGATGCGCGCATGTGCGCGGCTGGCGCAGGCGCACGGCCGCGCGTGCGACGTATCGCTCGAACAGGTGATGGGCTGCGGCCTCGGCGGCTGTTACAGCTGCGTCGTCGTCGCACGCGCCGGCGATGGCGGTGCGCCGCATCACACGCGCACGTGCATCGACGGCCCGGTGTTCGACGCGTCCAGGATCGTGTGGGATTCGCTGACGGGCCACTGAACCGTTCGATCATGGATCTTGCCGTCTCGATCGGATCGCTTCGCCTCGTGAATCCGCTGATCGCGGCAAGCGGCTGCTTCGGCTATGGCGTGGAGTACGCCGACGTTGTCGATCTCGCGTCGCTTGGCGGTGTCGCGGTCAAGGGATTGTTTCTCTCCGAGCGCGAAGGGCATCCGCCGCCGCGCATCGTCGAGACGCCGTCGGGCATGCTGAACGCCATCGGCTTGCAGGGCATCGGCGTGCATCGCTTCATCGCCGAACGTCTGCCGGAACTGCGCGCGCGCCGCGCAACGGTGATCGTCAATATCTGCGGCACGACGCTGGATGAATATGTCGAAGTCGCACGGATCCTCTCGGATGCCGACGGCGTGGCCGCGCTCGAACTGAACATCTCCTGCCCGAACGTCAAGGAAGGCGGCATCACGTTCGGCTGCAGCCTCCCGGGTACGCATCAGGTCGTCGCCGCGGTCCGGAAGGTCACGAACCTGCCGGTGATCCCCAAGCTCACGCCGAACGTGACCGACGTGGCGTCGTTCGCGCGTGCGGCGGAGGATGCCGGCGCCGACGCGATCTCTCTTGTCAACACGTTCCTCGCGATGGCCATCGACGTCGATACGCGGCGGCCCAGGCTCTCGAACATCGTCGGCGGCCTCAGCGGACCCGCGATCCGGCCGATCGCCGTCCGCATGGTGTACGAATGCCGTCGCGCGGTGAAGATCCCGATCGTCGGCATGGGCGGCATCGCGTCCGCGGAAGACGTGCTGGAGTTCATGATCGCCGGCGCCAATGCGGTGCAGGTAGGGACGATGAACTTCGTGGATCCGTTCATCTGGACCAGGCTGCTGACAGGCATCCAGGAATACATGGCGCGCCACGGTATCGACCGTCTCGAGGAGATCGTCGGCAGCGTCGACACCACGGCACGGGAGAAGGCGTGGATCAGCTCCTAGTCGCGCTCGACGTCGAAACGCGCCGCGAGGCGGTCGCGATCGCCGACAGCCTTCGCGGAATCGCGGGCGGGTTCAAGATCGGCAGCCGGCTCTTCACGGCGGAAGGACCGGAGATGGTCCGGTCGCTCACGGACCGCGGAGACCGCATCTTCCTCGATCTGAAGTTTCACGATATCCCCAACACGGTGGCCACCGCGGTCGCCGCCGCCACGTGCCTTGGCGTCTGGATGGTCAACGTGCACGCGTCAGGCGGCGCCACGATGATGCGTGCCGCCGCAGATGCGGCACGCGAGGCCGCTGCGAGCCGCGGAACGCCGCCGCCCCTCGTCATCGCCGTCACGGTGCTCACGAGCATGAATCAGGCGGCACTGCGGGAAACCGGGATCGTGATCGATCTCATGGATCAGGTGCTGCGCCTCGCTGAACTCACCAGGGAGGCGGGGCTCGACGGAGTGGTCGCGTCACCCCTCGAGACCGCTGCGATCCGCCAGCGATGCGGCAAGGATTTCGTCATCGTCACGCCGGGCATCCGCGGCGGGGCGGCCGCGCCTGGCAGGGACGACCAGCAGCGAACGATGGGACCGGCCGAAGCACTGGGGGCCGGCGCGAGCTATCTCGTTGTGGGACGCCCGATCATCGGGGAGCCGGATCCCGCCGCAGCGGCGAGAGCCATCGTTGCGGGGTGTGAGCGGGTGATCGATGGACGATGATCGATGGACGATTATCGATTATCGCTCCCTACTTGGCCGTCACGACAAAGTGGCCGCGGCGGTTCTGCTGCCAGCAGGCCTCGTTCTGCTCGGAGCAGACGGGCTGTTCCTTGCCCTTGCTCACCGTCTGAATTCGATCGGCGCTGATCCCGAGGCTCACTAGATAATCCTGTACGGCCTTGGCGCGGCGGTCGCCGAGCGCGAGGTTGTACTCCGAGCTGCCGCGCGAGTCGCAGTGGCCTTCGATTGTGACCTTCGTGCTCGGCCAGCGCTTCATCCACTCCGCGTCCTTCTGCAGCGCGCCGGTCGCGTCGCCGCGGATCTGGCTCGAATCCAGATCGAAGTACGCGTCGGTGAGCGGCTTCTCCGCGTTGATCTCCTCCAGCGACTTCCGCGCGAAGATCTCGTCTTCGGTCGGTTGCGGCGCCGGCGCAGGTGCGGGCGGCGCGGGAGGCGGCGGGGGAGCGGGTGGTGTCGTCGGAGGCGGTGCGGGCGCCGGCGCGGGCGCGGGAGGCGGCGCGGGCTTCTTCTTCGCGCACGCACCAACGCCAACCGAGGCAACGATCGCCGCTGTGGCGAGCACCCGAACCCAGTGTTTCATCACCACTTCCCTCCGGCCAAGATAGAATTTTGAAATTTTCCAGAGCTTACCACGATGGACCGTCTCCTTGAGGCGACCGCGCGCGCTGAACGAGAACATTTCTGGTTCCGCGGCTTTCGCCGATTCGTCGCGCCGCTCCTCGATGACGCGCGGGCCGCGCACCGCGCGCCGCTCGAGATTCTCGATTGCGGATGCGGCACCGGCCACAATCTCGCGATGCTCCGTCGTCACGGCCGCCCGACGGGAATCGATCTCACGGAGACCGGCCTCGCCGTCGCCCGGCGCCGCGGCGAGCGCCGGCTGGCGCGCGCGACTGCGGCGCGGCTGCCGTTCGCCGCGGAGACCTTCGACCTCGTGACGTCCTTCGACGTCCTCTATGCCCTGCCCGACGAGATCGAGCGCGACGCGATCGCCGAGATGTTCCGCGTGCTCAAACCCGGCGGCCGGCTGCTGGTCAACGTCGCGGCGCTCGACGCGCTGCGGGGCAACCATTCCATACTTTCGGCTGAAGTCCGGCGATACAACAGGGGGGCACTGCGGGAAAAGTTGGAATCCGGCGGATTCCGGATCCTGCGGAGCACCTATACGAATCTGTCGATTCTGCCGCTGGTCGCCGCGGTGCGCCTCGCCCAGCGCGTCACCGGCCACGCCGAATCGCAGGACGAGATTTCCGTTCCGTTTGCGCCGGTGAACGCCGCCTTGTCCGGGCTCCTCGCCGTGGAAAGCGCGGCGCTGCGGGTCGTCGACATGCCGCTCGGCAGCTCGCTGCTCGTGGCAGCGGAACGTCCCTGATCCGGCATCCGCATCAGTGTCCGGGCCGGCATCGCGAGCACTGGCGGAATCCGCACGTGCCGCGCCTGTTTGGAAGGAGTTCCGAATCGATGCGCCGCGCGGGAATTCTAGACAGGGCGCAGGCGCAGCGCCTCGTTCAGACTGCCCAGCCGGTAGCCGCGCAGATCGACGGTGACATATTCATACCCCACGGCGCGGAGCCCCCGATCGAGGGCGTCGGCGATCTCGGGGTCCATCGCGCGCGCCAGCTCGTCACGGCCGATTTCGATCCGCGCGAGCGCGTCGTGATGTCGGACGCGGAACACCCGGAAACCGAGGCCGCGTACCACCTGCTCGGCGGCCTCGATGCGCCGGAGCTTTTCGTCGGTCACTTCCGAATGGTACGGGATGCGCGAGGACAGGCACGCGGACGCGGGCTCGTCCCATGTGGACATCCCGGCCCGGCGTGCCAGCTCGCGGATCTCGGCCTTGGTGAGACCCGCTTCGTCGAGAGGACTGACGACTCCGAACTCGCGGGCGGCCTGACGGCCCGGGCGGTAATCGCCGCGGTCGTCGGCATTGCTGCCATCCGCAACGGCCGCGAACCCGCGTTCGCGCGCAAGTGCCGTGAGCCGTGAATACAGTTCGTGCTTGCAGTAGTAGCAGCGATTCGCCGGATTGGCGCGGTATTCCGGCCTCGAGAGTTCGTCGGTGTGAATGATCTCGTGCTTCAGGGAGAAGGCGTGGGCCGTCGCGATCGCCAGCTGGCGATGGCGTTCGGGATAGCTTGCGCTGTCCGCCGTTACACAGAGTGCACGGCCGCCGAGCACGCGTGCGGCGGCAACCGACAGATACGCGCTGTCGACGCCTCCGCTGTAAGCAATGACGAGCGAGCCAAGCGATTCGAGGCGTTCGTCGAGCGCCGCAGATTTTGCGTCGAGCGTGGGAACTGGAGCCGCCTCACCGCGCACGATGCGCGGCGCCGCGAGACGGGCACGCGTCACTCGTCCCAGTCCTCGCTTTCGGTTTCTTCGTCGTCGTCCAGCCCGCCTTCGTCATCGTCGTCGAAATCGTCCTCGTCTTCGTCCTCTTCGCGATCGTCGTCTTCCTCGTCGTCGTCGTCGTCGTCGTCGTCAGCGAGCTCGAGCTCGACGGGAGACGTGCTGGTGACTTCGAGATTGGAGCCGCAATCGGGACAGCTGATCAGATCGCCCTTGTCGACGTCGAACTCGTCAACCTCGATTTCGGCATCACACTCAGGACACGTGGCCATACATACTCCTGCACCGCGGCGCCATGAAAGTTCGGATTATAGGCAGAACCTGATAGATTCTGCAATCACGCCCGTGAGCCATAAAACTGTGATCGTTGCCGACGATACCGCCTTCGTGCGGGACCGATTCGCGACCGCGCTGGTGTCGGCAGGGCACCAGGCGCTTGCCGTGAAAAGCGCAGCCGAGCTGCTCGCAAGGCTCCGTACCGATGCCGACGGGATCGACCTGATGGTTATAGACCTGCGACTGCCGCATGCGGGCGGCGTCGACCTTGTGCGAACCATTCGCAAGATCGACTCCGGACGGATTCCGATTCTGATCTTCAGCGGCACCATCAGCAGCGCAGACGAGGTGAAGCACCTCGCCGCGCTGGGGGTCGCGGGCTATGTCAACGAATATAGCGCGGTGCAGAACATCCTGCCATCGCTGGCGCCGCACCTCTTTCCCGATAATTTCAACCGCCGCAGCAGCCCTCGCGTGCTGCTGGGCATCCCCATCTCCTACCGGTTCGG
This sequence comes from Vicinamibacterales bacterium, assembly GCA_035492775.1. Taxonomy (GTDB): domain Bacteria; phylum Acidobacteriota; class Vicinamibacteria; order Vicinamibacterales; family 2-12-FULL-66-21; genus DATJFQ01. The sequence goes on from DATJIW010000006.1 coordinate 104,620, forward strand.
CAACACGATTGCCGCCGCCCTTACGCTGAACCTGAGCAAAGGGGGGATCGCGATCCGGACGATGAGTCCGCTGGCGCAGGAGTCAAAGGTGCGCGTGCGCTTCCGGCTGCCGGGCTCGAAACACGAAATCGAAGCCGAGTCGCGCGTCGCATGGAGCGACCGCCGCACGGGCATGGGCCTGCAGTTCGAGAAAGTCGAATCCGCCGATCAGCAGGCGATTTACCAGTTCGTCGACCAGCATTTCTTTTCGAATCGGAAAGCGTAAGTCGATGCGCGATGGACGATAGGCGATGGGCGATACGCGACGGGAGCAAGTTTCATTCACGTAGGAGCCTGAGCGCGTTCGCAATGACGATGAGCGACGCGCCGCTGTCGGCGACGACGGCCATCCATAGAGTCGCGGCGCCAAAGACCGCCATCACGAGGAACGCAGCTTTCAGAGCGATCGAGAATCCGATGTTCGCGCGGATGTTCCGGAGCGCCGCGCGGCTCAGGCGCACGGCATACGGCAGCCGGAGGAGCTCGTCGGACATGAGGGCGACGTCCGCCGTCTCGAGCGCTGCGTCCGTGCCCGCCACTCCCATCGCGATGCCGACATCCGCTGCTGCGAGTGCCGGCGCGTCGTTCACGCCATCGCCAACCATCGCGAGGACTCCGAACCGGCGACGCAGTTCGGTGACTTCGCGCACCTTGTCTTCCGGTAAGAGGCCGGCGCGGACCTGATCGACCCCGACGATTCTGGCCAGGGCTTCCGCCGCAGCGGGCTGGTCACCGGTCAGCAGCGCGACGTGCTCGATCCCTTGCGCGCGAAGCAGTCGAATCGCGTCCGGAGCTGATTCACGAATTTCGTCGGCGACGGAGATGATGCCGAGCGGCCGGCCGCCACCCGCGACGAGCACCGTCGTCCTGCCGTCCTGCGGGTGAGCCTGGAGGGTTTCATGGACCGCGGCCGAGCAGGCACCGCGCTCCTCCAGAAGACGGTGCGACCCGAGTACGACCGGTGCGTCGCCGATGACGGCTTCCGCGCCGAGACCCGGAAGCGCCTCGAACGCACTGACCTGATCGATCCGAACCGCGTCGAGGAGAGCGCGCTCGAGAATGGCACGTCCGATGGGATGCTCGGAGCGGCTTTCGATCGAGGCAGCAACGCGCAGGAGTTCGTCGGGAGAGGCGTCGCCCACCGGCTGGACGTCGACGACCTTCAACGTACCGCGCGTCAGCGTGCCGGTCTTATCGAATGCCACACAGCGCACGGCGGCGAGCCGCTCGAGATGCGCGCCGCCCTTGATGAGAACGCCCTTGCGGGCGGCGGCCGACAGCGCCGACACCACGGACACGGGCGTTGAAATGACCAGCGCGCAGGGACACGAGATGACGAGGAGCACGAGCGATCGATAGATCCACATGCTCCACGCACCGGCGCCCGCCAGCGGCGGTACAACGGCCACGACAGCGGCGAGCACGAGTACGGCGGGCGTATAGATGCGCGCAAAGCGTTCCACGAACGTCTGACTTGGTGCGCGCTGCCCCTGCGCGCGCTCGACGAGATGGATGATGCGCGCGACGGTCGAGTCTGCGCGCAGCCGTTCGATGGCAACTTCGATCGCGCCGCGGCCGTTGATCGTCCCCGCGAACACCTCATCGCCGGGGCCCTTTTCCACCGGCAGCGATTCACCCGTGACGGGCGCCTGGTTGATGTACGTGCGTCCCGACGTGACTCGCCCGTCGAGGGGGATCTTCTCGCCGGGACGGACGATCACGACGTCGCCGAGATGAAGATCGTCAACGTTCACCCGCAGTTCGCGAAGACCCCGGCGTACTAGCGCTTCGACGGGTGTCAGATCCATGAGCGCGCGGATCGACGCGCGGGCGCGCTCCATGGCGCGGGCCTCGAGGAGCTGCGCGAGCGCGAACAGGAAGATCACCGATGCGCCTTCAGACCACTGCTTCAGCGCGACGGCTCCGGCGACGGCGACGAGCATCAACACGTTGATGTCGAGCGCGAGCAGACGCGCCGCTGCAATCGCGCGGCGCGCCGTGTAAATGCTGCCTGAGCCGATCGAGACGATGAATGCGCCAATCGACACCACTTCCGGCGCACGCAGCCATTCGAGGAGCAGACCCGCGACGAGCATCACGCCGGAAACCACGACGTAAGTGCGGCGCGTTGCCGCGGAGACCGGCGGGCCGGCGGGCTCGTCATGCTCGAGCCATGCGCGCATGCCGGTTTGCGCCACGGCTTCGGCGATTGTGGACGTGCTCAGCCTGGCGGCGTCGTACTTGACCCGGAGGCGCTGAGCGAGCACGTCCGCATCGACCGCTTCGAGGCCGGAAAGCTTTTTCAGCGTACGATCGAGAATCGCCACCTCTTCGTGGCAATCCATGCCTTCGACCTTGAAAACACACTCGGCGTGAATTTCACAGACCGTGCAGGCCGCCATCAGCGGGCGTCCTCGGTGACGTGCCGGAGTCCCTGCTGAAAGAGACTCATGATGTGCTGGTCGTCAAAGGAGTAGTAAACCTGCCGACCGGAGCGCCGCGGGCGGACGAGCCGCATGCCGCGCAGCAGCCGGAGTTGGTGCGAGACGGCGGACTCGCTGATGCCGACCAGCTCCGCGATGTCGCAGACACAGAGCTCGCCGGCCGAAAGGACGTCGAGAATGCGGACCCGGGTCGGATCGCCAAGGATCCGGAAGGTCTCCGCGAGCGTTTCCACGGCTGCAGGTGGCATCAGGTGTTCGCGGCGATTGTCGACCAGCTTTCCGCCGGTGTGCGGCCCGGCACAGACGTCCATGATCTATGAATATATGAACAAGTGTTCATATGTCAAGGCCTCTGGCCCTGGTTCGAGCCCGCCGCGGAAGCCGGAAACAGATGCGCCGGACCGCTCTGGACGCGTCTGTCGCTTGACCGCACTTTTATCAATCCGATAGGATCCGAGATTGCCCCCGCATCAGCTTTGCTGTCTATAGATTACGGAGAACAGACGTGATTGAGGTCCAGCACCTCACGAAGCGCTATGGCCGAGTCACGGCCGTAGACGACGTGAGCTTCCGTGTGGAACGTGGCGAAATTCTCGGTTTCTTGGGTCCGAACGGCGCGGGGAAAACAACGACGATGCGCATTCTCACCGGCTATATGCCGGCGACCGAGGGGCGTGCGACCGTTGCCGGATTCGACGTCTTCGACAAACCGATCGAAGCGAAACGGCGCACTGGCTATCTGCCCGAAACGCCGCCTCTTTATCCAGACATGACCGTGCGCGAGTATCTCGACTTCGTCGCGCGGATCAAAGGCGTTCCGTCCTCGGAGCGCGTATCGCGCGTGGATGCGGCCATGCGGCGCACGCACGTCGACGACATGGCGAGCCGCCACTGCGGAAAGCTCTCGAAGGGTTACAGGCAGCGCGTCGGCCTCGCGCAGTCGCTGCTCCACAACCCCGAAGTCCTCATCCTCGACGAACCGACCGCCGGCCTGGATCCCAAACAGATCATCGAAACGCGCGACCTGATCCGCAGCCTTGCCGGCGATCACACGATCATTCTCAGCACGCACATCCTGCCCGAGGTTTCACAGACGTGTCAGCGCGTCGTCATCATCAACAAAGGGCGCGTCGTCGCGGTCGATACGCCGGAAAACCTCACCGCGCGGCTGCGCGGCGCGGAAACCATGTATGTGCAGGTCGATGCGGCAGGGCAGGACGTCGCGGCAATTCTTGCGCGGATACCGGGAGTCACGCGGGTGGAGGCCGCCGACCAGCGGCATGACAGCGGCGCGTACGAAGTGGAGAGCGAGCGCGGACACGACGTGCGCCGCGACATCGCCCGCCAGATCGTCTCGTCCGGGTGGGGGCTGCTGGAACTGCGGCCGATGCGCATGAGCCTCGAAGAAATCTTCCTGCAGGTCACGACGGAGGAACCTGCGGAAGGGACCGCAGACCAACAGGACACCAGAGTCCAGGGAGGCGCCGGTGCGTAACATCCTCGCGATCGCCCACAAGGAACTGCGGTCCTATTTCTCCTCGCCGATGGCGTACATCATCATCGGCTTCTTCGCGCTGCCCTTCGGCGTCTTCTTTTATCTCTATCTCGATGCGTTCGTCCGCCAGGGCATGCAGATGGCGGAAATGGGCGGTTCGATGAACGTGAATCAGCAGGTGATCCGATACGTGCTGCAAAACGCGTCGGTGATCATCCTGTTCATCATGCCGATGATCACGATGCGTACCTATGCGGAAGAGAAACGATCGGGAACGATCGAACTGCTTCTGACGTCGCCGGTCACGGACCTCGAGATCATCCTCGGGAAGTTCTTCGGAGCGCTCGGGCTCTACGTGGCCATGTTGCTGGTGACGCTGCTGTACATCGCGATTCTGTTCGTATATGGCAATCCGGAGTGGCGTCCGCTGGTCGCGTGCTACCTGGGGCTGCTGCTCATGGGCGGCGCGTTCCTGTCGCTCGGCCTGCTCATCTCCAGCACCACCAACAACCAGATTGTCGCCGGCATCGTCTCGTTCATCGTGTTCCTGATGTTGTGGATAGTCGGCTGGTTCGCCGACACCGCCGGTCCGATGATGGGGACGATCACCCGGTATCTGTCGATCACGGAACACTTCGACGACTTCTCGAAGGGCATCATCGACACGAAGCACGTCATCTATTACCTGAGTCTGATTACGCTTGGCCTGTTCCTCACGGCGAAGTCGGTCGACTCTGAACGGTGGAGGGGCTGAGCCGTGCTGAAACGCATTCTCGGACTCCTCGGCTGGCTCGGCGTCGCGCTCGTCTTCGCAGCCGTCGCGATCCGTTTCTCGAAACCGGAATGGCAGCCGTACTACAGCGGTCTCGCGATCGCCGGACTGGTGTGCACGCTGCTCTACATGCTGAGCCAGTGGCGCGAGATCGGCCAGGCATTTGCCGGGCGGCAGGCGCGGTTCGGCACGCTCGCGCTCGTCAGCACGCTCGTGGTCGGTGCGATTCTCGTCGCGATCAACTATCTCGGGACCCGGCACGACAAGCGTTGGGACCTCACGGCCGCAAAGCAGTTTTCGCTGTCGGATCAGACACGGAAGGTGCTGCAGGATCTCAAGGAACCGGTACACGTCAAAGTGTTCGCGCGGAGCGACGATTTTCAGCGGTTCCGCGATCGGCTGGACGAGTACCGCTACGCGTCGAAGCAGGTCGACGTCGAGTACCTCGACCCGGAGAAGAAACCGGCACTGGCGCAGCAGTACGGAATCACCGCGCTGGGCACGGTCGTGTTCGAGTACCACGGCCGGAACGAGAAGGCGACCTCCGACGGCGAGCAGGAACTGACCAACGCGCTGATCAAGGTCATTCAGGGTCGGCAGCCGAAGGTGTACTTCACGACGGGACACGGGGAGAAGGACACGACGAGCGCGGACCGCACCGGCTACAACGGGATCTCCTCCGCGCTGACGTCGGATAACTTCGTCGTCGACAAGGTCGTTCTGGCGCAACAGAACGCGGTCCCTGCCGACGCCGACGTCCTCGTCATCGCGGGACCGCAGACGGATTTCCTGCCGGCTGAAATCGACATGGTGAAGAAGTACCTGGCCGGCGGCGGCAAGGCGTTCGTCATGCTCGATCCGGTAATCAAATCGGGACAACCGGAGCCGACTGGCCTCCAGGGACTGCTGCACGACTGGGGCATCAGCGCGGACGACGATGTGGTGCTGGACGTGTCCGGCATGGGACGCCTCATCGGCGCGGACGAGTCGATCCCGGTCGCGGCCAGCTATCCATCGCATCCGATCACGCAGAACTTCCAGCTGTTGACGGCGTACCCCCTCGCGCGGTCGATGACGCCGGTCGACGGCGGAGTCAACGGCCACACGGCGCAGCGCCTCGTCGAGACCAGCCGCAGCAGCTGGGGCGAGACGAACGTGAAGGCGCTGGCGGCGGGACAGCCGGCAAAGCAGGACAGCGACGACAAGCCCGGGCCCGTGGCGCTCGCCGCCGCGGTGTCCGCGTCGGCGTCCGGTGCGCCGGAGAAGGACGGCAAGAAGCCGGAGACGCGGGTCGTCGCATTCGGCGATTCCGAGTTCGCCAGCAACGCCTTCCTTGGCGTGCAGGGAAACCGGGATCTGTTCCTGAACACCGTCAACTGGCTCGCGCAGCAGGAGAACCTGATCTCCATTCGCGCCCGCGATGCGGAAGACCGGCGCATCACGCTGACGGCGGACCAGGAAACGCGGATCTTCTATCTGACGGTGCTGATCGTGCCAGGACTGATCCTGCTGGCCGGCGTTCAGACCTGGTGGCGGAGGCGATAGATGCGCGGCGTGCGCTCGTTCATCGTCCTGCTCGTGATTGCGATCCCGCTCGGCTGGTACGCGGTCTACGAGTCGAAGCATCCTGCCTCGGATGAGAAGACGCAGGAGAAGGTCTTTCCCGATCTGAAGGCTGACACGATCGATCAGGTCAGCGTGAAGTCGGCGTCCGGCGATCACACGACCGTCGTCAAGAAAAGCAACGCCTGGCAGGTGACCGAGCCGTTGGCGGTGAAAGCCGACGAAGCGGAGCTGTCGGGCATCACGTCGAATCTCGCGTCGCTCGAGGTACAGCGGGTGATCGACGAGCAGGCGAACGACGTCAAGCAGTACTCGCTGGATCCGCCGAGGATCGAGGTCGACTTCACGTCGGCCGGCAGGACACACAAGCTGCTCGTCGGGCAGAAGACGCCGACGGGCAGCGACCTCTATGCGAAGGTCCCGGACAAGCCGCGGGTCTTCCTGATCCCGTCGTATCTGGACACGACGTTCAACCGATCGACGTTCGATCTGCGCGACAAGACGGTGCTCGCATTCGATCGGGACAAGATCGACCACATGACGCTGACCGACGCGAAACGGACGGTAGCGGTCGTCAAGCAGGGCGCGGACTGGAGGATGACGTCGCCCGTCGACGCGCGCGCGGACTTCAGCGCGGTCGAAGGGCTGATCGGCCGCATCAACAGCGCGCAGATAAAAGCGATCACGGCGAACGACGCCACGGATCTGAAGCAGTACGGGCTTGCGGAGCCCGAGGCCACGGTCACGCTGGGCGCCGGCAGTACTACGGCGTCGCTGGCGATCGGCAAAAAGGCGGGCGAGGGCGTTGTCTACGCGAAGGACGCGTCGCGTCCGCTCGTCTTCACGATCGACTCGGCGATCGCGGACGACATGGCCAAGCCCGCGGATGACTTCCGTCAGAAGGATCTCTTCGACGCGCGGTCGTTCAACACGACGCGGATCGAGGTCGTGCGAAACGGGCAGACCCGCGCGTTCGAGAAATCGGGCGACAAATGGAAGCAGGTGGCGCCCGCGGCAAAGGATGTCGATGCTGCGAAGGTGGAGGCGCTGATGACGGCGCTGTCCGGCGCGCGGGCGACCAGCTTCGTCGATGACACCGCCAACACCGGACTCGACAAGCCCGAGTTGTCGGTCACGATCCGGTACGACGATGGCCAGAAGACGGAGCACGTCGCGTTCGGGAAGCACGGCTCCGACACGTTCGCGCAGCGGCAGGGAGACCGCGGCGCCGCCAAAATCGACGCGTCGTCGCTCGACGCGATCCTCAAAGCGCTGGATGGGGTCTGACCCCGTTGCGCAAGGTTGGCGTAGAATTGGGGTCTGACCCCGAATGAGGGAGCAGTGTGCCCGATTGGGGTCAGACCCCCCGCGATTCGCGATCGCTATCGCGGTGACGGTGATGGTCGCGGCGTGCGGCGCGCACGAGGCGCCAACCACCGCGCCGCACCCGCCCTCCAAGGCTCAACGCCACGCTGAACGGCAGCTCGCCGGCGACCTCGACCGCGTGTTCGGCGCCGACGTCATGAGCCAGGGCCTCTGGGGCGTGGAGGTGAAGTCGCTCGACACCGGGCGCGTGCTGTACGAGCTGAACGCGCGCAAGCTCATGATGCCGGCGTCGAACATGAAGATCGTCACGCTCGCGACGGCGGCGACCGCGCTCGGCTGGGATTACCGCTTCACCACCACGCTCGAAACCGCCGCCCCGATCACCAACGGCACGCTCGCCGGCGACCTCATCGTCCGCGGCACCGGCGATCCCACGATCAACTCGCGCGATCAACGCGCGCAGAAGCTCTTCGACGACTGGGCCCTGGCGCTCCGCGGCCTCGGCATCACGCGCATCGACGGCAACATCGTCGGCGACGACAACGCGTTCGACGACGAGGGACTTGGTGCAGGATGGGCATGGGACTACCTGCAATACGAATACGCGGCACCCGTCGGCGCGCTTCAGTACAACGAAGACGTCGCGGCGCTCACGATTACCGCAGGTCCATCTGAAGGCGCGCCGGCATCCGTCACGCTTGCACCGGGCTCGGGATTGCGCGTCGTGAATCGCGCGTACACGGGCGCGCCCGGGTCCGAAGCGACGGTCGACTATGCCCGCCGGCTCGACGCGCCCGTCCTCGAGATCAGCGGCAGCATCCCGATCGATTCCGCGCCGCTCGCGCGCAACGTCGCCGTCGTGAATCCGACGACGTTCTTCGCCGAGTCATTGAAAGACGGCCTTCAGGCCCGCGGGATAGAGGTGAGTGGCAACGCGGCTGACGCAGACGACGAGATGACTCTGCCCGCGCCCGATGCGCGCCGTCCTCTGATCCAGTCACAGTCACCGCCGCTGCGGGAGATCGCGACGACGATGATGAAAGTAAGCCAGAACCTTTACGCCGAAACGCTCCTGAAAGCATCCGGTGCAGCGCGCGGCGGACTCGGGACGATTCCCGGCGGCCGACTCGTGACGCGCGCGCTGCTCGATTCCTGGGGAATCCCGTCGTCGATGTACGTCCAGCTCGATGGCTCGGGCCTGTCCCGATACGACTACGTGACGGCGCAGATGCTCACAACGATGCTCGAGCACATCTATCGCGATCCCGCGCTCCACGACGCGTTCGCTGCCACACTGCCGGTTGCCGGCACCGACGGCACCCTCCGATCGCGCCTCAAGAAGACCCACGCTGAGGCGAATGCCACCGCAAAAACAGGATCGATCGCTAACGTGCGCACGCTCTCCGGATACGTCCGTACGCGCGACGGCGAGACGCTCGTGTTCTCGATGCTGGCCAACAGCTTCGCGATCGCACCGTCGACGGTGACATGGATCGCGGATCTCGCCGTCGAGACGCTGGCCAACTTCACGAGCGGCCGCCGCGCTCCCGTTGCGCCGGCGGTCGAGCACCATCCGGGCGGCTTACAATAGCCGCGTGTGGCGATTCATCGCGCTGCTGCTTGCGCTGATTGCCGGCGTCGCGGCCGCGATGTGGTACTACCGATCGCCCGAGACCTCCAGCACAGCCGTGCGCACGACGCCGCGCAACGAGGACCGCTGGCTCGACGACCTTCAGAGCCGAAACCCGAAGGAAGTCGAGGCGGCAACCGCCGAAATCGAGGCGCGCGGCACCGCCGCACTGCCGTTGATCCGGCGTACTCTGCAGGACGACGGGGCAAGTGAAGAGCGCAAGAAATCCGCGCTGAAGGCGTGCGCCATCCTTGGTGTCCGCGCGGCAGAGGCGATTCCCGACATCGCGACGCTCATGTCGGACGCGACGTATTCCGCTGAGGCCGGGCTCGCGTTGAGCTTCATGGGATCGGCAGCCGTACCCGTCCTCAAAGACGCAGTCGACGACGACGATCCGGCCGTCCGAAAAGAGGCGCTTCGCTCACTTGGAAAACTGCGGGAGCGTGCGTCCATCGATCCGCAGCTCGTCATTCCGATCCTGCTGGGAGCGCTGAATGACAGCGAAGGTGCCGTCCGTGAAATTGCCGTCACTTATCTGGGAATCGTGAGGGACGATCCTGCAAAGGAAATCCCGCCGCTGACGACTGCGCTCTCGGACGACGAGCCCGGCGTTCGGCGCGCGGCTGCGACGGCGCTCGGCGCGTACGGTCCCCAGGCACAGTCGGCGTTGCCCGCGCTGAGAAAAGCCGCGAAAGACGAGGACGAGGACGTCCAGCGCGAAGCAGGCCGCGCGATCATCACGATCTCGGAGAAGACGCCCAGGTAACTACGACTACGTCGTCCGGGCCGATCCGATCGTTTCCCGGGCGCAGGCAAAGATCGCCGACCCGGGTGCGGCAACGCCACCCCCCTGCGCCAGCTCCGGACGTCCGCCTCCCTTCCCGCCAAACCGGCTGACGATCGTTTTCAGCACGCCTCCGGCGTCGACGTCCACGTCCTTCGAGCGCGCGACGACAAGCGCCGACGGCGCAGGTTCGGAAATCAGGACGACGACAAAGCCTGGCTGCTCGACGATGCGCGACGCGATCAGCTTGAGGCCGTTCGCATCCCATCCATCGAGCGAGGCCGCGACGAAGCGCACCTGTCCGGCCGTTTCGGCCGCGGCAGCGAGTGCGTCGGCGCGGCTCGCGGCGGCCTGTTCCTGGTACCCCTTGAGGTGGCGTCTCAGTTCCTTCGCGTCCGCCTGCAGGCGCTCTATGGCGGATGGCAGTTCCGAGGGCGCAACGGACAGCACGCGAACGCTTCCGCTCACCGCGTCCCTGAGCGTCCGGAAACCCGACAGCGCGCGACTGCCGCAAAGAAACGTCACTCGGCTGCCGCCGCGGAACCGTTCGGCGGCAGCGATCGCAATGATGCCGATCGCGCCAGTTCGGGCGACATGGGTTCCACCGCACGCAGACAGGTCGAACTCGGTGACGTCAATCAGCCGGATCGTGCCCTGACGGGTGCTCTCTTTCCGAAGGCCCAGCCGCCGCGCCTCTTCTGCCTCGACGAACAGGATGGTCACCGGACGATCGTCCCAGACGACGCGGTTGCTTTCATCTTCGGCGCGCGATATCTCCGCGGTCGACATCTCGCGAGCGAGATCGATCGTCGAGGACTGGGCGCCGAGGTGAAAGCTCTCCGTGCGTACGCCGAACAGCCGGTCGAAGGCGGCAGACAGCACATGCTGTCCCGTGTGCTGCTGCATGTGATCGAAGCGGCGCGTCCAGTCGATTGTTCCGTGCAACGCCGTCGTCGAAGGTGCGCGATCGACGACGTGCAGGATCCGCCCGTCGTCGGCATCGATGACGTCGAGCACGCGGACGTCGTGGAACGCACCGGCATCCGCCGGCTGGCCTCCGGACGTTGGATAGAACGCCGTTCGATCGAGCACGAGAGCGGTGCTGCCCTCGTGCGAGACGGTGTCGACCAGCGTGGCGTCGAATTCGCGGAGGTACGGGTCGGTGTAATAGAGACGTTCGGTCATCGGTGAAGCGCAGGATCCGAAAGGCCCGCCTCGGCAAAGCCGCGCGCGCGCAGCCCGCAGCTGTCGCAGCGGCCGCACGGGGCGCCGCCAGGGCCGGGATCGTAACAGCTGAGCGTCAGTCCGTAATCCAGGCCGAGGGCGGTGCCGCGGCTGATGATCTCCGCTTTCGAGAGGGTCAGCAACGGCGCGAGAATCCTCAGCGGATGGCCCTCGACGCCTTGTTTCGTGGCGAGGGCCGCGAGGCGTTCGAAAGCGCGAAGGTAATCAGGCCGGCAATCCGGATAACCCGAATAGTCGATCGCGTTGACGCCGATGACGATCGCGTCGGCGTGAACGACCTCGGCCCATGCGAGCGCGAGGGACAGAAACACGGTGTTCCGCGCAGGCACGTACGTCGACGGAATCTCGTCGAATCCGCTCGCGCGATCTTTCGGAATCGCACCGTCCCCGAGCAGGCTCGAGCCTCCGAACGTCGACAGCGGGACCTCGATGTCGACGTGACGCACCGCTCCGAGCGCGCGGGCCGCGTTGCGTGCCGCGTTGATCTCCAGCGCGTGAACCTGGCCATACCGGACGGTCAGCGCATACAGATCGTACCCTTCGGCTTTGATGATGGCACCGGCCGTGTAGGAATCGAGGCCGCCGCTCAACAGCAGAACCGCTCTCATACGCCCCGCGTCGACGGATCCCAGATGTACTTGTGCGCCTGAAGCTGCAGACGGACCGGCAGCCGATCCGCAAGAATCCATTCAGCGAGCTGCCGATTGTTCATCACTCCGTGGACCGGCGAGAACAGCACGGCGGCGCACGTCTCGTGCAGCGCGCGATCCCGGACGATCCCGCGCGCATACTCGTAGTCCGCACGATCCTGAATCACGAATTTGACCTCGTCCGTCGGCCGCAGCTCCGCGAGATTGTCCCAGCAGTTCTTCTCGGCCTCACCACTGCCGGGACACTTGACGTCGATGATGCGGTGAACGCCTGCAGGAACCTGACTGACGCTTCGATGGCCGCCGGTTTCGAGCATCACCGTATGCCCTTCCGCCAGCAGCCGCTCCATCAAGGGATACACGTCCTTCTGAAGCAGCGGCTCGCCGCCGGTCACCTCGACCACGTCGCACCCATAGGCGCGGACCCGCTCGAGCACCTCGTCCACACTCATCCGGGAGCCTTCGTGAAACGCGTACGCCGTGTCGCACCACGAGCACCGCAGGTCGCACGCGGTGAGGCGGACGAACACACACGGCCGTCCGGTGTGGGTCGATTCCCCCTGGATGGAATAGAAGATCTCGTTGACGGTCAGCATCGGACGGGTAAACCAATATTTTACCCGTCCTCTCGAGGGCGCTGCACTCTAGTCCATCCGCAGGGCGGCGACGGGGTCCACGCGCATGCTGCGCCACGCCGGACCGAGGCACGCGACCAGCGCAACCGCAACGACGACGAGCGGGACCGCACCGAACGTCAGCGGATCCAGCGGGCCGACGCCGAACAGCAGCGATCGGATCGACGGAGCGATCGCGGCCGACGCGGCGACACCAGCCAGCGCGCCGGCACCTGCGAGCATGAGTCCATACCTCAGGATTTGGCTCAGCACCTGCGACGGCTCTGCACCCAATGCAACGCGGATCGCCATCTCCGCCGTGCGTTCGCTCACGACGAGCGCCATGACGCCATAAACGCCGACGGCGGCCATCACGAGCGCCAGGAACCCGAAAGCCGCGGCCAGCAGCAGAATGAACCGCCGCTCTGACACCGAGCTCGACAACACGGCCGACATGGTCCGGATGTCGTTCGAGGCGATGTCCTTGTCGACGGCGCCGAGCTCTTCTCGAACGGCGGGTACGATCGCGGCGGGATCGGTCGTCGTCCTGAGGACGATGAAAGGATTGCTGGGCGGATTCGTCAGGTAGTTGACGTAGACCTCTGGCTGCGGCCTGGCCTCGAGCGCGCTGTGCCTGACGTCGCCAATCAACCCGACAATCGTCACCCACGGACCGTCCGTCGTGCCGAATTTGATTCGCTTACCGACGGGGTTTTCGCCCGGGAACATCTGCCGCGCCATTGTCTCGTTGATCACGCAGACTGGCGGCGCATTCGGGCCGTCCTGAGCCGTGAACGTCCGGCCGCGCAGTACAGGGATACCCATCGTCGCGAAGTACTCGAACACGGACCGGCGGAATTCGGCCTCGGGCCACTGCGACTGCAGAAGGCTGCGTCCTTCGATGACGATCTTCGAAGACACATTCGTACTGCCGAGCGGCAGGCGCGTCGTGCCCCCGACACTCGTCACGCCGGGGATGCTTTTGAGCCGCGCTTCGAGATCGGCGTACATGACGCGTCTCGGTTCGGTCGCGTTGTACTTCGGTGGCAGGGTCAGCTGCAGCGTCAGCAGGTGCTCGACCTGAAATCCCGGATCCGTCGAGAGGAGCGAGACGAAGCTCCGGACGAGAAGGCCGGCACCGACTGTCAGCACGACTGCGAGGGCGGCTTCGATGACGACGAGCGCCGCACGGATGCGCCGCTGCGCGCGACCGGACGTCGATCCTCTGCTCGACGCCTTGAGCCCTGAATTGACGTCGGATCGGGTGGACGCCAGCGCGGGCACGAGGCCGATGGCGAGGCCGGTGATGATCGAGAGGGCCGCCGTGAAGAGCAGAACGGTCGCATTGGGGTGCACCTCCCCGACGCGCGGCAGCTCCGGCGGCGCGATCGCCAGGATCGTCTGGAGCGACATTCGGAGGAACAGGAGAGCGAGCACTCCGCCCATGCATCCGAGCAGCACCGATTCCACAATCGTCTGGGACATCAAGCGTCCGCGGCCCGCACCGAGGGCAGCCCGGATTGCGAGCTCCTTCTGGCGGGATGCGCTTCGGGCGAGGAGCATATTCGCAAGATTGACGCACGCCATCAGCAGGACGAGCCCGACGCCTCCGAGCAGGACCAGCAGCGCGGGTCTGGCGCCGCCGACGGCCTGTTCGTGAACCGGCACCACCACGGCCCCGACACCCTTGTTCGTATCTGGAGCCGAAGCAGCAATTTGGCGCGCGATACCCTGGACTTCGGCGTGGGCTTGATCCGCTGTCACGTCGTCCTTGAGGCGCGCCACGACGGAAAGCATGCGGACGCCGCGCGAAAGCGGGGCCGTGCCGGTCGCACGACTGAAGGTGGCCGGATCGATGAACGAGAGCGGAAGCCACGCGTCGACGCTCAGCGATCGTGAGAAACCGCTCGGGCCAAGCATCGCGCGATAGGGAAAGACGAAGTCCTTCGGCATCACACCGACGACGGTGAACGGCTGATACTGGATGTTGAGGCTCCGCCCCAGCACTGCGGGATCGCCGCCCAGCCGCTTCTGCCAGAAGTCGTAGCTGATGACGACGTTCTTGTCGAAGTCGTGTGCCGTGAAGGTGCGCCCGAGCACGGGAGCCCGTCCGAGCGTGTCGAAAAGACCCGGGGTAACGGCGGTGAGCGTAATCGGCTCCGCTCCACCGGAACCGGTCCACGTACCGCCGATCACGAAGCTGTATGCGGCACCGGCCGTACGGAACGCGGCAGCGTGCGCGAAGTCCTGGAAATCAAGCGGCGACACGACGTCGTGATCCCGGTGCTCGCGGTCGTTCGTGCTCCAGATCATGACGAGCCGGTCAGGATGCGCATACGGAAGCGGACGCAGGAGCACGCCATCGACGAGCGTGAAAATCGCCGTGTTGGCCCCGATCCCGAGGCCGAGGGCGACGACCGCCAGCGCGGCGAAAACCGGATTCCGCTGGAACATCCGCAGCGCGTAACGCACGTCGTTCGCCAGGAGTTGCCACCACATGTCCGTCTGTCCCTTCTGCTGATGTGAACCGATTGGATCCGGCCAGAACAAGCGATCGCGCACCGACACGAGACGGAGGACGATCGCGTTGACGACGGCGTCGGCGGCCGCGCCGATGACGTAACGGATCGAGCCGCCCCTGTGGGCGGCGTGTACGAACCCGTCGCGGAAGCTCTGCTCCATCGACACGCCAAAACGGTGGCGGAAGCGCGCGGGGTACGCGCGGAGCAGAAGACGGTAGAGGAAGGCGGCCGCGTGCACTACGGATTCCTGCGGAGCAGGCGACGGGCGCGTGCCACCGAGAGCTGCGCCTCGAGGCGTTCGGCTTCCGCCCGGGCAACCGCGGCGCCCAGCGTCGTGAGGCGGTAGTACCGCCGCCGCTGGTCGTCATTGCCGCCCGCCGGCCGTTCGTCGAGCTCCTCGATGAAACCGCCGTCGAGCAGCCGGCTGAGCGCGCGATAGAGCGTGCCCGCGTGCAGCTCGATACGCCCTCCGGTCCGCTCGGCGACGTCCTGCATGATCGCGTAGCCATGTTGCTCGCCGGCGCCGAGGGCGAGGAGAATCTCGAAGACGATCGGGGTCAGCGGCAGCAGAGTGCCGAGGTCGATGTCGGTCCGGCGCGTCATGGCACGACTATACGCCCAAGGCACATAGTTGCGCAAGAGGCGGTACAATCATTCCATGTCGAAACCGGTGTTCTACTCAAAGCCGACGTGAACGACCTGCAATAACGCCAGGAGTTTCCTGGATACTCATAACGTCGACGTCGAACAGATCGACATCAACAGGAATCCGCCTTCGCGCGCCTTTCTGGAAAAGCACATCGAGGCGAGTCATTTTCTCGATTTCGTGAGCCTACGGAGTCCGGTGTTCAAGGAACGGCCGCTGCCGACGTCGAAGGCGGCGGCGATCGACATGATGATGGAGAACCCGAACCTCATTCGCCGTCCGATTCTGGTGCGCGGCACCAGGGTGACCTTCGGGTTCGACAAGGACGAATACGACAAGCTGACATGAACGAAGTGCGCGTCGGAACATCCGGCTGGAGCTATCCCGCCGGCAAGGGCACGTGGAACGGGATCTTCTATCCCGTTCCTCCCGGCGCAGCGAAGCGCAGGACACCACGGTTCGACGAACTCGCGTTCTACGCCGACCACTTCGATACGGTGGAAGTGAATTCGACGTTCTACCGCGTGCCCGCCGTGGATACGGTCCGGAAATGGGCCGAGCGCACGCCGGACGCTTTCGAATTCGCTCTGAAGCTTTACCAGAAGTTCACGCACCCCGAGATGTTCGTGAAAGCGACGGGCGCCGATCCCGCCGACCTGGGAGGCAAGGATGTGGACGAGTTTCGCGCGGCGATCGAGCCGCTGGCGGCAGCGGGAAAGCTGGGGCCGATCCTGGCGCAGTTTCCGTCAAGCTTCAAGAACGATCCGAACGCGCGCGGATATCTCGAGTGGCTGCTCGAGGCGTTCAAGGGCTACCGTGTCGCCGTCGAACTCCGCCATCGGAGCTTCAGCGACGATCCGATGGAAACGCTGCGGCTGCTCGGCGAGTACGGTGCCGCGTGGGTCCAGATCGACGAGCCGAAATTCCGGTTCTCCATCCGGCAGAACCGGCTTCCGAACGTCGACACGTTCTATTACATGCGCCTCCACGGCCGCAACGCCGCGAAATGGTGGACGCACGACGAGTCCGAGGATCGCTACAACTACCTGTATTCAGCCGCGGAGTTGCAGCCGATCGTCGAAGCCGCCGCACAGGCGACGCGGGAGGTGAAAAAGTCGTACGTTTACGCGAACAATCATTTCTCGGCGAAGTCGGTCGCCAACGCCGCGCAAATCAAGGCGCAGCTCGGACAGGAGCTGCCGGGCGCCTATCCCGAGGAGTTCGTCGAGCGCTATCCCGACCTGAAAGGGCTGGTGAAGATACTGCCGCCTACGGCTTCACGGACGCTCGTTTGAGCATGTCGCCCTTCTGAAGTTTCTGGACGACGTCCATCCCCTCGAGCACCTTGCCGAAGATCGTGTACTTGCCGGCGAGTTCTGGTGCATTCCGGCGCAGGATGAAGAACTGGCTGTCCGCGGCGAGCTTGTCCGTACCCGGATACGCCATGCCGACCGCGCCGATCGTCGGTCCCCGCTTCTTCGTCACCTCGGCAACGCCGATGGGCTTTCCCGTGCCCTGACGTCCCCACCATTCCTCGCGGCTCATGTCGCGCGACACAGGGTCACCGATCTGAACGAGAAATTTGGGCTCGGCGCGATGGAACCGCTGTCCGTTGTAGAAATTCTTCTTCACGAGGTCGAGGACGCGCGCGACGGTCTTTGGCGCTTCTTCCGGGTAGGTCTCGAACTCGATCGTGCCCTTCGATGTCTCGAGCACGATCACCGGTCCAGCGCCCGGCGATTTCTGCTGCGCGGCAGCGGCGGCAGGCAGGCAGAGTGCGAGTAGCGCAGCGCAAACGGCGGCACGTGTCATGTGATGCTTCTCACCAGCTTCCCCACGCGCGTGACCCCGATCTTGGGACAGACGTCGGCGAGCACGCACTGCGGGCACAGAGGATACACCGGGCGGCAGACGTTCTGCCCCCACGTCACGAGATACAGGTTGATGATGGGCCACCAGCGGCGCCGCGCCGCCTTGTACAACGCATGCTCCGTCTGTTCCGGTGTGCGGGTCTCCACCCACCCGAGACGGTTCGCGATCCGGTGCACGTGCGTATCGACGCAGATATTGTCCTCGCTCCTGTGCGCGAGAATCAGGACCAGGTTCGCGGTCTTGCGACCGACGCCGGGCAGCGTCAGCAGTTCGTCCATGGTCTCGGGAACGCGTCCCGCAAACCGCGACAGAATCTGCCCGCACGCCTGCCTCACGTGAACGGCTTTGTTGCGATAGAAGCTGACGGGATAGATCAACCGTCGAATCTCCGGGACCGTGAGGCGCGCCATCGATTTCGGCGCCCTGGCTACCTTGAACAGGCGCTCGGAAGCCGCGGCGGTCACCGCATCACGCGTCTGCGCCGACAGCATCGTCGCGATGAGCACCTGAAAGGCGTCTTCCTTCTGGTCGCGCGAGATCTTCTCGACGGCGGGTTCGTCGAGGCCGTCGATCGCCTTTGCGAGGCGGCGCATGACTTCGGCGACGGGCGCCTTTCGCCTGCGGACGATCACGCGGCCGCTCCGGCAACCGGCGTCAGCGGTTCGCCGCCGCTCAACACCGCGAGCACGTTGCGAACGGCGAGCTCCGCCATCGCGGTCCGCGTCTCGCGCGTCGCGCTGCCGATGTGCGGCGCGAGCAGCACCGTGTCGAGTTTCAGGAGGTCCTGGTGCACGGCCGGTTCGCGCTCGTACACGTCGAGCGCGGCGCCCGCGATCAGGTGCTCCTGGAGCGCCCACGCAAGCGCGGCCTCGTCCACGATCGCGCCCCGCGCGGTGTTCACGAGCAGCGCCGACCGCTTCATCCTGGCCAGCGCCCGCTTGTCGATGAGGTGCCGGGTCGCGGTGGTCAGCGGCGCGTGCAGGCTGATGACGTCCGACGTGACCAGCAGCTCGTCGAACGACATCGTCTTCAGTCCCAGCGCGGACACGGAGGGATGATGCGCAAACACGGCGTGCATGCCGAACGCGGGCGCCTTTGCCGCGACGGCGCTCCCGATGCGGCCCGCGCCGACGATCCCGAGCTGCTTGCCGCGGAGCTCCGTTCCGAGCAGATAGTCGAGCGCCCACCCCTTCCAGCCGCCGCTCCTGACGGCGCGATCCCCTTCGACCACGCGCCGCGCGACGCCGAGGATCAAGGCCCACGTGAATTCCGCCGTCGCCTCGGTCAGAACGTCCGGCGTATTCGTGACGATGATGCCGCGCTTCCGCGCCGCGTCGAGATCGACGTTGTCGTAGCCGACGGCAATGTTCGCGACGATCGACAGAGACGGTGACGCGTCCATCACCTCGGCATCGACGGTATCGGTCAGAAGGCAGATCAGAGCGTCTTTGCCGGCGATGCGCGCGATCAGCTCGGCGCGCGACATGGCCGACGGCCCTGAATGGACGTCGACCTCACACTGCGCTTCGAGTTTCGAGAAAACGGAGGAAGGAATGCGGCGGGTCAGCAGAACGTTGTTCAATGGCCGTGCGATTCACAATAGCCGCAGTGGTTGCACCTGACGTTCGGCTCGATGAGGCACGGCCCGCCGGAGGATGGAAGCGCGGCATACCTGTAGTGGCTCGAATGCGGGGCGAACGAGAGCGGGGGCGCGCCCACCGGGTCGGACGGATCGGCCTTCTGTCTTTCTGACTCGAGACGGGCGAGCGTCTCGCGCACGAGCGCGCGCAGCGCGTCTTCGTTCATCCCGTGACCTCCACGGCGTCGATGATGCCGATAATCGCCGCGTCCACGGCAGCGGCCTTGCGGCGAAGCGCGTCGCCCGCGGCCTTGCCTTCGATCACGACCAGCACCTTCTCACCGATCCCTGCGCCCACGGAATCGATTGCGAGCAACGTGACGCCCTTCGGCCGATCGTCGAGCGTGAGGGGCTGCACGAGGAGCAGCTTGGCTCCTTCCAGCTTCCGGTTTTTCCGCGTGGCGACGACAGTCCCCACGACGCGCGCAATCTGCACCGCTAGGTCGTGCTCCAGTGATCGACGATGCCGACGATCGTGGCGTCGGTCGGCGGCTCGACGGGATAGAACGGAAACGAGGCCTCGCGGCCGCGGACGAAGAAGACATGCTCCCCCACGCCAGAGCCGACCGAGTCGAGCGCTACCAGCGTACGCCCTGCGGCATTCCCCGCGGCATCGAGAGGTTGAAGGATCAGGAGCGTCATGCCCGTGAGATTGGGATCCTTGACGGTCGAGACGACCTCGCCGAGCACCCTGGCGAGCTGCATGGGTCAGTCCCGGAACTGAACGGTATCGACGATGCCGACAATGGCGGCGTCGACAGGGCAGTCTTTCATTCCCGACGCCATTCGCGCGGAACTGCCGCTGACGATGAGCACGGTTTCACCGAACCCGGCGTCGACGGTGTCGACCGCGACGAGGTAGTTGCCATCGCCCTTGCCGGCGGGGTCGACCGGCCGCGCCACGAGCAGCTTGTGGCTCACCAGCCGCTCGTCCTTTCGCGTGGCGACGACCGTCCCCACCACCTTCGCCAGAAGCATGCAGCGGACCTACTTGGCGTTCGCCGTCGCCTTGCCGATCGGCAGCGCGTCTTCGAGATTCGCGTGCGGACGCGGGATGACGTGCACAGACACCAGCTCGCCTACGCGCCGCGCGGCGGCAGCGCCGGCATCGGTCGCCGCTTTCACCGCCGCCACATCGCCGCGAACGATCGCCGTCACATATCCGGCGCCGATCTTTTCCCAGCCGACCAGCGTCACCTTGGCGGCCTTGACCATCGCGTCCGCCGCTTCAATCATCGCGACGAGACCCTTGGTCTCGACCATGCCGAGTGCCTCACCCATTCACGTTCTCCTTGATTCCCTATTTCAGTTCTCTGACGGCGGCCTCGATGAGCGCCGACAGTTCGCGGTATGTTAGCCGAATTTCACCGTCTTCTCCTACCGCGCCGCCGGGCGCGCCGGAGACCAGCCGCTGCGCGGTGTCGGGTGCGACGACGGTCTGGCAGAGCGCCTCGTCGGCCGTGCGTTCGTCGGGCGGACAAATCGGCGCGGGACTCCGGATGCCGTACATCCCGCGGAGTGCCTGCAAGCGGTCCACCTCCTGGCGCGACAGCAGCCGCTCGCCGCCGAGCAGGCGAGCGACCAGGCTGATTTTCGCGAAGTGCTCGATCGTCTCCATCTTGTAGTACGCGGAGAACAGATCAGTACCGAGCGTCAGGGCGCCGTGGTTGGCGAGCAGCATGCCGTCGTGCGCCTTCACGTATTGGCGTACCGCCTCGGGCAGTTCCCTGGTCGACGGCGTCGCGTAGTCGGCGATTGGCACGCTGCCGAGCGTGGTAATCACCTCGGCGAGCACGGCGCGGTCGAGTGGAATTCCCGCAACGGCAAAACCCGTCGCAATCGGAGGGTGCGCGTGCACGACGGCCTGCACGTCGGGCCGCTGCCGGTACACCTCGAGATGCATCTGCATCTCAGAAGACGGATCGCGATCGCCTTCGAGCTTCCGCCCGTCGAGATCGGTGACGCACATCATCTCGGGCGACATGAATCCCTTGCAGACGCTCTTGGGCGTCATCAGCAGCCGTCCCTCGCCCAGCCGGACGCTGATGTTGCCGTCGTTCGACGCGGTGTAGCCGCGGGCGTACAGGCGGCGGCCCACCTCGACGATGTCGGCGCGGAGAGCGTCCTCGCGCGGGACGACCATCAGTCGGGGTTTCCCTTCCCGCCGTTGGGATTGATCTCGGGGTGCGCGGCCTTGATGCCGTCGAGCGCCTGCTGCGCCGCCTTGGCTTCATCCGACCCCGGCGGTGCCGCCGCGAGCGCGCGTTGCCACGCGTCGGCAGCACCGCGAAGATCCTGCTTGCCGAACGCGCGGACGATGCCGACGTTCAGAAGCGTTTTCGCGTGCCTGGGATCGATCCGCAGCGAGGTGTCGAACTGCGCGAGCGCGCGGTCGGGCTGGTTCATGTAGTAATACGCGATGCCGAGATCCGTGCTCGCGTTCACATCCCTTGGATTGATCTGAAGCGCCTGCTGATACCAGGCGACCGCCTCCTGGTACCGTTCCGCGTCGAAATACATGTTGGCGAGCTGGACGCGGGTCTCTTCGTCGTTCGGATTCTGCCGCGCAGTTTCGGCAAGCGCGGACGCGCGGGACTCGTCGAGCGCCGCCGGCGACGGCTGCCCCGTCGGCTGGCCGTTCGCGGGCTGCGTCGATGCCGTTGCCGCGGCCGTTGCCGGGGCCGCCGGCGTGGCCTGCTGGCTGCCGATGATCCATCCTACCAGGACGCCAAACAGCACGCCCGCAACGCCCATCCCGATGGATTCCCTGTTCACGATGACTCGATCTTACACGCCGCCAGATAATCGCGGACGGCGCGGTCCAGGCCCACGTAGACCGCGTGGCTGATGAGCGCGTGCCCGATGGACACTTCGTCCAGGTGCGGCAGCGTCCGGAACACCACGAGGTTCTCCAGGTCGAGATCGTGGCCGGCATTGACGCCCAGGCCGAGCGCCGCCGCCTGATTCGCTGCCTCCACGTATCTGCGAAAACTCTCGGCGCACGCCTCGTCGCTCATTCTGAACGCACGGGCGAACGGCTCGGTGTAGAGCTCGACGCGGTCAGCCCCCATCCCGGCGGCCCATTTGACAGCGTCGACAATCGGATCGATGAAGAGGCTGACGCGGATACCGCGGTCCCGCAGGTCGACCACAATCCGGCGCATGTCCTCCGCCGGCGTGTCGGGTGGCCATCCGGCCTGGCTCGTGATTTCGCCGGGCCGGACGGGAACGAGGGTGCACTGGTGCGGGCGCACGGCACGCACCAGGTCGAGCACGTCCGGCCGAGGATCCCCTTCGATGTTGAATTCGACGTCGCTGCGACGCGGTCCGAGCAGCTGCGCCAGGTCCAGGACGTCCCGGCGGGTGATGTGACGCTCGTCTGCCCGCGGATGCACCG
Source organism: Vicinamibacterales bacterium (assembly GCA_035492775.1). GTDB lineage: Bacteria > Acidobacteriota > Vicinamibacteria > Vicinamibacterales > 2-12-FULL-66-21 > DATJFQ01. The sequence continues at coordinate 127,258 of DATJIW010000006.1, forward strand.
TGATGCCGGTCGCGCCGGCCGCCATGCAGACGCGCGCCGCGTCGATCGGCGACGGCAGCGCGCCGCCGCGTGAATTGCGCAGCGTCGCAATCTTGTTGATGTTGACGCTGAGCCTCGGTCCGCTCACCCCAGATGCTCCTGCACGGTGTCGGCAATCTCGCGGGCCCAACCCTGGATCTCCTGTTGATCGCGCCCTTCGATCATGACGCGCAGGAGCGGCTCGGTGCCGGAATAACGCACCAGCAGCCGTCCCTGCCCGGCGAGCCGCTGTTCGACCCGATCCATCGAAGCCGCGATGGCGGGTACGTCGCGCAGCTCCTTCTTCTCTCTGACGCGCACGTTGACGAGCACCTGCGGAAAGGCGACGAACTCGGATGCAAGATCCGCCAGCTCGCGCCCCGTGTCTGCCATGACCCGCAGCACCATCAACGCGGTGACAATCCCGTCGCCGGTAAACAGGTGGTCGGAAAAGATGATGTGCCCCGACTGCTCTCCGCCGATGGAGATGTTCCGTTTGAGCATCTCCTCCATGACGTACTTGTCGCCGACGGGGCACCGCACGAGCGTGATACCGCTGTCCTTGAGCGCGAGTTCGAGACCGATGTTGCTCATCACGGTGGCGACGACTGCGCTGCCCTTCAGCCGTCCCTGCCGCTGCAGGTGGCGCGCGCACATCAGCATGACTGCATCGCCGTCGACCAGCCGCCCCGTATGGTCGACGAAAATCGCGCGGTCACCATCGCCGTCGAATGCGACGCCGAGCCGGAATCCACGGCTCTGCACGAGTGCCGCGAGACGCTCCGGATGGGTCGACCCGCAGTCCCGATTGATGTTGCGGCCGTCCGGCTCGTTGCCGATTACCGCCACGTCGAGTCCCAGTCCGCCGAACAGCCGCGGCGCCACCGTCGTCGTCGCGCCGTTCGCGGTATCGATCGCGATCTTGAGCCGGCCGAGCCGCTCGGGATTCGGCAGCGCGAGGAGTGCGTGCGCGATGTAGGCGTCGATGACGTTCGTCCTCTCGACCGGCGGCAGAGCGCCATCGCTCGGCACCCGCCAGCTCGAGTCGGCAATGATCGACTCGACGTGCCGTTCGAGATCCTCGGTGAACTTCTCGCCTCGTCCCGAGAACACCTTGATGCCGTTGTCTTCGTACGGATTGTGCGACGCGCTGATCACGAGACCCGCGTCGAACTGCAACGCACGCGTCACGTACGCGATGGCCGGCGTCGGAATGACGCCTGCCGAGGTGATTGCCGCTCCTTCGGCGTGTACCCCGCGCCCTAACTCTCGTTCGATCCAGTCACCGGATTCCCGCGTGTCCCTGCCGATCAGGAATCTGAGCGGCGGACCGCCGGAGCGCATCGCGCGTACCAGAGCGGCGCCGAGGCGCGCCACCGTGTCGTGATCCAGCGGGAACACTCCTGCCTTCCCGCGAACGCCATCTGTACCAAAAAGCCTGTGTGACATGTGAGCATGTTCCGGCCGCCGGCGGCGGCCGCGAGCGTCACCGAATCGTGATGCTGACTACGGCGGGGTCGATCGCTGTAACTCCGTAATCCTGAGCCGGGTCCACCTGGACCCGCAGATTGTACTGGCCGGCTCCCAGACCGGCAAGGTCCACGAACGCCTGGATCACCCCGTCCTGCAGCGCGGACAGAGTGGCGCGCGTGCCGCGCAACGTGACTTTCACGACCGCCGGCGAGATTCGCGCCTGAAGCCGGCCGCCCAGGTTGCGCGGCTTGACCGACACGCTGTCGATCTGTTTTTCAACCGGCGCCGGCAGCACGTTGACGATCACCGTCGCGCTTTGCGGCTCCACCAGCCGCACCGACGAGTCCGCCACGCCGATATTGACGACGTCGCGGACACGGGACCTCGCGCCGGTGACGTCGACCGGCTCGGTCTGCGCCTCGGAGATTTGTCGAACATGGCTTTCCGGCCCGACGATATCGACGGTTGGGGGCTCGGCGCTCTCGCTGCCCACGACGAACCCGGGCGCGGGCTCGCCGCCGACGGACGGCACCACGGGAACGCGGCGCTGCATCGAGTTCTCGAGCTGGAGCGGGACAGTCGCCGGAACCACCTGCGACACCTCGACTCCGAACGGCGCGCGCACTTCATCCGACCGGATGGTGAAGATCCGGGATCCTGCCCGGGCATTCGCGAGATCGAGCACCGCGACGATTTCACCCTGCTGGAGCCGGCTCAGAACTGCTGACGAGCCGCGCACGCGCACGTTGACGGTGTCGGGCGTGTTGCCGACGATCTCGAGCGCCTTCGGCACGTTCCGGAACTCGAGCGGGACGCGCAGACCGCGTTCGACCACGTGCTCGCCGGCGACGGTGAGCCACAGCACGGTTGCGAGGGCGAGCGACAGCACCTTGAGGCCGAGATGCCCGAACGGGTGATAGCGCATTACGCTCCGTACGCCGCGCGCGCGCGGGTCCCACGCCGCTGCTGCACCAGATTCCTGAGTCGGAGGCGCAGCGCATCAGGCGACAGGCCTCGTTCGATCTCGCCGTCGAGCGCGACCGAGATCTGCCCGGATTCCTCCGAGACGATGACGGCGGCCGCATCGCTTTCTTCAGTCAATCCAATCGCCGCGCGGTGGCGCGTGCCCAGATCGCGGCTCAACCGCGGATTGACCGTCAGCGGAAGAAAGCACGCCGCCGCCGCAACCCGCCCTTCCTGGAGAATCACCGCTCCATCGTGCAGCGGCGAGCCCGGACGGAAGATCGTCACGAGCAGGTCGTAGGTCAGTGTCGCGTCGAGCGGAATGCCGCTCTCGATGTAATTCCTCAGTCCGATTTCCCGTTCGATCGCGACAATCGCGCCAATCCGCTGCTGCGACAGCATCGTCGCCGCGACGACCACCTCCTCGATCGTCTCGTTCGCGGCTTCCTGCCGGTTGAAGTACCGGAAGAAGGGCGCCTGGCCGAAATGTGCGAGTGCGCGGCGGATATCCGACTGGAAAATGACGATCGCGGCAAAGGCGAGATAGACGAGGACGTTGCGGATCAACCAGTTGAGCGTCTGCAGCGGCGCGAGCTGGGACAGATAGAAGAGGAGGATCACCAGAAGCGATCCGACCGCCATCTGGACGGCACGCGTGCCTCGAATGAGCTTCAGGAACTCATAGATGAGGAGCGAGACGATGGCGATGTCGAGCACGTCCCACCACCCGATGGGCGGGCGGCGCAGCGCGTTGGTGAGGAATTCGGACACTGGGCAGGTAGCTTATTACAGGTGCGCGACGGTCACGGCCGGTTGCCGCCAGCCATGGCCGGTCCGCCAGCCGGCACCCTGCGTTTCCTCATTTCACGTACGAGAGCGACTCCAGGGCCTGCTGGTGCTCCGGCGCATCCGGTGGCGCGATCTGGAGACTGCGAACGCGTTCAAACGTTCCTCCCGGCGCGCGATCGGCGAGCCGGTTCACTCGTGCCGAAGCGTCGCCGCAGGGTCCACGCGCAAGGCGCGGCGAACCGAGGGAATGAGCGCCGCACCCGTCACGACCGCAAACAGCAGCAGCGCGCCCGCGTGCGCGATGGGATCGAGGCCGCTGATTCCAAACAGTTCGCTGGACAAAATGGCGCCGATGCCAGCGGCGAGCACGCTCCCGGCGGAAGCACCCAAGACGACGGGCGGCATGAACTGCGACGCGATCGCGCGGGCCACGTGACGCGGTGCCGCGCCAAGCGCGAGGCGGATGCCGAACTCCCTGATCCGCTGTGAAAGGGTGAAGGCGACCATGCCGGCCAGCCCGATCACGGCCAGGAGCAACGCGCACGTGCCGAGTACCGCTGCGAGCGCGGTGAACTGCCTGGCGCTGTCCAACCGGCGATCCAGCGCATCGGGCAGGACGACGACGGCGGGCGACAGCCGCGGATCCAGATCGCGCGCGGTTCGCATGACGGCGCGAGCGGCCAGCGCGGGATCGCCCGCAATCCGCACGACCATGACGGATTGCGCGAGTTCGTCGTCCGCGATCGGCAGATAGCACTCCGACGCCGAGGCATCGCCGATCCGGACCGACCGTGCGTCGCCGGCGACACCCACGACCGTCGCATCGTGATAAGCCTGCCCCAGCGGATCGCCGCCTGGCCAATGGCGTCTGGCCAGCGATTCGCTCACGATCGCGACCTTTGGCTCGTGCGGCGCGAAGAGACGGCCTCGCTGCAGCGGGATCCCCATCGCCCCAAAATACGACGGCGTCACCCCGTAAAAGACCGTCTGTTCCGCGTTGATGCTGAGGCGGTTACCGAAGGGCGGGAGCGTCGTCACAGCCGTGTCGACCACGCCCGGCAGCGCTCGCAGCCGCGCGGCGAGTTCCCGCCAATACGCATCGGCCCGAGCGGAATCGACGCCGTGGCTCGCCAGGTTCGGATCGACGGTCAGCATCCGGCGATACTCGAACCCAAGCGGCGCGCGAACGACATGCGTAATTCCCCGCACGGTCAGGGCCGAAACGATGAGGAGGACGCTCGCCGCGGCGACCTGCACGCCGATCAGAATCCCGCGCGCGCGCGGACGACGTGCCGATGCGGGCCCAACCGCCTGGATCGCCGGCGTCACACCAAACAGGACGCACGACAGGAGCGCCAGACAGACGATTGCGGCTGCCGAACGCGCTGAAAAATGCGGGACGAGGCCGCGCGGCATCTCCGTGACCGCCGCCACGATCCGCGTCGTGAGGGATGCCACGAGGCAGGCGGCTGCGGCGCCGATCGCCGCCAGCAGCAGATACTCGGTCAGGAGCTGCCGCAGAATCCGCTGACGGCTCGCGCCGACCGACAGGCGGATGGAGAACTCGCGATCGCGCAGCAACGCGCGCGAGAGGACGAGCAGCCCGAGGTTCATGCACGCCGTCACCAGGACGAGCAGCACGAGCGCGAACACGAGCGCGACGCCGGCGGCGCTTGCTTGATCGAGCGCCAGGTAATGACCGGCCGGCAGGAGATCCAGCCACTCGTCGTCGTTCGCAGCCTCCGGCCGCGCGGCGTGCAGCGCACGGGGCAGCGGTGCGACCGCGGCCTCCGCCTGCGCGATCGTCGTCCCGGTCCTGAGCCTCGCGTAGACGCGAACCGCCCCTTTGTCGTTTGCGTCCTCGAGGAGCGCGCTGCCGGGAAATGCGGCAGGATGCTGCGAGACGGGCATCCAGAGTCTCGCGGAATCATCGTGAAGCCCGACGAACGTGCCCGGCACGATGCCAATCACGGTAACGGGCCGACTGTTCACCGCCAGGGAACGCCCCACGACCGACGGATCGCCGCCGAACCGCGAGCGCCAGAATCGTTCGGACAACACCGCGACCGGCGACGCGCCCGGACGGTCGTCATCCGGCGTCAACAGCCGGCCGGCCAGCGGGCGCGCGCCGAGATCCACGAAGTAGTTGCCGCTCACGAATTCGGCATCGACGTGGCGCTCGTCGTCCCGGTCGATCGTCACCTCGCCGTAGACGAGGCCGAAGACAGCGGCAAATGGAGACCCGTTGGCGCGGTAATAGTCGAACGCCGGATACGAGAACGACGTGCTCCTGCCGCGAGGATGCGCGTTCTCGATCTTCACCAGCGTTTCGGGCGCGGGGATCGGAAGCCAGCGAAACGCGACGGTGTCGAGCACCTCGAATGCCGCCAGGTTGATGCCAAGTCCGAGCGCGAGAACGAGCGCCGCGGTCAGGGTGAACAGCGGATCCCGGACCAGCAACCGCGCACCGAAGCGAAGATCCTGCGTGAACCGGTCCAGCCATGCCCAGCCCCAGACGTCTGCGGCTTCTTCACGGAGGCGAAGCGTGTTGCCGAAGCGAGGTCCCGCATCGCCTTTCATGGCCACGTGGGATGCCATCTCTTCCCGAAGCTCCCGCTCGAATCGTGAGCGATTCAGCAGATACCAGAACCGGCGCCAAAGCTCTCCCATGTTGTGTCCTGCTACGCGGATTTGAGCACGGCGCGGATGGCGGCGTTGACGCGCTCGTAATCGTGCATCTCGCTGGCGAGCTGCGCTCGACCCGCCGGCGTGAGTTCATAGAACCGTACGCGGCGATTCGTCTCGGACGTGCCCCAGCGCGCCCTCGCCCATCCCTTGAGCAGGATTTTCTGGAGAGCCGGATATAACGAGCCCTCCTCCACCTGCAGGACGTTGTCGGTCAGAAGATGAATCCGCTGCGCAATCGCGTACCCGTGCAGCGGGGCGGCCTTCAGGACGCGCAACACCAGCATGACAAGGGTGCCGGGGGGAACGCCGGATTCAGACATAAGCGAGGTAGGCATAGCTTACCTATGCCTTTCGCGGCGGTCAAGCTCTTCCTGCGGACCGGGCGAAACAGCAGGACGCTCTCAGGACATCGAGGCGCGGATGCGATCCGCCACCCTGACGACGTCCATCATCGCCGCCACACCGTGGACGCGCACGATGTGCGCGCCGAAGAGGACGCTCGCCGTGACGGCGGCGGCAGTCGCCCACTCGCGCGCATCAGGCACCCGATCGCCGGTCGCCGCGGTCAGGAAGGATTTGCGCGACGGCCCTGACAGGATCGGACGCTCGAGCCAGTCGGAGATCTGGCCGATGGCCGCGAGCGCGGCGTAACTGTGTTCGGCTTTCTTCGCGAACCCGAGGCCGGGATCCACGATGATTGCGTCGCGGCTGACGCCGGCGGAGGTCGCGCGATCGATCGCCTTCCTGAGTTCCGATGCGATTTCGCGTGCGACGTCGTCGTACCGGGCGAGCGAGTACATGTCCTTCGAGCGCCCGCGCGTATGCATCAGCACCAGCGCAGCACGCGTCTCGGCCGCGATCGCCGCCAGCTCCGGCTCGTAGGACAGTCCGCTGATGTCGTTCACGATGGAGGCGCCGGCGGCCAGGGCCGTGCGCGCCACGGAGGCTTTGTAGGTATCGATCGAAATCGGTACGCCCACACGGCCGGCCAGCCCCTCGATCACCGGCAGGACCCGTCGGAGCTCCTCGTCCGCCGGCAGTGGATCGGCTCCCGGGCGCGTGGACTCGCCGCCGACGTCGATCAGATCGACGCCCGCGTCGACCATCGCCAGACCGGCGTCGACAGCGCGCCCCGCGTTGAAATGCCGCCCCCCGTCTGCGAACGAGTCCGGCGTGATGTTGAGTACGCCCATGACGAGCGTACGCGCACCCAGCTGGAGAGGTTCCCTGCCCGGGAGCGGCACCACATAGCGAGGGCGCGGGAACAATTGGTGAGTGCGTGAATTGGTGAATCGGTGAATCCACCGGTTCACCAATCCACCAATCGGGTCTATTCCTGGGTGAGCGGACGCGGCGGAATCGGCGGGACCATCGACGGACGATCCTTCGCAGCCTTCCGGGCGGCGTCGTCCGGCGTCGGCACCGCAGCCGCAGTCGTCGGCCGCGGCTCGTCGAGCGGCAGCCCGGCGACGATGCGGCGGACCTGATCCGCGTCGAGCACTTCGCGCGCGAGGAGCGCGTCGGCGATTTGCTGGAGCGCCGTCCGATGCTCCTCGAGCAGCTGCTTCGCCTTGTGGTAGTTGTTCGTCACGATCTTCTTGATCTCCTGATCGATCCGGATCGCCGTGTCCTCGCTGTAGTCCTGGTGCTGCGCGATCTCGCGGCCGAGAAAGATCTGCTCTTCCTTCTTGCCGAAGGTGAGCGGACCCATGGCGTCGCTCATCCCCCACTCGCACACCATCTTGCGCGCGACTTCAGTGGAACGCTCGAGATCGTTGCCCGCGCCGGTCGTCATGCCGCCGTTGGTCAACTCCTCCGCGAGCCGGCCGCCGAGCAGAATCGCGATCTGGTCGTTCAGATAGTCGCGGGTGTAATTGTGCTTGTCGCCTTCCGGCAGCTGCATCGTGACGCCGAGCGCCATCCCGCGTGGAATGATCGTGACCTTGTGCACCGGGTCGGCGTTGGGCAGCACCACGGCCAGCAAGGCGTGCCCCGCCTCGTGAATCGCCGTGACCTTCTTCTCCTCTTCGGAGATGATCATCGACCGCCGCTCCGAGCCCATGAGGACCTTGTCCTTCGCGAACTCGAAATCGTGCATGCGGACGACCTTCTGGTTGTAGCGCGCCGCATTGAGCGCCGCTTCGTTCACCAGATTCGCAAGGTCGGCTCCCGAGAAGCCGGACGTGCCGCGCGCCAGGACGTGGATGTTCACGTCGTCGGCCAGCGGAATCTTCTTCGTGTGGACGGCGAGAATGCCTTCGCGTCCCTTCACGTCGGGGCGGTTGACGACGATACGGCGATCGAAGCGGCCGGGGCGCAGCAGGGCGGGATCGAGCACGTCGGGCCGGTTCGTCGCCGCAACGAGGATGACGCCTTCGTTCGACTCGAATCCGTCCATCTCGACCAGCAGCTGGTTGAGCGTCTGCTCGCGTTCGTCGTGGCCGCCGCCGAGGCCGGCGCCGCGATGTCGGCCGACCGCGTCGATCTCGTCGATGAAGACGATGCACGGCGCGTTCTTCTTGCCCTGTTCGAAGAGATCCCGGACGCGCGAGGCGCCGACGCCGACGAACATCTCGACGAAATCAGACCCGCTGATCGAGAAGAACGGAACGTTGGCCTCGCCCGCGACCGCGCGCGCGAGCAGCGTCTTGCCCGTTCCCGGAGGTCCCATCAACAGGACACCCTTCGGAATCCGGCCGCCCAGCTTCTGGAACTTCTGCGGCTCCTTGAGGAACTCGATGATCTCCTGCAGCTCCTCCTTCGCCTCGTCCACGCCGGAGACGTCCTTGAACGTGACCTTCTTCTGAGACGACGACGAGAGCTTCGCGCGGCTCTTGCCGAACGACAGCGCTTTGTTGCCGCCGCTCTGCATCTGCCGCATGATGAAGAGCCAGAACCCGATCATCAGCAGAATAGGGGCCCACGTGTACAACAAGGTCGCCCACGGGCTCGTCGCTTCGGGTTTTGCCGTGATTTGCACGCCCTTGTCGCTCAGCTTGTTGGCGAGGCCTTCATACTGCGGCGGGGCGTAAGTCCGGAATTTCGTGTTCCCCTCGCCGTTGGTGGTCGTGGAGAGCACCCCCGTGAGTTCGTTGCCGGTCATGACGACCGACACGACCTCGCCGTTGTCCACGTGCTTGAGGAACATGGAGAACGGCATCGCCGCTTCACTGCGCTGGAAAGTGGTCGAGAAGTTCCAGATCAGGACCCCGACCACGATCAGGACCATCCAGAACAGCAAGCTTTTCAGGGTCGAGTTCAACCTGGGCCTCCTGGGGCGCTATTCGCCGAAAGCGCCTAAACGCCTCACTGTAAAGAGTATCACGGCCTGCGAAGAGTCACGGACCCTGAACTCCTCGGCCACGGTGTGACCGGGAACCCAGACGATCCGTCCCCGGCCGTCGACCACCAGGGGAAGCGCTTCCCTGTGGGCGCGCGGTACTTTCCGATCTACGAGAAAATCCTGCAATTTGCGTCGTCCCGGGGCGCCGAGCGGGCGGAGCCGGTCCCCCGGGCGGCGGTTCCGGACCACCAGGGGCAGCGCCAGGGATCCCGCGGCGATGCCCACTTCACTGCCCCGACCCAGCCACCGAGGCCGCTGCCGGTCGGCCTGAGACAACTCGATGGCTGCAATCGCCCAGTCGCCGCTCCGGACCTCACCTGGAATAGACAACGGAAACGCAAAAGGGTTCGCCGCCGTCCTTTGCCGTTTCGCCGGACGCAGGACAATCTCGTGGCCCATGCGCACCGCGTCCTGGCCCGGCAGCGACAGCGCCCCATCCGACGTTCGAGCCGCCAGTTCCAGCAGCCGCTCGACATGACCGGATCCGATCGCGCGGCGGCCCGCGTATCGCTCCAACGCGGCAAGCGCAACACGGGAGCCGAGCGCCGGATGCGCCGCGGCCATCGGGACAGCGGCCAGCCTCGTTTCGCTGTCGTTTTCAGATAAGACGATCCGTCGGGCCAGATCGATTGCCTGTCGAGTCAGAAAATCTTCGTCACGTCGGGCGAGCTCGGCCGCCCGCGCCAGCACGTCGACGATCCCGCGGCAGAACTGCGATTCCAGCAGCGGAAGCAGTTCGTGCCTGATGCGATTGCGAGGAATCCGCACGTCCGAGTTCGTCGCGTCTTCCCTGAACGCGACTCCGCTCTCCGCCAGAAATGCCCGCAGCTCGTCGCGCGTGATTCCGAGCAGGGGGCGGATGACCCGTCCCGTGCGGGGACGAATGCCGCCCAGCCCCCGAGAGCCGGCGCCGCGCAGCATGCGGAGGAGAAACGTCTCCGCCTGATCCTCGCGCGTGTGCGCCGTCGCAATCACGTCGGCGCCAAGCGTGTCGGCTGCGCGTTCGAGAAATGCGTAGCGCGCGCGCCGCGCGGCGTCCTCGATCGAGCGCTTCTCCTCTCGGGCGCGCGTCGCGACGTCGGCCGCCTCGCTGAGGAACGGAACGCCCAGCTCCGCACTCACGGCTCGACAGAAAGCCTCGTCTTCGTCGGAATCACGTCCGCGCAGCTGATGATTCAGATGGGCGCTGCCCGCGAGCACCAGCACGCCGGTTGCGCGCAGCGAATGCAACAGATGCAGCAGCGCGATCGAATCTGCACCTCCGGACACGGCCACCAGCACACGAGCGCCGGAAGGCGCCAGGTGTTGACGCTGAATCGCATCGATTACGCGAACGGCGAGGCTGGCCACTGGCACGTGCTGGATTCGTGCATTGGTGAGTCGATTACACCGACTCACCAATGGCACGTATCGAAAGGTGGTGCCGGTGCAGGGACTTGAACCCCGGACGCCGCGGATATGAGCCGCGTGCTCTAACCAACTGAGCTACACCGGCAGGAACCTCCGAGTATAACACCGAGGTTCTGCGGTTCGGGGCTACTCGAGCGAGGCGGCCAGCAACGGGATCAGGATCTCGTGGTGGCCGACGAGCGCATACCCGGCGCCGATGCCGGCCACGGGCCGCGAGACCACATTCGTCTGCGGCCGGTACATCCTCATGAAGTCGATGTTCACGGTCGTCAGTCCCTCGAGCGAGCGACCGTGGTTGCGCGCGAGCGCGACGGCCTTGAGGAAGACTTCGGGAAGCACCACGGCCGACCCGCAGTTGAGATAAACGCCGTGTTCCAGGCGCGATACGATCGAGGTGAAATAACGGAAGTCCCTCAGGCTGCCTTCGCCGAGCGCCGCACCTGACGCAGCCGGATGCATATGAATGATGTCGGTGCCGACGGCGACGTGGACCGTCACCGGAATCGCGAGCCTGGCGGCCGCGGCGATGAGGCTCACGTCCGCGTGCGGCGGCCGCATCCGCAGCAGCGCCGCCGCGACCGACTGCCCGAGGCCGAGCCCGTCGCGAACGCCGTCGTTGATCGCGCCGTTGAGCAGCGTCGCGGTCTCCTCCGCCATGCCGAATCGGCCGGGCCCCAGCGCTTCATCCACGTCTTCAGACGTGGCGCCTGACAGGGCCAGCTCGAAGTCGTGAATCACGCCCGCGCCGTTTAGCGCGACTGCGGACACATATCCCCGCTCCATCAGGTCGATGAGCACCGGGGAAAGCCCCGTCTTCAGAACGTGCGCGCCAAGTCCCCAGACGATTCCGCGATCGCCTGCGTGCGCGCCGCGCAGCGCGCCAACGACGGCTTTGAAGTCGGATCCAGCGAGGATCGACGGCAGCGCGTCCACGAACTGCGCGACGGTCGCACCTGCGGCAAGCGGTCTCGCGAAGTCCTCCGTGCGGGCCTTGCTCTTGCGCGACGCCAGCGGATACGTGCGGACACCGGAGAGATCGAAATCCTCATACTGAAATTTCACGGCGGAATGCTAGCACTTTCGGCTTCGTCCAACGCCGAGGGGCAGCTACACGATCAGCATGGCGTCGCCGTAGCTGTAGAAACGGTACCGCTCGGCAACGGCCTCACGGTACGCGGCGAGCACGCGCTCGCGGCCCGCGAACGCGCTCACCAGCATCAGCAGCGACGACTTCGGCAGGTGAAAGTTCGTGAGCAGCGCGCCGACGGTCCGGAACTCGAATCCCGGATAGATGAAGATCGCCGCGACGCCCGCGCCCGCACTGACGCGTCCATTCCCGTCGAGGGCAGCCTGCTCCAGCGCACGCGTCGTCGTCGTCCCCACGGCGACGATGCGGCGACATTCGTCCAACGCACGGTTGACCGCGCGAGCGGCGTCTTCGCTGATCTCGAACCGTTCGGCATCGACTTCGTGGCGCTCGACTCGAGCGGCGCGAACGGGCTTGAACGTGCCGTAGCCGACGTGAAGAGTCACCGTCGTCCGCCCGACGCCGCGCTCGGCCACTGCCGCGAGGAGGGAGTCGTCAAAGTGCAGACCTGCGGTCGGCGCGGCAACGGACCCGCGCGCGCGCGCAAACACTGTCTGGTACCGCGCGCGATCGTCCTCCGTGTCATCGCGATGGATGTATGGCGGCAACGGAATATGACCAATCGCATCCACGACCTCCGCGACGGTGCCGGACGCTGCCGCTAGACGGATCCGGCGCCGTCCGTAGAACAGCCGTTCCAGCACCTCCCCCTCCAGAATGCCGCCGCTGCCTTCAAACCGCACCCGTGCGCCGGGTTTCAGCTTCTGTCCAGGGTGCATCAACGCGTCCCACGTCTCGGACGACGACGCCGGGTCGGCGTCGATCTTCGACAGCAGCAGGCACTCCACCGCGCCGCCGGACGGCACTCGACGACCGATCAGGCGCGCGGGGAACACACGTGTATCGTTCGCGACCATCAGGTCGCCCGGCCGCAGATAATCGGGCAGGTCGCGAATCCGCCGGTGCGCGGTCGCCCCGCTTTCTCGATTGAGCACCAGTAAACGGGACTTTCCGCGTTCGACGGCAGTCTGCGCCACAAGCTCAGGCGGAAGATGGAAATCGAAATCCGAGACGTCCACTAAACCTCGGCCTTAAGTTTGCAGCCCATGAACAAATTGTATGGCCGAGGATCCCCAGCCCACGGCGACGCGGGGTGTCACCGCGTCGACACGAGAAGGCGTCGAACCCGCGCAGGAACCGTTGGAGCCCACACCTGGCGCTCCGGGCGAGCCCGCACCCGTCGTCATTTCAATGCCTGTCGGCGTCCGCAATGTGGCGCTGACCGTAATCGGGTCGCTGGCGGGGGTGTTTGCGCTCAACTACGCGCAGCCAATTCTGATTCCGGTTGTCCTGGGAATCCTGATTGCGTATGCATTGGAACCTCCCGTCACAGCGCTCTCGCGGATGAAGCTGCCGCGCCCCGTCGGCTCCGCCATCGTCATTCTGGTCGTCGTCGGCGGGGTCGGTCTCGGCACCTGGGCGCTGACCGGTCAGACGATGGAGATCGTGTCGCAGGTGCCGCAGGCGGCTGCACGCGTTCGCGAGCGGATGCAGGCGCATCGGGCAAAACAGGGGGGCGCAATCGAGGCCGTCCAGCGTGCCGCGAACGAACTGCAGAAGACCGCCAACGCGGCGTCGGATCAGGCCCAGGCGCCGTCAACGGGCCCGAATGTTCAGAAGGTGCAGGTCGTCAACCCGGCGGTCAACGTCAGCAACTATCTGTATTGGGGCGGCATGGGCCTCATCGGCGGCATCGGTCAGGCCGTCGTGATCCTCTTCCTCGTGTATTTCTTCCTCTCGTCGGGAAATCTCTACAAGAAGAAACTCGTGAAGATCGCGGGACCGCACCTCTGGCAGAAGAAGCTGACCGTGCAGATCCTCGACGACATCAACACGCAGATCGAAAGCTTCATCCGCGTCCAGGTCATGACGAGCGCGATCGTCGGCGTCGCGACGATGGCGGCGCTGTGGTACCTGGGACTCAATCAATTCGTGATCTGGGGGCTGCTCGCGGGCATCTTCAACTCGATTCCCTACATGGGGCCGGTCATCGTCACCGGCGGGCTGGGCACCGTCGCGTTCCTGCAGTTCGACAGCGTCAGCCAAACGCTGCTCGTCTGCGGAGCCGCGTTCGTCATTACGAGCCTCGAGGGATTCCTGCTGACGCCCGCGTTGATGAGTCGCGCGGCCCGGATGAACCCCGTCGCCGTGTTCGTGGGGCTGCTGTTCTGGAGCTGGATCTGGGGGATCTGGGGCGCCGTTCTCGCAGTCCCGATGCTGATGATGCTGAAGGCGGTCTGCGATCACATCGATGATCTGCAGCCGGTTGGCGAACTGCTCGGAGAATAAAGAAACCTTCGAGTTGCCGGTCTCTGGTTTCCAGTCTCCAGTTCCGGCCCTGGAACTGGAGACTGGTACCTTGCGATTTCAGTGCGCGTGCGTTTTATCGAGCGCGCGTACCTCGTCGTGCGCGGCTTTGACGATCGCCGCCTGCTGTTCGATCAGCTCCCGTGCGCCGGCCGGGAGCGCTTCTTTCAGCGCGGTTGCGAACGCGTCCTTCGCGGCGTCTTCCCCGCGTTCCGCTTCCGCGATGATTGCGGAGTCGTCGCCGCCGGTCACGATCGACTTGATGTTCATCCATCCGTGATGGAGCGTGCCTGAGACGCTGCCGCTCGTCGACGGCGTGCCTCCGAGCTTCCGGACCTCCGTCTCCAGCTCGCGCGCCATTTCCGCGCGCTGCCGCGAGAACCGTTCGAACAGGCCCTTCACGTGGATGTCCTTGACGGATTCCGCCGCCGTCTTGAACCCGTTCTGGCCATCGTGGCAGGTCTGGATCAAATTGTTGAGCGTCGAAACAGCGGTGCTGTTGTCCATGCCATCTCCTTTCCCTCCGGTGGAGCAACGCGCGCGCCATGTACGGCGCTGGACCCGTCGATGGACAATAATTCCACTGTGCCGAATCGCGCGATGCGAGTATGGCCGGGCGCGCCCTATCCGCTCGGCGCCACATGGGACGGCGTCGGAGTCAACTTCGCGATCTTCTCGGAGCATGCAACCCGCGTCGAACTCTGCCTGTTCGATTCCGCGGACGCCGAATCAGAGTCGCTGACGATTCCGCTGACCGAGCAGACCGACATGGTCTGGCACGGATATCTACCCGATGTTCGGCCAGGACAGCTGTATGGCTACCGTGTCCACGGTCCATACGACCCCGACAACGGTCAGCGCTTCAATCCCAACAAGGTCGTCATGGATCCGTACGCGAAGGTCGTCGGTCGAACGGTCCGGTGGAACGATTCACTGTTCGGCTTTCGCATGGGCCAGAACGATACGGCGGTCGACGAACGCGACAGCGCCCCGTACGCGCCGCTGGCTGCCGTGGTCGACACGGCATTCACGTGGGGGAATGACCGTCCACTCCGCGTGCCGTGGCACGAGACGCTCATCTACGAGCTGCACGTCAAAGGCTTCACGCAGCTGCATCAGGACGTGCCGGAAGCGCTGCGCGGCACGTATCTCGGGCTCGCGTCGGAACCCGCGATCACGCACCTCACGTCACTTGGCGTCACCGCGGTCGAGCTGATGCCGGTCCACCATCACACGGACGAGTGGCATCTCGTCCAGCGCGGGCTGAAAAACTACTGGGGCTACAACACGCTGTCGTACTTCGCGCCCGACATCCGCTATGCGTCGCAGGGATCGCCGCTCGAAGCGGTGCGGGAATTCAAGATGATGGTCCGCGCGCTGCACGCCGCGAACCTGGAAGTGATCCTCGACGTCGTCTACAACCACACCGCCGAAGGCAATCACCTCGGACCGACGCTCTCGCTCCGCGGGATCGACAACACGTCGTACTACCGGCTGCAGCCGAACGCGCCACGCTTCTACGAAGACTTCACGGGTACGGGCAACACGCTCAACATGCGGAGCCCACGCGTGCTGCAGTTGATCATGGACAGCCTGCGGTACTGGGTCACGGAAATGCACGTCGATGGTTTCCGGTTCGATCTGGCGAGCGCACTGGCTCGTGAGTTGCATGCCGTAGACAAGCTCGGCGCGTTCTTTGACATCATTCATCAGGACCCGATCCTGTCGCAGGTAAAGCTCATCGCCGAACCGTGGGATCTCGGCGAGGGCGGCTATCAGGTGGGCAACTTCCCGACGAAATGGACGGAGTGGAATGGGAAGTACCGCGATACCGTCCGCCGTTTCTGGCGCGGGGACGGCGGCGTCGTGTCGGAACTCGCGACGCGCCTGTCGGGCAGCAGCGATCTGTACGAACAGAGCGGCCGTCGTCCATACGCGAGCATCAACTTCATCACCGCCCACGACGGATTCACGCTCGCCGATCTCGTGAGCTACAACGAGAAGCACAACGAGGCGAACGGCGAGAACAACGCGGACGGCGAGAATCACAACCTCAGTTGGAACTGTGGAGTGGAAGGCCCGACCGACGATCGTCGGATACTCGAACTGCGGGCGCGGCAGCGGCGGAACCTCATGACGACGCTGCTGTTCTCGGTGGGGGTACCAATGATCAGCGGCGGCGACGAACTCTGTCGCTCGCAGCGCGGCAACAACAACGCGTACTGTCAGGACAACGAAATCAGCTGGACATCCTGGCTGCTGACGCCGGAACAGCGCGACCTGCTGCAGTTCACCCGGCGCCTCGTCCGGCTCTGGAAGAGCCACCCGGTGCTGCGACGCCGCAAGTTTTTCCAGGGACGCCGCATTCGCGGCGCGGAAGTCGCCGACATCGCGTGGCTCGATCCGGCAGGCGCGGAGATGACCGACGAGATGTGGAACTCCCCTGACGTCCGCGCGCTCGGAGTCCGGTTGAACGGCGACGCCATCCAGGAAGTCAACGAACGCGGCCAGCGGATCACAGGCGACACCGTCCTGTTGATGCTGAACGCCGGCACCGAACCTGTGTCGTTCGTGCTGCCGGCCACATCGCCGGTCGAGCGCTGGGAAACGCTGATCGACTCGGCGGACCCATGGGCGCAGCCGAAGAGGCTGAAGGCGGGCGACCGCTATGATCTGCAGCCGCGGTCAGTGGCGGTCCTCGAACTGAACAACCGCCGCGACGATCTCCGGCGTGCCGCCGACTGGGGCCCGCAGGGCGTGGTGTAAGGGAATGGGTGAGTTGGTGAATCGGTGACAGACACGTCGCTCGACCCCGCGCTCCTTCGACGCGTGGTAATCGAACACGTCACCCCGGAAATCGACGAGGGTCAGTTCCCGATCAAACGTACTCCCGGCGAGGACGTCATCGTCGAGGCCGACGTGTACGCGGACGGGCACGATGTCGTCGTCGCGCGGCTTCTCTGGCGCAGGGAAATGGACGACTCGTGGTCCGACGTGCCGATGGCGCCGCTGACGAACGATCGCTGGAGCGCGCAATTCACGGTGCCGGATTCGTGTGGCTGCGAATACACCATCGAGGGATGGGTCGATCGGTTCGAAACCTGGCGGGCCGATCTATCGAAGAAAGTCGGCGCCGGCCAGGACGTGACCAACGAGTTGCTCGAAGGCGCGGCGATCGTCTCGGACGCGTCGGAGCGCGCGCATGGCGACGACGCAGCGACGCTTCGGACCGCCGCGCAGGCGCTGCGCGTGACGTCGAACAGTCAGGGAGCGCGTGTCGAGGCGGGGCTCGCCGACCCGCTGCGAGCGGCCATGGCGCGCCATGCCGATCGCAGCCGCGCCACACGGTACCAGCGGACCCTGCGCGTTCACGTCGATCGCGTTCGCGCGCGCTTCGGCGCCTGGTATGAGATGTTTCCGCGATCGGCGGGCACCGACCCGACTCGCAGCGCGACGTTCGACGAGGCGGCGGCGCGACTCCCTTACGTTCGGTCGATGGGGTTCAACGTGCTGTATCTTCCGCCGATCCATCCGATCGGGCAGAGCTTCAGGAAAGGCCGCAATAACGCTCTGGAGTCGGTGCCCGGCGATCCCGGTAGTCCATGGGCGATCGGATCGCGGGAAGGCGGCCACATGGCCGTAGAGCCCGGGCTCGGAACGCTCGAGGATTTCGATCGCTTCCGCGCGTCGGCGGAGCGCGAAGGCCTGGAAATCGCGCTCGACATCGCGTTCCAGGCGTCGCCCGATCACCCCTACGTGACCGAACACCCGTCCTGGTTCCGCCACCGGCCTGACGGGACGATCAAGTACGCCGAAAACCCGCCGAAGAAATATCAGGACATCTATCCATTCGACTTCGAATCGGACGATGCCGCCGCGCTCTGGCGGGAGCTGCGCGACGTGTTCGAGTTCTGGATCGCGCGCGGGGTGAAGATTTTCCGCGTCGACAATCCGCACACCAAGCCGTTCCGCTTCTGGCAGTGGGTCATCGGCGATCTGCAGTCGCGGCACCCGGACACGATCTTCCTGGCCGAGGCATTCACGCGGCCGAAGATCATGCGCTATCTCGCGAAGATCGGTTTCACGCAGTCGTACTCCTATTTCACCTGGCGCAACACGAAAGAGGAACTCTCCGACTACTTCACCGAGCTCACAAGTACCGACGTCGTCGAGTACATGCGGCCGAACCTGTTCGCGAATACGCCCGACATCCTTCACGAGTTCCTGCAGCGCGGCGGCCGGCCGGCATTCGAGATCCGGCTCGTGCTCGCCGCAACGCTCGGCGCGAGCTACGGGATCTACAGCGGCTTCGAGCTGTGCGAGAACGTGCCGGTCCGCCCCGGCAGCGAGGAGTACCTCGATTCCGAGAAGTATCAGATTCGCGTGCGCGCATTCGGGGAACCCGGCAGCCTGGCCGAGCTCATCGCCCGGGTGAACGGGATCCGTCGATCTGAGTGCGCGCTTCAGTTCGACCGCGGTCTCGAGTTCCACGAGACCGACAACGCCTCCATCATCTGTTACAGCAAACGGATGCCTCACGGCGCGCCCGTACTCATGGTCGTCACCCTCGATCCCGTCAACATGCGGCACGGATGGGTGCGGCTGCCGCTCGAGCAGTGGCTGCTCCCCGTCGATCAGCCGATCGAGGTGGTCGATGTGTTGTCCGGCGAGCGCTACGTCTGGCGCGGCGAGTGGAACTACGTGCGGCTCGATCCGGGATCCCGCGTGGCGCACATCCTGACGTTCCCTGATTTCCCGATCCAGCATTCCGCGCCGCCCGCGGGGTCAGACAGACATCGATGAGCGATCCTCTCTGGTACAAGGACGCGGTCATCTACGAAGCCCACGTCCGCGCCTTTTTCGACAGCAACAACGACGGCATCGGCGATTTCCCCGGCCTGACGAGCAAGCTCGATTACCTGCAGTCGCTCGGCGTGAACGCGTTGTGGCTGCTCCCCTTCTATCCGTCGCCGCTCCGCGACGATGGTTACGACATTGCCGATTACGAGGGGATCCACCCGAGCTACGGAACCATCCAGGACTTCGAGCGTTTCATGGACGAAGCGCACCGGCGCGGAATCCGTGTCATTACCGAGCTCGTCGTCAATCACACTTCTGATCAGCATCCCTGGTTTCAGCGCGCGAGGCGCGCGCCCGCCGGTTCGCCGGAGCGGGCGTTCTACGTCTGGAGCGAGACGAACCAGAAATATCAGAACGTCCGGATCATCTTCACCGACACGGAGACGTCGAACTGGTCGTGGGACGATACCGCGAAGGCGTATTACTGGCACCGGTTCTTCCACCATCAGCCCGACCTGAACTTCGACAACCCGCACGTCCTCGAATCTGTGCTGAACGTGATGCGGTTCTGGCTCGACCGCGGCGTCGACGGGCTCCGCCTCGATGCGGTGCCGTACCTCATCGAGCGCGAAGGAACGATCTGCGAGAACCTGGACGAGACGCACGAGATTCTGCGGGTGATCCGCCGCGCGCTCGACGAGCGATACAGCGACCGGATGCTCATCGCCGAAGCCAACCAGTGGCCTGCCGACGTGCGGCCGTATTTCGGCGACGGCGACGAGTGCCACATGGCGTTCAATTTCCCGCTGATGCCGCGGATGTTCATGGCGCTGCGGCAGGAGGATCGCCATCCGATTACGGAAATCCTCCGACAGACGCCGGAGATCCCCGACAACTGTCAGTGGGGCCTGTTCCTCCGTAACCACGACGAGCTGACGCTCGAGATGGTCACCGACGAGGAGCGGGACTACATGTACCAGTCGTACGCCGCCGATCCGCAGATGCGGATCAACGTGGGCATCCGGCGCCGTCTCGCTCCCCTCATGGAGAACAGCCGCCGCCGGACCGAACTGCTGAACTCGCTGCTGTTCTCGCTGCCCGGCACGCCCGTCATCTATTACGGGGACGAGATCGGGATGGGCGACAACATCTATCTCGGCGACCGCAACGGCGTGCGTACGCCGATGCAATGGACCGGCGACCGGAACGCGGGCTTCTCGCGCGCGGATCCCGCGCGTCTGTTCGCGCCGCTCATCATGGATCCCGTGTACGGCTACCAGTCGATCAACGTCGAGGCGCAGGAGCGGGCGCCGTACTCGCTGTTGAACTGGATGAAGCGGATGATCGGGCTCCGCAAGCAGTTCAAGGTATTCGGCCGCGGCACGCTCGAATTCCTTCCGTCCTCGAACCGCAAGGTGCTCCCATACGTCCGGATGTACGAAGGCGAGCTGGTCCTGTGCATCGCGAATCTCTCGCGATCCGTGCAGCCGATCGAGCTCGACCTCTCGCGGTTCAAGGGGCTGACGCCGACCGAGATGCTCGGCCTCACTGAGTTTCCGCGCATCGGCGAGCTGCCGTATTTCCTCACGCTCGGACCGTACGCGTTCTACTGGTTCCGTCTGCAGCAGACGCCCGCTCCGATCGCCGCGCGGCTTGCGCCCGACGTCCACGATTCGACGCCGACCGAGTCGCTTCCGGCGTTCTTCATGGGCGTGGCCTGGGACACGCTCCTCGACGGCAACGTACGGACGCTGATCGAACGCGAAGCGCTGATTCCGTTCCTGCAGCGGCAACGCTGGTTCGGTGGCAAGGCACGCCCGCTGCGCGCCGCCCGTCTCGTGGACTGGGGCCTGCTGCGTCGGGGCCACCAGCCGCTGTTCCTGACCGTCGTCGAAGTCGAATACGTGGACGGCGCGCGCGAGCGCTACTTCGTACCGCTTGCCGTGGCCACGGAGGCGCAGGCCGACGCGGTCTCGCACGGTTCCCCCCATCTCGCTCTTGCGCGTGTCACGGGCGCAAGAAAAGGGCTCGTCGTCGATGCCGCGGCGGACGAGAGCTTCGGCCCGACGCTGCTGGACACGTTCGACCGCGACGCCGAACTCCGGACGAAGCGCGGTCTCATCCGCGTGCGCCAGACATCCGCGTTCGTCAAACTGCGGCGAAAGGGCTCGCCGCCGGCCCGCCGGATGCCGGGCGAGCAGAGCAACACGTCGATCGCTTTTGGATATCGTCTGATCGCGAAACTGTTCCGGCGGATCGAGCCGGGACCGAATCCCGAGGTCGAGATCGGCGAGCAGCTCACGACGCGGACGTCGTTCACGCGGGTGCCCCGCGTCGCCGCGTTCATCGAATACGAGCAGACGGCCGAGCGTCCGACGCACATGGCCGTCCTGCAGGAGTTCGTTCCCAGCCAGGCGGACGGGTGGTCGCACGCGCTCGACGAGCTGCGGCGGTATTTCGACGAGACCGACGGACGCGGTGTGCCGGCCCGGGAATGGATGGCCGCAACGAGCGGCTTCGATTTGATCGGCACGCCGATTCCTGGCGGTATGTGCGATGTCGCCGGCGCATATTTCGACAGCGCACGCGTCCTTGGACGACGCACGGCGGAGTTGCACCTTGCGCTCGCGCAGGACTCGACGTCCGAAGCGTTCGTCCCGCAGCCGTTCACGCGCGCCGACATCGATGCGCTCGCGTCGGGCGCCGCGGCGGAAGCACGCCACAGCCTGGACCTGCTCGAGCGCAATGTCGACGCGCTCGCACCCGCGGTTGCTGCGGATGCCCGCGCACTGATCCGCCGCGTCGACGACATCCTCCGGCACGTCCAGGAAAAACGCGGCGCGCTCGAATTGACGACCGCCGCCATCCGCATTCACGGCGACTACCATCTCGGCCAGGTGCTCTGGTCCGAAGGCGACTACTACCTCATCGACTTCGAGGGCGAGCCCGCACGCCCCATCGAGATCCGGCGGCGGAGGCAATCGCCTCTCAAGGACGTCGCGGGGATGCTCCGATCGTTCAGCTACGCCGCATACGCCGCGCTGTTCGAACGCGCGGGCAATCGCCCAGCTGACATGGAGCGTCTGGAGCCATGGACCACAGTCTGGCAGCTGTGGACGAGCGCGTCGTTTCTCACGGGATACTTCGAGACCGCCGGGGATGCGCCGTTCCTGCCGGGCGATCGCGTGCAGCGCGCGGCGCTCCTGGATTTGTTCCTGCTCGACAAGGCGTTCTACGAACTGGATTACGAGCTGAACAGCCGTCCGGACTGGGTCCGCATTCCTCTAAGGGGCATCAAGGAGCTGCTGCGCGAATGAGGTTCTTCGGCGCCGTCCCGGTCGCTGGCGGCGTGCGGTTTCAGGTGTGGGCTCCGGGCGCTCGATCGCTGGTCCTGCTCACACGAACCGCCGGAGCCGAGCCGATCGAGCGCAGGCTCGATCGCGACGCCGACGGCATCTGGACGGGCGTGTTCGACGATGTGCGCGCCGGCGATCAGTACGCATACGCGCTCGACGGTGGCGAGCCCAGGCCCGATCCCGCCAGCCGCTTTCAGCCTGACGGCGTACACGGCTGGTCGGAAATCGTCGATCCCGCTGCGTTCGACTGGACCGACAGGGCGTGGTCCGGCATCGACCCGGCCCGCGTCGTCATTTACGAACTGCACGTCGGCACGTTCTCCGGGCACGGTACGTTCCGCGACGTCGCGTCGCGTTTCGAATATCTGCGGGATCTCGGCGTCACGGTCCTCGAGCTGATGCCCGTGGCGGACTTTCCCGGCCGCCGCAATTGGGGGTACGACGGTGTGTCTCTGTTTGCGCCGTCGCACATCTACGGACGACCCGAGGATCTGCGCGCGCTCGTCGATCGCGCGCACGCCGCAGGCCTGGCCGTGATCCTGGACGTGGTCTACAACCACCTCGGCCCGGAGGGCGCCTATCTGCCCTCGTTCGCGCCCGCGTTCTTCACGCGCAAGCACCAGACTCCGTGGGGTCCGGCCGTGAACCTCGACGACGAAGGGTCGGCGCTGGTGCGCGCCTTCCTCCTCGACAACGCGACACACTGGATCCGCGAATATCATGCGGACGGCCTGCGGTTGGACGCGACTCACGCGATGGTCGACGGCAGCCCGCGGCCGTTCCTCGCGGACTTGGCGGCATGCGTCCGAAAGGCGGCGGATCGACGGCTGCTGCTGTACGCAGAGGACGTCCGGAACGATTCGCAGCTGGTGCTGGAGCGTAGTTCCGGCGGGTGGGATCTTGACGGCGTCTGGGCGGACGACTTCCATCACGTCGTCCGGCGCGCGGTCGCGGGGGATTCGCACGGGTACTACAGCGACTACGCCGGCACGACGCGGGAACTCGCCGACACGTTGTCGCAGGGATGGCTCTATACGGGGCAGTTCTCGCGGCACATGCAGAAGGCGCGCGGAACAGATCCGTCAGACGTCGAGATGCGTCGGTGCGTCATCTGCGTTCAGAATCACGATCAGGTCGGAAATCGCGCGACCGGCGACCGGCTCCACCACGAGGTCGATCCCGCGGTCTGGCGCGCGGTCGTCGCGCTCCTGCTGACGGCGCCGATGACACCGCTGCTCTTCATGGGCCAGGAATGGGCCGCGTCCACGCCGTTTCTCTTCTTCACGGATTTCGAACCGTCGCTCGGACGGCTCGTGTCCGAAGGGCGCCGGCGCGAATTCCGAGGCCATCCCGGATTCTCGACGGTCGACCGGATGGAGGCGATTCCAGATCCCCAGGCCGACAGTACTTTTGACGCGAGCCGGCTGGACTGGTCGGAACGTCAGGCGCCGGTCCACTCCGGCAGCCTCGCCTTGCATCGCGCGCTCTTGCACCTCCGCGCCTCCCGTCATGCGCTTCGCGCCTCCGATCGCACGTCGTGCACGGCGGTGGCACTGGACGACGACTCGGTTGCCGTGCGGCGGCCCGCCGGGGGTGACGCATCCGATATGCTCATCGTGACGAGGATTCGGGGCGAGGGCACGGTTCGCCTCGACATCGGTCCGGCCCGCGTCGTGCTCACGACGGAGGACGCAGCCTTCACGTCCGACCCGCGGCCAATCGCCGTGGATCAGGCGGCGGGCACGATCGCGTTCGGCCGCCCCGGAGCCGTGGTGCTCGACATGCCGGCAGCTGCACGATGAACGATCACCCACGCTTCATTCCTGCGAGCACGTATCGACTGCAGGTTCACGGCGGCTTCACCCTGGACGATGCCGCGGCGATCGTGCCGTATCTCCGCGAGCTGGGAATCGGCGCTGCGTACACGTCGCCGTATTTCGCCGCCGAAAAGGGCAGCACGCACGGCTACGACGTCACGAACCACAACGAGATCAACGAGGAACTCGGCGGCATGCCGGCGCACCGACGGTTCACGTCGGCGCTGCAATCGTGCGGGCTGCAGCACGTCGTGGACTTCGTGCCGAATCACATGGGAATCAGCACCACCACCAATCCGTGGTGGCGCGATGTCCTCGAGAACGGCCCGAGCGCCAGGTCGGCGGCCTTCTTCGATATCGACTGGGATCCGGCAAAGCGGGAGCTGCGGCGCAAGCTGCTGCTGCCGATCCTCGGGGACCAGTACGGCTCGGTGCTCGAGAGGGGGGAGCTGCAGCTCGAATTCAAAGCGGGCCGGCTGCTCCTCAAGTACTTCGGCCATGAACTGCCGCTCAATCCGCGGCAGGCGCCTCGTGTCTACAGAACCGGCCTGACGGCGCTGACGAGCGAGCTCGGCCCGACGCATCCCGATCTGCTCGAGTTCCTCAGCATCATCACGGCGCTGCAGAAGATGCCCGCGTATACCGAAAGCGCGCCGGAGCACGTGTCCGAGCGCAGTCGCGAAAGCGAAATCTCGCGGAACCGGTTGTGCAGGCTGACCGACGCATCGGAGGCGATCCGGCGTCACATCGACGCGCAGGTGCGCGAGTTCAACGGCGTGTCCGGGAGACCGGAGTCCTTCGATGCCCTGCACGAACTGCTCGAAGAGCAGGCGTACCGGCTGGCCTACTGGCGGACGGCCGCGCACGAGATCAACTACCGGCGGTTTTTCGACATCAACTCGCTGGCCGGCCTGCGCGTGGAGGATCCGCACGTCTTCACCGCGATTCACGGGCTGCTGTCGCAGCTCCTCCGCGACGGCGTCGTGACCGGCGTTCGTGTCGATCATCCCGACGGCCTGTTCGATCCGGAGCGGTACTTCGAAATGCTGCAGGACCTCGCCGCACAGGCCTGGGGCATCAGTCGGCGTTCCGGGTCGCGTCCGCTGTACGTCGTCGCCGAAAAAATCCTGTCAGGACGCGAGCGGCTGCCGCAGTCGTGGGCCGTGTCCGGGACGACCGGTTATAACTACCTCAATCAGCAGAATGGCGTGTTCGTGGATACGGCAAACGCCAGGCTGATGCGCCGCGTGTACGAGCGTTTGACCGGCCATACGGAGAGCTTCGACGACCTGCTCTACCTGACGAAGCGACTCATCATGGACACGTCCATGGCGAGCGAGTTGAACGTACTCGCCGACATGCTGAATCGGATCAGCGAGAGCAACCGCCGATCGCGTGACTTCACTCTGAACAGCCTGCGGGACGTGATCGTCGAGGTCGTCGCGTGTTTTCCGGCATATCGCACGTACGTGACCGCTGAAGGATGGACGCCGGAGGATCGGGCCGTCGTCGAGCAGGCGATCGTTCGCGCGCGCCGCCGCAATCCAGCCATGGACCCGACCATCTTCGATTTCTTCAGGGAGGTGATGCTGCCCCGTGATGCCGAGGACCCCGCAGCCGCGGTTCCCGGCAATCGGCGCGGCGGCGGTTATCCGCCGGCCGACGCAGCCGAGGACGCGCAGCGCCTGCGCTTCTCGATGAAGTTCCAGCAGTACACCGGACCCCTCCAGGCGAAAGGACTCGAAGACACGGCGTTCTACCGGTACAACCTGCTGCTCTCTCTGAACGAAGTCGGCGGCGATCCGTCGCGATTCGGCTGTTCGGTATCGGACTTTCACGAGATGAGCATGCGACGCCGGCACGAGTGGCCGTACGAGATGCTCGCGACCGCCACACACGACACGAAACTCGGGGAAGACGTGCGGGCGCGCCTCAACGTGTTGTCCGAAATGCCCGAGGAGTGGGGACGCGAAGCGGCGCGATGGATGCGCATGAATCGCGAGAGCCGGACGCTGGTCGACGGCGAGCCTGCGCCGGATCGAAACGAAGAGTACCGCCTGTACCAGGCTCTCGTGGGGGTCTGGCCGCCGTCGATGACGTCGATCGACGCGGAGTTCGTCGATCGCGTCAAGGCTTACATGGTGAAGGCCGTCAAGGAGGCCAAGGTCCATTCGAGCTGGATCAATCCAAACGAGGCGTACGAGCAGGCCGTGTCGGCGTTCATCGAGCGCGTGCTCGTCGGCCCCACGTCGACGGAGTTCCTCGCCGCGTTCGTCCCGGTGCAGCGGCGCATCGCACGCGCAGGGCTGACAAATTCTCTCGCGCAGGTCGTGCTGAAGGTTGCCTCCCCCGGCGTGCCGGATTTCTATCAAGGCACCGAGCTGTGGGACTTACATCTCGTGGACCCCGACAACCGGCGGCCCGTCGATTACGCGGTACGGCAGGACGCGCTCGCAGATGTCAACGCGGTGCTTGGACGTCCGGCCAGCGAACGCGCGGACGCGGTCCGTGCTGTGCTGGCGCGGTGGCCGGACGGCCGCATCAAAACGCTCGTCGCCGCCGCCGGGCTTCGGGCCCGCCGCGACCTCGTCGAAGTATTTCTCGACGGTGACTACCTGCCGCTCGACACGGACATGCCCGTTCCCGCGCGGCTCGTCGCGTTCGCCCGCATCCACCCTAACGGGCGCGCGGCGATCGCCATCGCCCCTACGCTGTCGTCGAAACTCGTCGACGATGAACATCCACTGCCGGTCGGGGATCGGTGGCGCACGGCGCGCGTGCTGCTGCCGCCGTCGCTCGCAGGCCTGACGTTCGCGGACTGTTTCACCGGAGCGCAGGTCCATCCGACGAATGGGACGGACAGCGCCTGGTTGTTCGTGGGACAAGTGCTGAGCGCGCTTCCGGTTGCGCTGCTGATCGCGTGAGGAGCGGCAGACCCGGCACTACAGAAACTTCCCGAGGTTCACCCGCCCCTTCTTCACCAGCAACGGCTTGTAAAGGTCGCCGGTCTTTGCGAACCGCTTCCGGACGTTGTCGAGCCGGAAGTCTTCGATCCGGATGCCGGAGCGGATTTCTTCCCACGTCACCGGCGTGGAGACACATGCGCGGGCGTGCGGGCGAACCGAATAGACGCTGGCCAGCGTCCGGCCCCACGCGTTCTGGTTGTAGTCGATCAGCACGCGTCCCTTCGGCCGCCTCGCCACTTTGTATTCGGAGGTCATGAGCGACCGGTTTCTCGCGGCGAGCTCCTGCGCGAGCGCCTTGGCAAACGTCCACACGTCCTTCTGCACCGGCCCGCGCACGATCGGCACGTACACGTGAATACCTTTCGACCCTGTCGTCTTGGGGTAGGCGGGCATCTTCAGCGTGTCGAGCGCGTCGTGGACGACGAGGGCCGCCTCGATGACCTGCTCCCACGTCGCAGTGCCCGGATCGAGGTCGAAGTGCAGGTAATCCGGCCGATCGACGTCGTCGCACGGCGCGTACCACTGATTGAGATCGATGCACCCGAGATTGATGACCCAGAGGAGCGCCGGCAGATCGTCGATCACAGGAAAATCGATGACGTTGCCCGAGTCGTGATGGATGCGGCACGTGCGGATCCACTCGGGACGCGGCGAGGGAGCGCGCTTCATGAAGAAGAAATCGCCGGCAGCGCCGTGCGGGTAGCGCTTCATGACCATCGCGCGATCGCGGATGTGCGGCAGCAGCAGCGGCGCGACGTCCGAGTAGTACTGAATCAGATCGCCCTTCGTGATGCCGAGCTCGGGCCAGAACGATTTCTCGAGATTCGTCAGGCGCACGTCCTTGCCGCCGACGCGGACCGTCGACGCGCCCGATTTCGGGATCTCAACGCGCATACTTGAGGATGCCGCGGATCGGCGGCAGCTTCGGCGGACGGACGCCGTGGCGAACCGCGCCCTCGACGGGCACATACGCCAGCTCCTGCCCGGCGCGAACGCACCGCAGCAGAAGCCCGCCGCGGCTCATGTCCCCGCGGCCGACGAATTCCGACGGAAACAGGAGCCGTGCACCGAAGATCTCCGTCAGGACATCCACGTACTTGGCCGAAGCGATGCTGCCGAGCAGGACGACTTCGCAGTCGTCGCCGATTTCCTCCGACAGCGCCCTGGCGCTCTGGACGAGCGGCTTCCGGTAGCGCGGCTCGTTGCTCGCAATGTCAACGGTACCGAAGGTGCGGAGTGCATCAATCGTAATGCGCGTCTCGGCAGGACGAAGCCCGGCCGTCGGGGTGATGACGAGCGCGCCGCTCCCCGTCAGATCGAGTCCGGGGTTCGGCGGCCGCGCGAATGTCAGCGCATAGGCGAGCTTGCCCTTGAAGTACAGGCCGCTCACGAAGGCGAACGCCTCGCCGATCGCGACGCCCGTCGGCTGCCTGATCCGCTGCGCCAGGTCGAAGCCGGCCCGCTCCGACAGGATCATCTTCGCTCGTGGACCGGAGCAGTTGGCGGGTGACAGCAGGAAAATGCGGCCCGGACGAGGTTTTTTTCGACGAGGCACCGCGTCCAGCATACCGCGGCGGGTCGCCCGGCCGGCCGCCATGGTAGGGTGGCTGTCGTCGATTTCGGCAGCGCTGTCGATTAAAGGACTCCTCGATCGACCAGTAATAGAGACGTTATGACATTCCTGACAGACCTCCGCTATGCTGCCCGGGCTCTCGCCGGGGCCAGGGGCCTCGCGCTGACCGTCATCGTCACGCTCGCGCTGGGGATCGGCGCCAATGCCGCCATTTTCAGCGTCGTCCGCGGCGTGCTGCTCAAGCCGCTCGCCAACGAAGACGAGGACCGCCTCGTCTATATCCGGCAGACCGCAAAGGGAATAGGGGCGGACGACGCGAACTTCTCGATCCCCGAGCTTCGGGACTTTCAATCGAGTGTCCGCTCGATCAGCGCCTTTGGCGATTTCTCGACCATCGAGTTCACGATGGTCGGGCTCGGTGAGCCGCGCGTGGTCCGGGCCGGGGTCGTCGGCGGGTCCTACTTCCACGTAATGGGGTTGAAGCCGGTCATGGGACGGCTGATCGAGAGCTCCGACGACGGACCCAAGGCCGCCGGCGTGGCAGTTCTCACGTACCGGTTCTGGACGACTGCGCTCGGCAGCGATCGAAACCTCATCGGCAAGACCGTCAGACTCGGCGATCGCACGGCCACGATCATCGGAATCCTGGAGCCGTCGGTCCCGTATCCGTCCGAGACGGAAATCATCGCGAACGTCGTCACCAGCCCACACCACCTGTCGGCGACCATGGTCGACGGCCGCGTCCACCGTATGACGGAGCTGTTCGGTCGGCTCGCGCCGGGCGCGACGCTGGATCAGGCGCTTGCCGAGCTGCGTACGGTTCACGCGTCGATGATGCAGCAGCACCCGGAGTCATATCCGAAGAACGGCGACTTCCGCATCGAGGCGCTCAAGCTGCGCGATCAGATCACGTCATCCGCGAGAACCGTATTGCTCGTGCTGCTCGCCGCTTCCACACTCGTTTTCGTCATTGCGTGCTCGAACGTCGCAAACCTGATCCTCGCGCGGTCGGTGCGTCGCGAAGGGGAGCTGGCCATCCGCGCGGCGCTCGGCGCGACGCGGGGGGCCCTGCGCCGCGTGCTGCTCGCCGAAAGCCTGCTCCTGTGCGGTGCGGGCGCAGCGCTCGGCGTGCTGCTCGCGCGACCGATGGTCGCGGTGCTCGCGCGCTACGCGGCCCGGTTCTCCGTCCGGGCGCTCGACGTCACGGTCGACGCCACGCTGCTCTGGGTTGGATTTGCGCTGGCAATCGGCGCGGCCATCCTGCTGGCGTTCGTGCCGCGGCTGCCGTCGGCCGAGGCGACCAACGGGCTGGGCCTCTCCAGCGGAAACCTCCGGATCACCTCCGGCACCAGCCGGCGCCTTCGAGGGTTCGCCATCGTGCAGATTGGCGCGTCGTTCGTCCTTCTCGCCGGTGCCGGCATGCTCGTCGCCGCGCTCGTGGCGCTCCAGCGGGCGGACGCCGGGCTCAACATGAACGTCCTGGCGCTCAACGTTCCCATCGTCTCGTACGAGCGCAAGCCGCAGGAACTGGCAACGATGTACGAGGAGGCGTTGCGTCGGATCTCCGAGCTCCCAGGCGTCGAGCGTGTCGCGCTCGGGACGATCGTTCCGTGGCGGGACGCGGGCACGTTCGGTCCCGGATTCCAGTTCACCGTCGACGGTTACGCCAAGGGCAATGGCGAAGAGGATCCGCGCGCGCGCTTCCGCACCGTTTCACCGGGATTCTTCCAGGCGCTGGGCGTACCGATCATCGCGGGGCGTGATTTCAACGACGCGGATCGCCACAGCAACGAGAAGGTCGTCATCATCAGCGAGAGCCTCGCGAAGCGCATGTTTCCCAACCGCGACGCGCTCAATCGCCAGCTGCACTGGACCGATCCGGTCATGAAGTTCATCGACGTCAGCACCGGCGGCCGCCGAATCGTCGGCATCGCGAAGGACATCGACGACGAGAACATCGTGCCGGGCGCGGCGCTCACGGTATATCACCCGTTCGGGCAGGAAATCGGCGGCGGGCGCCTGTTCGTCCATGCGCGGTCGAACCCCTACGCGCTCGTCCCGCCCATTACGAAGATCATCCGCGATCTTTCCGCCGATCAACCGGTCGAGAAGGCGGCTACGCTGGCTGACGCACGCGCCGAGGTGCTTGCGCCGGATCGGTTGAACACGCTGGTGTTCGGCGGATTCGCGGGAGTGGCGCTCGTCATTGCGATCGTCGGCGTCGCCGGAGTGCTGGCGTTCTCCGTCAGCGCGCGGACGCGCGAATTTGGAATCCGGCTGGCGATCGGGTCCGCGCCTCAACACCTGCTCGCGCGTGTCCTGCGCGAAGGCGCGGCGATCGCTGCACTGGGGATTGTGTCCGGCGTCGTCGGCGGATACGCACTCGCGCGGATTGCCGGCACGTTCGTCGAAGGCGTCCAGCTTCCGGGAGCCCTTCCGTTGGGCGCCGCGGCGGTGCTGCTGGTCACCGCCGCCATCGTCGCCTCGCTCATGCCCGCTGCCCGCGCCGCCAGGGTCGATGTCATCCGGGCACTGCGCGCCGACTGAAGCGCTCTTTACTGGCCGACGGGTTCGACGAGAAACTGCTCGATCTTCCCGTCGCTGGTGAAGTACGTCGACAGGGTGACGCGCGTGCCGCTCGAGAATTCGACCGCGAAGCCGCGGTATCGCATGCCGCCGCGAAGCGATGTCGCCGTCTGGCGAAGGGTCGTGATGTCGCCGAGGGGGCGCAGGCTGGAGGCGAAATCGTCGAGACCCTGCTGGCTGAAGTAGAAGTTCGCGTTCGGGGTGAAGAGCGAGCGATCGATGCTCCCTTTTTGAAGGGATGCGAGTACGCGGCTGACCAGCGATTCGGCTGCCGCGGAGTCGTCGGACGGCGCGGACGCGGAGCCGAGAAGCGCGGTGGCGATCGCGCGGCTGATCGCCGATGCTGCCGGGCTCGCCTCCTGGTTGGTCAGGACGGCGACTGCGAACTTCTGGTCCAGGACGACCGCGTTCGATGCCACGAAGCCGCCGACTTCGCCCGTGTGCGACACCAGATGATGGCCGTTCCAGTCTCCCACGCTCAGGCCGAGCCCATAGCCGATCTCCCGCCCGTTCTTCAGCCTGGTCGCCGTCTCCATGGCGGCGTACGACGAGTGCTGCAGCAGCGACTCGTCGATCATCGAGAGATTCCACGTCAGCAGATCGGACACCGGCATCGCCAGTTCACCGTCCGCAAAGTACCAGCCCTGCGCCTCCATGACCGCCGGCCGGAGCGGACCGAGCGCATAGCGGAAGTAGCCGGTCGGCTCGAGAAGATTGTGCTGGGTGTCGAGATCGATCGTCTCCTTCAGTCCGACAGGGTCGAGGACGCGCGACTTGAGAAACGACCAGAACGGTTGCCCGCTGACTTTCTCGACGATGAGACCGACGATGTTGAAGTTCGTGTTGCTGTATTGATATTGCGTCCCCGGCTCGAAATCGAGCGGCTTGGTGGCCCACTCCTGCACGATCGCGTGTGCGGTGGTCGGCTTCGTCCATGCCGGAATCGTGTAGTCCTGCGGCGCGTAGTCTTCGTAGCCCGACGTGTGTGACATCAGGTTGCGCACGGTGACCTCGTTCGCGCGCGTCAATTCGGGAAACCACTTCGATACCGGGTCGTCGATCGACATCCTGCCGTCCTGCACGAGCATCATCACGGCGGCGACCGTGAACTGCTTGCTGATCGACCCGATGGCGTACCGCATCTCCGGCGACGCCGCGAGCGGCGGCGACAGACGCGCTTTGCCGAACGCGCGGACGTAGGCGACGCGGCCGTCGCGTACGATCCCGACAGAGGCGCTCGGCACCTGCGTCTTCGCCATCACGTCGGAGATTGCCGCATCGACTTTCGCGGCCAGATCCGCGGGCAAGGTGTTCGGCTGCTGCGCGCGGATCGGCGCAACGAGAAGAATGGCTGCAATGGCGAGAGCGCATGACCGCATAGGCCTTCTCACAGGCTCCAGCGCAACAGAACGGAGCCGACAGTAAATCCCGCGCCCACAGAGGCGAGCAGCACCAGATCCCCCTTCTTGAGCCGTCCCTGCGCGCGCGCGTCTGCGAGCGCGAGTGGGATCGTACCGGCGGTCGTGTTGCCGTACATCTCGAGGTTGATCATCACCTTGTCTGAATCGAACCCGAGGCGCTCGGCCGCAGCCGTGATGATCCGCCGGTTTGCCTGGTGGGACACGAAGAGGTCCACCTCGGACGGATCGACGCCGCACTGCTCGAGCAGGCGACTGGCGATCTCACCCGTCTTGCGAACGGCGAACTTGAAAACGGTCTGGCCGTCCTGCTTCACGAAATGCATCCGTTGATCGACGGTGTCGTGCGACGCCGGCATCCGGCTGCCGCCCGCCGGCATGCACAGCGCGGCGCCCATCGCGCCGTCGATCTCGGTCAGGAAATCGATAAAGCACGGCTCGCCCGGCTCCGCCGGCGACAGGACGGCCGCGCCCGCGCCGTCGCCGAACAGCACGCACGTCGCGCGAGCGGTGTAGTCGATGATGCTCGACATCACGTCGGCGCCGACCGCGAGGGCGTAGTCGCACGCGCCCGTCGCCACCATCTGCATCGCCGTCGTCAG
>DATJIW010000007.1:0-28625 GCA_035492775.1 Vicinamibacterales bacterium
CCGCCGTACTTGACGGCTGAGGTTGCAGCCCTACAATATGTGTCCATGGCGAAGCGGCCATCGGCGCGGGGCACTCGCAGCCGGCCAGCCATCCAGCGTTCCCTCGCCTCGCGCATGCGGGCACTGGAAACAGCCGTCGAACAGAACCGTCGCGATCTGGATTTGCAGTTCCGTCGCATCGCCCAAATCCAGGTTGAAATCGACACGCTGAAAAGGTCCAATGATTAGGCGATGAGCGGACCAGAAGGCCCGCCAGCGAATCATCGACCGCGCCAACCGCATCCTCAAGCAAAGCCGGAGACTGCGGAAGATGTCCGCCGCGTCACGTCTGAATCCTCTCCGGCCTAAAATCCGCCCATCTGCAGGACGATCTCGATGTCGTTCAGCCGGCGCGCTCGCGGTCTATGCGTTTGCGGCGTATTAGGTTGCCGTTCGCAACGCCGAGGTCGGAGTTCGATCCTCCTGCCGTCCACCAACTTTCTCCCGACGTCCGACCTGCCTCCGCGTTTGACACCGGGCGGAGCAGCGGCTAAATTCCGGGCATCCGTTAGCATCCCACCCCCGATCAACGCGACTCGAAGGAGGCTGCCTGATGTGCCGTTGTCCTGTCCTCGCGTGCACGTTCGTCCTGCTGCTGGTCACACCGGGTTACGCCTCGACGGCCGTGTTCAAAGACGTCAAGGCTGCCTACGTCAAGAGCACCTCCGATCGAGAACTGGTCGAACAGAACGCCGACCTGATCCTCGACGATGAAGCGCGCACTGTGGTGGTCAAGGGTTCGGACCATGGGCTGAACGCGAAGTACGACGACGTTCAAAAGGTCGTGTTCGACACCGTGACGCGCATGCGCGGTGGAAAGACCGGCCGGATGATTGGCGGCCTCACAGGCGCCGCCATTTCGGCCCATCACGTCACCGAGTCGCTGTGCTACCTCGAATATCGCGACTCGGACGGATCCACCAAGCCGTACATGCTCGTCCTCTCCACGGATTCAGCGCCCGCCGTGAAGGAGAAAATGCAGGCAGTGTTCGGGGATAGGGTCTTCGTCACCAACTATTCCTCGAAGGCGGCTGAAATCGAGAAAAAGACGCTGAAGGACATCGAGTCAAAGCACGATCTGAAGGTGGACAAGAAGAACCACCCACTGCCAGAGATCGTTCCGGACAAAGCGCTCGTGGTCGTCGCGTGCCCCAGCGTGCCGTCCGAAGGCAGCGACCAGATGAAGATTCACGCCAATGACCACGTCGTTCTCGTGAACCGGTCGGGAACGTATGGTTTCTTCTATCTCGAGCCAGGCGAGTACCAGGTGGCCTCGCAGGCCGGAAACGCGGTCGCCCTCCAGATGAAGGTCGATGCCGGGAGAGATTATTACCTGGTACAGGAGCCGTTCATGGGCGGCATGAAAAGTGGGACGGGACTGTCTCAACACTCGAGAGAGATGGTGATGTTCCTCGTCGATGCTTTGAACCATGCTGAATGGAAAGTGAAGTAGGGCGGAGTACTCAGCCCTGCAGCCATCGGACCGGAGTCTTGAATCAGTCGAGCCTCCGGTCCAACCACCTCGGCTGTCCGACCGTCGAGTTGCCATGCACGACAAATCGCGGTGATTGGCCGCTGCTCAGGTTTTCTCGCAGCGCGTTAGTCACTACGATTGAGGCATGCCGTCGCATCAGATCCTCATCGTCGAGGACGACGACGACCTGCGGGCGCTGTACCGGAGAGCGTTGGCGCTCGAAGGGTACACGGTCGTCGAAGCAAACAGCGGATACGCCGCGCTTCAGCGGATGGACGTTCAACCGCCGTCGCTCGTCATCCT
Organism: Vicinamibacterales bacterium; assembly: GCA_035492775.1. GTDB lineage: Bacteria > Acidobacteriota > Vicinamibacteria > Vicinamibacterales > 2-12-FULL-66-21 > DATJFQ01. The sequence goes on from DATJIW010000007.1 coordinate 1,817, forward strand.
CGATTTGATCTTGCCCGGCTACGACGGCCTCGCGGTCCTGCGTGACATCTCAGCGCAGCCGCACCTGCGCGCGGTCCCGGTGCTCGTCGTGACGGGATCGTCGCTTTTTGTCGATCCGTCTCGCGTCGCGGGCGTACTCCGCAAGCCAGTTGCCCCTGCGCGGCTGCTGCAGGCGATTCAGCAATGCCTGTCGGCGGGCGGCTCCGTCGCTTAGCTGCGGCCGTTCGATTCAGAACGTCGGCTTGCCTCGAAGGACCCCGACCTGAATCAGCAGGCCCGTGAAATCGTAAACGCGTTGTTCCTGAACGATCAGACACTCCGGCGTCAGATCGAACATCAGCACGCCGTGGATCTCGAAGCGGCGCCCCGAAGGCTCGAAGCCAAGCAGCGTACCGGTATGAGTGGCTGTCGCGGTGAACGGCTGCGCGACCCGCGGGCCGTCGATGATGGCGGGTCCGGGCGAGAACTGCCAGTCGGTGAAGCTCCGGAAGAGCGAGCGATAGGCGTCCGTGATCGCTTTGCGCCCGGTGAGCGTGGCGAATATGGGGCTTCGGACGGTGCCCTCTTCGGCGTGCGTCCGCCCCAGGATGTCGGCATCCCGTGCCGCCCAGCCGCGCTGACGCTCGTCGAGGAAGGCAAGAACGGCTTCGCGGTCCGGCATGGGCGGATTCTACGGCAGCCGTCGCGAAAGTAGGTAATCGCTCGATCGGGCTGTGCCCCACCGTCGAGTCACACCCCCGCGACGACGCGGGCGATCAGGAAGCCGTCGTAACCCTTCAAACCCACGGTCTGCAGCGCCGTTCCCATCACCCCCGAGTCACGCCCGACGCGTTCGCAGACGGCGCGCATTGCCCGCACGGAGGCGTCGGTGCTCGCTCCGTCGGCAAGTTCCCCATCTCGAACGACGTTGTCGACGACGATCAACGAGCCTGGCCTCGAAAGACGCACGGCCCAATCGAAATATGCCGGCGTATTTGGTTTGTCCGCGTCGATGAACGTGAAATCGAAGCGTGCACCCACCAGCCGCGGCAGGACGTCCAGCCCCTTGCCTTCGAGCAATTCGATCCGGCCGGCGAGTCCCGCCCGCGCAAACGATTCCCGCGCGACGGCCGCGTGACGCGGCTCCGCCTCGATCGTGACGAGCCGTCCGCCCGATGGGAGCGCGCGCGCGAGATAAATCGTGCTGAAGCCTCCCAGCGTCCCGACTTCGAGGATCGAGCGGGCCCCGAGCGACGCGGCAAGCATCTGGAGAAATCGCCCCTGCAGCGAGGTGACGCTGATCGACGGCAGGCCTGCCGCATCGCTCCGCGCGAGCACATCGTCCAGGAGCGGCTCGCGCGCGTGCAGCGCCTGCTCGAAAAAGCTGTCGACATCCGACCAGACGGGATCGCTCATTCCTCCCCGTCCGTCTTGATGGCCGAGGCCTCCGCCAGCTTGCCCCGACGCTTCAGCATCGTCCGGACGAACCCGCGCAGCGCCTCGGCGGCGAGCGCGTGAGACGCCGAGAGCCGCTGCAGATCGTCCAGGTCGGCGTCCGCGACGTCGACCGCCGGATCGAGCGCGTCAACGCGGTCGGCAAGCAGGCGCAGGTCCTGCAACGAGTTGATCACACCGCGCATCGACGCCTTGAGCGCAGCGATTTCGTTGGAATCGGCCATATCGCGCACTGTAACCCAATTACAGGTTGCGATGACGCCCGACACAATCGTAATCGGCGCTGCTGGCGAACCGTGCAGAAACGAGCACCACTGCCGTAATCCGCACACGTTCGCACACGGCGGTCCGGCCGCCAAAGTGGTGCGCGCGTTGCAAACTCGTCAGGGTTCCTGCAGCGATGCCAGTCACGGCCACGAAGGAATCGATCTCACTCTCCTCGTCCGGGTACGTCGACGGACTCGGTAGACGTACGCTCGAAGTCGACCGCGAAAGCGGCGCGATGATCGAGCGGCTGCTCGTCCGTCCCGAATTGACGGCGTTCGAGCACGTGCTGAGCGCGCGTGTCGCCCGCGCCGCCATGCTCAAGGACGAACGGTTCGCGCGTCCGCGCCAGGTAGCCTGGGACGACGAGGGACACCTGACGGTCGCGTCGAACTACGTGAGCGGACGACGGCTGTCGGACGTGATCGAGATCGCGGGCATGGGCGGCGTCATCGGCGGCATCGACGCCGCAATCGGACTGCTGCTCGAACTCCTGCCGGCGCTGTCGCACCTGCACAGCGAGATGCAGTTCGCTCACGGCCTGCTCGGCACGGGACGGCTGACCGTCACGCCGGCCGGTGCCCTGGTCGTGCTCGACTGGGTCTACGGCGCGACTATCGAGCACCTGCAGCTCACACGTCAGCGCTTGTGGGACGAACTGGGACTGGCCGCCCATCCGAGCCCGGGGCCTCCGCGGCTGGACCTCGCGTCCGACCTCACACAGGCGGCGATGATCGCGGCCGCGATCGTCGTCGGCCGCGCGCTGGGCGATCAGGATTATCCGTCAGGCATCCCGGCTCTCCGCGCAGAGATCGTGGACGTCGCGCAGATCCGGGGGAATCAGGAATTCGCGCGAGGCATCGAGCGATTCTTCGAGCGGGCACTCCCCCTCAGGCCGCGGCGAGTTTTTTCGTCCGCAGACGAGGCGCTGTTCGAGTTGCGGCTGCTCGTTCGCAACAGTATCGGCGTCGAGACGTGCCGCGCCGCGTTTCGAGAGTTCCTGCAGGAAGCAGAGTCGGTCGACCCCGAACGTTCTCTGCTGCACGAGAAACACGACGGACCATCGCTTCAGGGGCCGTCGCACGAGCACCGCATCGACGTTCCGGGACAGAACGTCCGCCCGACGGAGGCGCTGAAGCCGCAGCCCGCGCCTTCCAGAACGTCGGCAAAGCCCGACCAGCGCGAGCTCGCGCCGATTCCCGTCGAACGGTTCGAGCTGGAACGAATCGCCACGGAGCGGATCGAGCAGGAGCGGCGTGCACGCGAGGAGGCGGAGCGCGCGGAGCGCGAGAAGTCGGAAGCCGAGCGGCTGGAACGCGAGCGGATCGAACGCGACCGCGCGATTCGCGAGATGGAAGAGCTCCAGCAGCTGGGGCGGGAGAAAGCCGAACTCGAGCGCGTCGCGCGCGAGCACGCGGAGGCGGAGCGACTCAGCCGCGAACTGGCGGAGGAAGCCGAACGGATCGCGCGCGAGCGGGCGGACGCCGAACAGCGCGCACTCGAAAAAGCGATCGCCGAAAGTACCGCCCGAGAGCTGGCGCTGACTACCCACGAATCAACAGAGGGCGCCGCGGACGAGAGCACCAGCGAACCGCAAGCGGTTCCGGCGGCGCACCCGTCTGGGACGCTCGAGCAGGAGGCCGCGGACGAGGACCCGCCAGAGGCAGGCCTGGTGGGCGAACGATCGGCAACGGCCGATGCGGCGGCCGCACGTCCCGCCCCGCCGGAAGTGCCGCTCGTAGATGTGTTCGAAGGACGCCGGCGGCGCAAGAAGGAAAAATCTGTGCGGGCGCGCAAGGACCGACTGCATTCGGCGTCAGCCCGCGGCTCGTCCGGCGGTGAAGAACGGGCAGAGCGCAGGAAGGACGGGGCCTGGCTCGTACGTCCGGATCACGCGGCCGCGTTCGACCCTGCGCTTCCCGAACCGGCAGCTCCCGTTTCCCCGCCTGTCGCGGTTCCACCGCCACCGGGGCCGGGTGCAACTGAAAAACCGGTGGAGAACACGATGGTCTCCTCGGGTTCGCTGCAGCAGCAGCCTGCCGCGAGCACGCCCGCGGCATCGGCACCGCCGCCAGCAGCACCTCCGCCGCCGCCAGCAGCGGTGAAACCGGTTTTCCAGACGATCAAGCTGAAGGTGCCCGAGGGAAAGCCTCACGGGACGCTGACGCGCGCGCCGCGAACCCTGGCGCCGCGCGAGAGCTCGCAGGACTTCTCGCCTCACACGATGTACGACCCACCGGTACCGGAGCGCCGCATGCCGTGGAAATCGCTGGCGGCGGCGGTCGTCATCCTGATGGGCGGCGGCTATGCGGCGATGACGTTGAAGCCCGGGCTCGTGGAGAAGCCGGCCGCTGCCCCCGCAGCCGTCGGTGCCGCGGCTGTGCCGGCCGCCGCCGATCCGGCCGCCAGCGTCGGCAGCGTGGAGATCACGACGCAGCCGGCCGGAGCGCGCGTGCTCTTCGACGGCAAGCCCGCAGGCCAGTCGCCCGTCTCGGTTCCAGGAGTATCGCCCGGGCGACACACGGTGACGGTCTTTGCGGAGGCGGGCACGGTGAAGCGCACCGTGAAAGTCGAAGCCGGCGCGACCGCAAATGTGGAGATCCCGATCTTCTCCGGCTTCGCCGCAATCTCCGCACCGATCGTGCTGGAGGTTACCGAAAACGGCCGCAGTCTCGGCTCGAGCGACAACCACGTCATGTTGACCCCGGGACGCCACGAGCTCGCTCTCAGCAACAAAGAGCTTCGGTACTCCATCACCGAAACGGTGGATGTCGAGCCCGGTGAGGTCAAGGAAGTGAAAGTCGATCCGAAAGGCGCTGCGAACATCAACGCCCAACCCTGGGCCGAGGTGTGGATAGACGGCGAGAAAGTCGGTGAAACGCCCCTCGCGAACCTGCCGCTCACGCTCGGGTCGCGCGAAATCGTCTTCAAGAATCCGCAGTTCGCCGAGCGCAAGGTGACGGCCACGATCACCGCAGGCGCACCCGCGAACATCAGCGTCGATTTGTCGAAATAACCCGCCGGACGCGGGGTCAAAAACGTAATCCGCTGGACGATTCCGACACGAGCCATCTGCGCGGCGGCTTGCGAATCGCGCACGGTTGCTCGCGGATGCCTGTATCCGCGCCCGGGTCCGCAGCACGCGTCATGGCACCGCTATTGCCCTGTGGCGCGCCAAACCTATGCACTGAGGGAGTACGCTATGTGGAGCTGGATCAGTTGTTATGTCACCGGCCACGACTACAGCGTCTGCTGCGAGCGCGGCTGCATTTTTCTGCGGTGTAACATGTGCGGACGCCGATCAGAGGGGTGGGTCGTCCGGGCTCAGCACGCGCACGCGCCGCATCAGTAATTGACGGCGCGCGCCGCGGGTGGGGAGAATAGAACGGCCCCTGCTCGTGGTGACGTGACCTGAACACCCCTCCTTATCTCCTTCGTCGTCTTCGAGACAGCGGCGCGCTCGATCAAAGCGGCTGCGACAGCCTGCTCCGCGACGGCATCATGACGGCCGCGGATCTCGAACTCGCGCTCGCCGAGCGGCGGCCCTCTGTCGCCGCGCGACCTTCGATCGTCGAAGCTGCCGCAGAGATCTCGGCCGGCACGCCCCGCGTACCGCTCGGACGCGCGTGGGACATCGCTTCCAGCTTCGCCGCGCGCATTCGCAAGGCCTGTCCGCTCGTCGAGGAGATTGCAGTTGCCGGCGAAACGCGCCGGTATAGCCAACTCGTGAAGGGCCTCGCCGTCGTCGCTCGCGCGCCCGACCCTGAAGCAGTGCTGGCTACGATCGAGCGGATGTCCGAACTCCCGGGCATCTCGGTTCGTACGCCGCGGCGCATCATCCTCACGACCAACGGCCACGAGATCGACCTTCGAGTCGCGCCGCCGGACGAGTTCGGAACCGTACTCTTCACTGCCACCGGCCCCGCCCTTCACGTAGCTACGGTCCTGGGACGACGCGGGACGCGCCTGAGCGCGACGGAACCGGATGTGTACGAACACGGCGGACTGAGATATCTGCCGCCGGAATTACGCGACCGTCCGGACGCGCTGACGCTCGCTGCTGGACAAGGCGAGCTGCCGCTCGTCTCGCGCAGCGATATCCTCGGAGACCTGCATGTCCATACGAATTACAGCGACGGCAGGGACACGCTCGAAACGATGATCGGCGCCGCCGCTGCGCTCGGGTACGAGTACGTCGCGATCACCGATCACTCCGAGCACGCCGCAGCGTCGAGAACGATTACCGTCGACGCGCTATCGAGGCAGAAGGACGAGATCGACGCGCTGCGCGGACGCTTTCCCGATCTCACGATCCTGCAGGGGATCGAAGTCGACATTCTTGCCGACGGCAGTCTTGACTGTCCCGACGCAGTGCTCAGCCGTCTCGATATCGTGCTCGCATCGCTCCACGAGCAGCACGGCCACGACCGCGGCCGGCTGACGGAGCGCTGCCTCCAGGCCATCCGGCACCCGCTCGTGTCGATCATCACGCATCCGGCCAACCAGCTCGTTGGCCACCGGGCCGGGTACGACATGGATTACGACCGGATTTACGCCGAGGCAGCGGCAAACGGAACGATCCTCGAGATCGACGGCGCGCCGAACCATCTCGATCTAGACGGCGATCGCGCGCAGGCCGCCGTCCTCGCGGGGGTTACAGTGTCGATCGACAGCGACTGTCACAAAGCGTCGGCCCTGGCGCGCCAGATGGCGCTCGGGGTGGGAACGGCCCGGCGAGGCGGCGTGACCGCCGTTCAGGTGGCAAACACGCGTCCGCTCGCCGCGCTGCGGCAGCTGCTTGCGCGCAAGCGCCGCCCGTCCTGCTAAACTCGGTGACACCGGTTCAAGCGATGTCCCCTTTTCGAGCACTTTTCGCCCTGCTCGCCGTCCCCCTGCTGGTGTCGGCGCAGTCCGGCCCTGCATCGCTTTCGGCGGAGGAGGCCGCCCGCGCCGTCCAACGGCACTACGACCAGGTGAAGGACTTTACGGCCGATTTCACGCATACGTACCAGGGGGGTGTGCTGAAGAAGACCGTCACCGAACGCGGAATGGTCCAAATCAAGAAACCCGGCAAGATGCGATGGGAATACACGTCGCCCGAGCGCAAGACCTTCGTTTCCGACGGCCACAAGATTTACTCGTTCGTCCCCGCCGACCGTCAGGTCGTCGTGACCGACATGCCGAGGGAAGACGAGGCCACCACGGCGGTGCTGTTTCTGGCGGGCAAGGGAGACGTGAGCCGCGACTTCTCGGTTCGCTTCGCTGACAACCAGGCGGACGAGGGCTGGGCGCTCCATCTGGAGCCGCGCCACAAGCAGCGCGATTACGACTGGCTGGTGCTCGTCGCCGACCGTAAGACGTGGCAGATCCGCAGTTTGACGGCGGCCGACCGGCAGGGAGGCACCTCGACGTTCGACTTCACGAACTATCGGGAGAACACCGGCCTGTCCGATAAGATCTTCGCGTTCTCTATTCCGCGAGGTGTCGATGTCATTACGTCCGGCGGGTCGGACTGAGCGGGCGTGGCCGGTTCGCCTGGCGCTCGCCGCCGTCCTGACGGCAGCGCTGGCCGGCTGCGCGACGTCCAATGCGATGCACGTCGCGCATCAGGCCGAGCTGGCGCAGGACTACGACCGCGCCGTCGTCGAGTACCGGAAAATTCTCCGCGCTGAGCCTGCCAATCGCGAAGCGAGGATTTCCCTGGAGCGGGTGCGGCTGCGTGCGGCACAGGAACACGCCTCGCGCGGTCGGCAGCTCGCGGGCAACGGCCGCTTCGACGAAGCCGTCATCGAGTATCAAATGGCGGCCGAGCTGAATCCGACCGACGCGACCGTCGACGCCGCGCTGCGCGACGCGCGCCAGAAGCTGCGCACGAAAGTGGCCATCGATCGCGACGGCCGGACGGAGCTCCAGGCCCTCATCGAACGCACTCGCGATGTGGCGCCGCCCGGCCTCGATTTGCCGAAGACGGCGACGCTGCCATCGTCGCTCGTGTTCGGGAACGGTGCGACGGCGCGCGCCGTGTTCATCGCGCTTGCGCGCTTCGCGGACCTCGGCCTGATCTTCGATCCGACGTTCCGCGATCAGCCGCTCAGCATCGATCTGCGCAATGCGACCCTCCGCGATGCGCTCGACTCCGTCACGGCAAGCACCCACACGTTCTATCGGGTCACCGCGCCCCGTACGATCACGATCGTCCCCGACACGCCGGCCAAGCGCCGCGAATACGAGGAGTCGGTTGTGCGGACGTTTTATCTGAGCAACGCGGATTTGAAGGAAGTGATCGATCTGCTCCGCGTCGTGATCGACATCCGGCAGATTTCGCCGATCACGGCCACGAATGCGATCTCGATCAAGGACACGCCGGAGCGCGTCGCCGCCGCCGCGAAGCTGATCGCCGCAATCGACAAGGCGCGGCCGGAAGTCGTGATCGACGTCGAACTGCTCGAAGTGGACCGCACGCTGCTGCGGGAGTACGGGCTGCAGATTGCGTCTCCCGGACAGCCGGGTATTTCCGGATCGGCGGACGTCAATCGCGACAACCTGACGCTCCACGATCTGATTAATCTCACGCCGGCGGACGTGTTCATGACCGGTGTCCCCGCCATTTACTACCGTCTGCTGAAGAACGACACGGCCACGCGGCTGCTCGCCAGCCCGGAACTCCGCACGTCGGAAGGGGTGACCGCGACGGCGAAATTCGGAGATCGCGTCCCGGTTCCCGTCACGACATTCGCGCCGATCGCCGCGGGAGGTGTCAATACCCAGCCGATCACGTCGTACGTGTACGAGAACATCGGGGTCAACATCGACATCACGCCGCGAACGCACCACGACGATCAGGTCACGCTCGGGCTGAAAGTGTCGTTGTCGAGCATTTCAGGGACCGGCTTCGCGGGCCTTCCGACGTTCGGCAACCGCGAAATCTCCACCACGATCCGCCTGAAGGACGGCGAGACGAACATGCTCGCGGGCCTGATTCGCGACGACGAGCGCACGGTCCTGGCCGGCGTGCCGGGGCTGAGCGATCTGCCGCTCATCGGGCGTCTGTTCGCGAACAACCATCGCGAGGCCGAGCAGACGGACATCATCCTGACGCTCACGCCGCACATTGTCCGGATCCTGGATCTGAGCGAATCGGACCTGCGTCCGTTCGTGCTCGGCGGGGACTCGCCTGTGCCGGTGGTGCCGGGATTCGGTACGCCGGTGCGGGACCGCGGCGAGGATGTGACGCCGCCGGCAACCGTCATTCCATCGGGGCCGCCGACCGCGCCCGCGGGTACGGCCGCGCCGGCCGCGCAGCCCTTCCCGCAGCCGCTCGTCGGCAACCCGCTGCCGAACGTCCCGATCGTCGTCCAACCGACGACGCCGAAGAAACCCGGCGGCGGCGGAAAAGGGGACAGTCCCCATTTTTGACGAAAAAAGGGGACTGTCCCCTTTTTTTGCGAAAAATGGGGGCTGTCCCCTTTACTGAAGCTGCGCGTCGAGGAGGCGGAGGGCGGCAAGCGCGGCATCGCGAGAGCACGGCGTGAAACGTACGCCGTCTCCCGGCGCAAGCTGCCCAGCCAGCGGAAGATCGGCCGTGATCACCGTCGCGACGATCGTGTAGCCGCCCGTCGTCTGACGGTCCGCCATCAGCAGGATCGGCTGCCCCGATGACGGCACCTGCAGCGAGCCGACGGCGGTCGCTTCCGACAGAATGTCCGCTCCGCGGACGTGCTCGAGCGGCGGCCCTTCGAGTCGATACCCCATGCGATTCGATTCCGACGAGACGTGGAACGTCGCGCCGCACAGCGTCTCCCAGCCATCGTCGGAGAAGCGGGCGCGGTGCGGTCCCGCCATCACTCGGAGCGTCTCCGGGCGCCTGAGAATCCGAAGAGGCTTCGCCGCGCAGAAATGCAGCGCACCGCAGTCACTCCCGATGGGCAACCGATCGCCCGACTGCAGCGCCCTCCCGCCGAACGGACCCATGTGACTCACGAGATGCGTCGCTCGACTCCCCAGCGTCGGCGGCACGTCGACTCCGCCCCGCACCGCCAGCGTCGCACGCGCACCGGACCGTCGATCGCCGAACTTCACCGCCTGCCCCCGCCGGACTTCGAACGGCTGGTGCATCGGCACAGACAACCCTTCGACGGTGATCTCGAACTCGCCGCCGGCGACAGCGCACAGCACATCGCCCTCCGCGATCAGTTCGGGACCAATCAGCGTCACCTCGATCGCGGCGGCATCAGGATCGTTCCCCACGAGGCGATTCGCAAACCGATGAGAGTACCAGTCCATCGGTCCTGCTACCGAAACGCCCACGGACTGATAACCTGCGCGTCCGAGATCCTGGATGGTGGACAGAAGACCGCCCTTGACGACGCGGAACGCGGTCATGCATCACCCCATTCCGTTGTCGCACGGTACTCCTCGATATCGATCGAACGGAAGCGCACGCAATCGCCCGCACGCATCAGAAACGGATCCGGACGCGACGGATCGTACGGACGCCTCGGGCAGCGGCCGACGATGTTCCAGCCGCCGGGCGTCGCGTCGGGGTAGATCCCGGTCTGACCGCTGGCTATTCCGACGGATCCTGGCGGCACGCGCAGCCGCGGACTCTTCCGGCGTGGCGCGGCAATGGCGGGATCGACTTCCGCCATATAGGCAAAGCCGGGCACGAATCCGACCATGAACACGCGATAGTCGCGGTCCACGTGGCGCCTGACCACCTCGTCAGGCGGGAGACCGCCAAAGGCTGCGACGTCGGGCAGGTCGAGAGCGAAGTCGGCGTCGTAGCAGACCGGCAGCGTGAGCGTTGCACCAGCCGGCGACGGTTCGGCGGGGCGCCCTTCTGTGAGGATGTGCGCGAGCGTCGGCACCACAGGCGCGATCGTTTCGAGAAGCGGCCGGACGTACACCATCACGGTGCGATAGCCGACGACGATGTCGGTGACGGCGGGCAGCTGCGCGGCCTGGACCCGTGTCGCGATTTCTATCGCACGCGCGTTGACGATCGGGTCGAGACGCTCGGGAAGCTCGATGAGCCATGCGGAGTCGCCCGCCGCAACGATCCGCGCATCCATGCTTCAGGCATCGGCGCGTGCGCCAAGCGCCGCGAGCAGCCGCGGGTGGATGTTCTCGAAGCCGCCGTTCGACATGACAACGACGAGGTCGCCCGGCTGCGCGTCGCGCGCAACGGTCGAGACGATCTCCTCGACCGCGGGGATGAACCGCGCGTCCTTGCCCGTCTGCCGCAGATCGTTCACCAGCTGCTCCGGCGACAGCCGCTCGCCTTCCGGCAGCGTCGAACGGAAGACGGCCGGCAGCACGACGATGTCGGCATCGCGAAACGCTCGTGCAAAATCGTCCTGGAACACACGCCGGCACGACGTAGCCGACCGTGGCTCGAAGATCGCCCAGACGCGGCGGTCCGGGTGCGCGGCCCGTATTCCGGCCAGCGTCTCCGCGATCGCCGTCGGATGATGCGCGAAGTCGTCGTACACCTCGACGCCGTTGACGGTGCCGCGCAACTGCAGGCGCCGCCGCACGCCCCTGAACGCGCGGAGCGCCGCCGCCATCGTGTCCGGGTTCACGCCGGACGACGCTCCAACGGCAATCGCCGCGAGCGCGTTGCGGACGTTGTGCGCGCCGAGCAGCGGAACACTGAAAGTTCCAAGAGGCGATCCGTCGCACCTGACGCTGAACGTCGTCCCTGCGGCCTCGATTCGAACATCGTGCGCCTGCCAGGCGGCGCCGTCAGCGAGCCCGAATGTCTGCACGGGAGACTTCGCGAACCGCTGCAGGTCCATCGCCTCGCGGTCGTCCGCGCACAGGAGGAGGAGCCCACGGCGCGGCACCAGGTTCACCAGCCGGCGGAACGCCACGCGGATGGCGTCGAGATTGGGATAGATGTCGGCGTGGTCGAATTCGATGTTGTTGACGACCGCGACGTCTGGAAGATACTTGAGGAACTTCGCCGTCTTGTCGAAAAAGGCGCTGTCGTACTCGTCGCCCTCGATGACGAACTCGCGCCCGCCTCCGATCCGGTAACTGCCGTCGAAGTTCTCCACGATCCCGCCGACGAAAACGCTGGGATCGGCGCCGCCGTGCGTCAGCACCCATCCCGCAAGTGCCGTGGTCGTCGTCTTGCCGTGCGTTCCGGCGATGACGATCGAACGCGATCCCCAGAGAAAGTGATCGCGGATCGCCTCCGGCAGCGAACAGTACCGGATTTTCCGATCGAGCACCTCTTCGAGTTCGGAATTTCCGCGGGAGATGGCGTTGCCGACGACGACGAGATCGATGTCGCCCGTCACGTGCTCGGGCCGGTAGCCGTCGAACGTCGTAATCCCCTGCGCCGCAAGGAAATCGCTCATCGGCGGGTACATGTTCTGGTCCGACCCGCGCACGTCGTATCCGCGCTGCTTGAGCAGGGCGGCCAGCGTCGCCATGGCTGTGCCGCATATGCCAATGAGGTGAATCCTGGAGTTAGGCATCCGTAACTGCAGCCTCCTCGATGACGAGCCCGGGCGCCGCGCCGGAGAGCAGGTGTGCGCGCACGCCGAACGGGAGCGTCAGGCAGGCACCGTCCGTATGGCCGGACGGCAGCCCGAACAGAATCGGTCCCGGAAAGTCTGACAGCACATCAGCGACGATCGTGCGAACCATCGGACCGGCGCCGCCGGGCTCGTCGCATCGCGGCAGTTCGCCGAACACAAGACCGGCGGCCCGCGACAGCAATCCCGCCTGGCGAAGTTGAGTGAGCATCCGATCGATTCGGTACGGCCGCTCGCCGACTTCGTCGATGAACAGGATGTGGCCACGCGGCGGGTCGAATGCGAACGGCGTTCCGAGCGACGAGACCAGCTGCGTCAGTGTTCCGCCCAGCAGCAGGCCCGCGGCTTCACCGGCCGCCACGACTTCGACGGCTGGATGGGTGATCGTCCCGGCGGGCTGCGGCACCATCAGCGACCGCGTGAACGTGTCGAGATCGTAGCCGGCCGTTCCACGCGCCAGCCGCCCTTCGATCATCGGTCCGTGAAACGCCACGATACCGCAGCCGGTCGTCAGCCACGCCAGGATCGAGGTGTTGTCGCTGTATCCGATGAATGCCTTCGGCGTGGTTCGTATGTCCGAGCGATCGAGCAGCGGCAGGATCTGCATGCTGCCGAATCCGCCGCGGACGGCAATGAGCGCGGCGATCGAAGCGTCGGACCAGGCGCGGCGGAACGCGGCCGCCCTCGTCGAGGCGTCGCCTGCCGTGTAGTGATGACGCGCGAAGACCGAGTCGTCGTAGACAGGGTCGAAGCCCAGCCTGCGGAGTTCCGTCACGCCGGCCTCGAACTCATCGCGCGCGAAGGGGCTGGCCGGCGCGACCAGGGCCACCCGATCACCACGGCGAAGCGCACGAGGGCGCCGCATTTCGCTAAGCAAACCTCGCCATGTCGGCCGCAACCGCCTGATGCTCGTCGCGCCCGAGTACCGTCTTCAGCGCGGCGCCGGTGAGCGCGGTGGGACGCGGCGGTGCGAGGAAGCGCTCCTTGACGCGACGATTGCGCGACAACGCGTCCTCGACGCGTTTGAGCGGGAGACGTCCATCTTCAACCGCGTGGATGATCGCCTCGAACGCCGCCGCCTGTTCATCCGGCTTCGGCGCGCACATCAGGACGGCGTCGCAGCCGGCGGCAACTGCCCGGACGGTAGCGTCGGCGTGCCCGTAGCGGCCGCTGATGGCTTTCATCTCGAGGTCGTCGCTGAGAACGATGCCGCCGTAACCCAGCCGCTTCCGCAGGATTTCATCGACGATGAGCGGTGACAGCGTCGCCGGCCGCTCCTGGTCGAGCGCCGGAATCAGGATGTGCGCGGTCATGATCGATGCAACGCCGGCCTCGATCGCAGCCTTGAACGGGAGCAGCTCGACGGCCTCCAGCCGCTCGGGCGGATGTTCGATGAGCGGCAGCTCGTGATGCGAATCCGTCGACGTGTCTCCATGTCCCGGGAAGTGCTTGCCGCACGCCGCAATGCCTTCGGCCTGAAGCGTGCGAATGATCGTGGCACCGAGCCGGGCCACGTCTTCGGCGCGCTCGGCGAGCGCACGGTCGCCGATGACCGGGTTGCTGGGATTCGTATGGATGTCGAGGACCGGCGCGTAGTCGAGCGAGATCCCGACGGCCTTCAACTCCGCCGCGAGCGCGCGCGCGAATCGCTCGGCAAGCTGCTGATCGTTTGCGCGCCCGAGCGTGGCCATCGGCGGCCACTCGGTGAACGGCCGCTTGAGCCGCGCGACCCGGCCTCCCTCCTGGTCGACGCTGACCCACAACGGCAGCTCCTGCGCGAGCGCCTGTGATTCGCGCGACAGCTCGGCCACCTGCGCAGGGGTGTCGACGTTGCGGGCGAAGAAAATCACGCCTCCGAGATCGAACTCGCGCGCAAGCCGCCGCGCCTCGTCCGGCAGCGCATGCCCGCTGAAGCCGACGATCGCGAGCTGACCGATATGGCGGCGGATATCCCGGAGCGACATCGCCAGCATGATAACGCAGGCGATTGACGGCATATCATTACTCCGTGCTGATTCATGCTTCGGCGCCCACGCGCATCGACCTGGCCGGCGGCACGCTCGACATCTGGCCGTTGTACCTGTTCCACGACAAGGCGCAGACGCTCAACGCCGCGATCAGCATCCGCGCGCGTTGCGTGGTTCGCCCGCGGAGCGACCGGCGGCTCGTGATCGCGTCGGAAGACGCGCAGCAGCGCGTCGAGGTCGATCACTGGTCGCAGCTCCGCGACAGCCACGACCTGAAGCTCCTCGGCAAGCTTCTGCACTACTTCCATGCCGAGGGCCTCGAGTTGCATACCCGCTCGGAATCGCCGGTGGGCGCGGGCATCGCCGGATCGTCCGCGCTCAATATCGCCGTCTGCGGCGCGCTGAACGAATGGACGGGCGGGCGCCGCACGCCTGACGAGCTCTTTCAAATCGCGATGAACGTCGAGGCGCAGGCCATCGACGTGCCCACAGGCGTTCAGGACTACCGCCCCGCTTTCTACGGCGGCATCTCCGCCATCGAGCTCGGCGTGGACGGCATCCGCCGCGTTCCGCTCGCGGTGCCGACGCAGGAACTGCAGCAGCGGCTCGTTCTCGCCTATACGAACGCGTCACGTAACTCCGGGATCAACAACTGGGACGTGACCAAGCGGCACATCGACGGCGACCGCAACGTGCAGGCGCGGTTCGCGCGGATCCGCGACATCGCCGCGGGCATGCGCAACGCGCTCGAGCGCCGGGATTGGCCTGACGTCGGGCGTCAGATTGCCGCGGAGTGGGAAAACAGAAAGCGTCTCGCGCCCGGCGTCACGACACCCGAGATCGACGCGATGCTCGATGCCGCGCGAACGGCTGGCGCCCTGGCCGGCAAGGTGTGCGGCGCCGGCGGCGGCGGCTGTCTCTTCTGCTTCTGCGAACCCGAGGCGGTGCGTGCGGTGCGTGACGCACTCGCCGGGGCAGGCGCCCGGCTGCTCGATTTCCAGATCGAGGAGAAGGGACTGATCATCGAGAAGCGCCCCGCGTAGGACGGGGTCAGCGCCACGCCATGGAGAATCTGGCCATCGCGCGGGTGCTCGCCGAGATCGCCGATCTCCTTGAAATCAAGGGGGAGAACCCGTTCAAGATCCGCGCCTATCGCAACGCCTCCGAGACCATCGCGTACGAACCTGCCGCCCTGGCCGCGATGACTACGGCCGAACGCACCCGGCTCCCGGGAATCGGCAGGGACATCGCCGCGAAAGTCGGCGAACTCGTCGACACCGGTGCGATGCGGTACCACCGGGAGCTTCTCGCGCAGTTCCCACCGACGATCCTCGACCTGCTGAATCTTCAAGGCATCGGCCCGAAAACGGTCGCCCGCCTTTACGGACTGCTGAACATCCAGACGCTCGAGGATCTGGAACAGGCGGCGCGCGAAGGGCGGCTGCGCGCCATGCCGGGCATGGGGGCGCGCAAGGAAGCGCAGATCCTCAAGGCGCTCGAAGATCGTCGTCCGCTCGCCGGACGGCGTCTGGCGGCCGAAGCGTACGACCATGCCGCCGCGCTCGTGGAAAATCTGCGCGGCCACTCCCCCGCCGCCGACGTCCAGATCGTCGGCAGCCTCAGGCGGGGCTGCGATACCTGCGGCGACATCGACATCCTGGCGGCGGTCTCACGGCCAGAGGAGGACGGAGCGCCGCTGATGCGAGCGTTCACGGACTATCGACTGGTCGAGCGCGTGCTGGCGCACGGCCACACGAAGTGCAGCGTGCTGCTGCAGGACCGCTTCCAGGCCGACATCCGAATTGTGCCGCGCGAGAGCCTCGGTGCAGCGATGCAGTACTTCACGGGATCGAAAGCGCACAACATCGCGCTGCGCGATCGCGCCGTTCGCCGCAGCCTGAAGCTCAACGAGTATGGACTGTTCATGCTCGACACCGATGAGCGGCTCGCCGGCGACACCGAGGAGGGCATCTACCGCGCCCTCGATCTGGCGTTCGTGCCGCCCGAACTCCGCGAAAACCGCGGCGAGGTGGAGGCTGCCGAACGCGGCGAACTGCCGGCGCTCGTCCAGCTCGCCGATCTGCGCGGAGATCTTCATTCGCACACGTCCGCCACCGACGGGCACGCGGACATCGAAACCATGGCAAGAGCCGCGCGCGACGCCGGACTCACGTATCTGGCGATCACCGACCACTCGCAATCGCTCGCGATGGCCAACGGCCTCGACGAGAAGCGCGCGCTTGCCCACGCCAGCGCCGTGCGCCAGGCAAACGATCGTGTCGAAGGCATCACGCTGCTGGCGGGCATCGAGTGCGACATTCGCCCGGACGGAACGATGGATCTCGCAGACGACTGCCTCGCGGAGCTCGATATCGTCGTCGCATCGGTGCACTCCGCCTTCAATCAGGAACCGGCGCGCATGACCGACCGGCTGCTCCGCGCTCTGGCATGTCCGTGGGTCGACATCCTCGGACATCCGCTGGGCCGGATTATCCTGAAGCGCGAACCGCACCGCGCCGATATGACCCGTGTGATCGCCGACGCGGCGCGCGAGGGAGTCGCCATGGAAATCAACGCGCAGCTCGATCGGCGCGATCTCGACGACACGCACGCCCGGAGTGCGCGCGATGCCGGCGTGCACCTCGTCATCAGCTCGGACTCTCATGGTCCAACGGGCTTCAGCGCGCTGCGCTGGGGCGTTGCGACCGCCCGCCGCGCGTGGCTCACGGCGGACGACATCCTGAACACAAAGCCCGTCGACGCATTGCGCTCCGCGCTCCGCCGGCACCGACAATGAGCGCCGATCAGCTCGCGGAGATCCGTCGCCTCTACTTCCGAACGTCTCCCGCCACGATTCAGCACGACATCGATTGCGCGATCGACATCCTCAAGACGCTCAAAGACGACGACGAGCGCGGCAAAGCCGCGGTGTTCATGGAAGGTCTCGCCGAGATGCGGAAGGAATGGAAGAAAACCGGGCGGAAGGATCGCTGACCGCCTGCTTCGAGGCACTTACCGTGGCGGTCCGCCGGCGGAATCCGGCGGCTTTCAATATTCCTGCGTGACCTTGTAGTTCGTGCCCGCGACGGTGAGCGTGCCGAACCTCATGGCGCCCGTGGTGTTTGGCACCGTCCCGACCTTGATCGTTCCCGAACCGGTGCCAGAGACGGTGGCGGGCCCCGCATTGCCGTTCAGCCGAATCCAGGCCTGATCGATTGTCGCCGTCCATGTGCAGGTCGAAGTCGGCGCGGTGACGGTGACGGTCCAGTTCGCGGTGCCGGCTCCGGAGTAATAGACGGTCCTGCTCAGCGTCACGGACGAGCACGCGCCGGAGGGCGGCGGCGGAGGCGGCGGTTGCGCGGGGACGACCGACACGCTGTCGATCGTTCCCGTTGCGAGTGCCGCGGTCGTGTGGCTCGACACCGCGATGCCCGCGTAAATCTGAGCGCCCATCGGAATCGTGTCGGAGCCCACCTGCGTCCACGAGGTGCCGTCCGCTGACTGGTACGCAACGATGGACGTCCCAGCGCGATCCAGGCGTACCCAGCGCGGAGCTGCGAAAGCGCCTCCGGCGGTGTTCGTACTGATGCCACCTGTCGCCGTGCGGCGCTGAAACGCGAGTCCCTTGCTATTCGACACCAGCATGAGGCCGTGGCGCGATCCGGGATCGAGCGTCTCGCGCAGCATCACGCCGACCTTCACCCACGCAGCCTCCGTCGACACGGTCTTCACGCGCGCCACGATGCTGCCGTCGCCGTTGAGGCTCGTATAGACGAACTGAAACGCGTCGGCATTGTTCCAGATGTCGGCGCCGGCGCCCTTCACCGTAAACGTGCTCGACGCCGCATCGTAGGAGGCGCTCCCTGCGATTCCGACGGCGCCGATGTCCTGACTCGCCCACCCGGCAGGCAATGCCGGTTGCGGCGGCGGCTTGGTGACGGTCACGGTAATGGGCGCTGACTGCGTCGAATTCCCCGCCGCGTCTCTCGCGACGACGGTGAGCGCGTGGCTCCCGGGCGATGCCGTCGTGGCATCCCACACGAAGGAGTAAGGCGACGCCGTATCCTCCGACCCGACATTCGCGCCGTCCACCTCGAGTTGAACACCGGCGACACCCACGTTGTCGGACGCCGCTGCCGCGACAGCGACGCTTCCTGACACCGTCGCCCCATTCGCTGGCGACGTAATAGACGCGGTCGGCGGCGTCGTGTCGCCGCCGCCCGGGAACGCCGTGCTGCCACTGACGCTCACGTGATCGATGTCTGCCGTCATCCAGACATTGGGCTGGGCCGACGCAACGTAAGCGCCGATGAAGACGGCGCTGTTCATGGCGAGCGTCGTCGAGCCCAGCGGCGTCCAGTTCACGCCGTCGGCAGAAATGAACGAGGAGAACGTATTGCCCACGCGAACGAGATCCAGCCACGTGGGGCCGGGTTGATCCAGAGCTCCGGCTTTCTTCGGCAGTCCCCCAACGGTCGATTTCACCCGCACGTCAGCGCCCTGGGTCACGCCTTCGGATGGCCTGCCGGAGAGCGACACGTAGCGTGCTTTCGGGTCGAGCGACTCGCGGATCATGATGCCGGCCTGATTGCCCCAGACCTCCTGAAGCGTGTTCAGCCGGAGCATCATCTGGCCGTCGCCGGTCCATGGCTCGTACACGTAGAACAGTCCGTCGTTGCCGACCGACATGTCGAGTCCATCGCCGTTGATGCGGAAGCTGTCGGGACCGGCCAGTGAAACGAACCCGGGACGTTTCACCGCGCCGACGTCCTGGGTTCTGAACGGGGCCGGCGGCGACGGGCGGATCGGCGCCGCGTCCGGAAAGGCTCCGTTGATCATCCGGTTGTACACGTTCCGAAGGATCTGCTGCGTCTGCGCCGCGATTTCAGACCAGCCGATGCTGCCCGTCGTAAAGATCGTCGCGCCTGAGGGCGCGCGCCAAACGCCCATATCAGCGAAGTTCGCGAGGGCGCTCGTCGCCGGAGAGTGGCCGACCCGCTGGAAGTTCGCGGGCGTCGCCGGCCCCATCGCGTCGACCTCGTAGCCGAGGAAGGTCGTACCGTCGGGATTCAGCAGGCATTGTCCGTTCTTCAATCCGGTGCCGGTCAGCAGCCAGTGCGACTCGTCCTCGATGCAGAGACTCGGCCGGGACTGCGTCACATACATGGTGCCCGTCATCCGATCTTCGGACCGGTTCACCGGGCTGAGGCGCCACTCTGTGGTCGCATACTGCGTCGACTTCATCGGATCCTGGCTGACCAGTTCCTTGTAACCGACGATGGTCCGCGACGGGTCGCCCGTGACGGGACTGTTCTCGTACCGGATCTGCCAGTACGACACGTTCCCGGCGATGGATGCGAAGCTCTCGTCGGACTGGATCGCGCGATCGACGTTGTCGCGCATGGCCCACGACCAGTATTCGCTGTGGCCGGTGATCTGCAGAACCTTGTGATTGAGGACCGCGTTCAAGTTGTTATCGAGGTCGACGTCGGTGCCATATGACACGTCGTACCCCTCGCGTTCGAGCCACGTCACCATGTTCAGCTCGTTGCCGAGATACGTGGCTGCGAAAAACGACGCGCTTCCATAGCCGTTGTCGGCATAGTACGGACGGTTGAATGAAACCTTCACCGCTTTGTTGGCTGTGTCGTCGCGATCCTGGAGCGTCCCGTAAAGCGACTTGCCTCCCCAGGCGTTGTATGCCTGGTACGTGTTCACCGCCTGGATCATGAGGATGTCGCTGTAGCGCGTGTCGTCGCGCACCGTGAACAGGAGATACTGCTGCGTCTTCGTCGTTCCCGACGTCAGCTTCGCCACATACATCCCGCTCATCCAGTCGGTGGGATCGGCCGACACGGGAATCGTGAGCGTGTAGGGGTTGATCCAGCTGCACTCGACCATCCCAAAGCTGTCCATCGGACACGCGGGCTGGGCGGTTCCGGGAAGCGTCACGGTGAGCATCTTGCGGGCGCCGGCGCCGCCGTAGTAGCCCATTCGATACACGTCCATCGTGTACGTAGGCTCCTTCGTGTTCACGAAGATTCGGATCGTCTCGCCGCGGTTCACGGACGCTGCGGATGCGTAGCCCTCGATCGTGCCGCTCGCATAACCAGGATTGGTGAGTTTCCAGTCCGGGCTGCCCGCCTTCGCGTTCTCGATCTGGATTGGCGTCCGCGTCGTCTGCGCACTGGCTGGCGCCGCAATCGCGCACGTCAGCGCCGCCCACGACAGTGCTGAGGTGAGTCTCCGAAAGTGCCGAACGCGTTCACACGGCCGCCGTCTGGACTCGGTCATGGGCCCTTCTATCGTCCCGGGTTCGCCTTTGTAATCAATTTGCGGGCCACTACTCGCAGCGCTTCCGGCACGTTACGATCCGTCGCCAGAAGCTTGAGATCGCGATCGGTGATGCGATGAATCATCTGCATCGAGATCGCCGGCGGCGTCTTCGGATTACGGCAGAGGCCGACAACGACGCCGTAATTCTTGGACCAGCTCCGGTTCATTCCGATAATCCGCAGCACTTCGTCGGATACGTTGCCCAGTTTCGTGAACTGCTCGACTTCGGAGTCCGTCAGCTTCGGGCTGCTCAGCACGGCCGTCGCGACGAGGCGATTGGTATCGCGTACCAGCTGGGATCGCTGCTCGCGCGTGCCTTTCATCGCCAGCTTGACGCGATCGATGACCGGCAGGGATGAAAGAGGCCGGCGTCCATCCGTCTGATCGTCAGGCACAGCGTCCGGCAATGTGACGAGCGTATCCACGAGCGGCGCGTCGGCGGGAGCGGCCGAAACCGCGGGAGCGATCCCCCGCGCGGCAAAAAATTGCCGGATTTCGGCAGGCGTTTCGCTCCTGGTGAGCAATGCGCCGACCGCCTCGCCCGGCAGCGCATTGATCGTTGCGTTCGCCGCCTGTGCGATTTCGGGATCGGGATCGTCCGCCAGCAGGACGAGGATCGCGATCTGTTCCTGCGCGCGGGGCGCCATCGCGCCCTGCGCCGCGAGCAGCCGGACATCGCGCGCCACTTCGCCGCGACGGAAGAAGTCAATGAGCGGTGACCGAAACCCTGGGTCCATAATCCTCAACAACGATCGGCCGACTCGAATGACTTTCTGAACGCTCTCACGATTTCGCGCGCTTCGCCGGCACTCGACGCCGAGAGCAGTGAGTCCATGGCGGCGGCACCGGCGGCCCCTGCGCCGGCAACCTCGCGTGCATTGACCGGGGCAATCCCGCCGATGCCGAGCACGGGCTGCGCCGCCGCCGCACAGACCTCACGCAGCCGTTCCAGTCCGGCCACCGGATGGCCCGACGGCTTTCCGCCCGACGGAAACACCGTCCCGAAGAGCAGGTAATCGCACGCAGACGACGCCCGTGCGCGGTCGATATCGTGGATGGAACAACCTATCAGAAATTCAGGCGGCGCGAACGGCCGAATGCGTTCTGCTGAGGTCGAATCCTCGCGCAGGTGCACTCCGTCGGCGCCGGCAGCCACTGCGACGTCGAACCGATCGTTCACGACAACACGCGCGCCCGTGCCGCGGGTCACCTCGACGGCGTCGCGGACGAGCAGCAGCAGCGCACGATCCGACAAATCGCGCTCGCGGATCTGCACCAGATCGACGCCCGCTTCAGCGAGCCATCGAACTCGCCGGATCAATTCAGCGGGAGAAAGCGAAAAACGCTGCCGGCTGGTCACCACGCACAGCCAGCGTTCCATCACGCGCTGGTGGTGTCGTCGGCGGGCCCAGCCGATTGACCACTGCGCCATCGCGCGGCAAGCACCGAGCCGAGTTCGCCGACGCCGGCAAGCATGGTGATGATCCCGATGCCGGTCGCAGCCCCGCGAACGTACGGACTTTCGACGAACGCCTCGATGCGCGGGCGGCCATTCGTGAAGCCGTTGCGGTCCCAGAAGACGGACCACGGGGCCAGGGTCAGGATGAGACCGGCTTCGAAGAAATACGCGGCAAAGAGGAGACGGCTGATGGTCCGGATAATCAGTCTCCCGAGTCCCGGGCGCGAAGCGCACGCACGATATTCAAGTCCGCGAGGAGCGCCCGCGCCGCTTCGGTCGACGGCGCCGGGGCGCCGGCGGCGCGTTCGAGCCATTCCGCGGCCCGGGGCAGGTCGTCGCGATCGCGATACAGACGTCCGAGCATCGCGCAGGCCTCGAAGCGGTGACGCGGGGCATCGGCGGCCGTTTCGAGCGCCGTGATCGCGTCGTCGGTCATCCCCATGTCGAGACACGTCCGCGCGAGCTTCATCTGCTGCTCGGCATCGTCGCGGTTCGCGTGCTGCGAAACGGCGTCCCGAAAATCCTGAAAGTCGTCTGTGTCGGACATTGTCGACTACACCTCGAACAGCGTCGGGGGCCGGAACGTGCGTCGATGCACGTCGGAATACCCGTAGCGGGAGACCGCATCCAGGTGGTCGCGCGTCGCATAGCCCTTGTGACGGTCGAATCCGTAACGTGGATCGCGGTCGTGCAGGTGCTGCATCATGCGATCGCGCGTCACCTTGGCCACGATCGACGCGGCGGCGATTACCGTACATCGCGCGTCGCCGTGGACGACGGGCCGCTGCGCCATGGGAATCTCGGGGATCCGGAACGCGTCGACCAGCACCATGTCAGGCAGCGGGGCCAGCGAGAGGACCGCACGCTGCATCGCCCGCAGCGACGCCTGATGGATGTTGAGACGATCGATCTCGTCGGCTTCCACGCTGATGACCGACCAGGCCACCGCCTTGCGCGTAATCGTCGTGTAGAGCCGCTCGCGCTCGAGCGCGGTCACTGTCTTCGAATCGCAGACGCGCGGGATGTAGCGGTCCGGATTGAGAATCACCGCTCCGGCGACGACGGGTCCGGCAAGACAGCCGCGGCCCACCTCGTCGACGCCCGCAACGTACACGAACCCCATGCGACGCAGCGCATTCTCGAGGGTCCGGAACGAGCGGACTTTCACCACGGGGACCGCACAATCGCGAATTCACCAGGTCTTCAGGACGCCTGACGCTTGCCCGCGTCCTTCATCCGCGCCGCCTTCCCCTTCAGCTCGCGGAGGAAGTAAAGCTTCGCGCGGCGCACCCTGGCCGTGCGAACGACGTCGATCCTGTCGATGGTCGGCGAATGCAGCGGGAAGATGCGTTCGACGCCCTGGCCGAACGACACCTTGCGGACGGTGAACGTCGCGCGCGCGCCGCCACGGTGCATCCCGATCACCATGCCTTCGAAGATCTGGATGCGCTCCTTGTCGCCTTCGCGCACCTTCACGTGCACCTTGACGGTGTCGCCGGGCTTGATCGCCGGGCGCTTGGCGAGCTGTCCACGCTCGACGGTCTCGATCCCAGTCATGACTTTTCTCCTTCTTTCGCCGTTCGTTCCAGGAGGTCCGGCCGATGCCGGCGCGTCCGCTCCAGCGCCTGTTGCCGGCGCCAACGTTCGATTTCCGCATGGTGCCCCGACAACAGCACCTGTGGCACCTGGTATCCCCGAAACTCCGCGGGCCGCGTGTACTGCGGATAATCCAGCAGGCCCTGCGAAAACGTATCGTTCGCCACCGACTCGTCGTCGCCCACCACACCGGGGACGAAGCGCGCGGCGGCGTCGACAATCACGAGCGCGGCCAGTTCACCGCCCGACAGCACGTAGTCGCCGATCGAAATCACCTCGGTCGCCAGGTGCTCCCGGACGCGTTCATCCACGCCTTCGTACCGGCCGCACAGGATGATCACGTGCTCCTGCGCGCTCAGCCGCCGCGCGATGTCCGGCGTCAGCCCCTTGCCATCCGGCGAGGTCAGGACAACAGTGGCCTGACGTCCCGCCGCGATCGCCTCCACCGCGGCAAACAGCGGCTCCGGCTTCAGCACCATCCCGGGACCGCCGCCGAACGGCGAGTCGTCCACCACGTGATGCCGATCCGTCGTGAAACTCCGCAGGTCGTGCACCCGGACGTCGATGATTCCCGCCTCGATCGCCCGACCGACCACTCCCTCCCGGAGGCCCGCTTCCACCATCCGAGGGAAGATGCTGACTATATCGACCTTCACCGTCCACTCGTCCGCTCGTTCAGCTCGATCAACCCTTCCGGCGGATCGACAACGATGACCTTCGTCGACGGATCGACCGTAACGCAGATGCCTCCGACGAACGGAACGAGCACTTCCCCGCCGTTGCCGTCGACCGCGAGCAGGCTGCGATCCATTGGTCCGTCCACCCGAACGACCGTGCCGATGCTCCGGCCGGAGGTGT
Organism: Vicinamibacterales bacterium; assembly: GCA_035492775.1. Taxonomy (GTDB): domain Bacteria; phylum Acidobacteriota; class Vicinamibacteria; order Vicinamibacterales; family 2-12-FULL-66-21; genus DATJFQ01. The sequence goes on from DATJIW010000007.1 coordinate 26,275, forward strand.
CGCGCACCTCGCAGCCCACCAGGTCGTGGTGGTAAAAGGTGCCCGGCGAAAGCGGCGCGATATCCGTTCTTTCGACTGTCAAGTCAGCACCCGCCAGCCCCTCGGCATCGTTCATCGTCTCGATGCCTTCGAGGCCGACGATCGGCCGGCCCTGGTGAAAGCGCACTGAAATGATTCGTCGATCGCTTCCTCGTCCGCCTTGCTCGACCCGCAGCGTCTGTCCAACCACGAACCGGGCTTCGGGAAAATCGGTCTCGGGATTGACGATCACCTGCCCGCGATTCCCGTGCGCCCGGGCGATTCTGCCGACGAGCAGCAAATCGCGCTCGTGCTCCACGCGTCAGTCTCGGAAATCGACCGAGACCCTCTGTCCGTCCAAGTCCGCTGCGCAGCTGGCGAGCGTACGCAGCGCCTGCGCCGTGCGGCCCTGGCGGCCGATCACGCGTCCCAGATCGCCCGGCGCCATGGTCAGCTCGATGATCGTCTGGCCGCGGCCCGGACGTTCGGTCACGTTGACGGCGTCCGGCTTGTCTGCCAGTGCCCTGGCCACCGTGGCGACGACGTCGCCGGCGCGGCTCACGATCCGGCCTGCTCCGGAGCGACCGGCGCCGCGGCAATCGGCGCTTCGTCAGTCGCGAGGTTCGGATTCCGGTCGACCAGCGTGCGCACCGTGTCCGACGCCTGGGCGCCCTGCTGCAGCCAGAAGTCGTAGCGATCGCGCGCGATCTTCAGCGTCTCCGGCTTCGTTCGCGGGTTGTAATGTCCGACCACCTCCACGAACGCGCTGTCCCGCGCCGCGCGCGCATCCATGACCACCACGCGGAAGTACGGCCGCTTCTTCGAACCCGCTCGTCTGAGTCTGATCGCCAGCATTCGTTGTCCTCGCAATTCGCAGTTGCCTGCATGTTTCCTGTTCAGCCCCTCATCATGCCTTTCAACGCACTCAGGTTGGGGCGCTTACCTTTCCCGAGTCCGGCCATGCCCCCCATCGCCTTGAGCATCTTCTTCATCTGGATGAACTGCTTCAGCAGGCGATTGACTTCCTCGACCGATGTTCCCGATCCCTTCGCGATCCGTTTCCGGCGCTGGCCGTTGATGATCTGGTGGTTGCGGCGTTCCTTCGGCGTCATCGAGTTGATGATTGCCTCGACCCGCAGCAACTGCTTGTCATCGACCTGCTGCCGCGCCTGCTTCAACTCCTTGATCGCGCCCATCCCGGGGAGCATGCCCAGGATCTGCTCCAACGGGCCCATCTTGCGGATCGTCCGGAGCTGATCGCGGAAGTCTTCGAGCGTGAATTCGTCCAGCCGGATCTTCTTCTCGAGCTTTGCGGCGTCTTCTACCGAGACAGCTTCTTCCGCCTTCTCGATGAGCGAAAGTACGTCGCCCATGCCGAGCACGCGCGAGACGACGCGGTCGGCGTGAAACGGCTCGAGATCCTGCAGCCGCTCGCCGCTCCCCACAAACGCAATGGGCACGCCGACGACCGACACGACGGAGAGCGCGGCGCCGCCCCGCGCGTCGCCATCCATCTTCGTAAGAACGACGCCGGTGACGCCGATCTGCCGATTGAACTCGCCCGCGCTCTTGATTGCGTCCTGGCCCGTCATCGCATCGGCAACGAACAGCTGATCGACGGGCTGCACGGCGCCTTTGATCGCCTTCAGTTCGTCCATCAGCTCGTCGTCGATGTGCAGCCGTCCGGCGGTGTCGACGATCACGATGTCGAAGCCGCTGTTTCTCGCCTCTGTCAGCGCGCCCGCGGCGCGCTTGACCGGGTCCATTTCACCCGACGGCTCGTACACGCGAACACCAGCCTGTTTGCCGACGACTGACAGCTGCTCGATCGCCGCCGGCCGCCGCACGTCGGTCGAGACGAGCAGCGGATGGCGCCCCTGCTTCGTGAGCCACCGACCGAGCTTTGCCGACGTCGTCGTCTTGCCGGAGCCCTGCAGTCCGAGCAACATGATGACGCGCGGCCGCTGGTTCGTCGACGGCAGGCCTCCCTGCGCATCGCCAAACAGCCCCAGCATCTCGTCGCGAACGATCCGGATGACCTGCTGGTCGGGCGTCAGGCTCTTGAGGACCTCCTGGTCGACGGCGCGGTCACGTACGCGGTCGATGAAAGCCTTTACGACCTTGAAATTGACGTCGGCTTCGAGCAGCGCCATGCGGATTTCGCGCAGCGCCAACTCGACGGTTTCCTCGGTCAGCCGGGCCTGGCCGCGAATCTGGCGGAAGACGTCCTGGAGACGGGTGGAGAGTGAGTCGAACATGGCGACATGCGCCCTAAGGTGCTCAGGCGCAAACAGTTATCGTAGCGGAAAACGCCCTCCGGTTCAAGGCTCTGC
>DATJIW010000008.1:0-9284 GCA_035492775.1 Vicinamibacterales bacterium
TGTAAGGTCTTAAGAGTTCGGTGACACTCCGGCTTTGGTTTTTGCCAAGAGGCGCTCGTAGGGGGTCTGCCCGCCGAGGGCGCCGTGTGGCCGATGGTAATTGTAATAGTCCTCCCACTCCCGCAGCTTCTGATTAAACAAGTGAATGTCGTCGGTGATCCCATCGGCATCGAGCAGTTGATAAAACTCCTGATCATCGACACGATGTGACCGCTCCACCTTGCCGTTGAGATGGGGTGTGCGTGGGCGGATGTAGACGTGTCGGATGTCGAGATCCGCCAAATGCGCATGGAACTGGCTCTGGAATTCGGCGCCGTTGTCGGTCTGGACGACCAGGATACGGAAGGGGAGCCGTCGCCGCACGTCGTCGATGAAACGCATCGCCGTGCGCTGATTGCAGGCGTCAAACACCTTCAAGACGCGAATCCGCGTGCAGTCATCGATCGCCGTGAATTGATACAGCCGCCGTCCTGTGGCCGGCAGCCGTTCGAGGAATTTCACGTCGACCTGGAGCCGGTGCCCCGGCCTGGGCTTCTCGTACCGCTGCCACCGGCGCGTGTGTGATCGATGCTTCTGATTGGCTGGCAGCCGATTGAGGCCGTGGCGGAGCAGCACCCGATGCACCGTCGACCGGGCGACGTGCGTCCCGTGGAAGCGCTTGACGTAGTCCGCAATCTTGCCGGGACCGAAATGATAGGTCTGGCGAAGATAGAGGATCTTGCTGACGGTCTCTTTCGCGGTCGCCCGGGGCGATTCCTGCGGCGCCCGCGATCGGTCGCAGAGCCCGATGTCGCCTTCAGCGTCGTAGCGGTTTTTCCATTTGTAAAACGACTTGCGAGAAATCCCGAAATGCCGACACACCCTCGCCACGGTTCGGGGCTCGTCCCGGGCGGCCGTCAGCAGTCTGGCGCGCCAGGCGACCAGTCGCGCCTGCTCTGATTTGGTCATGGCTGCTCCACTCTAGCCGCGACGCGGCTCGGAAGGCAGCCGGATGTGTCACCCGTCTATGCGGACTTTACACTGTCTATTCCGGAGACACAGGTAACACTTTCGGGCCAAACGGATTCGATACCGCCAGTTGATGCGAACGGTGGCGTTCGGTGTTTTAGACGTTCCCGCCGTCCGCGTCGGCCAGTGGCAATTCAATCACGAACGTCGCTCCCTGCCCGGGGCCATCGCTGAACACGAAAACGGATCCTGACTGCGCCTCCGCGAACCGCCGCACAATCGCAAGCCCGAGACCCGCCCCTCCCGTCGCACGATCGCGAGAGCTGTCGACCCGGTAGAACCTGTCGAACACGTGCGGGAGATGTTCCGGCGGAATCCCGCAGCCGGTGTCGGCGACCGAAACCCGGACGCAGGTGCCGTGACGCGACGATCGAATGTCGACCCGCCCGTCAGTGGGGGTGTGCCGCCGCGCGTTGCTCAAGAGGTTTCGTAGCATCTGCTCCAGGCGGTCGGCATCTGCACGTACGAACCGCGCGTCGGGGCTGAGAACGGTCAGGACTCGTGGCCGACTCGCTTCGCCGACGGCGCGCTTCACGACAGCTTCCAGGTCGACGCGGTCCAGCCGCAGCGCGAGCCCGTCGGACTCCGCCAGCGCGAGGTCCTGCAGATCCCCGATAAGCCGCTGGAGGAGCAGCGTCTCGCCATGCAGAACGTCTATGCGCGCGGCATCCGCCGTCGCAAGGCCATCCTGGATCGACTCCAGCACGCACCGGAGGTTCGTCACCGGCGACCGCAGCTCGTGCGCCACGTCGCTCACCAGCTGGCGTTTCGTCTTCTCGTTGTGGGCGAGCCGCTCGGCCATGTCGTTGAAGGCGCGGCCGAGCCGCGCGATTTCGTCGTCACCGCTCGGTTGCACCCTCACGGTCAGATCGCCTTCACGCATGCGGCGTGCGGCAGCGGTCAGGGCGGACACGGGCCTGAGAATCCGGCCCGACACAGCAAAGGTGATGAAAAGCGCAACGACGGCAGTCCCGAGCGTCGCCGCCGCCCACGGCGGCACGAGCGGGCGCTCGAAAGGCGGCATCGCCGCGCTCGCTCCGGGCAGGACGAACACTCGTCCCGCTTCCGCGCCGCTCGTATCGCGCACGGCGAAGCTCGGAACACCTTTCAGCTCGAGCCGCTGGATAGCACCGTCGCTTCGCGTCAGCATCGTCAGCGTGCCGTCGGATTTGGCGAGGTGCACATCGGCTGCGCGAAGGTCATCGTCCGATGCCGCCACGGGGCGTCCGGCCGAATCGACCGCGAGCATCCGGCCGTCGCGTCGTGATCGCAGCACGACCTGAACAGGCGGCCAGCCGCCGTCGGCGTATGCCGTCTGCACATCGCGCACCAGCGCTTCGGACGGTTCCGAATGGTGGGACACGAGCACGTGCATCTGCTGCTCCTCGACGAGTGTCGCGCGTCGCGAGAGCAAAGCCGAAGTGGCGGTGGCGGCCGACACGATGACGGCAACGATCAGGAAGACGCGAGCGCGAAGGCTACGCATGCTCGCCGCCGAATCGATATCCGACGCCGAACACGGTCTGTATCAACGCTGGTTTACTCCGGTCGCGCTCGAGCTTCCTCCGCAGGTTCATGATGTGGGCATCGATGGTGCGATCGAGTGCGTCGTAGTCCTGTCCGAACGCGCGTTCAGCGAGTGCTGCACGGCTCCACGCGCGCCCGGGGCTCGACGCAAGAACTTCGAGGAGGCGGAATTCGGCGCGCGTCATCGCCACGATACATCCGTCGCGGCGAACTTCTCGCGCGGTGCAGTCGATTGTCACGCCGGCCACGTTGATGACGCGGGGTGCCGGCCGCGCCCGTCGAAGGACGGTCGACACGCGCGCGACCAGTTCGCGAGGGCTGAAGGGTTTCGTGACGTAGTCGTCGGCGCCGCTCTCGAGGCCTTCGAGCTTGTCGTCTTCGCTGGTGCGCGCCGTCACCATGATGATCGGCACGTCGGTGCGCTCGCGCAACGCCCGGCAGACGTCGAGGCCGCTGAGACCTGGCAGCATCACATCGAGGACGATGAGGTCCGGATTGACGTCCGCGGCGCGTGCGAGCGCTTCGGGACCCGTGGCTGCCACATCGACCTCGTAGCCGGCGTGCCGCAGATACAAGGCGATCGCCTCCTGCGTTCTCGTGTTGTCGTCTGCGACGAGGATCCGCGATCGCACCGTATCGGTTGGACGCACGCCGGCAGCCGGCGTCGATTCCTTCATGAGATCTTCATATCCGCCGGATATCGTACGGCGCATGGATGCGTTCTTGCGCGACGCGCGGTCGGCCGTCCGCGGCTGGCGGCTAGTACCCGGGCCGATCATCGCTGCCCTCGTGGCGCTGTCGCTCGGCATCAGCGCGGCGGTCGCGATCTTCTCGGTGGTCTCCGGGGTGCTGCTCCGCCCCTTACCCTACCAGAACCCCGAACGGCTCGTGATGGTCTGGCAGGACCTGCGCGGGCGCGGCGGTCCGCCGCGGGACTGGATTTCACCCGGCCTGTTCGTCGAATGGCGGCAGCGCGCGACGTTCTTCGAACGGCTGGCGGCCATGCGGGGCTGGGGACCGAACCTCACGGGAATCGCCGAACCCGCGCTGCTGCAGGGGGCTGCGGTCTCCTCCGATTATTTTCAGGCGCTCGGCGTTCAACCCGCGCGCGGTCGCCTCTTCACTGACGACGAAGATCGTCCCGATGCGGAGCCGGTCGTCATTGTCAGCGATGCCCTGTGGAAACGATCGTTCAGCGCAGACCCCGCACTCGTCGGTCGAGCCATCCAACTGGATGGCCGGCCGGCCACTGTCGTCGGGATCATGCCCGCGGAGTTCGACCCGCCCATTCTGCCCGCCGAGATCTGGACACCCATCCGGATCGATCCCGCGACGGCGCCTCGCGGGATCATCGTGCTCCGGGTCCTCGGGAAGCTGAAACCAGGCATCACACTGGCGCAGGCCCAGGCCGGCATGAACGCGATCGCGATGGTGCTCGAGCGTGAAGATGCTGAATGGGAGCGCGCGCGAACTGCCGTCCTGCCGCTCCACGAGGAGATCGTCGGCAGCGTCCGGCAGCCGCTGGCGGTTCTCGCCGTTGCTGTGCTGCTGGTGCTGGCGATTGCGTGTGCGAACGTGGCGAGCCTGCTCCTCGCGCGTGCGGTCGACCGCGCGCGTGAGATCACGATCCGCGCGGCCCTCGGCGCAAGCCGCTGGCGTATCACGCGCCAGCTGCTCACCGAGAGCCTCGTGCTTGCCGTCGCGGCAGGCGTGGCGGGTGTGTGTCTGGCGTGGTGGGAAGTCCGTGCGCTCGTCGCGCTGGCCCCCGCCTCAGCGCCGCGCCTGCACGACGTGAGGCTCGACGGCGGCGTCCTCACCTTCGCCGTGTTTGTGACGCTGCTCACGGCAATCGTGGCAGGCCTTGCGCCTGCGTCCGCCTCCTTTGGGCCGCAATTGAACGCGCGGCTGCGCGACGGGGGCCGCGAAGCGACGGGCACGGGGAAGATCCGCGCGGTGCTGGTCGCTGCGGAGATCGCCGCGGCCCTTGTGCTCGCGGTCGGCGCCGCGCTGCTCGTGCACACGCTGGTCGCGCTGCAGCGCGTCGACCTCGGTTTCAACCCTGATCACCTGCTCACGGCGAGGCTCGTGCCGCCGCGCGCACAATACCCGGACATCGAAGCCCGCCGGAAGCTGTTCGAGCGGATTGTGGAACGCGCGCGAGTGCTTCCCGGCGTCACGGACGCTGCGATCACCAACATGCTGCCGCTCTCGGGCGGCGAGATGAACTTGTCGTTCGCGATCGAAGGGCGGCCCCCCGCGCCTCCGGGACAAGAGCCCGTTGCCGCCGCCCGGATCGTCAGCGCCTCGTATCTCGAGACGATGGGGATGCACTTGCGCGCCGGACGGACGCTGAACCGGTACGACAAGGAGAACGCTCCGGGCGCGGTCGTTGTCAACGAGTCGATGGCGGAGCACTATTGGCCGGGACAATCGCCCCTTGGTGCCAGGGTCTCGGTGGGCCCTCTCGACGCCGTCGTCGTCGGTGTCGTGGGCGACGTGCACCACCGCGGTCCGGGAGCGGCCCCCGGACCCGAGATGTACATCCCGTTCACGCAATTCAACGTGCCGCAGGCAACTCTGGTCGTTCGGACGGCCTCCGACGCAGCGACGCTCGCGACTGCCGTCCGGGCGTCGATGAAGGATGTCGATCCTTCGCTCCCGCTTGGGAGCGTTACACCCATGAACACGCTGTTGGCGAGGAACCTGTCGCAGCCGCGGTTTCTTGCCGCGCTGCTGACGGCGTTCGCGCTGCTGGCCTCGCTGCTCGCGCTCGTCGGCGTCTACGGCATGTTGTCGTTCTCGGTCAGCCGACGCGTTCGTGAACTGGGTGTTCGCATCGCGCTTGGCGCGGGCCGCGGACGGGTGCTGCGGCTCGTGCTCGGGCAAAGTGCGCTGCTGGTGCTCGGTGGCATCGTCGCCGGAACTGCGCTCTCGGCGGCGCTCTCGCGCCTCTTGCAGGTGCTGCTGTTCGGCGTCCGCGCCGGCGACGCGACGACGCTCGCCGCAACGGCGGGAGCCATCGCGCTGTGCGCCATGGCCGCGAGCGTTCCGCCGGCGCTGCGCGCGTCGCGCGTCGATCCCGTCGTCGCCCTTCGTGCAGATTGAAACGAAAGGAGAACTCCCGTGGTTGCAGCTCTTATGTTCTGTCTGGTTCTGCAGGGACAACAGGTCGTGGTGCAGGGGGGACCGCCGCCGAAGCCGGTGCCGCGAGACGCACCGTCGACGCTGCCGGATACGCCTCAGGCACGGATGGTGAGGGAATATCTGGACGCCTTCAATAGCGGAAACGAAACCCGCTTCATGAAGGCGCAGGAGGATCTGATGTCCGCGGAGACGCTCGCGAAGCGCCCCGCCGATCAGCGCGCGAAGATGTACGCGCGCATGAAAGCGGACTTCGGCACGCTGACGATCAAACGCGTGGCGGCAACACCGGAACAGATCCGCGCAGTCGTCCCGGACAAAGACGGCAACGAAGCGATCATCGCGTTCGACTTCGAGCCGAAGTCGCCTCACAAAATCAAGAGCATCAGCATAGACATCTCGGGCGTGCAGCGCTAGCCGGCGCTGCCGGATTCGATCGACGGTCCACGCGCTTGAAGCAAAAAGATCGGCGTGGGCCAGAGCGGCAAGTGTCCGCCAGGCCGGCTACAATCCGCTAAACCGGTTCTGACCCAGGTGGCTGCGCGCATGGCCGTGGAACGCGCGATTGTGCGTCTGACCGACGAGATGCGCCGCGATCGTGAGCGGAGCAGTTGACCTGGGCCGAGCTGCCTGGGGCGGTTAATGCGGAGCAGTCCAAACTCCGGACCTGACACAGCAATCAACCAATTGGTAGCGGCCCTCGAGGCGCGGCACCTGGCCAATCTCACCCGCTCCGAAGTCGCGCGTGCGCTGCGCGCGCTCTCATCCTGCTACGTCGAACGCCGCGCGAAGCTCCAGTCAGGCGCGCCGCTCGAGACCGCGGGGAAGCGGGCCTCTTTTGCGCTGTACTACGGCCCTCTGCATTTCGTCATCACGACCGAAATCGTCCGCGCGATAGGCTTCCGCAACGTGACGGCGATCCACGATCTCGGCTGTGGCACTGGTGTGGGCGGCGCCGCGTGGGCCCTCCAAAGCGATGTCAAGGTGACGATCGCGGGGATCGATCGCAGCGAGTGGGCAGTGAACGAAGCGAACTGGCTGTATCGCCAATTCAAACTGCGGGGCCGGGCGAAAAAGGGAGATCTGTCGCGCGGCGCTCTCAGGCCGAATTTTCGGACGGGCGACGCGATGCTTTTTGCCTATTCGCTCAACGAGCTTCCCGACGACGCACGATCGGCGGCGATGTCTGCCGTCGTCGCCGCCATTGGTCGCGGTGCAGCGGTCCTCGTCATAGAGCCTGTCGGTCGGCGGCTCGGCAACGAGGGCTGGTGGGAACACTGGAAACGCACGCTGAACGCGCACGGAGTCAGAGAGCAGGAGTGGCGTTTCCCCTCGGCGCTGCTTCCCGACACCACGCGCACGCTGGCCCGTGCCGCGGGCCTCGATCTCCGGGAGCTGACCGCGCGCACCCTGGCGTCAGCGCCTGCGTCAGGGATTACCCGAACAACGGCTTCTTGAGCACCGTCTGCGCAGCGCCCATCTGGTACTCGCCTTCAGCGAGTCGACGCTGGTGGGCGGACAGGAGGTCGCTCCTGGAGATGATTCCGATGACGCGGCGCGGAGCCTTCCGCTCGACGACGGGAAGGCGGCCCACGCCTTCGCGCACCATGTGGTCCGCCGCTTCGCGCAGCGAGCTGTCGTCGAAGATCACCGCCGGCGGGCGCTTGATGAGATCCCCGATGCGTCGCATTCCCGCGTGTTGTTCGTCGAGGATGTCGCGCCGGGTCACGACCCCGACCAGCAGCCCCATCTTGTCAGTGACCGGGAATCCCTGGTGAGAGGATCCTGCCACGCGGCTCGCGATCCACTCGCGGACTTCCGCGAGCGGCTGGTCCGCAACGAGCGTGACCGGCGGCCGCGCGCAGCAGTCGCGCACGAGCAGCGTATCCAGGAAATCGACGGAGTATTCGCCCAGCACGCGCTGCCCGCGCCGCGCGATCTTCTCCGTCATGATCGAGTGCCGCATCAGCATCGCCGATATGAAGAACGACGCCGTGCAGCCGCCGAGCAGCGGCAGCAGGCCCATCGGCTGACGCGTCGCCTCGAAGGCGAAAACGACTGACGCCAGCAGCGCACGCGACGCGCCGGCAAACAGCGCGCCCATGCCGACAAGGGCCGACACGCGGGCGTCTATGTGCGCGAAGGGCAGCAATCGCGACGCGACCGGCGCGACGCTGCCTCCAATCGCGCCGCCGATCGTGAGCAGCGGCGCAAGCGTCCCGCCTGACGTGCCGCTGCCGAGCGCGATGGCCCACGAGACGAACTTGAAGATGCCCAGCGCCAGCAGCGCCGTGCCGAGAATGCGCCCGTCGAGCGTATCGGCGATGTTGTCGTAGCCAACCCCGAGCGTCCGCGGGACGACGATCCCGACGATGCCCACCGCGATGGCACCTATCGCGGGCCACCACATCCAGTGGACGGGCAGATGATCGAAAACGTCCTCGATCCAGTAGACGGCGCGCGTGACGCCGGTGGCGAGCAGACCGACAAGAGCCCCGAGGACGATGTAGAACGTGAGCGCCGGGCCGCTCGGCGGCGCCACCGTCGCCATCGGAAACACCGCCCCGGTGTCGCCGAACCAGATCCGCACCGCCGTGGCGGCTGCGCTGGCGAGCGCGACGGGGATCACCGAACGGGGACGATATTCGAACAGTAGCAGCTCGATCGCGAGCAGCACCGCCGATACCGGAGTACCGAAAGTTGCGGCCATGCCGGCAGCGGCGCCGGCCGCCAGAAGCGTCTTCCGCTCGTGCGGCGTCACGGGCGCCAGCTGGCCGAGAACGGAGCCCAGCGCCCCGCCGGTCGCGATGATCGGTCCTTCAGCGCCGAACGGTCCGCCCGTGCCGATGGCAACTGCCGCCGACAGCGGCTTGAGAAACATGACGCGCGCAGGAATCCGGCTCTGATTGAAGAGCACCTGTTCCATCGCTTCGGGGATGCCGTGGCCGCGAATGGCGGCCGAGCCCCATCGGGCCATCACCCCGACGATCAATCCGCCAAGCACCGGCACGCCGATCACCGCGATGCCGAGATGATTGCCGGCCGGCGACACCGCCGCAAACGACCACCGTCCGTAGAACGACAGGTTGGTGACGAATGCGATGAGCGCCGTCAACCCCTTCGCGATGAATCCCGCGGCAATGGCCGTCAGGATGGCGAGACCGCAAACGGCTGCGGTGCGGCCATCAACGAGCGCTGGTTCTGAGGGAGCGGCGACGACGTCGAGAGCGGGGGCAATCGACGCATCGACCGGCAGGCCGTCCGTCGTCGTTGCCCCGGTGACAGGATGGCGGGGATCTCCCGGAGCTTGTTCGGACACTCCTTCGATCCTCTCTCGGCCGCGCCCCGGGCGTCAACGTCGCGCCCGGTTCATCGGGTAAGATCGGCGCCATGTCCCCAGCCGAACGGGCCGCCGCGAGGCCCCGCGTGACGCTCACGCAGCAGATCATCCTCGGCCTGATAGTCGGCGTCGCAGTGGGCTGGCTGATCAGCCGGACGAATCCGGACGCGGCGAAATACTTCAATCCGTTCAGTCAGCTGTTTCTACGGCTCATCAAGATGATCATCGCGCCGCTGATCTTCGCCACGCTCGTGGCGGGGATTGCGGG
>DATJIW010000009.1:0-66123 GCA_035492775.1 Vicinamibacterales bacterium
CCGGAGTTCAGGATGATCTTGGCGAGAATGCGTTTGAGTTCGAGAGAGCTCCCGCAGCGCGATCCGGCGCTTTGCTAACTGATCCCGGGCACTCGATCCGTCATCTGCTTCCTCGTAGTTGGCGCCCGCAGAACTCGAGGCGGTCAGGATCTGTCTGGAAAGTTCAGCGGAGATCGGTCCCTTGGTGTGCAGGTATTGCACCAGCCGAACGCAGACCGCTGCGAAATTCAGCAGCCTTTCGCGAACATCGTAGGGCTTGTCTGGAAACGACCAATCGAGCTGCTTCATGCAGAAGCATCACGCAGGCCAACATCCAGGCCGGAACTTAAGCAAATTGGGAGTTGGGAATTGGGAGTTGGGAGTTGGGAATTGGGAGTTAAAGCGCGCCCTCACTTGGCCCGCCGCCGCACCTGAATCCGTATCGGCGTCCCCTCCAGGCCGAAAGACTCTCGCAAACGGTTCTCGAGGAAGCGCGTGTAGGAGAAATGAAACGACGTCGCCACATTCGTGAAGAACACGAACGTCGGCGGCGCGACGCCGGTCTGGGCGGCGTAGAGGATGCGCACTTCGCGGCGGCCGGGGCTTGCCGGCGGGTGCGCGGCGGTGACCTCGGCGACGAAGCGATTGAGCTGCGCGGTTGGGACACGCTTCAGGCGTGACGCCGCGACGCGGTCGATGGTTTCCAGCACCTTCGGCGCGCGCTCGCCCGTCAGCGCGGAGATGTGCAGCACGGGAGCGTAATCCAGGAATTTCAATTGCTGCCGCAGCTTGTCGTCGAATGTCTTCACGAACTCGCTGCCGCGGCCCTTCATGAGATCCCACTTGTTCGCGACGACCAGAATTCCGCAACCGGTTCTGTCGGCCTCACCGGCAATCGCCGCATCCTGATCCGTCGCGCCTTCGACGGCGTCGATCATCAGCACGGCGACGTCGGCCTGCTCGATCGCGCGCCTCGCGATGATCACGCTCAAGGACTCCAGCGGACCGGACCGCCCGACGCGGCCCGGACGCCGGATGCCGGCGGTATCGAGGATCCGGAACGTCCGCCGATGCCACGTCAACAGCGCGTCGACCGTATCCCTCGTCGTACCCGGCATGTCGCTGACGATCGATCGCTCCTCCTTGAGCAACCGGTTCAACAGCGACGACTTGCCCACGTTCGGCCGCCCGACGATCGCGACGCGTGTTTCCTCCGGCGCCACGCTCGTCTCGCCGCCTCCGCGGCGTTCGGGCAGGCGCTGGACGATCTCGTCGAGCAGGTCGCCGACGCCCTGACCGTGCTCGGCCGCGATCTCGACGACCGTCTCGAACCCGAATCGATAGAACTCCAGCGAACGGTTGCGGGCACGGCGGTCGTCCGTCTTGTTGACGGCCAGCACCACCGGCGCGCCCGCCGCACGCAGCGCCGCCGCGACGTCTTCGTCCGCCGGGACCAGGCCTTCCCGGCCGTCGACCACGAACACGACGACGTCAGCGCCGGCGATGGCCCGGCGGCCGTGTTCGACGACGATGTCGTGGAGCGGATCCGTGCTGGCGCCAAACATACCGCCCGTATCCACCAGCGTGAACGGCACTCCCTGCCAGGCCGCCGGCTGAGCAATAGTGTCCCGGGTGGTGCCGGCAATCGGCGTGACGATCGCGCGCCGCGAGTCGGTCACCCTGTTGAACAAGGTCGACTTGCCCACGTTCGGACGGCCCACCAGCACGACCGTCGGTCCCCTCTGCTGGCGCCTGTCGGTCATTCAAAAATGCAATTTAGCGAGTGTCTTGACAGCGTAAGTATGTGTAGATATTCTAGTTAGACAGTCTGAGGAGCGCCTAAGCATGATCAAGGTCGACATCGTCAACGAGGTGTCGCGCATCGCAGATATCACCAAGGTCAAGGCCGAGGTGGCTGTAGATGCCGTATTCGAAGCGATGCGCCTCTCGATGCAGCGCGGCGAACGCATCGAGCTCCGCGGCTTCGGCGTCTTTCAGGTCAAGCCTCGCAAGCGCGGCATCGGCCGCAATCCTCGCACGGGCAAGGAAGTCCGCATCCCGCCGGGACGCACGATTCGCTTCAAACCCGGCAAGGACCTCCAGAACATCGGAGGCTGATTGGCGCTCGATGACCGCGCCGCGAGCGCCAACGGCGCAGCGGCAGCCCCGTTCGATTCCTTCTTTCTCGCCGTTCCGCAGCAGCGCCGAAGGTTCCAGCACCGCTGGACCCGTCACGTCGTGCTTCTCGTGATCACGGTCCTCACGACGACCCTGCTCGGCGTGGACCATTATCTCTCGTTCAGGAGCGACTTCGGGGCGCGGGTCGTTCAGGTAGACCGCGTGGTCCTGCTCCAGGGACTGCTCTACAGCCTTGCGATTCTCGCCATTCTCGGCGCGCACGAGATGGGACATTACATCGCGTGCCGGCGGTATCAGGTCGACGCGACGCTTCCCTTCTTTCTGCCGTTTCCGTCGTTGTCCGGCACGCTCGGTGCGGTGATCAAGATACGCGAGCCGTTCCCGACGCGCACCGCGCTCTTCGACATCGGGATCGCCGGGCCGATCGCCGGATTCGTCGTCCTCGTTCCCCTGCTGTTCCTCGGAATGGCGATGTCGAACGTGGTCCGGGTCCCTTCGCACATGGAGGGATGGTCACTGGGTGAACCGCTTCTGTTCAAGGCGGCGACCTGGCTGGTATTCGGGCACGTCGCCGATGGCTCCTCGGTCAACATGCATCCGATCGTTTTCGCGGCCTGGTTCGGCATGCTGGCGACGGCGTGGAACCTGCTGCCTTTCGGGCAACTGGATGGCGGGCACCTGACTTACGCAACGCTCGGCGACTCGTCGAGGTACTTCTCGCTCGTGACGGTAGCCGGAGCGGTCGTCATGACGTTCGTCTCGTACAGCTGGGCGGCGATGACGCTCATGATGGTGGCGATGCTCTTCTTCCTCGGTCCGCGCCATCCGCGCGTGATCTACGAATCCGAACCGCTCGCGCCGGGGCGCGTGGCGCTCGCGATCTTCGCGATTGCCATGTTCGTTCTCTGCTTCACGCCCGTTCCGATCGACGTCCTCAAATAGCCGTCAGAGCATGCTCATCGGGTCGACGTCGACGATCGTCCGCCGCTTCAGCTCCGCGCGCGATTCGACGACCGCCGCCACGGCCGCCCGCATCTTCGTTCGATGGCTGCCCTTCAGGAACAACTGCGCGCGGTGTTCACCGCGCAGCTTTCCAAGCGGCGCCGGCGCAGGTCCGAGCACGCGGTAGCCGTCAAATCCGGCCACGCGCAGCGCAGACGCGATCTCCGCCGCGTCGTGCATCGCGTCCTGCCGCGTCCGTGCCTTGACGACGACGTTCACGAGCGCGACGGCGGGCGGATAGCGCATCGCCTGTCGAAACCGCAGCTCGTCCTCGTAGAAGGCGACGTAGTCCTGCCGGCACGCGTGACGGATGCTGTAGTGCGACGGATGCAGCGTCTGTACGATCGCTTCGCCGGACAGGTCGCCGCGGCCCGCACGACCCGCCACCTGCGTGAGCAGCTGAAAGGTGCGCTCCGCGGCGCGGAAGTCGGCTACGCCGAGTCCGACGTCGGCGTTGATGACGCCGACGAACGTGACGCGGGGAAAGTCGTGGCCCTTGGCGATCATCTGTGTCCCGACGAGTACGTCGAGATCGCCGGCGGCGAATCGGGAGAGCAGCGCGGTAATCGCGCCCCGCCGTCTGACAGTGTCGCGATCGACGCGGCCGACGCGCGCGTCCGGCAGCAGCGTCCGGATCTCCTGCTCGATGCGCTCGGTGCCAAAGCCGAGGAGCTCCAGATAGGGCGCCGCGCACTTCACGCACACGCGCGGCAGCGCCATCGAGTGGTTGCAGTAATGGCACTGCGCGCGCCCGGCCGATTTGTGCACCGTCAGCGACACGCTGCAATTCGGACAATCCAGCGTGTCGCCGCACTGCCGGCAGAGAATGACCGTCGCGTATCCGCGCCGGTTCAGCAGAACGATGGACTGTTCGCGCCTGGCAATCCGCCGGGCCAGTGCCTCGCGAAGCGGCGCGCTGAGCACGACGTCCGGGCCCTCCATCGCATATTGTTCGCGCATGTCGACGACGTGCACGTCGGCAAGCGGACGATCGAGCACGCGGCGTGCGAGCGACACCAGGGTGTAGCGGCCGCTTCTCGCGTTGGCGAAGCTCTCCATCGACGGCGTCGCAGATCCCAGAACGACGAGCGCTCCAGCCATCCGCGCGCGCACCACGGCGACATCGCGTCCGTGGTAGCGCGGGCTCTCTTCCTGCTTGTACGACGCATCGTGCTCCTCGTCGACGATGACGAGGCCGATGTCGGGAAGCGGAGCGAAAACCGCGCTCCTTGTGCCGACGACGACGTCGATCTCGCCGCGGCGGATGCGATGCCACTGGTCGTAGCGCTCGCCGTCCGAGAGGGCGCTGTGCTGAATGGCGACCCGCGTGCCGAACGCCGCGCGGAAGATGGCCGCGGCAGCCGGCGTAAGCGCGATCTCGGGAACCATGAGCAGTACCCGCCGGCCGGTGTCGCACACGTGCTGTGCGAGTCTCAGGTACAGCTCGGTCTTGCCGCTGCCCGTGACGCCATGGAGCAGAACCGTCTCGAAGCGGCCCGGCTGCGCACGTTCGCGCAGCCGCTCGAGCGCGGAGCGCTGCTCGGCGGTCAGCACATCGACCGGCCGGCGGCCCTCGGTTACGCCGTTTCCGTTGAACGGATCGCGCTCGATGCGGCGGCGGTCGATTCGTGCGAGTCCGCCGCGGACGAGCCGCTCGATTGTGTCAGTGCTGATGCCTTCGGTCGCGAGGTCGGCAAGCGCCACGCCGTCGGGCGCTCCGCGAAGAATCGCGACCGCCTCGGTCTGCCGTGGTCCGAGCCGCGCGCCGTCGTCGAGCGCCTGCGCCGTGAGCCGGGCGTATCGGACGGTGCGCGACGCATCCACCGCGCCGCGAAGGGGCTGGGTCAACTCCACGAGCCCATCGCGCTCGAGGCCAGAGACCGTTGTGTACGTCACACCCGGCTTCTTCACCAGCGCTTCAATGGACGAAACCTTGCCGGACTCGAGCGCGTCGAGTGCCGCGCGGCGTCCCGCTTTCTCGATCAACAGGCGGGCGTGTCCGACGTCGGTGATTCTGACGCACCGCTCGCTCTCGATCCACGCCCGCGGCGGCATCGCGGTGGCGATTGCCTCGCCGACGCCGCACAGGTAGTAATCGGCGACCCATTGGCACAGTTGAACGACCGCCGTCGGCAGAAACGCGTCGTCGTCCAGCACATCGACGATCGGTTTTGGGGTCAGACCCCCATCGTCCGTTTTACCGGCGCCGAGGCAGATGCCGGTCACGATCCGCTTGCCGAGCGGCACGAGCAGACGGACGCCGACGTGCGGGTCGGAGACGCCGTCAGGCAGACGGTAGGTCAAGGGCCCGAGTCCGGGCACCGCAACCGCAACCGACACGAGGCGCATAGCGAATTGTAGATTTCAGAAGGGAGGTTGCAGAGTGATTTTCGATTCAGCCCAGGAGCGCGCGCGCCGTCTTCAAGTCGTTCCACGCGTCGCGCTTGCGATCGGGACTTCGGAGCAGGTACGACGGATGGAAGGTCGGGACGAGCTTCGCGCCGCGAAAGTCGTAGACGGTCCCGCGTAAACGCGAGATCGATTGCTCCGTCTGGAGCAGCGTCCGGGCGGCGAACGATCCGAGGGCGACGATCACCCTGGGGCGCACCGCGTCGATCTGGCGGTAGAGAAACGGCTGGCAGGATCCGATCTCATCCGTTTCCGGCGGTCGGTTCTGCGGCGGACGGCACTTGATGACGTTCGCTATATACACCTGGTCGCGCTCGAATCCCATCGCGGCGATCATCTTCGTCAGGAGCTGCCCCGCCCGGCCGACGAACGGAATGCCCTGTTCGTCCTCGTCCGCCCCCGGCGCTTCGCCAACGAACATCAGATCGGCATCGGGATTACCGACCCCGAAAACGATCTGACGCCGCCCGAGCTTGTGAAGCTTGCAGCGGCTGCAGTCCTCGCCGATGTCGGTCCGGACGGCCTGAAGCGCCTCCTCGGCGTTGCGCGCGACGTGAACGATGGCTGGTTCGGAGTCCGTCGAGCCAGGTGGGAACTCGTCGGTGACAGTGGCAGGCGTGGCTGTGGCGATCAGCGTGTCACCGCGACGCCGCCATGCAGGATCGCGGCTGACGCCTGCGACGCCGAGTTCGCCAAAGAAACGCAGGTGCTCGTCGAGCTGGTCGATGTCGTCGGGCACGGTGGCTCAGGACCGCGCGGGCTGGGCCGTCGGCGCACTCAGCAGACGCTCGACGCGATCGATAATCGTCGCCGCGAGGACGGCCTTCGGCTGAACGGGTGTTTCGGTTTCGCCGTCCCTGTCGATCAATACGGCGGCGTTCGTATCCACGTCGAAGCCGGCCCCCTGACGCGACACGTCGTTGGCGACGATCAGGTCTACCTGCTTGCGCGCGAGTTTCTCGCGCGCGCGTGCACGAGGATCGCCGGTCTCGGCGGCAAATCCAATCAGGACGGGCCGGGCGGCGTCGCCGCGCGATTCTCCAAGCTCCCGCAGGATGTCGGGCGTGCGCACCAGCGAGATCTGCGTCGGCGCGTCGGACTTCGGCAGCTTTGCATCGGCGGCGCCGTGCTCAGGTGTATAGTCGGCCACCGCCGCAGCCATGACGACGGCGTCGGCGCCCCGCACGTGTTCGCGGATCGCTCGCGCCATCTCCGCGGCGCTTCTGACGCGCTCGATCGTGACGCCGGCAGGAACATCCAGACGCGTGGGTCCCGAAACGAGGACGACCGAGGCGCCCCGCCGTGCCGCTTCCGCGGCGATCGCATATCCCATGCGTCCGCTCGAGCGATTCCCGATATACCGGACGGGATCGATATCTTCGTACGTGGGTCCGGCGGACACGACCACTCGCCGTCCGATCAGGCTTCCGGACGAGGGCCGCAGCAGGGCCTCCGCGGCCACGACGATATCCTCCGGCTCCGCCAGGCGCCCCTTGCCGATCCAGCCGCAGGCAAGAAACCCTTCGCCGGGATCGACGAAGTGCACTCCGCGCGCGGACAGCGTCTGGAGGTTGGCCCGGACGGCGGGGTGCTCGAGCATGTGCGTGTTCATGGCCGGCGCCAGCAACACCGGTGCGCGCGTCGCCAGAAACAGCGACGTCAGAAAATCGTCCGCGATGCCGTTGGCCAGCTTCGCGATGACGTTCGCGGTTGCCGGTGCGACGATCAGCAGGCTGATGTCCGTCGCCAGCGCGATGTGCTGGATGTCGGCGTTGAGGCCGCGCGCGAACTGATCGCTGATGACCGGACGCCGCGTGATCGCTTCGAACGTCACCTCGCCGACGAAGTGCTTCGCCGATGCGGTCATGATCGCGGCGACATCGTGCCCGCGCTTCTGCAGGCCACGGGCGACCTCGACCGCCTTGTAGGCGCCGATCCCGCCGGTCACGCCGAGTGCGATGAGCATCGCCTTACAGGTTCTGCGGCTGAACCTTCTCGACCTTCTTCTCTTTCACTTCCTTCATGGCGAGACGCGCGATCTTCTTCGGTCCCTCCGTCTTCGGCGTGCAGCCGCGCAGCAGCTGTCTCGCCCGCTGTCCCGACATTGCAACGAACTCGAACTTGTTCACACCGGTTCCTTTCGCACAAACGAATTGACGATTCCTTCGATCTCGGGTGCCATGGCGGCAAGACGTGCGCGCTCGGCCAGGACGATCGCCCGCAGCCGATCGACGCAGGCTTCCAGTTCGTCGTTCACGACGACGTAGTCGTACTCGCGGACGGCCTCGACCTCGGCACGAGCCGTGACCAGCCGCCGCGCGATCGCCGCTTCGTCGTCCTTGCTCCGGCCGCGCAGGCGGCGCTCGAGCGTTTCGAACGACGGCGGCAGCACGAACACCCCGATCATCGGCAGGCCGTGGGCGCGCACCTTTCTCGCCCCCTGGACGTCGATCACGAGCACCAGATCCCGTCCTGCCGCGATCTCCCGCTCCGCGTCGTCGGCGCACGTACCGTAGAGGTTCCCGAAGACGTCCGCCCATTCGAGGAAGGCGTCCGCCGCGACCATCTCTTCGAAGCGTGTGCGGGTAATGAAATTATAGTCCACGCCGTCGGTTTCCCCGCTCCTGACAGGCCGGGATGTGTAGGAACGGGACAGTCCGAGGTCGGGCACGACCTGCACGAGACGCTCGACCACCGTCGTTTTCCCGGTGCCGGACGGCGCCGACACCACGAAGAGAAGCCCGCGGCGGCGTGCCTCACTCGACATTCTGTACCTGCTCCCGCATCTTCTCGAGTTCGGCCTTGAGCGAAACGACGAGTTCCGGTATCCCGGGACCTTCGGCCTTCGCGCCGAGCGTGTTCACCTCTCGATTCATCTCCTGCAGAAGAAAGTCGAGCTTGCGGCCGCACGGCTCCTCGGCATCGGAGAGCGCCCGCCAGTGCTCGAGGTGCGCGCGGAACCGGACCGTCTCTTCGGTGATATCCGATCGGTTGGCGAAACGCACGATTTCCTGCGCGATCGCCGCCTGCTCAACCGTCTGGTCCGCTTCTAATTCGGCGATGCGGTCCCGCAGCCGCGCCTTCAGCGCGTCGGCGCCTGACGCCGCTGCCGCGGCGGCCTTCTCGAACAGCTGGCGGAGCCGTTCACGCCGGCTGTCCAGCTCATTGCGCAGATGCTCCCCCTCGACTGCGCGCATACGATCGAGCTGCTCGAGCGCGTCAGCGACCGCTGCTTCAACCGTCGGCGCAATCGCCGTGTCCTCCCCCTCCGGGTCGCGTTCGCGCACGGTGATCGCCTGCGGAAATCGCAGGATGTCCCCGGCTTCTGGACCCGATTGGACGAGACCTCTTTCTCGAAGCCGCTCGAACGCCGCAGACAGCGCCTCGATCACTTCCTCGTTCACCTCCACGTCCACGACCGGCCTCTTTCGCGACTGCACTGAGATCGACAGGTCGATGCGGCCGCGGGCGATTCGCTGCTGCACGAGTGCCCGCAGGCGTCCTTCGGTGGCCGCCAGGCTCGCGGGTGCGCGCAGCTGGACGTCGAGGAACCGGTGATTCACGCCGCGGACCGTAACGGCGATCGCCGCCGTCGGTTCGTCCACGGTCACGGACGCGAAGCCGGTCATCGATTTGATCATCCGCGCCGCCCCGCGTCGACCGTCTCCCGCCGCTGATCAAAAATCTGCAGCGCGTACAACTTCGCATAGACGCCGCCCTGCCGGGCAAGGAGTTCCTCGTGGCGTCCGATCTCCGCAACACGACCGCGTTCGAGCGCCACGATCGCGTCGGCCCGGCGAACGGTCGACAGCCGGTGCGCGATGACGAAGGACGTCCGGTTCCGCATCAGATTGACGAGCGCGTCCTGAACGAGCAGTTCGGATTCGACGTCGAGCGACGACGTGGCCTCGTCCAGGATCAGGATGGGTGAATTTTTCAGCAGCGCCCGCGCGATCGCAAGCCGCTGACGCTGGCCGCCGGACAACCGCTGACCCCGCTCGCCGATCCGTGTTTCGTACTTCAACGGCAGCGCGTCCACGAACTCGTGGGCGTGCGCCGCTCGCGCCGCTTCCTCGATCGCCGCCCGGCTGGCGCCCCGGACTCCGTAAGCGATGTTGTTGGCAATCGTATCGTCGAAGAGCACCGTGTCCTGCGTGACGATGCCGACGTGACGGCGGAGCGATTCCAGCGTGAAATCGCGGATGTCGACGCCGTCGATCAGGATCGCGCCGCCCGTGGCGTCGAAGAACCGCGGCACCAGGTTCACGAGCGTGGTCTTTCCCGCGCCACTCAGTCCAACGATGGCGACGGCCTGGCCGGCTTTCGCGCCGAACGAGACGTTCTTCAGCACCGTCTTCCCCGCCCCGTCGTCGTACGCAAACGTGACGTCGCGGAACTCGATTTCGTGGCGGACGCCCTGAAGGACGATCGCGTTCGGCCGCTCGACCACCTCGGAGTGCGTGTCGAGGATCTCGAAGATCCGCGTCGACGCGGCGATGGCCTGCTGCAGGTTCGCGTTGACCCGGCTGAGCCGCTTGATGGGCGTGTACATCATGAACGCCGCGAAGATGAACCCGATGAACGACCCGGTGGTCGTCGCGCTCGTCGCGATCTGATGCTGGCCGTACCAGAGCAGGCCGACAATGGCCAGACCGCCCAGAAATTCCATGATCGGCGGCAGCACCGACACGGTGCTGGTGATCTTCAGGTTCGTGCGATACAGGCGCTCGGAGGCTGCTGCAAACCGCTCCGCCTCGCGCGCCTCGGCGCCGAATGCTTTCACGATGCGGTGACCCGTGAACGCTTCGGCCGTGACGTGCGACAGATCCTCGAGGTGTTCCTGACTGCGGCGGGTGGAGCGGCGGACGCGTTGCCCGAGACGCACCAGCGGATACACGACGACGGGCGCACCGACGATGGACACCAGCGCCAGCCGCCATTCGTAGTAGAACATCGCCCCGACGTAGCCGATGACCGACAGGCCTTCGCGGATCATGTCGCCGAGCGTCTCGGAAACCGCCTGCTGCACCTGGTTCACGTCGTTGGTGATCCGGGACATGAGCTGCCCCGTCGTCCTGCGGCTGAAGAACGCCGCTCCCTGCTTCAGGGTGTGGCCGAACAGGGCGTTGCGCAGGTCGCGCACCACACGCTGACCCACGTCGGTCATGACGTAAGTCGAGAAGTACGAACCGAGTCCCTTGAGGAGGTAGGTGCCGAGGATCAGAAAGGCCCAGAGCCGGAAGGACCAGCCGCTCTGCGCGGGCAGGATCTGGTCGATGATTGGCTTGACGAGATAGGCCACGAACGCGGACGCCGCCGCGTACACCAGCATCGCACCCAGCGCGGCCACGAATCGGCCGCGATAGGGCCGCGCGTATGCCAGCAGCCGCCGCAGGGGATGCTGGGTCACTAGATGGCCGCGGAATCACAGCCAGCGGGACTTGGGAGTTGGAGGTTGGAAATTGACGCTGACACGCTTTCCATGACTCTTAACGTGCGTCCTTAGGGTAGCCGTTCGGGTGGGTTTCGCGCCACAAGAACGCGGTCCGGACGATCGCGTCAATGTCTTCGAGCCCGGGGTTCCACCCGAGCTCCCGCCGGATTTTGGCGCTCGAGGCGTAAAGGATTGCCGGATCACCCGGACGGCGGCCGGTGACCGTTGCCGGCACCGTCCTTCCGGTCACACGCTCGACCGCGTCCACCACCTGCCGAACAGAAGTCGGCCGGCCGTTCCCGAGGTTGTATGCCGTCGACGGTCGTCCGGAGCGGAGCGCATCGAGCGCGAGCACGTGCGCCGATGCCAGGTCCGTAACGTGGATGTAGTCGCGCAGGCAGGTCCCGTCGGGCGTGTCGTAGTCGGTGCCGTAGATCGCGAAGGTCCCGCGCCCAAGCGCCGCGTCGATCGCGCGAGGGATCACGTGTATCTCGGGATCGTGGTCCTCGCCGAGCACTCCATCCGGGTCCGCTCCGGCCGCATTGAAATACCTCAGGGCAGTCCACTTCAGGCCGTAGGCGATCTCGAAATGCGGGAGCGCTCTCTCCACCGCGAGCTTCGTCTCGCCGTACGAATTGATGGGCCGCTGCGGGTGTTCCTCGGTAATGGGCGTTTCGACCGGGTTGCCGAACGTGGCGGCGGTCGACGAAAAGATGAAGTGCCGCGCGCCACCGCCGACCATTGCTTGCAGGACCGAGAGCGCGCCCGTCACGTTGTTGCGGTAGTAGCCGATCGGATCGCGCACCGAGTCGCCGACCGCCAGCCACGCCGCGAAGTGCATCACCGCGTCGGCACTCGATCGCTCGATCACCTGCTGCAGCCGCGCCGTGTCTTGGATGTCGCCTTCTTCGAGACGCGCGCCCGCCGCCGCGACCGCCGCTCGATGCCCGGCCACCAGACTGTCGTACACGACAACGTCCTCCCCGCGGGCGAGCAGCGCTTTGACGGCGTGACTGCCGATGTAGCCTGCCCCTCCCGTGACGACGACGCCGCTCACGGCCGGCCCATGGAGTAGTACGTGAAGCCGAGACCGCGAATGTGGTCGGAATTGTAGAGGTTACGCCCGTCGAAGATGACCGGCGTGCGCATCAGCTTACGGATGCGAGTGAAATCAGGCTCGCGGAACTCGTTCCACTCCGTCACGATGACGAGCGCATCGGCGCCGTTGAGGGCACCATAGCTCTTGTCCGCGAACTGGATGCGGTTGCCGAAAATCCCCCTGGCCACCTTCATCGCCTCCGGATCGTAGGCAACGACCTCGGCCCCCGCGTCGACGAGGCCGTTGATGAGCGGCACGGCGGGCGCTTCCCGCATATCGTCGGTCCGCGGCTTGAACGACAGACCCCAGACAGCAACCTTCTTGCCCTCCAGCGAACCGAAATGCTGCGCCATCTTCGTCAGGAGCCGCCGCTTTTGTCGCTCGTTGACGGTTTCGACCGCCTTCAGGATCTGGAAGTCGTATTTCTTCTCGGACGAGAACTTCAGGATTGCCTTCACGTCCTTGGGGAAGCAGCTGCCGCCGTAGCCCACCCCCGGAAACAGGAAGGCCGGTCCGATCCGGCGGTCCGCCGCGACCGCACGGCGGACCTGATCGACATTCGCGCCGAACGCTTCGCACACGTTCGCGATCTCGTTCATGAACGAGATGCGTGTCGCCAGCATCGCGTTCGAGGCGTACTTGCACAACTCGGCGCTCGCGCAGTCCATCATCATGATCGGCGCGCCCGTCCTGGTGAACGGCGCATAGAGCTCCTTCATGATTTCACCGGCACGCTGGTCCTCCGCGCCGATGACGACGCGGTCTGGCTTCATGAAGTCTTCGATGGCCGCGCCCTGCTTGAGGAACTCCGGATTGCTGACGACCGAAAACGGATGTGACGTGTGCTTACGGATGACCTGCCGCACTTTTTCTGCCGTGCCGACCGGTACCGTGCTCTTGTCCACGATGACCTTGTAGCCGTTCATCGCTTTGCCGATCTGCTCGGCGACGTCCATAACGTGCCGAAGATCGGCGGATCCGTCTTCGCCGGTCGGCGTGCCCACGGCAATGAAGATGATCTGCGAGTTCCGGACGCCCTGCGGCAGTTTCGTCGTGAACGTCAGCCGCTTTTCCGCGCGATTGCGCTTCACCAGCTCTTCGAGACCGGGCTCGTAGATCGGAATCCGTCCTCGCTGGAGCATCCGCACTTTGGCGGCGTCCTTGTCGATACACACGACGTCGTTGCCGTTTTCGGCCAGACATGCGCCGGCAACGAGTCCGACATACCCCGAACCGACGACCGCAATCTTCATCGCTTAGGCCCCCGCAAACCGTCGAGCAAACCCCTAAAACTACCACGCTGGGTAAATCCAAGTCAATTTATTGAGGTGTAAGGAGTTATTGCCACAACATGTTGTGCTACGATGGCCCACGAGTGCGCATCCTCATCGATTACCGGCCCGCGTTGCGCGAGCGCACCGGTGTCGGGGAGTACGCGCACGAGCTGACCGCTGCGCTGGTTCCCCTTCTCTCACCCGGCGACGCACTGACACTGTTTTCGAGCTCGTGGAAGGACCGGCTTCCGCCTGACGCGGTTCCCGGCTCGACGTCCGTTGACAGGCGAATCCCGGTGCGCATGTTGAACTTCGCGTGGCACCGGTTACGCGTGCCGCCGGTCGACTGGCTCGCTGGCCGTCACG
Organism: Vicinamibacterales bacterium; assembly: GCA_035492775.1. Lineage (GTDB taxonomy): Bacteria > Acidobacteriota > Vicinamibacteria > Vicinamibacterales > 2-12-FULL-66-21 > DATJFQ01. The sequence continues at coordinate 13,703 of DATJIW010000009.1, forward strand.
ACATCATTCACGCGCTGCACCCGATCGCGATCCCGTCGCGGACCGGCGCGCGCGTCGTCACGATTCACGATCTCGACTTTCTCGATCACCCGGAGAGGACGCGCAGGGAGATCCGCCGCGACTACCCGGCGCTCGCGCCGGTCCACGCGCGTGCGGCCGACCGCATCGTGACCGTCTCGCAGTTCACGGCGTCGGAAGTCGAGCGGCGGCTTGATGTCGAGCGCTCGAGGATCGTCGTCTGTCCGCCAGGCGCACCCGACTGGACGCCGAGACCAGCTCCGGTCCTCGATGGACCGATCCTCTTCGTCGGAACGCTCGAGCCGCGCAAGAACGCCGGGACGCTGCTCGACGCGTACGCGCGGCTGCGCTCCTTCGTGCCGACGGCTCCACGTCTGGCGCTCGCCGGGCACGCGCCGGAATCAGCTGAAGGGCTGTTGCGCCGCATCTCTGAGCCGCCGCTTGCCGGGCATGTCGAGCATCTCGGTTACGTGTCGGGGACGCAGCGTCAGGACCTTTATCGCGGCGCGTCGATGCTGGTCCTGCCATCGCTGCTCGAAGGCTTTGGACTGCCTGTGCTGGAAGCCATGACGGCGGGCGTCCCCGTCATCGTCAGCGATCGAGGAGCGCTGCCGGAAGTCGCCGGGAATGCGGGCCAAATCGTTCCCGCGGAGGACGCCGAGGCGCTCGCGTCGGCTATGGCGGCCTACCTTCGCGACCCGGGGATGGCCGCTGCCGCCGCCGCACGCGGGATCGCGCAAGCGGGCCGATACTCGTGGCGGGAGAGCGCCCGGACGCTGCTGAGCGCCTACACTGATGTCATGAGGCAACGGTGATCGGCTCCGCCTTCCTTCCCCTGTGATTCGCATCGGCATCGACGCTCGGGAACTCGTTGACGACGCAACGGGAGCAGGGCGGTACCTCGGCGAACTCCTGACGCGATGGGCCATGCGGCCCGACGCGAACCGGCGCGAGCTCGTGCTGTACTCGCCGGAGCCGCTTCCGCTCCTGAAAACGCTGACGGCCTCCGCACGCATCCGCGACGTCGTCTGCGGCAGCGGACGCGGGACGTGGTGGGAGCAGACGCACCTGCGGCGCGCCGTGCGCGCGGACCCGCCGGACGTATTCTTCGCCGGCGCATACACGGCTCCTCTTGCGCTCGGCGTTCCGCTCGCGCTTTCCGTCCACGACGTGTCGTTCGCCGCGCATCCGGAGTGGTTTCGTCCGACAGAAGGCGCGAGGCGGCGCCTGATCACGCGGCAGGCGGCAAAACGCGCGCGGGTCGTCTTCACATGCTCCGAGTTCTCGAAGAGGGAAATCGTCGAACGCCTCGGAGTCCCGGCCGAGCGCGTGCGGACCATCTATCTTGGCGTCACCGAACGTCCCGTCGTCACGGAGCCGAAGGAAGCTCTGGTGCTCTACGCGGGTTCGATCTTCAACCGCCGCCGTCTGCCGTCTGCAATAGCGGCGTTCGCCGCCGCGACGACAGACCTGCCGGAGGCGCGCTTCGTCATCGCCGGCGCCAATCGGTCGTACCCGGCCATTGACCTGGAGGAGGCTGCGCGTCAGGCCGGCGTGGCGGACCGCGTGGACATCCGATCGTATGTCTCCGAATCGGAACTGACGTCCCTTTACTCGCGCGCGGCTGCGTTCATCTTCCTGTCGGAGTACGAAGGATTCGGGCTGACGCCGCTCGAGGCGCTCTCGGCGGGAGTCCCGACCGTCGTGCTCGACACGCCCGTGGCGCGCGAGATCTACGGCAACGCCGCGTTCTATGTCGATCCCGCAGACGATGTGCCGCAGGCGGCGCGCGCGCTGAAGGTCCTGCTGACACGACCCGACGAAGCCGCGCGCCAACTCTCTGCGGCCGCAACCGTGCTGGCCCGATATTCGTGGGACGCTGCAGCGTCGGCGACGCTGACAGCCATCGAGGCGGCCGCCAGATGACGCGGCTCGCCATCATCATCGTCAGTTACAACACCAGGCAGGATCTCGAAGCCTGTCTCGCTTCGCTTCGCCGGAACCCCCCTGTCATTTCCAGCGAGGTTGTCGTCGTGGACAACGCGTCGTCCGATGGCAGCGCCGACGCGGCGCGCGCGGGCGGCGCGCGGGTGCTGGAAATGGGACGGAATGCCGGATTCTCCGCGGCGAACAATGCGGGGATTCGCGCCAGCAGCGGCGACCTCGTCCTGCTGTTGAACAGCGACACGATTGTCCCCGCCGGTGCGGTGGACCGGCTGGTCGAGCGGCTCGAGGCCACTGGCGCCACCGTCGCGGGACCGCGAATCGTCGATGGCGCGGGACGGGCCGAGATCTCGTTCGGCCGGATGATTACACCGCTGAACGAGCTCCGGCAGAAACGGCTCATGCGCGACTACGAGGCGGGACGCGGTGCGGTGGTCGCCCGCGTCGAGGCGGCGTCGCGCCGCGAGCAACTCGTCGACTGGGTGACCGGCGCCTGCCTGCTCGTGCGGCGCGCCGAAGCGGAGGCGGCCGGCCTGTTCGACGAGCGGTTCTTTCTCTACACCGAAGACGTGGACTTCTGCGCGGCCATCAGGAAGCGCGGCGGCCGCGTGCTTTTTACCCCGTCGGCTGAAATCACGCATCTGCGAGGGCGGTCCCGTGCTTCGAACCCAGCTGCCGCGAACGACGCTTACACTCGAAGCCACGTCGCGTTTTACGAGAAGCACTACCCCCTCTGGACGCCGTTTCTGCGCCTCTACCTCTCCCTGCAGCAGGTGCGCGGCGGTCGACGGCCACCATCCGGCGAGCGGCCAACGGTAAGATGAGCCCGATGCGCATCGCGATCGACGCGCGGAAACTTCGCGACTACGGCATCGGCACCTACGTCCGGAATCTCCTTCGCGAACTCGCTCGCATCGACGCGACGACCGAATATTCGGTTCTGTGCCGCGAGCAGGACTGCCGGATCGTCCACGACATGGGCGCGAACTTCCACGCGGTGAAAGAGACCGCGGGCGCCTATTCCATCGGCGAGCAGTTCGCGGTACCGCTCGACCTGCGCCGCGAGCGGGTGAATCTGTTCCACGCTCCGCACTACGTGCTGCCGCCGCTGACGCCCTGCCGCTCCGTCGTCACGATTCACGACTGCATCCATCTCCGATTTCCGCAGTACCTCCCGAACCGGATTGCGTATGCGTACGCGCGGGCATCGCTCTGGACGGCCACGCATCGGGCGGCGCGGGTGCTGACGGTGTCTGAAACGTCGAAGCGGGACATTCTCGAGTATTTCCGGATTCCGGAGTCGCGCGTCGAAGTGATCTACAACGCGATCGACGAGCGCTTCTGGCAGCAGCCGACCGCGGACGACATGGAGCGCGTACGCGAACGCTACCAGTTGAACGCCCCGTTCGTGCTGTATGCCGGCAACATCAAGCCGCACAAGAACCTCGAACGGCTGATCGAAGCTTTCAACATGTTGCGCCAGACGCCGCATCTGAAGGACGTTCAGCTGCTGATCATCGGCGACGAGATCTCGAAATACGCGGCGCTGAGGCGCGCCGTGCACCGCCACAAGCTTCACAGACACGTGCGCTTCTTCGGCTTTGTTTCGGATCAGACGCTGGCGGCGCTGTACCGTCTCGCGGATGTATTCGTGTTCCCGTCGCTCTACGAGGGATTCGGGCTGCCGCCGCTCGAGGCGATGGCGAGCGGCACCCCGGTGATCACGTCGAATGTCTCGTCCCTGCCCGAGGTCGTCGGCGACGCGGCGATCAAGATCGACCCGTATGATCCGTCGGCGATCGCCGAGGCCTTGGGCCGCGTGCTCACGGATGCAGCGCTGCGCGCCGACCTGCGGGCCCGCGGTTTGGAGCGGGCGCGCTCGTTTTCGTGGGAACGATCAATCCGCCGGGTGCGCGAGGTCTACGACGAGGTCCTTGCCGGCTGATGCGGGTCGCGCTCGTCCATGACTGGCTGACCGGGATGCGCGGGGGCGAAAAGGTGCTCGAGGCGATCGCCTCGCTGTATCCTAACGCGCCGATCTTTACCCTGCTGCACGTACCCGGATCCGTGTCGGCCGAGCTGGAATCCCACGAGATCAGGACGTCCTTCGTCCAGGCGCTGCCGGCAGTTCGCCGGCACTACCGGCAGTATCTGCCGCTCTTTCCCTCGGCAATCGAGCGCTTCGACCTCCGCGGCTACGACTTTGTCATCAGCACCAGCCACTGCGTCGCGAAATCGGTCATCGTTCCGCGCGAGACGCCCCACCTCTGCTATTGCCATTCGCCAATGCGGTACGCGTGGGATCAGTTCGACGCCTATTTCGGGCCAGCGCAGATCGGGCGGACGCGCTCAGCCGTGATGCGGGTCGTCATGAACCGCATGGCGCGGTGGGATGCAAGAACGGCAGACCGCGTAGACGCCTTTGTCGCGAATTCTCAATATGTTGCGGCGAGGATCCGCCGATACTATAATCGCGTGGCGACGGTCGTGTACCCCTCGGTCGACACCGACTTTTACCAACCGGCCCCCGCGCGGCGCCCCGACCCGTTCTTTCTTGTTGTGTCAGCCCTGGTGCCGTACAAGCGGCTGGAGGTCGCGATCGACGCCGTGCGCGCGGTGAACGGAAGGCTGACGATCGTGGGACGGGGTCCGGAGGAAAAACGCCTGCGGGCTCTCGCCGGGACCGGCGTGGAGTTTCCCGGGTGGCTGTCCGACACGGACATTCGAACGCTGTATCAGCAGTGTGCGGCGGTCCTGATGCCCGGCGTCGAGGATTTCGGCATGGTGCCGGTCGAAGCCCAGGCATGCGGCCGTCCGGTCGTGGCGCTGGCGGAAGGCGGAGCACTCGAAAGCGTGATCGACGGAGAAACCGGCATACTCGTTCGTGACCCCGCGGCGCCGGCGTTCGCCGATGCGCTGCGCCGGGCGACCGCCACGACGTTCGATGCGGCTGCGATCCGCCGCAACGCCGAGCGGTTCTCGATTCCCCGTTTCAAGCAGGAGATCCAGGAGGCCATCGCGGCCACGACCTCGACGCGCTCATGATCAAGCGGCACAATCGCCTGCTCGTCGGGCTGTTCGTAGCGGCCGACTTCTGTTCCGGCGCGCTCGCCTTCCTCGCCGCCTACGTCGTGCGATTCCGGTTCGACATCCTGCCGATCACGAAGGGTGTTCCCCCCTTCATCCAGTACGTCCACCTGACGCCGTTCATCGGCGCCCTGGTACCGCTGGCGTTCCAGGTCCAGGGGTTGTACCGGCTGCGCCGCGGCCGATCGCGCGTCGACGACTTCTTCGGCGTCTTCGTCGGCAGCATCCTGGCGGTCGTCATCGGCCTCGTGGGCACCTTGTACGTGCAGACGTATTACGTCGCGCAGTCCCAGGATGTCGGGCAGTACGAAGTGTCGCAGATCGTCTGGATGATCTTCCTCGTCGTCAACGTCGTGCTGTGCTACACGTCGCGCGAGATCGTCCGCGAAACGCTGGAGCGCCGCTGGCGCGCCGGCATCGGCCTCAAGCGCGTCCTGATCGCTGGCGCCGGCGACCTCGGGCGCATTGTCGCCGACAAGGTCCTCGAGCATCGGGAACTCGGCTTCAAAGTCGTCGGCTTCGTCGACGACCGCGGCGGCGGCGATCACATCGGCTACCGGGGCATTCCGCTGCTCGGCACGCTGACAGACGCCGAGGACGTCATCCGGCAGGAGCACATCGACCATCTCTACGTCGCGCTTCCGCTCGAGGAGCACGTGAAGATGCTCGGGCTCGTCGAAGCGACGAGCAAGGAAGGCGTCGACGTGCACGTCGTGCCCGACCTGCTGCAGTTCATCGCGTTGCGGGCGCGGCTGGAGAACCTGGACGGCGTTCCCATCATCACGCTGAACGACGTGCCGCTGCGCGGCTTCAACAGCGTGCTGAAGCGGGCGACCGACATCATCATTTCCGGCGCCGCGCTTGCCGTGATGGCCATCCCGTTCGGGATCATTTCGCTTCTGATCCGGCGCACGTCGAAAGGCTCCGTCTTCTACAAGCAGGAGCGGATGGGGCTCGATGGCAAGGCGTTCAACGTTTACAAGTTCCGCTCGATGTACGACGGCGCCGAGGATACGACGGGACCGATCTGGGCCCGCGAAGACGACCCGCGGTGCACGCCCGTCGGCAAATTCCTCCGCCGGTGGGACATCGACGAGCTGCCGCAGTTCTGGAACGTGCTCCGCGGCGACATGTCCATCGTCGGCCCGCGTCCCGAGCGCCCGTTCTTCGTCGAGCAGTTCAAGCACCGCATCCCGCAATACATGCTGCGCCACAAGGTCAAGGCCGGCATCACCGGGTGGGCGCAGGTGAACGGCTGGCGCGGCAACACGTCGCTCGAGAAGCGCATCGAATACGACCTGTATTACATCGAGAACTGGTCCGTCGGCCTCGATCTCAAGATCATCTGGCTGACCGTCGTCCGCGGCTTCCAGCGCCACGCCGCGTCCCCGATCCAGTAATCCACCCATTCACCAATCCATCCATTCTCTGAATCCGCTCTATGCCCCGAGCAGTCGTGACCGGCGCCGCCGGCTTCATCGGTTCACATCTCACGGAAAGGCTTCTCGATCTCGGCTGGACGGTGGTCGGCGTCGATAACCTCCTGACGGGCAGCACCGGGAACATCGCGCACCTCGCGAACCGTGATTTCACGTTCATCAAGCACGACGTCACGAACTACATCTACGTCGAGGGGCCGGTCGACGCCGTACTGCACTGGGCGAGTCCGGCGAGCCCGATTGATTACCTCGAGCTGCCGATCCCGACGCTGAAGGTCGGCGCGCTCGGCACGCACAAGGCGCTGGGCCTCGCGAAAGCGAAGAACGCCAGATTCATCCTGGCCTCGACGTCCGAAGTCTACGGCGACCCGCTCGAGCACCCTCAGAAGGAAACCTACTGGGGCAACGTCAATCCGGTCGGCCCCCGCGGCGTGTACGACGAAGCGAAGCGGTTCGCGGAAGCAATGACGATGGCGTATCACCGCTATCACTCGCTGAACACGAAGATCGTCCGCATCTTCAACACCTACGGCCCGCGGATGCGGCTCCACGACGGCCGCGCGGTACCCGCCTTCATGAGCCAGGCGCTTCGCAACGAAGACGTCACGATCTTCGGTTCGGGCACGCAGACCCGCAGCTTCTGTTACGTCAGCGACCTCGTCGAAGGCATCCTGCGGCTGCTCGATTCCAGCGAGAACGACCCCGTGAACATCGGGAACCCGCACGAGATGACGATCGAGGAGATCGCGCGCACGATCATCCGGATGACGGGCTCGAAAAGCCGCATCGTCTATCGTCCGCTGCCGGAAGACGACCCCAAGGTGCGCCAGCCGGACATCACGCGCGCCCGCACGCTGCTCGGATGGGAGCCGAAAGTCGGCCTCGAAGAGGGGCTGACGAGGACGCTCGAGTACTTCCGCAACAAAGTCGGGTAGGCGAGGCCGCCGAGGGTGAGGTCGGAGAGACGGTTTACTCAGAGGCCACGGAGGCCACGGAGAACCGCGATTCTGGTCGGAGCCGGTTTTTTGACCCTTCAACTCCGTGGCCTCCGTGGCCTCTGAGTGAACGGCTCTCCGGCCTCGATCTCCTTCAGCGCCCCGGATGGGAAACGTGCGAAAGTCTGACCGATGGCCGGCAGATTCCCCGACTGGCTCGTACCGATGGCCGCCACGCTGACCCAGGAGCGGTTCGCCGGCCCCGAGTGGATCTTCGAACGCAAGTTCGACGGCATCCGGCTGCTTGCGTATAAGCGCGGCAGCGACGTCCGGCTGTTTTCCCGCAACCGCCTGCCGCTGACGCTCCCCCGCATCGCCGCGGCGATCGCGGCGCTGCCATCCGATGAACTGATCCTCGACGGCGAGCTCGCCGCCAACGCGTATCACGTTTTCGACATCCTCTGGTACGACGGTCGGGCGGTGACGATGCTGCCGCTCGTTGATCGACTCGAGCTCCTGCGGCGATTGCCGATTCGTCCTCCCCTTCAGCGCGTCGAAGCTCTCGAGGAGGACGCGCCGTGGGAGCGGGCACGAACCGAGGGTTGGGAGGGCGTAATCGGGAAGCGCCGCGACTCGCCGTACGAGCACCGACGTTCGAAGCACTGGCTCAAGATGAAATGCGAGACGACCGGCGAATTCTTCGTCGGCGGCTTCACGGATCCGCAGGGCGCAAGGGTTGGCCTCGGTGCGTTGCTGGTCGGGTTTCCCGCGGAGAGCGGACTCCTCTTCGCCGGGAAGGTGGGCACGGGATTCGACACCTCGCTGCTGACCGCGCTGCGGAAACAACTCGACGCGCTCGAGACTGACGCGTCGCCGTTTACGAGTGCGAAAGGACTGCCGCGAGTACGCACGCACTGGGTCCGTCCCGAGGTCCGCGTGAAGGTCGCGTTCATCGAATGGACGGTGCACCGTAAGCTGCGCCACTCGCGATTGCTGGACGTCATCTCGTGACGACGATCACGCATCCCGAGAAGGTGCTCTTTCCCGGGGACGGCATCACGAAGGGCGGCCTCGCGGAGTACTACGAGGCGATTGCGCCCGCGATGCTGCCGCACATCCGCAACCGCCCCGTCACGATGGAGCGGTACCCGGCGGGGATCGACAAACAGGGGTTCTGGCAGAAGGACGTGTCGCGCGGCTTCCCCTCCTGGCTGGAGCGCGTCGAAGTGCCCAAGAAAGGCGGCGTCGTACATCACGCCCTGATCACCGACCTCCGCTCGCTGCTATGGGTCGTGAATCAGAACACGATTACGCCGCACGTGTGGACTTCACGCGTGCCCCACCTCGATCGACCGGACATCTGCGTGTTCGATCTCGATCCGCCGGACGCAGGCAGCCCCGACATGCTCCGCGCCGCGGCGGTGGCGCTGCGCGACCTGCTCGAACAGCTCGGGCTCCCCAGCTGGGTGAAGACGACGGGCTCGAAGGGACTTCACCTCGCGATCCCGCTCGACGGCAGCGCGGACAAGGGCACGGCCGCGCGATTCGCCCACAGCGTCGGACGCCTGATCGTCTCGCGATATCCGGGGGAATTGACGCTCGAGTTCCACAAGAAAGATCGCGGCGGACGGATCCTCGTCGACACGGGCCGGAACGATTACACCGCGACGTTCGCGGCGGCCTATGCCGTGCGGGCGCGACACGGCGCCCCGGTGTCGGCGCCATGCACGTGGGAAGAGGTCACGACGGCGGCCATCCGCCCGGATTCGTTGACGATACGAGACGTCCCCGGACGCGTCGAGCGCCTCGGCGATCTCTGGGCTGACATGCGCCGCCGGCGCTACTCGCTCACCAGGCCGATCGAGAAGTTACGCCGGCTCATGGACGCGGCTGAAGCGAGCGCCGAATGAGCGCCGCGTCAATGCTGCATGCGGACCACGCGGACGGCGTAGTCGGCCGCCGAGACGAACGTAATGGCCGTCGACGCATAAATCAGCGCCTGCACGAGAGACGATCGCTGTTGGAGGTAGTTGAAGTAGAGCGCGGCGATCCCCGTGACGATGAAGAGCGCCGTGGCGATCTTGCCGTAAATGGACGGGCGAAACGTGCGATGGCCGATGGCGAGGTTCACCACCGCCACCGTCGCGACGATCGCCACATCGCGGCTGATCACGAGCACCGTGAACCAGATCGGCAGGCGGTTCACGGAGCCGATGTCCGGGAGGGTGAGCATCACGAACATCGATACGAGCAGGAGCTTGTCGGCCATCGGGTCGAGCCACGCTCCGAGCGTCGTCTTCTTTCCCGACAGGCGCGCGGCGAGGCCGTCGAACAGATCCGTCAAGCCTGCCGCCAGGAACGCGACGAGCGCCCAGCCGCGATAGCCGTACAGCAACAGGATGACGAATGCGGGCACCAGCAGCATCCGCAGGATCGTCAGCTGGTTGGCGGCGGTCAGGCTCATTTGCTGGTTGCGAGCGCTTCGAGGCGGCCGATGGCCTGCACCGCCTCCGCTCCACTGACTGGACGCGTCAACTGAAACGTGCCGCCGTCGAGCGTCTGCATCACCCCTGAGGACACGGCGCGGGCAGCCGCAGGATAACTGAGATGCCCCGGACTGACGTCGCTGAAATGCGGACGCGTCTCGCGCCATCGCGTCGCGGCCCTCGGGTTCTCCTCGGCGATGCGCGTGAGCGCCTGGCTGACCGCGTGCGCGAGATCCACCCGGTGAACAGGCGCGTTCGGCTGGAATGTGTGGTTGGGAAACACGTCCATGATGCCGGCGCGAGCGACGGAAAGAATCCACGGCGCGGCCCAGTTCCCTCGCGTGTCGGTGATTACCGGCGCGCTGGTCCCGCGAGCCCGCTGCAGCAGGTTTTCGAGATGCACGCCCAGCAGCGCCGCCAGCTGCGCGCGCGTGATGACCGGCGCCTGCTCGATCGTCTTGTACTCGGCAGGCATCGAATCGAACGCGGCACGTTCACGCATCTCGTCGGCCTTCGCGGTCAGCGCGTCCGCGGGCTCGACCGTGTTCGCGGCCGTGTAGGCGTCGGCGGCCTTGCTCCACTGGTGCTGCTCCTCGTAGATCTTCGCTGTGAGCACGAGCGATCGCGCGTCGGTCGGATCGAGCTTGACGGCCTGTTCGGCATGCGTCAGCGCGGACACCGCGTCGCCGGCCTTCCGGTCGACGGCCGCGAGCTCTCTGTACAGGAAGGCGCTTTCGGGGGATGCGGCGATTGCGTCTCCATAGGCGCGGCGGGCATCCTCGACCCGCCCCTCGTCCGCGGCCTTGCGAGCTGCCGCAACGTCCTGCTGCGCCGTACGGAACTTCAGCACGTCGACCCGCGAGCGCAGACCCGGGAGGTTGGGCTCCGCCGCAAGCGCACCTTCGAATGCGCGCAGCGCCTGCTCGGGATGGTTCTGGGACAGCAGGGCGTCCCCCTTTCCCGCAAGGGCGGGCGCGTACTGTGCGTTCTTCGCGAGCGCGCGGTCGAAGTGAGTGATCGCTGCGGCCGCATCCTTTCGAGCAAGCGCCGAATAGCCGAGAGCAGCCTCAGCGGGATAGAACGCGGCGGACTGCTTCAGCGCTGCGGTGAACTCGCGGTCGGCGGCGCGCGTGTCGCCGGTCTGGAGGTACTGCCATCCCGTCTGCTGGTGCTCGACCGCCGCCTGTGACGCCACGTCCATCGGCGCTTCGGGAAAAACGAAGTCGGCGAACTTCGGCGCCACCGGCGCCGTGGGCATCGGTCGCTTCGCGCCGCACGCCGCAATGAGCAGCGTCGCCACAATCGCAACCGCTGCCATCGTCCGGGTCGGACGACGGCGGTCAGCGTGTGGCCACCGCACGGGCGTGCTCCTTGCGAAAGCGGTCGAGCATGCGCCGCGGCAGCTGGGCGTCGATGGTCACGCGGCCGTCCGTCGCCACGTGCGAGAGGACTCGGCCGACGCGATACAGCTGGGCGATCTGCTCGCGGTCGTCGGCGTCAGTCGCCGAGAACTCGAACCGCGCGGCCGCCGTGTCGAGTCCGAGCCGGGATTCGATGGCGGCAATCACCTCGTCGCGGCCGTCGCCGGTGAGCGCAGAGATGCAGAGCGCGCCGTGATGAGCCGCGATCCGCGAGCGCCCTCCGGCATCGAGCGCATCACATTTGTTCAGGACCTCGATCGCCGGCACCTGCTCGGCGCCGACTTCGCGCAGCACTTCCTGCACCGCCGCCGCGTGCCGATCGCGATCGGGGCTGGATGCATCGATCACGTGCAGCAGCAGATCGGCTCCTGCAACCTCTTCCAGCGTCGCGCGGAAGGCCGCGACGAGCGAGTGCGGCAGCCGTTCGATGAAACCCACCGTGTCGGACACCAGCAGCTCGCGGCGGTCCGGCAGTTTCACGCGCCGTACGAGCGGATCGAGCGTGACGAAGAGCGCATCCGAGGCGACGGCGTCGCCGCCCGTCAACAGATTGAAGAGCGTCGTCTTTCCGGCGTTCGTGTATCCGACCAGCGCCACCGTGGGAACCGACGCTTTATGGCGGCGCTCACGCAACTGTTCCCGGCGCCGCTTGACAGTGTCGATCTCCTTGCCGAGCTGGCTGATCCGGTATCGGATACGGCGCCGATCCGTCTCGAGTTTCGTTTCACCTGGTCCGCGCGTTCCGATGCCGCCGCCAAGACGGGAGAGCGCCGACGACCCGACGAGCCGCGGCATCAGATACCGCAATTGTGCGAGTTCCACCTGGAGCTTGCCCTCTCGCGTCCGCGCGCGCCGGGCGAAGATGTCGAGGATCAGCTGCGTTCGATCGATGACCTTGCGATCGAGCGCGCGCTCGAGATTCCGCAGTTGCGCCGGGCTCAGCTCGTTGTTGAAGATGACCAGGGTGGCGTTCAGTTCGTCGGCGGCCGCTGCGAGCTGCGCGACCTTGCCGCTGCCGAGAAACGTCGCCGCGTCCGGCCTCCCACGCTCCTGCATGATGCGCAGGACGACTTCGGCTCCCGCCGCCGCGGCGAGCGCCGAGAGCTCATCGAGGGAATGTTCCGGATCGAGTTGTTGATGGGAATCGGTGAAGAGACCGACGAGCGCTGCCCGTTCGCGCATCACTGCTGCGATTCTAGCACGCGGTTCCACGGCACCGCCCCTTCGCGGATCAGGCGCAACACCTCACCTGAGGCGTCGACAATCGTCGATGGCGGTCCGCCCGGAGCCGCGCCGCCATCGATCAGGACGTCGACGCCGGGCAAGGCCGCAAACACATCATCGGGCGCCGCCGTCGCGGGCGCGCCCGATCGATTGGCGCTCGTGGCCGTGACGCAGAATCCGAACCGCCGTGCCAGCTCGCGCGCTATGGTGTGCCGCGGGACGCGGACGCCAACCGTCGCGCCGCCGGCGAGCGCTTCGCGCGCAAGGCCCGCGCGCGCCGTTGCCACGATAGTCACCGGGCCAGGCCACACCAGCTGCGCGAGCCTCGCGGTCCGCGCCGTGAAGAACGCTGCCTCGCCCGCCTGCGCCGCGTCGGCGGCGATGAGCGTCAGCGCCGACGTCTCAGGACGTCCCTTCAGCGTGAACACTCGCGCAACCGCTTCCGCGTCCCTCGGATCGGCAGCAAGGCCATAAAGCGTGTCGGTCGGATAAGCCACCACCCCGCCCTGACGCAGCGCGTCCACCGCCGGATCGAGAGCCGCGGGATCGAAGTTGGCCGGATCGATCCGGATGCGATGGCCCATAGAATGACGATTATGCCCCGCGCCCGCGGCACGCCGCGACAGCCGAAGCAGTCACGCCGCGGTTTCTCGCTTCCCCGCGTCCCGCTGCCCCGTCAGATCGGCGGACAGCATGAAGACAAGACCAGGCGGCCGTTCAGAAAACAGAAGCACCGGAAGACGGGAGACGAGGAATAAGGCCAGCGCCACTCGCCGACGGCGCATGAACGTCAAGTTGGGAGTTGGGAGTTGGGCGTTGGGAATTCCTCCTGCCGTATCTCCCTCGCGGCGATGCTGACGCCGAAGCCGAGCGCCGCGAGCGAGGCGGCATCCAGCGCAAACACCGACCGGATGGACCACGCACCCAGGAACCCCGCGACGACGGGACTCACCGCCAGACCGACGAGTGACGCGGTCGTCAGGAGACCAAAACCGACACCGCGCGCGTTCGGCGGGATGACTTCCGCGGCCGCGGTATACGCAGCCGTCATCCCCGCGCCGATCGCGAGGCCGAAGAATGGAGTCGCTGCGTAGAGCCAGTACACGTGGTGCGCTGTCGTGTACACCAGCGCGCCGGAGCCAGCGAGGACCGACGCGAACACGATGAGACGCGGCGCAGGCATGCGACGAAGGAGCGCCGCACAGTAATGGTGGCCGAGGGCGCCGGCACCGGCCGCGATCGAGAAAAGGAGGCCCGAGATGAGTGCGACACGCGTCGGCGGCACACCCAGCAGCCCGACGTAGAGCGGCAGCACGGGTCCAAAGCTTCGATCGACGAACTGCAATCCGAAGATCGCGGCCGACATCACCAGGAAGTTCTCGAACGCAAACACGTTGCGAAACGTAATCGCGCCCTGAGGGGTGCCGGTGGCCTCGGGCCGCGCGTGCACGAGGCGTTCGTCGTACAGGACGAAGACGAGCGCGACGGCGATCGCGTAGAACACGGCCGCCACGATGAACGCGCGGCGCAATCCGACCACGGCCGCGAGCGTGCCGCCGAAGACCGGTCCCAGAGCCGGTCCGAGACGCTGCGCGGTCTGGACGAGACCGATCGATTGCGCCATCCGCCCCTCAGGCGCTGAATCCGCCGCCATCGTCAGCGTCAGCGACCCGTATCCGGCGAAGAGGCCCTGCACCGCGCGCAGCGCGAATACGTGCCACGCGCGGGTGACGAACGCGGTGGCGGCCATGATGACCACGAAGCTCGCGAGCGACCGCTCGACCATGATTTTGCGGCCGTAACGGTCCGCAAGGCGTCCCCAGAAGGGCGAAAGCATCGCCGTCAACGCGGGCGTGACGCCAAGCGACAGCCCCGACCACATGGCAACTTCCCCGACGGTGCCCACGCCGAGTTGATGGAAATAGAGGGGCAGGAACGGCATCACGAGAGTGAAGCCCATGAAGCCGATGAACGAGGCGGCCGTGACCGCGAAGAGATTGCGTCCCGGAGTACTCACGCTGGGTGCGACTCACTCTGAGGACCGAAGGGGCGGGGAGGGCGAATACTGGGTAGAGATGGTTTCAACTCCCAACTCCCAACTCCCAACTCCCAATTCCCAACCCCAATTCCTAATTTCTAAGTTCCAATTCCTAATTCCTAATTCCTAACTCCCAATTCCTAACTCCAATTCCCAAGGTGAGGCCTAACCGGCGGAGCTCATCGCGCTCCTGGCGACAGTGCATTTGAATTAGAGAGGCTCCTGGATCACGCTTCTTGCTCTGAAGACCCCAATGTTTTTCGAGATTCAATGTTCTCCTCTGATACTCAATGCTCTCCTCTGGCCCTCCCTCTCCTCTGAAGACCCAATGCTCTCCGTGGCCTCCGTGGCCTCTTAGTTGATCTCTCTCTTTCCCTCTCTCTCGCCGGCCTCCCGATCAGAAACGAATTCTCACCATGCGGCGCTGCTCGACATGGATCGTATCGATGAACCGGATGCGCGGCGGGTCGCTCTGCATCACGAGTGAGCTCGTGCGCGTGCCGTCGCCGAAGAAGCGCACGCCTTTCATCAGTGTGCCGTCGGTGACGCCGGTGGCGGCGAAGATGATGTTGTCTCCGCTGGCGAGATCCTTCGACGTATACACGCGTCGGAAGTCCGTGATCCCCATCGCGCGGCAGCGCGTCTCGTGCTCGGGCGTGCTGACGACGAGCCGCGCGAAGATCTCGCCGTTCAGGCATCGCATTGCCGCCGCCGTGAGTACGCCCTCCGGCGCGCCGCCGGTTCCCATCACGGCGTGCACGCCGCTGCCCACCAGCGCCGCGGCAATGCCCGCCGAGAGGTCGCCGTCGCCGATGAGCCGGATGCGCGCACCGGTCGCGCGGATCTGGTCGATCAGCTCTTCGTGCCTCGGGCGATCGAGGACGATGACGACGAGGTCGTCGACGCTGCGCTCGAGACACCGCGCGATCGCTTTCAGGTTCTCCGCCGGCGTCGCGTCGAGGCTGACCGCTCCCTTCGAGCTGGGGCCGACCACGAGCTTCTCCATGTAGAGATCGGGCGCGTGCAGCAGTCCGCCTTGACTCGACGCCGCGAGGACGGCGATCGCGTTCGGCGCGCCGGTCGCGCAGAGGTTCGTCCCCTCGAGGGGATCCACCGCGATGTCGACGGCGGGGAGCCCCATCGCGGCGCCCGCTTTGGCCGCGAGACCCACCTTTTCGCCGATGTAGAGCATCGGCGCTTCATCGCGCTCGCCTTCGCCGATGACGATTGTGCCTTCGATCGGAACGGTATCGAGGCATTGTCGCATCGCCTCGACGGCCGCCTGATCCGATTTGTGCCGATCGCCCTGCCCCATGGTGTGGGCGCAGGCGATGGCAGCCTGTTCGACGACGCTGAGGAAGTCGAGCGAGAGATCTGAATCCATGTGCGATGTCCGATGGCGGGCGTCGGGCGTCCGCGGTGTCACGATTACTGGTTCCAGGGCGGCAGCTCGCACCGCGTCGGACGATCCTGCCGGACGCCGAGCACGTAGTCTGCCTGCATCAGCTTGTGGATCTCGCGCGTGCCTTCGTAGATGACCGCGCCTTTGCAGTTGCGGTAGAAGCGCCCGGCAGGGTATTCGTCGGAGTAGCCGTTCGCGCCGTGCACCTGCACGCAGTCGCCGGCAGCGCGCTCCGACGCGACCGTCGCGAACCACTTCGCAAGCCCCGTTTCGCGCGTATTCCGGCGCCCGGCGTTCTTGAGGAATCCCGCGCGCATCCAGAGGAGCCGCGCCGCCTGATAGTCCGACTCCATCTGCGCGATCATCTCCTTCACGAGCTGATGGTCGGCAATCGGAACACCAAAGGTCTTGCGCTCCTTTGCATACTTCGCGCTCGCGTCGCGGCACGCCCGGATCAGGCCGGTTGCGCCCGCGGCCACCGTGTAGCGGCCCTGATCGAGCGCAAACATCGCGATCTTGAAACCTTCGCCAGCCTTGCCGAGCACGTTCGCCTCGGGCACCTCGACGTCTTCCATCTTGAAGAAGCCGGTGTTGCCCGCGAGGATGCCCCACTTCTCCTTCAGCGTCCCGCTCGAGAACCCCTTGAATCCCCGTTCGACGATGAACGCGCTGATGCCGCTGGTGTCCCGCTGCTTTTTCTTTTCGAGGTCCGTCCAGCCGAAGACGAGAAAGTTGTCGGCGACGTCCGCCAGCGAGATCCACATCTTCTCGCCGGTGAGGAAATATCGATCACCCTTCTTGACCGCCGTCGTCTGGATGCCCCGCACGTCGCTGCCGGCGGCCGGCTCCGTGAGGCCGTACGTCGCGATCTTCTGTCCCTTGGCCTGCGGCACGAGGTAGCGCTGCTTCTGATCCTCGGTTCCCCAGGTGAGCAGCGACAGGCAGTTCAGGCCCGCGTGAACCGACATGATCACGCGCAGCGACGTGTCGACGTACTCCATCTCCTCGCTGATGATCCCGAGGCTGACGTAGTCCATTCCGGCGCCGCCGTATTCCTGCGGCACCGAGCATCCGAGCAGGCCCATTTGCGCCATCTGCGGGAGAATGTTCTTGTCGAAGCGGTGCTCGCGATCGAGTTCGCGGATTTTTGGCGCTACTTCCCTCGCCCCCCACTCCCGCACGCTCTGTTCGAGGATCCTCTGTTCTTCGGTGAGATCCAGATTAATCATCAGGCCGTCCTTCAGAAAGTATGAAACGGCCATTGTATCGGAGGTTGGTTGCAATATCTTCAGAACTGAATATACTTCGAAACAGAATGCAGTCCTCGCACCGCGAATCGCGCCTTCATCTGCCCCTCCGTCCGTCGGCGTTTGCCGTCCTCGCGGCACTCGCGGAACGTCCGCTGCCGGGGATCGATATCCTGGACGCCGTCAACGCGACCGTACCCGGGACGCCGCTGCTTGGGCCCGGAACGCTCTACCGCCTGCTGCGCGAGCTGCGGCAGCAACAGCTGATCACGCGGGTCGACACCGCGGCCGCTGACGAGCGACAGGCACATCACGAGCTGACGCCGGCAGGCCGGGCGACGCTGCGCGCCGAGGCGGCGCGGCTGCGGCGCACCCTCGATCTCGCTGACGGACGCTCCCGCACCGGTCCGCGCTGATGATCGCTGCCGACGCCCGGCGGATGTATCGAGCGCTCCTGCGTCTCCTTCCGCGTGCATTCCGCGCGGAGGCGGAGCCGGAGCTGTTGGAAGTGTTCGACGCCGGCTACGCGCGGATCATCGGCGGCAGTCGCATCGCCAGGATTCGGTTCTGGACGCTCACCCTCTGCGACCTGCTCCTGACAGCCGTCGCGGAACGGGCGCCATTTCGACGCAGCGCACGCGTGAGCGTTCGCACCTTGTTCATGGGTCTTACCCACGATGTCCGCTACGCCGCGCGGACGCTGATCTACCGGCCGGGCTGGACGGGACTGAACGCAGGGACTCTCGCCGTCGGGCTGGCGGCAACGATTGTGGCGAGCGTGCTCGTGCGAAACGTCCTCCTTGCACCGCTGCCGTTTCCCGAGAGCGAGCAACTCGTCCGACTCCGCGAAGTGAGCGACGACGGCGGGCGCTGGTGGCCGTCATTTCCAAACGCGCGCGACTGGCGCGATCAGGCAGGGTCCGTGTTTCGGGGAGTCGGCATTGCCGACGTTCCCCGCGTCCGCGTCGTCATGCTCGACGGCACCGGCCTTCGCGTCTCCGTATCGCGCGCGGCGGGCGGCCTGTTCGAGACGCTCGGGGTGCATCCCCTCGCGGGCCGGCTGTTCAGCGCCGATGAAAACAAACCAGGCGGACCGCCGGCAGCGATCGTGAGTGAAGCGTTCTGGCGTGGTCCGCTCGCCGCGCGTCCGCTCGAGGATCTGCACATCGGCGTCGGTGACACCCAGTACGCGATCGTCGGTGTTCTGCCCGCTTCATTTCGGTTTCTCGGCGATGGCGCGGCCTGGACGACTCCGGCTGACGTCTGGACGCCAATGGAGCGCGACAGCGACCTGGGCATGCGCACGTCTCACGGCTACCACGTCGTTGCGCGGCTGCGTACCGGCATGACCGTCGATCGCGCGCGAACCGAGATGAACGCGCTCGCGGCGCGCCTGAAGCGGCAAATCCATGAACCTACTCAGGCGGACGCGGTCGAGATCAGGCCGCTGCAGGACTTCGTCGTCGCCAGAGTGCGCGACCCGCTGCGCTGGCTGCTCTACGCATCGCTGGCGGTGCTGCTCGTCGCGTGTCTCGATCTGGCGGCATCCATCCTGGCGCAGGGGCTCGACCGCACGCGCGAACTCTCCATCAGGATCGCGCTTGGTGCGTCTCCGTTGCGTCTCGTCCGCCATCTGCTGATCCAGGCCACCGCGCTCGCGCTGCCCGCCGTCGTCGTTGGCCTGGCGCTGGCTGTCGGCGCGCTTGCGTGTATCCGCGCCGAAGCCGCGGCAACCCTCCCGCGCCTGGACGAGGTGGTGTTCGACGCACGCGCCGGCGCTCTCGCCGTGTTCATCGCGCTCGGCGCTGCGTTGCTGGCGGGCATCCTGCCGGCCGGCGTGCTTGCCTCACATCGATTCACCGAGCGGCTTCGGGTTCGCGGCGCCGGCGCAGCCATCGGGTCCAGAAGGTTGTGGCCGGCGCTCATCGTGACGCAGGTGGCCTTGTCCATGCTTCTCCTCGTCGGCGCGGGACTGCTGCTGCGGAGCTTCGTCGCGGCGGTGAACGTCGACCTCGGCTACGACGCCGCTCGGGTGATCGCCGTCGACATCTCGTTGCCGGAAGTGGCGTACGCCGAGCCGGCACGCAGAATCGAGTTCTACGATCGCGCGCTGGAGCGTCTCCGTGCGAATCCGGCCGTCACCGCCGCCGGGTTGACCAGCGTTCTGCCGCACGAAACGAGCGCCATGACGGCGCCGACCTTCCGCGATTCGGCGAACGCGCGGTCCATCTTCGCCGCCTACCGCCTTGTGGACGACGGCTATTTCGAAGCCGCGGGAATCCCACAGGTCCAGATGGATCGGACTGCGTTTCGTGCCGGCGGCGCGCTCGTCGACCGCACGCTTCAGCGCGTGCTCTGGAAAGGTCGAAATCCGCAGGGCGATCGCGTTCAGAACAACTTCAGCGATCGCGTCCTCACCGTCGCAGGTGTTGTCGGCAGTGTGCGGGAATGGAATCAGGACGCGGAAACGACAGGGGCGGTCTACGTGGACTTCCACTCACGTCCGGCGGCGACGGGCGCCATGCACCTGCTCGTTCGATACAGCGGCACGGAACAGGCGGCCGCGAAAGCGATCCGCCAGGCGATAGCGAGCACTGATCCGATCGTCCCGATCGCGATGGCGCCGCTGCAGGAGCGCGTCACCGCCGGTCTTGCGGATCGTCGATTCCTGCTGATCCTCGCGTCGGGCTTCGGAGCGGTCGCCCTGGTGCTTGCGTCTGTGGGTGTATACGCGCTCGTCGCATTCGGCGTGGCGCGACGCCTGCGCGAATCGGCGATCCGGCTGGCGCTCGGCGCGCCGCCGTCGACGGTGCGCACCGGCGCGCTTTCCGTAGGACTGCTGCCGGCGGCCGTCGGCGTCTCGATCGCGCTGCTCGCGTCGGTCTGGCTGGGACGCGCGTTGCGCTCGCAGTTGTTCCACGTCAACGCCGTCGACCCGCTCGTGCTCACCTGCGCCGCGATTGCGGCGATCGCCGCCGCGTGGGTCGCCGCAGCACTCCCTGCACGCCGCGCGGCGCGCGTCGATCCGGCGGATATTCTGAGAATGGACTGAGTGCGATTGGCGTGCTTACGTGCTCTTCCGGCGAATGACGACCGACGAGCCGCGGGCGAGTTGAAGCCGCTCTGCAGCGCTGGCGGAGGGTGCAGCGATCTCCAGGTGGTCCGTGCTCCCGAACAGACCGCCGACATCGTCCGCCGGCAGTTCCGCGTAGGTCGCGACGAGACGCGTGATGGAGCGTCCGCCGGCCTCGATGGTGACCGGCCCGAGACGCTCCACGGCTTTCCGATCGATGTTCGTGACCAGATTGCCGAAGCGATCGACGCGAAGCACGACGCCCTGGATCGAGTCGGCCGACACCTCCGGCAGCGGAAGGTCCAGCATCTGGATGCCACTGACTGGACGGCCGAGCGCGGTGAGTTGAATCCCTTTCGCAAGCCACGCACCGGCCGGCGCGAACCTGTCGCGTCCCTCGAATGTCCGGCTGACCGTCGGACGTGCATAACGCCGTTCCGTCAGCTCGACGATCTTCTTTGCCGGTGTCTCGCGCAGCACGGCCGTCAAGACGCCGTTGTCGGGAGCGACGAACCGCATGTCGCCGGTATCAGCGGCAATTCCGCGGCGCGTAGAGCCAACCCCGGGGTCGACGACGACAACGAAGATCGTGCCGGCCGGAAAATACTTCGCGGACGCGGCCAGTTCGAGGGCGCCAGCCATTACGTCATGCGGAGGAACGTCGTGGGTGATGTCGACCAGCGTGGCGTCCGGACAGATCCCGAGCATGACGCCTTTCATCGTCCCTGTGTAGTGATCCCGCGTGCCGAAGTCGGTCAGGAGGGCGATGATCGGCCGCATGGCTACGGCCGCCGTCTGAGCAGGATTTCTCTGGTGTTGGTTTTCAGCAGGAACGAATCGGACACGAACAGCCCCTCGAACATCTTGATGATGTCGCGGTTCTGCAGCACGAATTTCTGGCCGCCGACGCCCGGATGGTGCCGGTGGCGGAGCGACGACTGCTCCTGGAGGATCTCGAACTTGGTGAATGGGGCGCGTTCGATGGCCGACGTGCAGAAGAAGCCCATGACGGCGCCGCCCGGCTTCGCGACGCGGACGATTTCACGCGACAGCGCGACGGCTGCCGGTTTTTCGAGGAAGTCGAAAATGTCCCAGCAGAGAATCCCGTCCACGGAACGGTCCTGCTGCGGGAAATGCCTGGCCAGCGCGGCGGGAAGTTCGTCCCGCGTTCGTGCCTTCGTATGGCGGTCGAGCTCGGCCGCAAGGTCTTCGATGAACAGCTTGCATCCGAGCTGCTCGCCGAAGAATGCCACGTTCGAACCAATCACCGGGCCGAAGTCCAGCAGTACAGGCGAGGGCTTCTGCGATAACGCCGCCACGAACTTCGGCAACGCTTTCGACACGACGATCGGATCCGGCCCTTTCGGGGCAGGCGCGTCGGACACCCCGCTGCCCCGCTGGTCGGACTTCTTCGCGAACTTGAGGAGATCAGAGAAGGCCACTGGAATGATCGTTGGCCGTCTGCCGTCAACCGTTTGCCGTCAGCCGTCAACCGTGCGCCAGGTCGGTTGGACGGCAAACTACTGACTGCGGACGGCAAACTGGCCGACGGCCGGCGACGATGACGCTATCGCGCTCCGGCAGGAGCGGGCTGCACGGCCGCAGCGGCGGGCTGCGCCTTGGTTTCGGTCTTCACCGCGGTCTCGGTCTTGGCGCTGGCGCCCGCGCGCTGCATGTCGATGCTGCCGCGGAAATGCGCGCCTTCGGCAATCGCCACCCGCGGGGCCGCGATGTCGCCGTCGACGGAGCCGTTGTCCCGGATGTCCACCTTCTCGCTCGCGGTCACGTTGCCGGTGACCTCGCCGAGGATGACCACCGCCTTGGCAAAGACCTGCGCCTTGATCTTCCCATTCGGCCCGATCGTCAACACGTTCTGACGCAGTTCGATCTTGCCTTCGACATGGCCTTCGATGGTGAGATCTTCGCTGCCGCTCAGTTCACCCTTGATGACGACGGATTTGCCGATGTTCACGGTAACTCTCTCCATTCCACGCGGAGGTTCGCTGATGGACCGGACCGGCTCGGAAGCCGGCGCATTTACGTTCGCATTCTGGACCTGAGCGGGACCTGTTCCGGCCGGAGCCGTCGGCTTTACCGCGTCATCCCGTTTCCACATAACGTCCTCTCCAACCCGATCGCAGGGTGTCCTGAAGTCAATCGCTGGGCAGCGGTCCGGCCAGTATATGACCGGCCCAAGCTCGTGTCTAGCCCCTTTTACTGCTGAGACTTAGCGCGAGTGGTACAATCGTCCGATCCGACAAGTCGTGCCGGGTCAGGTTTTTGACGCCGGCGGCATTCCGATGGCCGTTTACTTCGACCACAACGCGACGACCCCGCTCGCCCCCGAGGCGCTGGACGCGATGTCGCGCGCGCTTGGAGAGGATTTCGGCAACCCGTCGAGCGTTCATCAGTACGGACAAAGAGCGAAGGGACTCCTGGACGACGCGCGCTCGGCCGTGGCGTCGCTGATCGGGGCCGAGGCCGCCGAGATCGTCTTCACCGGGAGCGGAACGGAAGCCGACAATCTGGCGGTTCGCGGCGCCGCGGAAGCGCTCGAACCAGCCGGGCGTCGTCACCTGGTGACGGCGGGGTTCGAGCACGAAGCGGTACTCAATACCGTCAAGGCGCTCGGCAAGCGCGGGTGGCGCGTCACTTTCCTGCCCGTCGACTCGACGGGGATCATCGATCACATGGCGCTCGAGTCCGTGATGGCAGACGACACCGCCCTCGTGTCCGTGATGCACGCGAACAACGAGATCGGAACGGTCCAGCCAATCCAGTCGCTGGCGCGCATCGCGCACGCCAGGGGAGCCCTGTTCCACACCGACGCGGTGCAGTCGGCGGGCAAGATTCCCGTCGACGTGCGCGCCCTGGAGGTGGACCTGCTGTCGCTCTCGGCGCACAAGATCAACGGCCCGAAAGGTGCCGGCGCGCTCTGGATCAAGCGCGGTGTGCGGCTGGTGCCCACGATGACTGGCGGGAAGCACGAACGGAACCGCCGCGCGGGTACGGAGAACGTGGCTGGCATCGCGGGATTCGGCGCAGCCGCAACAGTGAGCCGCCGGAAGCTGGCCTCCGATTCGACGCGGCTCGGCCAGCTGCGTGACCGGCTGGAGCGCGGGGTGCTGTCGCGCGTGCAGGGCACACAGGTCAACGGCGCGACGACGTCGCGCGTGCCCAACACGACGAACATTTCGTTCGAGGGCGTGGAGGCGGAGGCGCTCCTGATCGCGCTCGATCTGGAAGGTTTCGCGGTGTCTACGGGGTCCGCGTGCTCGTCGGGAACGCTGGAGCCGTCGCACGTCCTCCGCGCCATGGGACTCTCGCAGCACCGCGCCCAGAATTCGATCCGCTTCAGCCTCGGGCTGGGTAACGACGAGCGGCAGGTCGACGCGTTGCTCGAGAAGCTTCCAGCGCTCGTCGAGAAGCTGCGGGCACTCGTGCGCAGGTAGGTACAGTGAAGAGGATCAACTCCCAACTCCCAACTCCCAATTCCCAACCGCAACTCCCAAACGACTTGATTGGGCATTGAGCACTCCTGGGAGTTGGGAATTGGGATTTGGGAATTGGGAGTTGGGAATTTAAGAGTGAGCATGAGAGTGAGATGCGCATCGTAGTCGCGATGAGCGGCGGAGTGGACTCGTCGGTTGCAGCCGCGCTCCTGGCCAGCGCCGGGCACGAGGTCATCGGGCTGTCGATGCAGCTGTACGACCAGAGCCAGGGAGAGATCCGCTTCGGCTCCTGCTGCACGCTCGATGATCTGTACGACGCGCGGCGCGTCGCGCGCGCGATCGGCATTCCCCACTACATCGTCAATTTCGAGCAGCGGTTCGAAGAGCACGTCGTGTCGGATTTCGTGCGCGAGTATGCGTCGGGCCGCACGCCGATTCCGTGCGTCCACTGCAATGGGGACCTGAAGTTCTCGTCGCTCGTCGAGCGCGCCGAGTCGTTCGATGCGGAAGCCGTGGCCACCGGACACTACGCGCAGGTGGACTGCGATCCCTCCAACGGCCGTTTCCGCCTGAGGCGCGGCGTCGATCGGACCAAGGATCAGAGTTACTTCCTCTTCACGCTGACCCAGGCGCAGCTCGCGCGCGCGCGGTTCCCCGTCGGCGCGCTGGATAAACCGGCGGTGCGGGAGGAGGCGCGACGCCTCGGCCTGGCGGTCGCCGAAAAGCATGACAGCCAGGAGATCTGCTTTGTCGCTGCCGGCGAACATGCCGACTTCGTGGGCAAGCGTGCGTCGATCGACGGCGGCGAGATTCGCAGCACGGACGGCCGAACCGTCGGACGTCACGGCGGCGTCCACCGGTTCACCATCGGTCAGCGGAAGGGTCTCGGCATTTCCGCCGGCATTCCGCTGTATGTCGTCGACATCGATGCGGCGGCGTCGGTCGTGACAGTGGGACCGCGCGAGGCGCTCGAGCGCACGGCCCTCACGGCGTCAGGAGTGAACTGGATGAGCGGTGAGCCGCCCGCAGCACCGGTCCGCGTCGGCGCGCAGATCCGGCATCGCCACACCGAGGCGCCGGCTACCGTCACAGCGCTGGAGGGCCGACGGGCCCGCGTCGATTTCGACCGTCCGCAGAGCGCGATCGCGCCGGGACAGGCTGTGGTGTTTTACGAGGGCGATGTAGTGCTGGGCGGCGGCTGGATCGACTGATGCGAGGCCGAGAGTTCCTCCATCGGGGAATTCACCAACTCACTGCTCCGCGCCGCTCACGCGGTGGCGTGCGCCTCGCCCAGATGCTGCGGTAAACCTTCGAGGTACTTTTCGGCGTCGATGGCCGCCATGCATCCGGAACCGGCGGCGGTGATCGCCTGCCGGTACACATGATCCTGGACGTCGCCGCAGGCGAAGACGCCTGGGACGCTGGTCCGCGACCCGTCGGTCGTGACGATGTAACCGTTCGCGTCCGTGTCGAGTTGCGCCTTGAACAGCGAAGTGTTCGGCGTGTGGCCAATCGCGACGAAAACGCCTTCGACCGGAATCTCCTTCCGCTCGCCGCTCTGCGTATTGCGGATGACGACGGCGGTCACCTCGCCCTTGCCTGTGTCCTTGACCTCTTCGATCTCGGCGTGCCATTCGAACGAGATCTTCGGATTCGCGAACGCCTTGTCCTGCATGATCTTCGACGCACGCAGCGTGCCGCGGCGGTGGATGACCGTGACGTGCGACGCAAATCGTGTCAGGAAGATCGCCTCCTCCATCGCGGAATCTCCGCCGCCGACCACGGCAATCGGCTTTCCGCGGAAGAAGTACCCGTCGCAGGTCGCGCAGGTCGAAACGCCGTGACCCATCAACGTCCGCTCCGACGGCAGGCCGAGCAGCCGGGCCGACGCCCCTGTCGCGATGATGAGGGTGCGGGTCGCGTACTCCGCTTCGGACGTTTTGACGACGAACGGCATGGCCATCAAATCGACCGACGTGACGTGCCCGCGGATGACTTCCGCGCCGAAGCGCTCGGCCTGCGCGCGAATCTCCGTCATCAGGTCGGGGCCCATGATGCCGTCGCGATGGCCAGGCCAGTTCTCGACGAGCGTCGTGAGCATCAGCTGGCCGCCGGCTTCCAGGCCCTCGATCACGAGGGGTTTGAGGTTCGCCCGCGCGGAATACAAGGCCGCGGTCAGCCCGGCGGGGCCCGATCCGATAATCACCACGTTCCGCAGGTCAGCCATCGGTCAGCGCTGCGAGCCGAGTTCTGCCATTCCTCGTTCCTGCGTCCGACACGTCACGCGACGTGTTTGTCGATCACCTTCTTCAGTGCGTCCTTGTCTGCCAGGCCCACGACCTGTTCGACCACCTGACCGCCCTTGAACAGCAGCAGCGTGGGAATGCCGCGAATGCTGAACTTGAAGGCTGTGTTCGGGTTCTCGTCGACGTTCAGTTTCCCCACGACGACCTTGCCGTCGTAGTCCGTCGCCAGCTGGTCGACCGTGGGCGCGAGCCGCTTGCAGGGGCCGCACCATTCCGCCCAGAAGTCAACGAGTACCGGTGTTCCGCCCGCGACGGTCTGATCGAAGTTTCCGTCGGTCAGTGTCTGCACTTTTTCTGATGCCATCTATGTCCTCTCCGGAGGCTTCGCCCCCCGGACCCCCTGCACGCCCACTGGCGGGGGCCCCACGCCCCGCTCCGTTCGCGTGGCCCGGTCGCTGCACGTCTGTGCGACCACCCTCATACACTTTGACATACTCCCGCGCGGAAACGTCCCAGGAATGATCCTCCGCCATGGCGCGGCGCTGAATGCTCTTCCATCGTCGTGTATTTCCATACGATTCAAGAGCTCGCTCGACCGTTGCGACCAGCGCGGCCGCGGACTCATCCTGGAACTTGAATCCCGTGCCGCGCGCGGGGTCGGCGTCGGCATCGATGACGGTGTCGTCGAGGCCGCCCGTCGCTCGAACGATCGGAAGCGTTCCGTAACGCAGGCTGTACATCTGGTTCAGTCCGCATGGTTCGAAGTGCGACGGCATCAGGAACAGATCGGCGCCGGCTTCGATGAGGTGCGCGAGTTTCTCGTCGAAGCCGATGCGCGCCGCGACGCGCTCGGGATACCGCGCCGCGAGGTCCACCCAGAAGCGCTCGCACCAGCGTTCGCCGCTTCCCAGCATCACCCATGTCGCGTCGAGCGCCATGAGTTCATCGGCGGCCTCCGCGATCAGATCGAAGCCCTTTTGGTTCGTGAGCCGGGACACGAGTCCGATCAGCGGCCGCGCGGCGGTGGTCGTATTCGACGGCAACCCTGCGTACGCGAGCAGCGCAGCCTTCGTCTGTGCCTTTCCCTTGAAATCCGTCGACGAGAAATGATCCGGCAGGTACGGGTCAGTCGACGGGTTCCACGTGTCGGTGTCGATACCGTTCAGGATGCCGACGAGATCCGCCGAGCGGCTCGCCACGACGCCTTCGAATCCGAATCCGAACCGCGGCGTCATGATCTCCCGCGCGTACGTCGGGCTCACGGTGGTGATGGCGTCGCTGAACACGATCCCCCCTTTCAGCGCGCTGGCGTTGCCGTAGAACTCGAGGCCGGACGGGTGCCTGAGCGATTCGGGGAGGCCGATCCACCGAATGAGATCGAGCGGGAACAGTCCGTGGAACGCGAGGTTGTGGATCGTGAAGACGGAGCGTACGCCGCCGAGCACCGGATCGCCGGCCAGGACGGTCTTGAGGTAGACGGCGGCGAGCCCCGCCTGCCAGTCGTGGCCATGGACGACCGAAGGCCGGCGACCGCGCAGCCGCGCGTACTCGAGCGCGGCGCGCGAGAGCAGGGCGAAGCGGAAACCGTTGTCCGCGAAGTCGCCCGCCGCGTTGTTATACAGGCCGTCGCGGTCGAACAGATCCGGCGCGTCCACCAGCACCGCCGTCACGCTGCCGGTTGACCCCATGACCCCGGCTGTCCCCATTTTTTGCGAAAAATGGGGACTGTCCCCATAAAACACGACCGGGTAGCTTTGGGCGCCGAACGGAATGGCCGCGGGGCGCGGCGCCAGGCCGGACGTGTCGATGCCGCGATACCGCGGGAGGACGACGGTCACGCGGTGACCGAGACGCGCGAGCGCCTGCGGCAGCGCGGCGGCCACATCCGCAAGCCCCCCCGTCTTCGCGTACGGGCGCGCCTCCGGCGTGATCATCAGGATGTCCAGAGCAGTCGATGGATTGGCGGATTCGTGAACGGGTGTTTTGGGAACGCTCGAACGTTTCGGCATCAGACGGTTTCAGCTGCTGCAAACCCCACGGCGGGCCGCTCGCAAAAAGACGGCCGACTGCATCGGACTACGACCGCCGCCCCTTCTCCGACTGGCGCCCGCGCGCCGCCTCCGCCGCCGCATCCGCGCGACGGCCGGTACGGTTGTAAAGATCCGCAAGCACATAGTGTCCGAGCGCCGCGTATTCGGAATGCGGCGCCACCTCGAGGCCCTTCTGTGCCAGCGTGATGGCTTCGTCGAAGCGCTGCCCTTCGTCCAGGAGGAGCTTGGCGAGATAGAAGTATCCCTCACCGAACTGCGGATCCGCTTCGATCGCCTGTCGATACGCGGCTTCCTGATCGGCGCGCCGGCCAAGCGCCTCGTACAGGCGGCCAAGATTGAACGCCGCTTTGTAGTTGTTCGGATGATCCTTCATTTCCTGCTGGTACTCGCGCTCCGCCGTCGCCGGATCGCCCCGCTTCTCGGCGACGAGGGCCAGGTTGAAATGCGCCAGACGGACGTCCGGCTTCATCTGCAGCGCGGCGCGGATTTCGCGCTCGGCGCCGTCGAGGTTGCCCTCGTTCAGCGCGACGACGCCAAGTGCGTTGCGGGCGGCGGCCATCGTCGGCTCGACGGCGAGCGCGGCGTTCAGCTCCTTGCGTGCGTCGGCGGTCTGCCCGCGGTCGATCAGGATCTGCGCGATCTCGTAGTGGACCTGCGCGTTCTTCGGATCCAGCTGCAGAAATCGCCGGAAGCCGACGAGCGCGTCGTCGTCCCGTCCGAGCTTGCGGTACGCGTGGGCGAGGTTGATGACCGCTTCCTCGTCGTCCGCCTTCAAGGCGAGGGCGCGCTTGAAGTAGCCGACGGCCGCCTCATCGTCTCCGTTGCGCGATGACATGTTGCCGAGCGTGAACCAGACGTCGATGACTTTCGGATCTTCCTTGACGACGTCGAGCAGCATGCCCATCGCGGCAGCCACCTGGTTTTCGTCCTGGCCGAGCTCGCGTGCCCGCCCGATTTTGTTGAAGATGCCGACCTTGTCCTTCGGGTCGGCCAGTCCCGACCGCTGCGTGTCGCCGACCGTTGCGACGAACGATCCGACGTAGCCGAGTGCTGCGAGACGGGCCTTGGCGTCGGGATCGACCTCCACGGCCTGGCTCGCAGTCTGTGCCGACGACTTGAATCGCTCCTCCATCTCCGTGAGGCGCGTGATCATGCGATCGCCGAGCGACCGGCGATCGGAGTAGATGTTGCGCTCTTCGCGCGGATCGTCCTGCAGGTCATACAACTCGGGCCGCGGCGCGGCTATGAGCTTGTAGCGACCTTGACGCAACGCGCGCAGATCGCTCCAGCCGAAGTGATGCAGCGGATACACGGCTTCGGCGTACGCCTCGAGCCCCATGTCATTCGTCGCGCCGGTCATCAGCGGCGTCAGGCTGCGGCCGTCCATCGTCACGTTCGCCGGCGGCGGTACGGCAAGCAGGTCGAGCACCGTCGGCATCACGTCGACGGAGCGCACCGGATCGTCTACGCGCCGGTGCTGCATCGACGAGAACGGCGCGCGGATCAACATCGGCACGTGCGTGGTGCTCTCGTAGATGAAGAAGCCGTGCGCCTGTTCGCCGTGGTCGCCGAGGCTCTCTCCGTGATCGCCAATCACGACGATCACCGTGCGATCGAACAGGCCGCGATCCTTCAGCGTCTGCACCAACCGGCCGACCTGCGAGTCTGCAAACGAGATCTCTCCCTGGTACGGATCCCCCTGGTAGCGCTCGCGAAACGGCGCCGGCGGATCGTACGGCGCATGGGCGTCGTACAGATGAATCCACGCGAAGAACGGACTGCTCTGGTGCTGCTCGATCCACGGCAAGGCGTGATCCATCACCTCGTTCGCTGGCCGCTGGATCGCACCCATCGACAGCGCTTTGTATTTCGAGAGATCGAAATCATCGAAGTACGTATCGAACCCCTGATTGATCCCCCACTTCGAATCGAGCACGTAAGCAGCAATGAATCCCCCGGTCGCATAGCCGCGGGCTTTCATCGTTTCCGCGAGGGTGGTTTCGCTGGCGTTCAGGAAATAGCCGCCGTTGTCGCGGACACCGTGTTCGGGCGGAAACCGGCCTGTGAACAGCGTCGAGTGGGCCGGCAGGGTCAGCGGCGCGGCCGTTGTGGCGTGCCCGAAGAGCACGCCTTGATCGGCAAGCTGGTCGAACGTCGGGGTACCGGCGTTCTCCCCGCCGTAGGCGCCGATCCGATCCGCGCGGGTCGTATCCAGCGTGACCACGACGAGGTTCAGCCGTCCGCGATCGACTCCGGAGGGAAGGGTGCCGAAGTCGGTGCCATGCGAGACGACGTGCCGAGGCCACGCCCGGTAAACACCGGCCGCCGCCGCAACGGCCGCGGCGGCGAGCAGGATCATAGCGAGACCGCGGGACTTCGCCCGGGGGCGGCCGGTTGACGGCAAATCGTTGGATTTCGCGCCCGATGCGCGATCCCTCGAAGGCGGGATTTTGACCGGATCCCGCGAGCCTTTCGGTCCTCTAATCTTCGCCACTATTCAACGGATTGGATTCGGCGATTTGGAGCCGGGACGATTTGTGGGATGGCTGAATGCGTCCTTGACGGTTAAGTATTTTAGCATTAGAACTTACGGGCAATGGGCGCAGCCCGCACACGCGGCATTCCGCTTGCTGGAAGCGTCCGATACCTGGTCCCCATCAGATTCAGATCTGAACCACTCGTCCAGAGGAGGAGGTCCTAGTGAGACGGTTGATCACCCGCACAGCGGCGTGGACACTCAGCTTCGCGCTCACGGGCGCGATGAGCGTCGTGCCTTGCGCCGCGAGCGACCACAAGCCCGCTGCGCCGGCTCGAGCTGCTTCGTCGGCCAAGCTCACGCAGCTGTCGCCCGCATCGCGCGATCTGCTGGCGCGCGCCACGTCAGCCCCGCAGCAGCAGCCACCCGCAACGACGCCGAGCACGCCCAGCTCGTTCTTCAAGAGCAAGCGTGGCGCCGTCACCCTCGCGCTCATGGGCGCGGGCACGGGGTTCGCCCTCTGGTCCATTCAACACGATCGCAAGCCGGTGAAGTCGCCAGTTCGATAAGGAGGCATGCAGATTATGAAAGGCATCTTCAGGACGGCCGCGGCACTGCTGCTGGCAGTGAGCTGCGCGGCGCCCGTTCTGGCTCAGGCGCTGGTCGGCACGATTGACGGGACGATTAAGGACGAGCAGGGCGCGGTCCTGCCCGGCGTCACCGTCACGCTCACCGGCAAGACCGGAAACCGCACCGCGGTGACCGACGCCGCTGGCCAGTATCGCTTCCCCGCCCTCGAACCGGGACTGTACGACGTCTCGGCCGAGCTCTCCGGCTTCACCAAGGCCGCGCAGACCAGCATTCAGATTTCGCCCGGACGCGAACTGAACATCGACCTCACCATGAAGGTGCAGTCGCTGGCCGAGAGCATCACGGTCACGGGACAGGCGCCCGTGGTCGACGTGAAGAGCAGCGCGACGGAGAACACGATCTCGCAGTCTCTCCTCTACAGCGCCCCGATCACGCGTACGGCGATTAACGTGATCAACTATGCACCGGGCGTGAACAACAGCTCGGCGTACGGGGCCGGCGCCGGTTCCGGCAACGCGCTGCTCATCGACGGCGTCGACACGCGCGACCCGGAAGGGGGCACGGCCTGGACGTTCTACAACTACAACATGGTCGAGGAGTACCAGTTCCAGGGCCTTGGCGCGCCGGCGGAATACGGCGGCTATACCGGCGCGGTGGTGAACACGATCACCAAGTCGGGCGGCAACCGCTTCAGCGGCCTCTTCGACTTCTTCGGCACGAACGACAGCCTCGGCTCGAACAACGTGGACCCGGCGATCGCGGCACAGAACCCGTCGCTCGCCGATCCGGCGAAGACCACGAAGTACGCGGACATCACCACCCAGTTCGGTGGGCCTCTGAAGCAGGACAAACTGTTCTTCTTCGCGAGCGCGCAGCGGTTCCTGCTCGAGACGGATCCGAGCGGCCCGGTGACGAAGCGGCACGAGGTCAGCCCGCGATTGAACGGCAAGATCACATGGCAGATGAACGCGAACAACCAGTTCACCGGCCATCTGCAGTTCGACTCGTACAACATTACGGGCCGCGCCGGCAGCGTCACCACGACCGACGAGCAGACGGTGAAAGAAGACGCACCGGAGTACGTCTGGCTGACGCAGTACCGCCATATCTTCAACTCGAACACGTTCGCCGAGGTGAAGTACACCGGCTGGTGGGGCTTCTACGACCTGAACCCCGTCCAGAACGTGCCGGAGCATCTCGAGGTGACGACGGGACAGACCTACGGCTCGTCCGGCTACTACTACTATGCCGACCGGACGCGAAACCAGGTCAACGCGAACATCACGCACTATGCGGACAAGTTCGGCCGCCACGAGTTGAAGTTCGGGGGCGAGTTCGAGCGGAGCACGGTCCGCAATCGCTACGGCTACGCCGGCGGCGCCTACATCCTCGACTACTACGGGGTGCCGTACTACGGCTACAGCTACAGCTATGACATCAGCGGCGTGAACAAGCGCCAGTCGGTGTTCGCGCAGGATGCATGGCACGCCACCAACCGTCTGACGATCAACGCCGGTGTCCGCGGCGACATGATCCAGGGCGCGGGTAAGACCGGCGGCAACATCTATTCGAGCAACAACTGGGCCCCGCGCGTCGGTGCGGCGTTCGATCTCGCCGGCGACAACCGTACGGTTATCAAGGGCAGCTACGGGCGGTACTACGAGGGTGCGCAGGCGGTGATCTTCGAGCGCGGACTGCCGGGCGTCAGCGACTACGTCGGCTTCGACGTCAATCCCGATGGATCGTTCGGAGACGTCCAATCAGTGACGCCGTTCGTGCCCTACAAGCTGACCAGCAACATCGACCACCCGGCGGTGGACGAGGAGACGATCGGGTTCGAACGCGCGCTGACCGGCACCATGCGCCTGTCGCTGACCGGCATCTGGCGCGACAACAAGAACTTCGTCAACTCGGTCCCGGTCGGACAGGCATTCACGCCGGTGACGGCAAACACCGATGTCGGCCCGCAGACGTTGTACAAGAAGCAGGAGAATTCTTCGGATTACCTGATCCAGAACGTCGAGGGCTTCCAGTACATCGACATCAATGGAAACGTGATTGGCACGGCCAACCCGTTCCGGAGCTACAAGGCATTCATGGCGGTCCTCAACAAGCGATACACCGACCGCTGGCAGGCCCAAGTGTCGTACGTCTTCGCGAAAACGAAGGGCAACGTCGACAACAGCAGCTCCGCTCAAACCGAGAGCCGCCAGTTCGAGACGCCGAATCTCGCCCTCGTCAACGCGGAAGGGCCAGGGTCGAATACGCCGACGCACGAATTCAAGGTGCTCGGCAGCTACCAGATCCCCGTGATCGAAACGTCGGTCAGCGGGTACTTCGTGTCCACCAGCGGACTGCCGTATGGCCACATCCAGCAGTTCGGCTCGAGCGTGGTCGGGCCGGGCCCGAGCTCGTCGCGGCGCGTTTACATCGAGCCGCGCGGCGCGTACCACCTGCCCACCCTCACCCAGCTGGACCTGCGGCTCGAGAAGAACTTCAATACCGGCGCGAACCGGTTCGGGATCTACGCGGATCTCGCCAACCTGTTCAACAGCGGCACGGTCACCAACGTGGTCACCCGGGCGACGTCGGTCACGCTGCGGGACGGCACCACGCACCCGCTGCCGTTCGGCACGCCGTCCGGCGTCCAGTCGCCGCGGCAGATCCGCATCGGCGCACGCTGGAGCTTCTGATGTAGCAGTCGGAGGTCAGATGTCAGCAAGGGCGCGCTCCTCACGGGGCGCGCCCTTTTTTTTGATGTTTTTTCTCATACAATTCCCCCGTGGAGCGACGTCCGCCGCCGCCGCGTTCCGAGCCGCGCGAAATCATCGAACTTCGGAAGCTGAAAGAGGACCAGCCCGAGCTGGCCTCCGCCGTCGACATGCAGATCGACCTGCTGCAGACGGCGCGGCGGATCCAGTCGCGTGTGCCGCTGCCATCGATGAATCTCGAACCGCAGCATCTCGATCGGGCCGTAGCCGCCGGCACGCCAATTCTCGGGTTCGATCAAATCCCGATCGACTGGAGCGACCTGCGATTCATGCTGCGCGCCACCGCCGACACGATGCGAAAGCACGATTCGATCGAGCCCCCCGACTATCGGCGCGTGGAAGCACTGTCGCGCGATGCGGATGGACTATCGGCGGCGATGCGGAACTGGTACGAGCGCGCGCGGCCGGAAAGCGCCGGCGGTGGCGAGGTCGATGACTCGGTCGCCGGTCTCGAGCCGCTCCTGGTGCTCGCGATGCGGCCGTTCCTGAGCCGGTGCGCCGATGCAGTGATGGCGCGCACGCTCTTCCATGGCTGGCCGCACGGTACGTGTCCGCTGTGCGGCGGCGAGCCGGATCTCTCGCTCATCACACCCGCCGCCGAGCGGCTGCTGATCTGCTCGCGCTGCGTCTCCCGCTGGCCCTTCCACCAGCTCGCGTGCCCGTTCTGCGGCAACGCTGACCGCACGCGCCTCACGTCGTTCGCAACCCGCGACGGCTGGTATCGCCTGAGCGCCTGCGACGTCTGCCAGCGCTACATCAAGGCGTTCGACGGCCGGAATGCCACGCGCTCGGTCCTCCCCGCCGTCGACTCCATCGCGACCCTGCCGCTCGACGCAGCCGCCGCGCAACGAGGATATCGCTAGCCCATCGGCATCGCCCATCGCCTATCGCGCATCGTCTATCGCCCATCGTCTGTTCGCGTCCACAAAAAAAGGCACGGCGTGAGCCGTGCCTTTGAGAAAATCGCGTCTTCAGTCGGCGTTCTTCTGTCTTCTACTTCGAGGGTTCTTTCGCGGCCACCAACCCGGTCTTCTCGTTCAGCCAGTCGAACAGATGGCGAGTCTCCCAGAAGCGTCCATTGTTCGAGTGCGCACCGAGGACGACGAAGGCAAGCGGTGTGTCCATCTGCGGAAGCTTCAACAGCGTCGCGAGGCAATACCCGGCTTTCGAGATGAAACCAGTCTTGCCGCCCATCACCTGCACGTCGCCGGCGAGGAGGAGGTGGTTCGTACTGTGAATCGGAATCGTGCGGCGGTCGGTCGTGACGGTGTACTCCGGCGTCCGCATGATCGAGGCGATCCGCTCGTCGCTGGCCGCAAACGAAATCAGGTGCGACAGGTCCCACGCCGACGACACGTTGTTGGGATTCAACCCCGAGGGATCCGAGAAACTCGTCGTATCGAGGCCGAGTTCGATCGCCTTCTCGTTCATGCGCTCGACGAACGATGCAGTGCCGCCGTGCGACGTGCGCGCCAGCGCCCGGGCCGCGGCGTTGTCCGACGCGATCAGCATCAGATGAAGGAGCTCGCCGTATGTGAGCCGGTCGTTCGCCCGCAGGTGCGTCGTCGAGGCTGCGTAGACGTCGCTGCGCTCGACCGTGACTTCCTGGCTCAAGTCGGGGTTGTCCTCGAGGAACACCAGCGCGGTCATCACCTTGGTGATGCTCGCGATCGAGCGCTGATCCTTCGCGTTTTCCTCGTAGAGAATCTTGCCTGTTTCGGGGTCGAACACGATCGCGGCGGCGGCGCGGATATCCGGTACCATCTCGCCGCTGGTCGGGTCTTCCTTGTACCGCGGCGTCATCGCCTCGCGCAGCTGCGCGAGGGCGTTCAGACGGGCAGTTTCGCGAGCGCGAGCGGACGCACGGGCCGACGCCAGCCTGGATTTGCGCGCCCTGGATGCCGTCGCCGAATACGCGGTCTTCTTATGAGTGGTCGTGGACGACCGATGGGTCGTCGACTTTTTCTGAACGGCACCAGCCGCAGGCGCGGCAAAGCACAATGAGACGCCCAGCAGCGTCGACACGAGACGAACAGCCAGAACGGGACGGATCAGGCGCACGAAGCCTCCGTGTTTCGCCAAGCGGTCGGCTGGGAGCAACCGGTTGGTTTTGTGGTGGAACCCAGAGAGTGTAACAACGAACCCTCATGGATGCAACCACTTATGCAGCCCGGCTGCTCACGCGCGGCGGCGCCGCGCTTCAGGTCGTCCGGATGGGCTCGGATCCAAACGGCGTACCAAACAGCCGGGCTCCGCGCGGGACGCCCCGAGGTGATGCCTCGACGGGGGCGCTCGCGAAGTCCGACTACGTGGCACGTGCTCCAGGCTTCCGGCTGGAAGCACCCGCTCGAAGCGCGGAGTGATACTTTACTGACGTGAAGAGCCACCCCGATTACGAATTTGAGGCGCTGCGCGCAACGATTCGCGAGCGCGGCACGGCGCGACTCGTCCTGCTCCCGGTCACGTTGGGAGTCTGGGCGGCCGTCGCGGTCGCAACCACGGCGGCGGTGGCCCTGCCCATCGCGGCGCTGGTGCCCCTGGTGGTGCTGGCTGCCGGGTTCGAGGCGATCTACGCGTTGCACGTGAACGTCGAACGTATCGGCCGGTACATCCAGGTCTTCCACGAGCAGGACGGCGGCTGGGAACACGTGGCGATGGCCTTCGGAGAGCGCTTTCCCGGGAGCGGCACGGACGCGTTGTTCAGCGGGCTTTTCCTGATTGCCACCGCACTCAATTTCCTGCCCGTTGGCCTCGGAGGAACGACGCCCGAAATGGTGGTGGCGGGACTGCTCCATCTGCTCCTTGCCATTCATATCGGCACGGCGCGCTCGCGCGCCGCAAAACAGCGAAAACAGGATCTGGAACGGTTCACCGCGATCCGAGAGGATGCCTCGCAGGGCTGATCCAACGCGTTGGTGCGGATGATTCAACGATTTGCGAAAGTCCGATCGGTCGCTGTACGCTCGCCGGATTTTCTCCGGACATTCTTTACACTTCGGCAAGACCTCAACGGTACGCGGATTGCTCATCACGCCCGCGAGGTCGGAGAGACCGATGATGAGTCTGGTTCGATTGCTTGGCTTCACCACCCTGTCATGCGGCTGCGTGACGGGCCGATACCGCGAAGTCGCCACCCATCGTGAGGTGACGTACGTCGAGGAAAAGGGGCATGGCTGCATGCACCCGGCCCACCGCCGCAATCACACGCTCGCTCCCGTCCGCTACGGATTGCAGACACCGCTCACAGAAGTCGCGCAGGCCAGTTAAGCCATCCATCCGCCCGCCTTCGGCAGGCGACTGCCATTTTCCGGCACCTTACTTTTCCCGGCTGACTCTATTTGTCACCTCCGCAGGATTCCACGCGTGCGAAAGAGTCTGTCAGAACGCAGACTTTAGGGGTTGAACCCACCAGACAAATGCACTCCGTCCTCCGGAGCCGCGCGCCCATCCAGGTCTAAAAGAAAACCCCGGCGCATCCGTCCATGCGCCGGGGTTTCACGAGCGGTCGAACCCGTCAGAAGCGGACGTGTGCGCCCAGCTGGAGCTGCCAGCGCGAACGCAGGTCGTCGCGAAGGAACGTCGTGAACGTGGGGCTCACGAGCGTCGAGACGTTGTAGCCGGTCAGCGGGGCCGCCACCGTTACCGACGTGGGGACCGTGCCAGGTTGCGAGATCTGCCCGAACGACACGTACTGCACCAGGCCCTTGTGCCGATCGAACAGATTGATCAGGTTGAACGCGTCGAGCGTAATCTCGGTGCGGTACTTCTTGTACGGCAACTGCACCGCGAAGCGTCCGTCGAGCGTATTCGTCCACGGCCCGCGGCACGCATTGCGCGGAATGGTTTGCCCCACATAGCCCTGGGCGCAGCTGCTCAGAGCACTGATGAACTGCTGGTACGTGCCGCCCGTGTAAGTGATCGGGTCCGAGGCCGTCGGGATATAGAGCAGATCGTTGAAGCCGCGGTTGTCGCCGTTGACGTCACGGTTGTACGTGTAAGTGTAAGGACGTCCGGTGGTGCCCGTGTAGACGAGGCTGACGACCGGCTGGATCGACTTGGCGAACGGCATGTTGTACGAACCCGACAGCGTAATGTGATGACCCGGGTCGAAGTTCGAG
The DNA here is from genome assembly GCA_035492775.1 of Vicinamibacterales bacterium. Classification (GTDB taxonomy): domain Bacteria; phylum Acidobacteriota; class Vicinamibacteria; order Vicinamibacterales; family 2-12-FULL-66-21; genus DATJFQ01. Next base: position 51,722 of record DATJIW010000009.1, read on the forward strand.
ATCGACAGCGGCGCGTTGTTGGGATCGCCCGGCACATAAACGTTGCCCCAGTTCGAGGCGGCCTGGTCCGACGTGCCGTCCATGATGCTCTTGGATCGCCCGAACGCGTACGAGCCCTGGACGAAGAGGCCGTTGGTGAAGGGACGGCGCACCTGGTACGCGAAGTTATAGTTGTAGCCCTCGCTGGTGTTCGTCAGGAGGATCACGTCGCTCAGCGACGGCACGTTCTTCACGAAGAAGGGACGCCCGCCGACTCCGACCACGCCGGCAGCCTGCACGTAATTCAGGTTCTGGTACTTGATGTCCTGCATCGTCTTCGACCAGACGACGTCGGCGTTGCCGATGAAACCCCACGGCAGCGTGTGGTCGTACCCGATGTTGCCGCGCAGCACGGAGGGGTACTTGAAGTTCGGATCGATGACGTCGATTTCATTCGTGAACGACCCCGCCGAGGCACCGGTCACCGTCGTCGGCTGGTTGTTCGCATCGGTGATGTACGGGATGCGGTTGGCGGTATTGAAGCTCGCGCCGATCCGCGTGAAATCGATGCCGGTGTTCCCGAACTGGTTGGAAATCCAGACATAGGCCGGGCGTCCCGTGAAGAGACCGAGCCCGCCGCGGATCTGCTGGGTCCCCTTCTCGTTCAACGCGTAGTTGACGCCGATGCGCGGTGACCACTCCACGCCGTTCGGGACGACGTCGGTCGCATAGCCGAAGTTGGCGACGGCCGCCGGATTCGCGTTCGGCTTCTCCGGGAACCGCGGCGCGTCTACGCGCAGGCCGTACGTGAGCGTCAGCGCCGGACGGAGCCGCCACTGATCGCCGGCGTACCCGCCCCACTGCCGCACCTTGAACGCCGCCCGCTGATGCGGGTCACTCGTCGCGGAGAAGCTGTGGTCGTACTGCTGCGCGAGTCCGGTCTCGAAGTTGTCGAGGCTGGAGAAGTTGTACGTGCCGTAGAAGTCGCGGATGAAGAGGTTGCTCAGATTGAGGAACTCGTTATGGGTTCCGAGCGTGAAAGTGTGCGTTCCCTTCAGGAGCGTGTACGCGTCGTTGAGTTCCATGATGTCCTGGTCGATCGCGTTCTGTCCTGAGAACTGTTCCGTGCCGGACACGACCGTGACGCCCGTTGCGAGCGTGACGGTCGTCTGCGGGAACGGAGCGTTACCGATCGGACTCTCGCGGTGATCGCGCACGCGCGTATACGTCAGACGAAACTCGTTGACGCCCTTCCCGAACTGCGAGTTCAACTGGCCGACGGTCGAATTCGTCTTGCTCACGTACCGGTAGAACGCGTCCGGGGTGCGGAACGCCGTGGCGGATACGGGGCTGATGTCGTTCAGCGCGCTGATGTAGTTGTTCCGGATCGTAAGCTGGTGGCCCTTGGCGACGTTGAAATCGCCGCGGACGAAGTACTTGTCGCTGTTGGTCCCCCTCGGGAACTCGGCGCCGGGATTGTCGCCCGGACTGTAGTGATAGAGGTTCTCGAGGTCGTTGATGTAGCGGTTGAACAGGTCCGGCTGCGTGAAGGGGACGCCCGTGCCGTTCACCGAGAAGCCGGTCGGGCGGGTCTTCCGCGCCCATTCGAGGTTCCCATAGTAGAACGCCTTGTTCTGCTGGATCGGTCCTCCGAGGCCGAAGCCGCCCTGCTTGTCCTTGAGGGTCGAGATCTTCGTGTTCGTGACGCCCTTGCCGACCCAGTCCTGGTTCCGCGCCTGGAAGAAACCAGTGCCGTGCAGGCTGTTGGTGCCGCTCTTCGTGATCGCGTTGATGCCGCCGCCGGAGAAGCCGCCCTGCCGTACATCGTACGGCGAGACCACGAGCTGAAGTTCCTGGACGGCATCGAGGCTGACGGGCTGCGTTTCCGCCGTACCACCTGGGACGCCCGCCGAACTGGCGAGACCAAACAGATCGTTGTTGACCGCGCCGTCGATCTGCAGCGAGTTGTACCGGAAGCTGTTGCCGGCAACCGCGACGACGGTCGCGGTGTCCGCGCCCGACCCGCCGCCGAACGTATTGAACAGCGGATTGATGCGGACGATGTCGGTGAGGCTGCGCGAAATGGTCGGCAGCGACTCCTTGACCTGATTCGAGATGTTGTCGGCCGTTCCCGCGCGCGACAGATCAATCGGCGGCGCCTCGGCGACGACGTCGACCGTCTCGGTCACCGACGCGACCTGCAGCTTGAAATCGACCGTCTTCTCGGCTCCGAGCTGGACGTCGATGTTGTCCTGTTTCTCCGGCTTGAAGCCGCTCAGGTCAACGGACACGGTGTACGGTCCGACGCGAACGTTCAGGATGCTGAATCGGCCGTCGGCTCCGGTCACCGTCTCGTAACTGGTGCCCGTCGGCGTATGAATCGCAGTGACGGTCGCGCCGGGAAGCACGCCGCCCTGGTTGTCCGTGACCGTGCCCGCGATGTTGCCGGTCGTTACGGTCTGCGCAGCCGCGCTCGCCGCCCACAACAGAGCGAGACAGAGCACGACCGGCAGGCCCCAGCCAGCCTTAGTACGCAATCTCATCACGTAGTTCTCCCGAATGCTTGAATAACGGACGTTCTAGGTGGAAGAAGAGCGCCCGGATTATAGCAGACCGGGCACGGAAAACCGTGGACCAAGATCGCGGATTCTGGAAGAGAAATTACGGAAAACTGCCGCGAAAATGCCGGCGGTTGCACGGCGGTTTCACGGGCGTTTCGAAAATTTTTCGATCAATCCGGCTGGAGGCCCTTCGACGACGTCTTGGGCGGCGGTTTCAGGATGTACTCCTGGCGGTAATTCAGCGTGTATTTGCCGGGCCGGGCAATCCGGATTTCGATCTTCCGCCGCCGCTTGAGCGGGTCGGGGTTCGACGAATAGTAGCCGAGCACGTAATAGTCGCTCGTTTCCGCGTCGATCTTCTTGAGCGCCCGATCGAAATCGTTCTGGTTGATGACCGCGACGCCACCCGTCTGCTCGGCCAGGACGCGCAGGCTCGTCTGCGTTTCGCGGACGTAGTCCTGCCACTCGTTGGTGTCGACGTTTTCGTCGAGGTCGGGGCCCCCGACCAGCCCCCGTGGATCGATCGTGTAAATCGTCGCGTTCGCGCGGTTGGCATGCCGCGTCACCTCGGCAAGCTCGCCGGCGAGATCCGCCGCGGCGAACTCGTTGTTGTTGGTGTCAGACGAGAACGGGTCCGAATCCGCGATCGGCTGTCCGCTGGAGTCGGTCTGCTGCCCCGGCGAATAGCGTTCGGCTTCGGCTTTCGCCCGCGACTGCGCAAACGGATCGAAATCGTAGCCGTTGCTCACCCAGATGAACGCCTTGCGCCGGTTGTGGACCTGCTCGAGCCTGGTCAGGATGTCGTTGACGGTCGAGAACGCGACGTGCGCGCGATAGCGAACTTCCGGCGGTCCCTGCGATCCCTGCGGCACGTCGATGATGTCGGACGGCTTGAGCCCGTTGCCCGAGATCTTGTTCATCGCTTCGTCCAGGCGCTTGCGGTCGTACGTCATGTCGATCGCAATCGACGATGGACCGGACGACACGATGCCGAACATGTCGCCTTCGTGTACGAGTTCCTTTTCGATCTTCTTGAACAGATCGCGAATCCGTCCGGTGTTCCGGAAATCGAGGTGCAGATCGTCCACGAAGATCAGAAAGATGCGGCCGGACGCATCGCTCGTCGGCCGTGTCGGCGGGAGCAGGATTCCTTCCTGCGGTGCGACGGGCGGCGCCGCGTTGTCCGCGTTGATCACACGGCCGCCGTGCGTCAGCACGAAGCTGACGATGTCCTGGCGGACGCCGTCCTCGTACACCTCGAAGTCGGATTTGTTCAAGTCGGGAATGAACGTGCCCTTGTCGTCGCGGACGATGACATCGCTGGTGACGAGGTCGACGCTCCGTCGAATCACCTGCGACGAAGGCACCGGCGTCGTCGGCGGATTCTGCGGCGCCTGCGCGCTGGGGAGCGCGGCCGCACCGCACGCGCACGCGACGAGGCACAGCGACAGCTTCCGCCAGCTCGGATTGGAACTCATAGAAGGATTATACCTAGAGCGTTGAACGAGTTAGGGCAGGCTGCCGCGGTCGCGCCGGCGGCGAGCGTGGCCGACCTCCGCGCGAATGCTCTCGTAGACGGCCTCGTATCGTTCGAGGCCTTCGTCCACGTCTTCATTCGTCACCCAGCTATCGGGGTTTAGACGTTCCGCGCGGCTTTTCAGCTCCTCGCGTCCCAGCTCGTCCATCTGCCGCTCGGCAATGCGTGCCATGACCTCCGCGTATCGCGCGCGGAGCCTTGCCAGCGGCTCGGCGCCGAGACGCTGAAAAGCGGCAGCCTCCTGGTGCGTCTCACGCTCGACCGCCTGATCGGCGACTTCCGGCATCCGCACCGCTTCGCGGGACGGCCGTTCCACCGCGGAGTCATCGGGGGATGGCGGAGCCTCCGTGGAAAACCGATCGGCCTTTCGCTCGTGACGCCGCTCCGGCGCGCGATGGCGCGGGGCGGGCGCCTCGGAGTCGGATGTCTTGATCTCAGGCGACTGTTTGAGAATGCGGGGCCAGTCGAACTGGACGTCCGGATTGTGTTCCTCGATCAGCCGGATCGCCTCTTCGTCGATCGGACCACGGCCGACACGAATCGCCGGAGGCGTGCGGAAGAAATAAAGGACGCGCTGTCCTCTCGCACCCCGCCGCCGGGCCTGCAGGATCGTCGTCGTCTCGTATCCACGGCGATCTTTCGAGAACCGGAGATGCGGCAGAACCTACTTCCTCTTCTGTTTCGCTGGAGCGGCGGATTTTTTCGAAGCGGCGCGCCCAGCGGGGCGCTTGCCCCGCGAAGCCGCCGGCGCCTTGCGCGCCGGCCGCGCAGTGGTGCGGGGGGACCGTGCCGTTTGAGCGGCCGGACGGCGTCTCGGCTCCTCCTGCGTTGGCGCGGAGCGCTCGGTCCGGGTGGCTGCCGCCGAGCGTTCCACCAGCGTGAATCGCGTCTGATCGCCGATGGTGTGGTAGCTCCACAGTTCCGCTACGTTCACCTGGTTCTCGGCGACCAGCCGCTTGGCAATCTCCACGTTTGCGGCCGGCACGTACAAATGCAATGCGGGCTTGAGCCGCCCGAAGTGCGCCCACTGGGCCATCGCCTCGAGGTGGTTGACGGATTCTCCGGTTTCGACTTCGACGACCGCCTCTATCCGGCGTCCGCGATCCTGTGAGGTGAGAATCAGGTCGGGAAACACCTGGCCCGGTCCGGATTTGACTCCGGCAGTCTGCTCCTCGCCGACGTTCGCAGCCACGTCATGCCGGCGCTTGAGTTTCGCCTGCAGCAGCCGGATGATCCGGTCATGCTCGAGCTGCTCTCGAACGGGTCGCACCAGGATGGGACTCACGAGGCCTCCGGGCGGTGAAAGATAACCCGTAATCTTAATCCAGATTCGCGACTCATGTATAGTGGGGCATCCGCGCTCCACCCCGGCAGCTTGACGCGCATGTCTTTTGCCCACAGAATGATGCGGTGATCGCGCCGCCGGAGGACGGACAGCCCGCCTCCGCTCCCCGAACCATTCTCATCGTGGACGACGACCGATCCGTGGCTGATACGTTCGCCAGGATTCTCAAGCTCGAGGGATTCAACGTCGAGACGGCCTTCAACGCCGAGGAGGGCCTGGGGCTGGCCAGCAACGCCAACCCCGCCGCCATCATCCTCGACATGCGGATGCCCATTACCAACGGTCTCCAGTTCCTCAAAATGGTCCGGGATCTGCCCGACTTGAAGACGACACCGGTGGCGATCGTCACCGGCGATTACTTCCTGCCGGAGCCGATTCAGGCCGAACTCAAACAGCTCGGCGCGGAAATCCGCTTCAAGCCGCTCTGGCTCGAGGACCTGATTACTCTCGCCCGCTCGCTGGTTCAGGCGTGAACGACCGATTCCTCAAGGCCTGCCGACGCGAGCCGGTCGACGTGGTACCCGTCTGGTTCATGCGCCAGGCCGGCCGCTACATGGCAGACTATCGCGCGCTGCGCCAGCGATATTCCCTGCTGGAGATCTGTCGCAACCCCGAGCTGGCCGTCGCGGTGACGCTGCAGCCGGTCGATCTCATCGAAGTCGACGCGGCGATCCTTTTTTCCGACCTCCTGCTGCCCTTTGCGCCAATGGGCCTGGACTTCGACTTCGTCAAAGGCGAAGGACCCGCGATCAAGGAACCGATCCGGGCGGCCGCGGACGTCGCACGGCTGCGGCGCTTCGAACCGCGCCGGGCGATGGCCCACGTGCTCACGACGATCCGACTTCTGCGCGGGGAACTCGAGGGCCGTGTCCCGCTCATCGGGTTCGGCGGCGCGCCGTTCACGCTCGGGGCGTACGCGATCGAAGGGGGGCCATCGACCACGTATGCGAAGACGAAGACGTTCATGTACGCCCAGCCCTCCGCATGGCACCGGCTCTGTGAAACATTCGCGACAACGATGGCGGATTATCTGCGCGCGCAGGTCGAAGCCGGAGTGCAGGCCGTACAAATCTTCGACTCCTGGGCCGGACAGCTCTCGCGCGCCGACTACCGTGAGTTCGCACTGCCCCATTCGAAGTTCATATTCGACGCGCTGTCGGACCTTGGCGTTCCGCTGGTGCATTTCGGTGTCGGCACGACGGCCATTCTGACCGACATGGCGGAGGCCGGCGGCAGCGTGATCGGCGTGGACTGGCGCCTGCCGCTCGACGAAGCCTGGCGGATCGTCGGCGACGATCGCGCCATCCAGGGCAACCTCGATCCGACGACGCTTCTCGCGCCAGTCGAACGTCTCCTGTCGGCGGCAGACGACGTGCTGCTGCGCGCGGACGGGCGACCCGGTCACATTTTCAATCTCGGACACGGCGTTCTTCCCTCGACGCCGCTCGAACACGTGCAGGCCCTGGCGCGTCATGTCCACGGGTATCGCCCCGTCGGTTGACCTCGTCGTCGTCGGGGCGGGCATCACGGGCCTGACGGCGGCGTTCGAGGCGCAGAAACGCGGGCTGAGCGTGGCGGTCCTCGAGGCATCGAACCGCCCGGGCGGGCTGATCCACACGGACGAGACGAACGGTTTCACGATCGAGGCTGGGCCGGATTCGCTGCTCGCGCAGAAACGCGCCGGCGTCGAACTGTGCCGGGATCTCGGTCTGCTCGACCACCTGCAGACGGTCACGCCTCCGCGGAGTGCGTACGTGCTCAAGGGACGCGCGCTGCATCGTCTGCCTGCGCCATCGCTCCTCGGGCTGCCCGTCGGCTGGCGCGCGCTGGTTCGGTACGACTTGCTCTCTCCGAGTGAGCGTCTCCGCCTCGCGCTCGAGCGCTGGATTCCGCCGCGGCGCGGCGAAGCCGATGAGTCCGTGGCGGCGTTCTTCCGTCGCCGGTTTGGACGCGCCACGGTGGACCTGATCGCGCAACCGCTTCTCGGGGGCATTCACTCCGGCGACATCAATCAGCTCTCGATGCATCGCCTCTTTCCGCGCCTCGTCGAGATGGAGCGGCAGCGTGGCCACGTGCTGGAGTTGCGCACGCCCGCGACCCCGCGACGCCGGAAACCTGTCTTCGTCGCACCCGTAGAAGGGATGGGCGCAATCGTTGGCGCGCTTACGGCCCGACTGGGCAGCGCCTTTACGACGGGTGCGAAGGTCAATCGAATCGAGGGCGCCCCGGACGGTTGGCGGATCCGGACGGCGCAAGACCGACCATCGCTGACCGCACGTTCGGTCGTCCTCGCGGTGCCGGCATACGCAGCCGCCTCACTCCTGCAGCCGATCGATCAAGAGGCGTCGCGTCTCTGCGCTGAAATTCCGTACGCCTCGAGCGCGGGCGTCGCGCTGGCGTGGCGGCGAGACGAGGTCGCGCACCCGCTCTCGGGTCCCGGCTTCGTCGTGGCGCGCCGCTATAGCGACGTGCGGATCACCGCCTGCACGTGGGTTTCGTCGAAGTGGAAGCATCGCGCGCCCGAAGGCATGGTCCTGCTGCGGGCGTTCATTGGAGGGGCTCACGATCCGAACGCGGTCGATCTCGACGATCGCACGCTGATCGAAATCGTGCGGCGCGATCTGCAACACGTGCTCGGGATCGCGGCGACGCCGGCGCTGACACGCGTCTACCGGTGGCGGATGGCCAGCGTACAGCACAATATCGGTCAAGGCGCGCGCGTCGCGTCGATCGAGGCGCGGCTCGCCGCGCATCCAGGACTCGTCGTCGCGGGCGGCGGGTTCCGCGCCGTCGGGATACCTGACTGCATCGCCGACGCGCGGGCGGTCGTCGAACGAATCATCACCTCAGGGAGCAGCAGATGAAGGCATGGCGGATCCCCACGGCGCTCCTCGTATGTGCCCTCGTGCTCGTACCCCTTCACGCACAGCAGCGGCAGTCACCCGACCTGGACAGGATTCTCGCCGACATCCGGGCGAAGGACCACGGACAGCTTGCGATCTCGGAGGAAGACGGAAGATTCCTGCGCATCCTCGTCGCGTCCACGCACCGGAAGCGGGCACTCGAGATCGGCGGCGCGAGCGGCTACAGCGCGATCTGGATGGGCCAGGCGCTTCGCATGACCGGCGGCAAGCTGGTGACGATCGAATACGACCCGGTCCGCGCGAAGGAACTTGCCGACAACATCCAGAAAGCGGGGATGAACGACGTCGTCCAGGTCGTCGCCGGCGATGCCTTCACGGAGATCCCGAAGCTGCAGGGCACGTTCGATTTCGTGTTCCTCGACGCGTGGAAGCGCGACTACAAGCGCTTCCTCGACCTCGTCCTGCCGCGCCTCGACGCCGGCGGTCTCTTCACCGCCCACAACGTCGTCAACAAGCGGACCGAGATGGGGGACTATCTGAACGCCATTCAGCACAGCGCGTCGCTGTGGACGACGATCGTTGCACCTTCGGGTGAAGGCATATCGATCTCGTACAAGCTCAAATGACGGGCTCAGATGATTTTCTGGCCGAGCGCCGACAGCGCGAGTTCCACACCGAGCGTCGCGGTGGCGTTTCGATCGTCGAGGATGGGATTGACTTCCACGAGATCGAGCGCGCACAGCAGCCCCGAGTCCGCAATCATCTCCATCATCATGTGCGCTTCGCGGTAGTCGAGGCCGCCTTTCACGGGCGTGCCCACGCCCGGCGCGATCGTTGGATCGCACACGTCGAGGTCGAACGATACATGCACACCGGCCCCATCTGCGCCGGCGATGGCGAGCGCCTGTTCGACGACGGCGGCGATCCCGGCCCGATCGATGTCCTTCATCGTGAAGACGTGGACGTCCGAACCGCGGATCCGCTCCTTTTCGCGTTCGTCGAGGTTACGAATGCCTATGAGGACCGTACGCGATGGCAGGATCTTCGGTGAGAAGCCGCCGATCCGCGAGAGCTCCGCCGGCTCGGGGCCGAGCAGCGCCGCCAGCGGCATGCCATGGACGTTGCCGCTGCCCGACGTCGCCGGCGTATTCATGTCGCCGTGCGCGTCGACCCACAGGAGACCTAAGGGCCTGCCCGAGCGTCTCAGATAATCGGCGGACGCAGCGACGGAGCCTGCGCCGAGCGAGTGATCGCCGCCGAGAACGAGCGGAAGGGCGCCTTTCTCGAGCGCTGTCAGCGACGTTCGGTACAGCTTCTCGCACACGCGGGCGATCTCGCGGATGTATTTTTTGTGCGGATCGCCGAAGCTCTTGGTCTCGGGGATGGGGGCGACGAGGTCGCCGGTATCCAGAACGGAAATGCCCATGGCGGCGAGGCGTTCACCGAGGCCGGCGATGCGCAGGGCCGATGGGCCCATGTCGACGCCGCGGCGGTTTCCGCCAAGGTCGAGCGAGACGCCGATTACGTGAACGGGCTGGGCCATCGCGGCCTAGCATATCGCGCCGCGCCGGATGATCCGGGCGCGTCACGCGCCCGCGTCGCCGCAAGGTACCGGATGATCCGCGGGTGGGCCGCTCGCGAGGAATGCCGCAAGGTACTGGATGATCCGTGGGTGGGGCCGCCCGCGACGACAAAAATTGACGCTGGCGGTAACGTCCTGATATTGTGTAGGTTGTGGCAGCGAGCCCGTCCGTATGGGGCGGTCGGACGCTGGCGCGCGAGGGAGCAGCAGGCATGAAACGCTTTGAGGTCGGATCCCGCGTGGTCGAACCGACCTACGGGCTCGGTTCAGTGATCGCCGTCGAGGACGCTTACACGCGCGTGCAGTTCGACGAGCACGGCGTCAAGAAATTCCTCACGAGCATGTCGAAGCTGGAACCGAGCAGCGAGCCGGCGCCGGCTGGCGTGCGCGGAGCGGGAAAGGTGCGCAAGAAACGCGCGCCGAAGAAAGTCGAAGCCGCCGTCGTGGCCGACGCAGAGTAATCACACCCGACGGCCGTCGGCTGCTACCGTTTTCGAATCCTTACATACACGCTCCAGCGGCACTGCACGCGGTTGTGTCTCGGTCACTCGTGTGATCAGGCGCGGTGCTGAAGGAAGCCTTCGAACGCTGTGCACTCGGGCTTCGGCTGCGAAACCGGACGCGCGAGCTTCCCTACTTTTTCTTCCCGCTCGAGCGGCTGCTGGACTTGCGGCTGGAACTGCTCTTCTTGCGGCTGCTCTTCGTCTCGCCCGACTTGCGCCGCTGCTTGTTCACCGTAGCGGCCGCGATCTGCTTCGCGCGTTTCGTGCTGCGGCCCTCCTTCTTTTCCGACTCCTTGATGTGCTCGTACTGCCGCTCGCGTTTCGCGCTCTTGACGCCTCGTGGTGGCATCCGTACACCTCCTCGGATCGGCGAGCAATATTCGTGCTCGTGCTACGATCGGTGGCTGCATTGACCCGGTAGCTCAGTGGTAGAGCATCTGACTTTTAATCAGAGGGTCGTGGGTTCGATCCCCACCCGGGTCACTTCGAAAGACTGACGCAAAGAAGGACCAGCAGAGACGTGTATCCCGTCCTGTTCCGCATCGGCTCGTTCGAGATCACGAGCTTCGGCGTCATGGTCGCGCTCGGCGCGCTCGCGGGACTGCTCGTGTTCCGCAAGGAGCTGCGGCGCAGCGGCCTTCCCGAGGCGGCGATCGACGCGGCGGTGTACGGCCTGGTCGGCGGACTCGTCGGTGCAAAGCTGCTTTACGTCTTCGAGCATCTGCAGGAGAGTTCGTTCTGGGCCCTCGCGCTCGATCGCGGCGGCATGAGCTGGTTCGGCGGGTTCGTCGGAGGCGTCGGCGCCGGGTTCGCGATGATGCGGCTGAAACGCTGGCCACCGATGGCGGTCCTGGCTGCCGCGGCGCCGGCGCTCGCCGTCGGCCAGATGCTCGGCCGGATCGGCTGCTTCCTCGTCGGTGACGACTACGGTCATCCCACGTCGCTCCCGTGGGGCGTCGCCTTCCCGCAGGGGCTTCCTCCGACACTGGAGCGAGTGCATCCGACCCAGTTGTACGAGGCGGCGTTTCTCGCGCTGCTCGCGTGGGTGCTGATCCGCTGGCGACGCCGCGGCGTACCAGACCGCATCGTGCTCGGGCGATACCTCCTCCTCGCGGGCGCCTTCCGGTTCGGCCTCGAATTCCTCCGGGTCAACGTCCGGGTCCTCGGGCCCTTCACTGTCGCGCATCTCTTCGCGCTGCTGATCGTCGTGCTCGGCCTCGCGCTGCTCGCGTGGCGTCCGGCGCGGCACGAGCCCGTCCGCGTCGTCAGCCGCAGCGCCTGAAATTTTTTCGCGCCACACACGCGATCGGCCGTTTTCGCGGGTCCGCGTTTGTGCTATCGTGTGCGCCGGCCGCACATCCCACGTCCATCGGACAGCGCGTTTCCTGGTCCAGCGGCCGACTACTGAAAACCTGAGTGAGCTGATCCCGGCGCCCTCGTCGGCGCCGACGTCGATCGGTTCCTGCACGCGTAGAAACCGGGCAGCGTTCTTGCTGTGCGCCGCGAAAGACGACGGCGGATCGCCAGAGAACGGAGTCGGCAGCATGTCCGAATTGCGCACAGAGACGCCGGTGGCTGGGGTCATAGGCGCCGAGTCGGCCGCCATTGCCGTGCCGCTCGTGCTGGTCGCGGACGCGAATCGCGCGTCGCGCACGCGCCGCGCGCGGCAGCTCGAACAGCGCGGATATCGCGTCTGCGTCTCACGGACACCATTCGAGACGATCGTGAAGGCGTCCTGCCACCTGCCCGACGTGATCCTCGTCGATGCTTCGCTCGGCGAAGGCGACATCGAGAGCACGACGGCGTTGCTCTCGACCTGCCCGGCGACCGCACACATTCCTCTCGTCCGGCTGGCCGCGGGGCAACGGCTGCCGGTGCTCCCGCAGCGCTCCTCCGCGTAACCCATCCGGAACTTACATACCGCTGACGTATTTCTGAACGCGGCGTGTGCAGCGGCGATAACCAGCCCGCACGCGAGTGGCCTTGATGCTGCATGCCGCCTGGGCGGAGGAGATGTGCGAAAGCTGGCACACGTTCGAAATGTCGGGACGCTGGGCTGAAGAGGCCATCAAAGCACAGCTCCGCGATCTGACAGAGCACACGCGCAAATTGCGCCAGGAACTCGAAACCCTGATCAGCGGACCCGAAACACCGCGCTCGCGGCGATTCCTTCGCCAGAACGGATCACCGAAAGACCCCGACGCGCGGGGTGTCTCAGACGAGAGCACTCCGCGTCGAAAACGGTAGAGCCCGCCTCCCGATCCGCGCCGTCGACCACCCCAGCCCGCACCGTCGACCGCCGCAACGGCGGAGGTATACTCGCGGCACGTTCTGCGCGAAACGACTTCCGAGAGGCCGCCATGAAGAAGGTGCAGATCCAGGGTGTCCACCACATCACGATCGTCGGATCGACGAAGCAAAGCGCCATCGACTTCTGGCAGGGCGCCCTGGGAATGCCATTCGTGCTCGAGCAGCCGAACCTCGGAAAGCCTGACGAGAACCATCTGTACTTCGACCCCGGCGACGGACGCCTGCTGACGGTCTTCACGAACGAATCACGCGAGGACGCGCGCCGGGACGCACCGCGGGAGATCGGCTGCGTCGAGCACATTGCGTTCAACGTGTCGCGCGCAACGTTTCAGCAGGCGCCCGCGCGCCTGCGCGAACGCGGCATCGACTTCATCCAGCGCGATCGCGGCTTCATGGATTCCATCTATCTGCACGATCCCAACGGGATGAAAGTGGAGCTCGCCTGCTACAAGTTCGAGCCGCCGGAAGGTGTTCGCGCAGTGGACGTCCTCATGAAAGCCCACGCGCTCCGCGTCAGCCGCGGCGATCATCACGTGACCGACGAACACCTCGCCGATGCCATCGAGGAATTGCTCGCCGACCGTCCGCGCTTGTCGGAAACCGTGCGGCGATAAACGGCACGACTCCTGCTGACCGCTGCACCCACAACCAGCAGACTGGCTCAACCGCGTCACCCGAGGTAGCAGATGCGCAAAGACAAAACGGCTCGAAGGCTCCGGACTGCCGCGGTTTGGGCCTGCCTGGCCGCCGCTGTTCTCGTCCCGCGGCGCGCATCGGCGCAGGGCTTCATCAGCGTGTCCTACGGTTACAACTTCGGCGGAGACACGGGATGCCGGAGCGCCACGGATTGCCGGAACAAGAACTGGAACTGGGGCGGATCCCTGGGCTCGCTCGGTTCGGTGGTCGGCTTCGAGACCGAGCTGACGCACGAAGCGGACTTCACCGGCGAGCGGACCAACCCGACTTCCGTGACGACGCTGATGGGCGACTTCATGCTGGCGCCGCGGTTCTCGATCGTGCAGCCGTACGGTCTCATCGGCTTCGGCGCGATCAAGACGAAGGTCGAGGGACCGGGCAACACGGAGGACTCGCAGACCCACGCGGGGTGGACGATCGGCGCGGGCGTCGCCGTATTCGTGCAGAAGCACATCGGCCTGAAAGGCGACGTGCGCTACTACCACTCGTTCCAGAAAATCGATCTGCTCGGCATAGGCATCGATCTCGGTCAGAACAAGCTCGATTTCGGCCGCGCCGCATTGGGCGTGCTTTTCAGGTTCTGATGCACGCGGCCATGCGCACGCAGGCCTGCTCGCAACGATGACGGAGATCATCTACACAGGACGGCGGCTGTGGAAGGACCGGTGGTCCACGGCCGCCGCGATCCTCGTCTCTGCACTCGGCGCCGGCTTGAACACCGCGCTGTTCGCGATCGTGTACGGCGTGCTCCTGCGGCCGCTTCCTTATTCCGACGCGGATCGGCTCGCCGTCATGGACGTCTCGGTCTCCGTCGCCAGCCTGCCCGAGTGGCGCGCCGCACTTCCCGCCTTCTCGAGCGTGTCGGGCTACGCGAGCGAAGGCTTCACGGTTCGCGGGATATCGGAGCCCCGCTTCCTGCCGGTCGCCGTCGTGGACGAGACGTTCTTCGCGACGCTCGGCACTACGCCAGCAGTCGGACGAGTCTTCGCTACCGACGACGGTCCCGCTGTTGCCGTCGTCAGCGA
>DATJIW010000010.1:0-20016 GCA_035492775.1 Vicinamibacterales bacterium
AGGGCCGATTCCTTCGTGGAAATCACGTCAGGTAAGAACGCACCTGAAGGCAGTTGCGTGTTGTGCGTGCGCGATAACGGCCTCGGCATCCCGGAAGCAGACCGGGTGGCCATTTTTGAGCGATTCTTTCGTGCCCACGCGCACCTGGACGCGCAATTGGGAGTCACCGGATCGGGACTTGGATTGGCGATTACCGCGGATTGCATTCGGGCGATGGGCGGAGCGATCGCATGCGAATCGACCGTCGGCGTGGGCAGCCGTTTCTTGATCACGTTACCGCTGAAGCCTCCTCAGGCTCGCAACAGTTCTCCTGTTCCGCCGAAGCAGTCGGACGCTTCGTAATCGCGCTCCAGCTCAGTTTCTCAACGCACCCTTTCCATCGGATCGATCACGTTGTGCGGGTGCGGCCGTCACGTTCGAGCCAGGCGCGCGCACCGCGTGGCACACCCATCCGCTCGGACAAACGCTGATCGTGACAGCAGTGCTCAACTGCGACGTCGACCTGATCGTTCGGAAGATGACTGCCTGACGCGCCTGTGCGAGTGGCGATTGCGTACCCCAGTCCGATGCAGGCCCAAAAGCCCGCGAAGGCGAGGACAAAGTAGACCAGGAGCGGGTGGCGGCGCAGAACATTGGTCATGTCAGGCTGGCCATCCTAACGCACACGCTCGACGGCGATTCCGAATATGACGGGCCGCTGAACGCGCGATGCCGTCGATGAGAGTTGGATATCGAGGTCAGTTGAATACGTCTCACCGCGAGACCGACAGGTTGGCTGGAGGAAGATTCCACCCGCGGCGAATCGCTACGAGCCGCATGCCGAAACAGAGAGCCGCGCCCGAGATCGTCGTGGCGGCCGGCGGCCAGTGCAGCAAGTGGCCGCTGACAACAACTCCCGCTCCGGCGAGTGCCGCGAGCGCGTACAGGTCCGCCCGCAACACAATCGGGATCTCATTGATCAGCAGATCGCGCACGACACCTCCGCCGATCCCGGTGAGCATCCCGAGCAGCGCAGCGACAAATGGATTGACTCCGAACGCCAGCGCCTTTTGCGTGCCGGCCACCGCGAACAGACCGAGTCCAGCCGCATCGAGCAGCAGCACGATTGGACGGAGTCGCTTGATGTTCCAGTACCAGAGGAATGTCACGCCACCCGCCGCCAGCGAAACCGCGACGTAGCGCCAGTCTCTGATCGCCGCCGGCGGGACCGCTCCGATCAAAAGATCTCTCGTCACACCGCCGGCGTTGCCCGCGACGAAGGCCAGCACACCGACCCCGAACAGATCGAGCCTATTCTTCACGCCAGCCGCCGCGCCGCTGAGGGCGAACACGAACGTCCCGACCAGATCGAGCGTAAGGAGCAGACCGGTCGTGGACAGCAGGGGCGAAGCTGGCATCGAGAACTTATGCGGCAAGCCAGTCTGGCGTAATCTCAGGCCGTTCGGGCGGAGAAGCACCTCGGACTTCCGAACACATTCCTTGGGATCGAGGCCGGCTCACCGGACGTCGTAGCAAGTGAAGTCCGATCACTGTCCGATTCTACTGCCACGGGTTGTTGCTGCCCGATGCCGTCCCAATCCTGTCGAGCATTTCGATGCGATCACAGTCGCCTCGGGACCGGTTCCACGGTGTATTGTCAGTCTTGAACGCGGCTACGGCCGCTCTCGAAACCAACACCATGACTGAATCAGCAATGGATTCCGCGGATGGCGCTCAGCCAGCCACGCCAGGCAGTTACGGACGACTCCCCCGGGATTACCGATTGCCGGAAGGTATCCGGTTAGGCGCGGTCAGGTTACAGATCGCCGATCTCGATCGCTCACTCGCGTTCTACCAGACTACGCTGGGTCTGCGCGTCTTGCGTCGGAACGGTCCGCATGCGGTGCTTGGCGCACATGCGGATGACACCCCGCTGGTCATGCTCCATGAACGTCCAGGAGCGCGGACCGCGCCCACCCGCAGTCGGCTCGGGCTGTTCCACTTCGCGATTCTGTTGCCGGATCGGCCATCGCTCGGTCGGTTCGTACGGCACCTGGCCCAGATCGACGCGGCAGCCGGCGCGTCAGACCATCTGGTGAGCGAGTCGCTCTATCTACGGGACCCCGACAATCTGGGAATCGAGGTCTACGCGGATCGCCCTCGCAGCACGTGGCGTCGAGTCGGCCGTCAACTGATGATGGCTACCGATCCGCTGGACGTGCGCGGCCTGGAACGAGCCGCCGGAGATGCGGCATGGACCGGTATGCCTCCCGGCACGGTGGTCGGCCACGTCCACCTGCATGTCGGAGACCTGTCCGTCGCATCCGACTTCTTTGGCGAAGCGCTTGGCCTCGACATCACGGTCTGGGACTATCCTGGCGCGCTGTTCTTCGCGGCGAGGAGCTACCATCATCACCTCGGTGCGAACGTCTGGGCCGGACGCGATGCGCAACCGCCGACCGAAGACGATGCGCAGCTGCTGGAGTGGACGATCGAGCTCCCGGATGTCGCCTCGCTGGGGCTGCTCGCCGATAGCCTCGCGCGCGCCGGCCGGCCGGTAGAACACGTCGAACGAGCGGGCGCACAACCGGCAGTACTCACTCGAGATCCGTGGGGAACTCGACTCCGAGCGGATGTGGCGCAAGAAGGTTTGCGCAACGTGTCGCCGGCGCCTTACACATGATTGCGCAGCATCAGCTCCTTCGGGTGCGGCGCGAGGTACACCTGCCCGGCCAGATATGCCACGTCGTGCACGCGGACGTGATGGCGGATCAGCATGATCGGCACCACGAGCGGGACGAGCTCGCGCACGTAGTCGTCGATCGCCCCGAGCAGTTCGGTCTTCGACGCCCGATCGAGCCGCTCCTTGAAGTAGCCGACCATATGCTGCAGCGCGTTTGCATGACGCGGGCGCGTCGCGATGTTCGAGAGCGCACCCATGAAGCCGCGGCTGTACTGGCATGTCAGATCGTGCCGGCGAAGCGACGCGGCCTGGGCTACCAGGCGTCCCAGCTCCTGGTACGCGGCCGGCGAGTGCGCCATCAGCGTAAATTTGTGCGCCGTGTGGAAATGCACGAGCGCACCCTGATTCCACCGACCGTCGAATAGCGCCCGCAGCCTGCCGTACGCGAACACCCGTTCGACGAAATTGTCTCGGAGGCACGGGTCCGACAACCGCCCTTCCTCCTCGATCGGCAGGTTCGGACAGCGATCGGCCAGCGCCGCTGCAAAGAGCCCGCGTCCGGACTTTGTCGGAACGGTGCCACCGCCGTAGATCTTGACGCGGGCCATGCCGCAGCTCGGCGAGTCTTTCTTGAGAACGAAGCCACACAGATCTTGCGCCGTGAGTTGCGCGACGCGCTCGTGCGCGTAGCGGAGGAGCTGATCCGTCCGGTCGACGCCGGTCCTGACCGTCAGCAATCTGATGCCGTCGCCCACGCGCACCAGCCGCATGGACTCCCGCGGCGTGCCCAGGCCGCACTCGACCTCGGGGCAGACCGGCACCCACTCGACGAAGCGGCCGAAAGTGTCCGTCAGAAACGCATCGCGCTTGTGGCCACCGTCGAACCGGACCGCGTCGCCGAGCAGGCACGACGAGATGCCGACTCGGACCGGGCGCTGAGCGAGCCATGCACGGTTCATCGTCGGCGATTGCTCAGATCGTGCGGCTGTCATATGCCCAGTGGAGCAGTGCTTGACGCTGCCTGCGGCGGCATCTGAGATCGCCTTTCTCGCAGTGCTTGCGAATGGCGACCGCGTGGCGCGCCATCGCCCTCCACCGCCGGATCTGCCGCGCATCGTCGGCGGTCCGGCGCCCCATGTAGTACCGGCAGTACCACTGAAACCAGCCGCGCGGATCCTGCGGCCGGATCCAGCCGTTGCGCCGCCACACGGCCAGAGACTGTGACGCATTGACACCGAAGTAATTGAGGCAGGCGTCCCGGCGCGCCGGTGAGAGCTTCGCGCGAACAAACCAGCTGGCCGGAAACTCCCGACGACAGTCGGTCAGGTACTTCCCGCCGAACACGCCCAGTTGCAGCATCTGCTTCGGCGTCAGCTCGGGACGGAACTCTGGCGCGAAGTGCCGTCCGACCGGCTCGGTGCGGTGGTATACGTACCCGTGCTGCATCCGGTCGTGGATCACGACGCGTCGTTTCATCGCGCGCTGGTCGACGTGTGACGCGTCATCGCCAGCCGATCGGTATCGAAGCCGGTGGCGCGGGCCGCGGCCCGCGCGGCGTCGAGGCGGCCCGTCTCGAGCGTCGAGGTGCGCGCCAGGATCCAGAGGTAAGCGCGGTCCGGCGAGCCCACGACGGCCCATGAATAGTCGTCAGCGAGCCCAATGATCCAGTAGTCGCCCCACACGAACGGCAGGAACGACAGGACGGCGGGCGCGAACCGCACTTTCAGCTTCGCCGAGGTGCGAACATCGATGACCCGCGCGATGCCCTGCGCCTCGATGATGCGCCCGTCCGTGGCGCGGCATCGGTTGACGACGTCGATGCGACCATCCGGCCGCCGGGTGTAGGTGGCGCGGACGTCGCCCGTGCAGGATCGCTGAAACCGATTCGGGAAGCGCGCGATCTCGAACCAGTCGCCGACATAGCGATCGAGATCGACGGTGTCGACGGTCCCAACCTGATCCGATTGAAGAGAGGCGGCAACCATCAGCACCGCGAGCATCCAGCGCATCATCGCACCATCCCCAGGCTGTCGACAGAGGTGATACCGGACGCGCCCAGGCGCCGGCGAAGCGCGGCGTCACGGGCATCGGTGAATGCCGCGTGCACGATCCGATGGCGCCGCGCAAACATCCGCGCGAGCAGGTGACGCACGACGGGATCCGCCAGCCGCGCGACCAGCCGACCGCCTCGGACCGCATACTCGACGCGGTCCTCGTAGAGCGTCTGCCCGGTGCCCACGGCCACGAATCGGTGCGTGTGTCGCCAGATCCTGAACGGTCCGCGAATCTGCTCATCGCAGAATCTCTCGCCGGCGATGTACCCGTGGTGGCGCGCTTCCCAGCGCATGCGCAGGGCACCGATGCCGATCGACAACGTGACGCTGCCGCCATCCCGCAGGCCTCCGGTGCGCCGCTCGATCCGAACGACTCGATGCGACGGCAGCAGATCGAGTAGCGCCTCGGGCCGTTCGTGCCAGCGGAACACGTCTGCGGCCTGACCGGTCACGATCGATCGGTACGTGAACACGTCGGACGGGTGCGGCGCGGCGGCGCCGCGCTGCTCGAATCGTCGAAGCAGGCGGCCGCCGTTGTATCCCGTGGCGCCGGTGAGAAGAACGCGCGCATCCATGAACACCCGTTACTTCTCGGCCGGAAGGATGACCGCGTCGATGACGTGAATGACACCGTTGGTCGCAACGATATCCGTCTTCACGACGTGCGCGTTGTCGACCGTGACGCCACCGCCGTGTGTCGCGATAGTGATCGTGTCGCCGCTGACCGCGGTGGCCGAGCGCAGCTTCACGACGTCAGCCGCCATGACGCGTCCCGGCACGACGTGATACGTGAGGATACGCGTCAACTTCGCCCGGTTCTCGGGCTTGAGCAGCGTCTCGAGCGTGCCCGCCGGCAGCTTCGCGAACGCCTCGTCCGTCGGGGCGAAGACCGTGAACGGCCCCGGGCCCTTCAGCGTCTCCAGGAGGCCCGCCGCCTCGAGCGCTTTCGCCAGCGTCGTGAAGGACCCGGCCGCAACGGCCGTGTCAACGATGTCCTTGGTGGGCGCCTCGGCCGCGGTCGTGTTCGACCCGGCTACGACCATTGCCAGCACTGTGGTTCCGATGGCGAGCATGTTCAACATGATCAACTCCTCTTCCTTTGACTGATGCGGGTTAACGGGCGTGCATCGACGCGGGCTGCGCCCAGCGGGTCTGCACGCGCTTCCAGAACAGCGCCTGATATGCGGCGGCGAGGCCCACCAATCCGTACACGATCGCACTCAGCGGCGAGACTTCGCCGAAGCGCATGCCGAACAGCGCCGCGACCAGGTCGACGCGGGCGATGGCAACGAGGCCCCAGTTGAGCGCGCCGACGACGACGAGAACGGCCGCGACGATGTCGATCTGTTTCATCACTTCCTCCCTGTCTGAGCGCCGGGGTCGGCCCGGCGCCGTGCATGCTTTGAATTTAGTGCAATTAAATGTGCCTACAAGTAAAATCGTCACCGCTCGCAAAGTGGTGTGAGCCGTACGACAAAACAGCCGCGTAATGTGAATGTCAGGAAAACGGGAGGGTCCGATGCTGTCGGCGACGCTGAAGTCGGGATTGAGCGACTACGAGATTGGCCGCAAGATTCGCGCGCTGCGCCTCAAGAAAAAGATGGGCCTCGTCGAACTCGGCCGGCACACGGGGCTGTCGCCGGCGCTCCTGTCGAAGATCGAGCGCGGGCGGCTGTTTCCCACGCTGCCGACGCTGCTGCGGATCGCGCTGGTCTTCGGCGTGGGCCTGGAGTTCTTCTTCGTCGGCGCCCGCGAGAAGCCGCTCCTGGCCGTCGTGCGAAAGGCAGAGCGTGTGCAACTGCCGGATCAGCCCGGTGCGCGCGACATCTCATACCGGTTCGAATCGCTCGACTATCCGGCAACCGAGCGACGGTTCAACTCGTACTTCGCCGACTTCCTGCCGGTGCCGGCCGAGAAGGTCCGCGTCCACCTGCACCCCGGTGTCGAGTTCATCTACGTGCTGCAGGGCGCACTCGGCGTTCGCGTCGGGGCGGAGGAACAGGCGTTGGCACGCGGAGACGCGATGTACTTTGATTCCACTGTTCCCCATGGCTACCGGAGTCGTGGTCGCGGGGCGTGCAGCGCGATCGTCGTGACTGCCGCCTGACGCACTCGCCGGCGGCGATGATGTCGCGTTGGCCGAGCGCGTGCCCCCCGTCGCAATTCGCGACTCGGTGAACCGCCGCTCCCGATGGGCGTTCTACGCCGCTCTCGGCCGCTTCCCCGACATCGAATTCGGCGCATCGAGGTTCGCGCCGCTATCGACACCGACGCCGAGACGATCGACAAGCTCGCCGCCCAGCCATCCGCCCACGGCTCCGAACAGCAGCGCGACGACTTCGATCGTAAACAACCCACTCGTGGTTGCCAGGTGACCGCCGCTGTAACGGGTCCACCAGACAAAGGCGAATCCCAGAATCGCCAGCACGTTGCTGCCGGCATGCCATAAGCCGATGGCCTTCGCCCGGGTCCCCGCCGGGATCGCGAGCCAATCGATCAGTCCGAAGAGCGCCGCGAGCAATCCGCCGACGATGCCGCCCGCGATGTTCCAGTAGCCGACTGTCGCAATCGTCGACGAGCCTCGCCACAAGTAAATCGCGTCGAACACTACCGCGCCGATGAACAGACCCAGGGGCAGCAAGCGCGTCTTGAAACTGGATCGGACCCTTGGCCTGCGCGTGCTGAAAAAGCGCGGTTGGGTGAAGCGGGACGAACACCACATGGTGACGCTGTCACCCGCGGGCACGTCGTGCTATCGTCCCCGCAGCGCAACAAAAAGCCCGCCTCATGGTGCAACACGGGACGGGCGATCGAACGCAAGGTCCGGAGAGACCCATTTACACGCGCGTGCGCGTCTGATGCGTCCGACGTTCTGCATTGTAGGCGGCGGGTGACATCGGCGCAACGACTCGGAGATCGTTATGCGTCGCTCCCCGCCCGCCGGTTGCTTCTCCCTCTATTTCTCATTGATCTCGATTCTGACCGTGGTGGTGATCTGCGCACCTGCGAGGCCGGCACGCGCGCAGGAAGCCGCCTACTTCGTCACCTATGCCCATTACCTCGAGGAGCCAGGCAACCTCGAAGTCGCGCTCGCGAACACGACAGGACTGCCGAAAAACGATCAGGCGTCGTACAGCGCGCCGTGGCTGGAGTTGGAATATGGATTGACGGGCTGGTGGACCGCCGAGTTGTATCTGGAAGGTGTGACGACACAGGGCGACGGCAGCGCATTCACGGGATGGCGTTGGGAAAACCGGTTCCGGCCGTTGCGCAGCGAGCACCGGTTGAATCCCGTGCTGTACATCGAATACGAGCACACGAATGAAGCGAGCCGCATCCAGAAGGAGATCGTCGGCAGCGGCGGCATCGAGTTCGAGCCGATCGGGGACCTCCGTGAAGCGCGCACGCACGAACTGGAAGGCAAGCTCATTTTGTCGAGCGTCGCCGGCGTGTGGAACGTCTCCGAGAACGTGACTTTCGAGAAGAATCTTTCCGAGGACGAGGGCCTCGAGTTTGGCTACAGCGTTGGCGTCTCACGTCCCATCGGACTGGTGGCCAGCGGCAGCAGCTGCCGTTTCTGCGCCGAGAACTTCGTCGTCGGTCTCGAAGCATACGGAGGTCTCGGTTCGACCGAAGGATTCGAATCCGGCGAGCAGCGGCACTATCTCGCACCGGTGATCGGCTGGCACGTCACGTCGCAGACCACCCTGAAGGCATCGGTCGGGTTCGGTCTGACGCGAGCGAGCGACCATGCTTTGCTGCGGGTCGGCGTCTCGTACGAGCTGCCGCGTGGAGGACGATGAAGATGTGCCGCTTTCGTGTTGCCATCCTGCTGCTAATCGGACTCGGCGCCGTTGTGCAAGCGGCGCAGCTGCGCGAGCACGATGCCCGGTGGGTCGCACCGGATCGCGCTGCTGCGAAACCGAATCCTCTCGCCGGCCGGCCCGAGCTGGCGGCGGGCGGCCACAAGATCTTCGTTGAGCGCTGTGCGCAATGTCATGGCAAGGACGCCCAGGGAACGAGCCGCGCCCCTAATCTGCTGTCGCGGCGCGTGCAGGCCCAGACCGACGGTGCGTTGTTCTGGAAGATCAGCAGCGGCGACACGCGACGGGGCATGCCGACGTTCAGCTTCTTGCCCGCCACACAACGCTGGCAGCTCGTGCTCTACCTGCGTGGCCTCCATGAGCCGGCCGCTCGCGTTGGCCAGGTGCTCCGAGCAATTCGAGCCGAAGTCCTCGTACAGATCGGGCACAACGCTAGTCGTGGCCACCAATGAAGCTGCTGACGACTCGCACGAATTCGTCCGGGTGGGTGAGATGCGGAACGTGACCGCCACCGCGATACACGTGATGCTGCGCCTGAGGGACTGCTGACGCGAGTTTCGTGAGGATGGCCGCAAAGAACGACGGACTCTGGTCGCCTTCAGATAGCAAGGTGGGGCGAGTAAAGGAACGCATTCGGTTGAGGTCGACGGTCAGGACGCTTTCTGGCTCGTTCATCTCATCCATCCACGTCGGCGCATTGAAAATGAACGTGTCTCGCACGTCCGGCGGTAATTTCTCCCACATACCGGGTCCAAGCGCGACGTTCTCGACGAACTGTCGGGCGGCCAACTCCGTTTCGCCGGATTGCAGCGTGGCGAGGACGGCACCAATCCGCTGACGCACCACCGGAAAGATCGGGTCCTCACCGATCATGCCGATGAGCGGCGGTTCGTGAATGCTGAGCGTCGCGAACAAGTCGGGCTGCGCCGCGGCAAGCTTCACCGCAATGGCTGCGCCGAACGAGCTGCCGACGACGTGCGCCGGTGTCAACTTGTTCGTCACGATGAACGCGGCCAGGTCCGCCACGTCTTCTTCGATGCTCCCCTGCGTCGAAAGGCGCTCGCTTTGGCTGTGTCCGCGCCGGTCGTAGGTGAAGACACGGAACGACCGAGCTAATCCTGGTACGACCGCATCCCAATTGTGATGGTCGCCCCATGACCCATGGACGAGGACGAGCGGACTACCGCTGTCGCCGGTCTCCTCCCAGAAGAGTCGCACGCCGTTGACGACGCTGACAGCCATGTTCTAAGCCCGATTTATACCGTGCGGCGGCCCCCATCGGCCCCTCACACACTCCTGAAAAGGTACTAACGCAGCACTCTGGCTAGCGTCAACCTGACGGCTAAGATTGAAGGAAGAACACACCTCAGATGGCAGCGTTAGCGGCGTGCAGCGTCCGGGCCCTCCGCTCACACTGACTTTCCTGCAGCGTACGACGGAGCCCGAGACTTTCGTCATCATCCTGCAAAGTCGCATATGGGCCAGTGGATTACACTCGTCCTTTTTTCATCGATCGTTCTGAGCGGAACCCTTGTCATGATCGTACTTGCCCATGCCCTGCCACCGGAACCGGCCGCGGACAAGCGTCTGGAGCAGCGTGAAAAGGCACGGCGCATCGAAGGCGCGAGTCGGCGGCGCGGATGAGGAGCCAGCCGAGGAAGAAACCGATGCACGGCTACGTGTTGGATTTAGAAGAGATCGACCAGACGCAGGCCGCCCTCGTCGGCGGCAAGGCAGCGCACCTGGGAGAGCTGTCGCGGATCGAAGGCATACGTGTACCGGCCGGCTTCTGCGTGACGACCACCGCGTTCCAGCGGATCGTGGCGGAAGGGCTGTCGCTCGACGAACCGCTCGATCGACTCTCGCATCTGAAGCCGCAGGACCGCGAAGCGATCGGCGGCCTCAGCGCGGAGATCCGGCGGACGATCGAAGGGATCGTCATGCCTGACGATCTCGCGACGGCGATCACACGCGCACTCACCCGACTCGGCGAGCAGGACGCGTACGTCGTCCGATCGAGCGCGACGGCGGAGGACTTGCCGGACGCGTCGTTCGCCGGCCAACAGGACACGTACCTGAACGTCATCACGCCGAGGTCGGTCGTCGAGCACGTCAAACGGTGCTGGGCCTCGCTCTTCACCCACCGGGCGGTGAGCTACCGGCTGCGGAACGGCATCGACCACCGCAGTATCTCGATGGCCGTCGTCGTGCAGCGGATGGTGTCCCCGCACGCGGCAGGGATCCTGTTTACGGCCGATCCCATCACCGGCAACCGGAAGGTTGCCTCCGTGGAAGCGACATTCGGGCTCGGCGAAGCCCTGGTTTCCGGACTGGTGAACGCGGACGAATACAAGGTGCGTGACGGCGAGATCGTCGCCAGGACCATCGCAACGAAGCGACTCGCCATCGAAGCATCCCCCGCTGGTGGGACGCGGCAACACACGATCGCCCCGGAGCGGCAGCAGCAGCCAGTGCTGCCGGACGCACACGTCGTCCGGCTCGAGCAGCTTGGCCGCCAAATCGAAGCGCACTTCGGCTGTCCTCAGGACGTCGAATGGTGCCTGGACCAGAACGACTTCCAGATCGTCCAGAGCCGGCCGATCACCACGCTGTTCCCCATCCCCGCTGCGGCCGACGGGCAGAACCACGTCTATGTCTCCGTCGGTCATCAGCAGATGATGACCGACGCGATGAAGCCGCTCGGCATTTCCGTGCGGCAACTGACGGCTGCGACGCCGATGCATGAGGCAGCTGGAAGAGTGTTCGTGGACGTCAGCCGAAGCCTGGCTTCGTCGGCTGGCCGCGCCGGCCTTCTGAGCGTGTTGGGAAAGTCGGATCCGCTGATCGGCGACGCGCTGCAGACCATCATCGACCGCGGCTTCATTCCCTTGCTCCCTGACGGCGAGCCCGCCGCGCGGTCATCCGGCGGCGCGCCTCCTGCCCCGATCGCGACCGATCCGCTCATCGTCGCCGAGCTGATCGAGCGCAGCGAAGCGTCGCTGGCTGCGCTGAAGCGCGACATCCGGGGACTGTCCGGACCGGTCCTGCTCGACTGCATTCTGGCTGACTTTCAGGAATTGAAGCGGGTCCTGTTCGATCCGCGCAGTCATCAAGCGATCATGGCGGGGATGGAGGCGACGTGGTGGCTCAACGATCGGCTTCAGGACTGGCTGGCCGAGAAGAATGCGGCCGACGCGCTCACGCAGTCCGTTCCTAACAACGTCACGGCGGAGATGGGACTCGCGCTGATGGACGTCGCCGGGGTGATCCGCTCGCATCCGGAGGTCGCGGCCTATCTGCAGCGCGTCAAGGATGACAATTTCCTGAACGAGCTGCCGAGATTGGAAGGCGGGCGGGAAGCGCGCGAGGCAATTCTCGGATGGCTCGACCACTACGGCATGCGCGGCGTCGGCGAAATCGACATCACGAGACCACGCTGGAGCGAACGTCCCGCCATGCTGCTGCCCATGCTCCTGGCCAACGTCAGGAACTTCGAGCCGGGCGAGCGCGCACGTCGGTTCGAACACGGATTGAAGCAGGCGTCACAGAAGGAACAGGAGGTGCTGGCACGCCTGCGGACATTGCCGGACGGCCAACGAAGGTCCGAAGAGACGAAGCGCATGATCGATCGCCTCCGCGTGTTCAGCGGCTACCGCGAGTACCCGAAGTACGGCATGGTCAGCCGCTACTTCGTCTACAAGCAAGCGCTATTGGAAGAAGCCGAGCGTCTCGTGTCAGCGGGGGTGCTGCGCGAGAAGGCGGATGTCTTCTACTTGACGCTCCACGAGTTCCACGAGGTCGCGCGCAGCCGTCAGGTGGACCAGCCGCTGATTCGCCGGCGCAAGAAGGGCTTCGCGTCGTTTCAAGCGCTTACGCCGCCACGGGTGCTGACATCGGAGGGCGAGGCCGTGGCCGGATCGTACCGACGCGAAGATTTCCCGAAGAACGCGCTGGTCGGCCTGGCGGTTTCTTCGGGAACGATTGAGGGCCGCGCGCGCGTGATTGTCGAGATGACGGAGGCGAACCTCGAGGCCGGCGACATCCTCGTCACGACGTACACGGACCCGAGCTGGACACCGCTGTTCGTCGCGATCAAGGCACTGGTGACGGAGGTCGGAGGATTGATGACACATGGCGCAGTGATCGCGCGCGAGTACGGCTTGCCCGCCGTCGTGGGCGTGGAACATGCCACCCGGCTGATTCGGGATGGGCAGCGGATCCGCGTGCATGGGACGGACGGATACGTCGAGATCCTGTCCTAGCAATCTCGCTGGCGCCACGCTGCGCGTCTGGGCCATTCCTGGACGGGACTCCTAAGCTCTAGCGGATTTTGCCGTCTAGTCGCGTCCGCCGGCCAGCCTTACCGTGGTGTGGAGAGAACGTTGAAAGGGATTCCGCCATGGAGATCACTCGGGCGGGTGCAACCATCCGCCAAAGGGCCCGGTGACTGGTTTGGCGGCACGGTTCGTATCGATCCGCTGTTTCAGGCCCCCTCCCGCCTGAGCTGCGGGTGCGGCCGTACATTCGAGCCAGGGGCCAGATGTGACAGCGGCGGTGGCTCGCTGATCGAAGGAAAGGGTGTGACATGCAAGCGACGGTTTTATACGGCCCGCGCGATATCCGGTTCGAAGAACGGCCCGAACCTGCCATCGTCGAGCCGACAGACGCCATCATCAGTCTGCCAGTGACCTGCATCTGCGGTTCGGACCTGTGGCCGTACCGCGGCATCGCATCGGTCCCGGCGCCAACGCCGATGGGGCACGAATACTGCGGTTACGTCGAAGAAGTCGGACGCGGCGTGACGTCCTTGAAGCCCAGACAGTTCGTCATCGGATCGTTCGTCGCGTCGGACAACACGTGTCCGCACTGCCGCCATGGCTTTCAAACTTCCTGCGCGCACAAGGCACCGGTCGGTGGCGCACAGGCGCCGCGGCTCCGCGTGCCGCTCGCGGACGGCACACTCGTCGCGACGCGCGACGTGCCCGATGCCGGCCACATCCCGAGCATGCTCGCGCTCTCCGACGTGATGGGAACCGGCTGGTTTGCGGCTGACGCAGCGAACGTGAAGCCTGGTGGAACGGTTGTCGTCGTGGGCGACGGCGCCGTCGGAGTCCTTGGCGTGCTCTCGGCGAAGCAGATGGGCGCGGAACGCATCATCGCGATGAGCCGGCATGAAGCCCGGCAGAAGCTCGCCCGTGAGTTCGGTGCGACCGATATCGTGACGGAGCGAGGCGACGAGGGCGTTGAGCGCATCAAGCAGCTGACGAACGGTGTCGGCGCCGATTCGGTGTTGGAATGTGTCGGGACGCAGGAGTCGATGATGCAGGCGATCAAGTCGACGCGGCCGGGTGGCTCGGTCGGCTACGTCGGCGTGCCGCACGGTGTCACGCTCGACGGCGCCGATCTCTTCTTCCGGCACGTCCGTTTGCTCGGCGGTCCGGCGCCCGTTCGCCAATATCTGTCACAACTGATCGACATGGTCTTCGCCGGCACGATCAATCCAGGAAAAGTGTTCGACCTCGTGCTACCACTCGATCAAGTCGCCGAGGGCTATCGCGCGATGGACGAGCGGCGTGCGATCAAGACACTCCTGCGTCCTTCGGGAAATTGAATGCAATCCACTTCTCTGGGCCGCTCTGGCCTGCAAGTGAATCGGTTGGCGCTCGGGCTGCGGACATCGATGTCGCGGCAAGCGATGCGCGCACGTCAGTTCACTGTGGGCCGTTCGCGCACACGAGCGCCGTCCACGAGCGTGTCGCCAGGATGGAGAATCACGCGAGCGCCCTCCGCGAGCCCTGACCGTACTTCCGCGTACTGACCGGTCTGGTGTCCCAACTCGAGGAGGCTTCGGTGTGCGCGACCACGGTCGACGACGTACACGGCCCATTTGTCGGCGTGACGGAACAGCGCGCTTGTCGGCACCCTCAAGACATTCGGCGCTTCCCAGAGGACCACGCGAACTTCCACGCGATAGCCGTCGCCGAGCGGGACCCGGGGCGATGGGGACGGTTCCACGAAGTCGAGCACGACGTTCACGCGCTGCTCCTCGACACCCAGTGCAGAGATTTTCATGAAGCCGGACGGTTCGACGCGCCGCACGCACGCGGCCAATGGCTGCTCACCGCCCCATTGCTCGACGATGGCTCGCGCGCCGGATTTGATTCGGACGGCATCTGTCGATAACAGGTCGGAGACGATTTCTAACTGTCCTTCGTCGCCCATCTCGATGAGCGGGTCCCCCGTCGGCACGAAGGTCTCGCTCTCGCGAAGGCGTTTGAGCACGACGCCATCCACCGGTGCCGTGACGCCAACCACGCGGCCCGGCGCGTCGACTCTGGACGGTGTCAGGCGCGCCTCCGCCCGGCGGAGATCGGATGTCGCGGCGCGGACCGCGAACGCTGCGGCATTGACAGTTTCCTGAGCAACCTTGACCTCAGCCTCGCGCGCCTCGAATTCCTGTTTGGCAATGATTCGGCCTTCGGCAAGCGACCTGAGCCGGGCAAGATCGCGCCGGGTCTGGTCGAGCGTCGCCTTCGCGCGCTCCTCCTCAGCGCGGGCGCGGCCGAGCGCCGCCTTCGCGCTTTCGACGACGGCCTCTGCCTCGGCCCTGGCCCGGGCATCCAGAAGAGGCGACGCCTCCTCTCGGACGCGTGCGACGACCTGGCCACGTTTCACGTGATCGCCGGGGTCCAGCTCGATCCGCAGCACGCGGCCGGACACCGGGGCAGAGACAATGAATCGCTCTCGCACGCGCGTTACGCCCTCTTCGTCAACCGTGACAACCAGTGGTCCGCGTGCAATCGTTGCCGCATCGACCTCAATCGTCTTCGGCCACACCGCAATGGCAAGCAGGCCAAGGAGGATGGCGGCCGAACCCAGAACGCGACGATTCGCAAGCAGGCGCAACATGTCAATCACTCTCGTGTTTTGAGCACCCCAACGAGGTCGAGACGGTCGAGTCGACGCCTGACGAGCAGACCGGAAACCAGCGCCGCTGCAATGACGACGAGAAACGACCACGCGATCGTCGCCGGCGATGTGACGAACGACAGTCGGTACACCTCGTTGTTGAAGGCGGTCATGATGACCTGACCCAGGAGGAATCCGATCGCCGCACCAACCGGCAGCGCCAGGAGCGTGAGCACGGCCAGCTCGCCGAGCAGGATCAGCGAGATCTCGGTGCGAGTGAAGCCCAGCACGCGCAAACTGGCGAGCTCCCGCTCCCGCTCCGAGAGCGACACGCGGGCCGAGTTGTAGACGACGCCGAAGGCAATGACGCCGGCGAACATCACGTTGAGGAAAATCTGCAGGAACATGTTCTCGGCCATGGTGTCGCGGAAATTCTGGAGCGTGACCGCCGTCAGCGCGACACCGGCAATCGCGGGCAGCGCCTTGACAGCCGCATAGAAGGCGCCGATCGCGGCCGGGTCCAGCGTCACTGCCGCGCCCGTGATCACCGGGCCCTCGTGGAGCATCGCTCGAAGCGCGTCGATCCGCATGTAGGCCTGAAGTCCCACGCTGTCGTCAACGAGCGTCACCACCGGGACCTGCCGGACGAATCGCTTCCCTTCGAGCACCTCGACCTGCACCTGGTCACCCGGTGACACGTCGAGGATCCGGCCGAGCGCGGCCGAAAACACGAGGCCGTCGGCGGGAAGTGCGAGCACGCGACCACTCCGACTGACAACGCGGTTCAGGCGAGGTTCCCCGGGAAGCCCGGTGAGCGCGAGCGTGCGCGACCGATGGCCGGCCCGCAGGCGAACGGGCACGCTGCGGACCGGCTCGATGTCCATCACGCCGGGGAGATGCTTGACCGAGAACATCGCTCGAGGCGACCGAGGCTCGACAAAGGTCACGAGCGCGTCCTGGCGCATCCCCATCACGAACTGCTCGTTGAGCAGCACGTTCATCACATCGATGAATGCCATGCCGACGAACAGCACCGCCACAGCGAACGCGATGCCGATGACCGACATCGCCGAGCGCATGGGCTGACGCTCAACGTTGCGCAGAATCATCCGCATCGCAGGGCTGACGCGGACCCACTGCCACGCACGCTCGATGACACTGCGCCGATACCTCGCTGGTGTCTCCGGGCGCATGGCTGCCGCCGGCGGGATGCGTACCGCGCGCCGCACCGCCGACTGCGCGCCCGCCGCCGCCACTGCGAGACTGATGACCACCGACAGAACCGTGACGCCCGCCGATAAGTGGAAGTCGAGCGCCGGGAAGCGGAAGAACTCATTGTAGAGGCCAATCATCCGCGAGCCGAGCCACGCTCCGGCTGCGACGCCGGCGAGCGCCCCCAATCCCGCGATCACCAGCGCCCACTTGATGTAGTGCCACGCGAGCTGCCGATTCGAGTAGCCGAGCGCCTTCAACGCGGCAATCTGCGGACGCTGCAGGGACAACGCGCGAGCGAGTGCGACGTTCAGGATGAAGGCCGCAACGCCCAGGAAAATGGCCGGTGTGATGAAGCCGAATGTCTGCAGCTGTCGCAGCTCGTTGTCGAGCATCCAGGCGGATGTCTGAACGGATCGCGGGATCGCGCCAAAGCCGCCGTATGCCGCGAGCAAGCCATCGACCGCGGAGACGACATCAGTCACATTGGCGCCGCGTACCATGGCGATGGAGACATCGTTGAAGCCGCCTTCCATGTCGAACGCCGACCCGAGAGCGCGACGGCTCATCCAGAAGATCCCGAACTGCCGCTTGTCCGGGAAGATCGCACCCGGACGGATCGCATAGACGTATTCAGGCGACAACGCGACACCGACGATCGTCAGCGAACGACGACGTCCGTTGATGATCGCGGTCACGCGGTCGCCGGGATTGAAGCCGTGCGCGTCGCAAAAGATCTCACTGGCGAGCACCTCGTCGGTACGCGTGGCGTCGAGCCACCGTCCTCTCCGCAAGTACACGTCGTTCAGCCGCGGGCGCCCGCCGTCGGGCAGCGATATCAGGCGGCCCGTGGCCGGCTCCGCCATCCCTGGTACGTCGAGCGTCACATCGGCGACCACTCGGGTGGAGACGGCTTCGACGCCGGGCAGTGCGGCGATGCGAGACTCGAGGCTCAACGGCGCGCGTTTGAGCAGAGCAAACACGTCGGCGAACCGCGCGGTGTCGTAGTAGGCCGCGCGCGTGCGCTCGAGAGAATCGAAGTTCGACAGGTACATGACGAACATCGCGACCCCGGCGGCGATCACCGAGGCGATGGCCAGGGACTGGCCTTTCATCGCCCACAGATCGCGAATCAGCTTGCGGTCCAGAGCACGAATGCGCGTGGGCATCGTCACCACCGGAGGTCCTGCGCGGTAACTTTGGTTGCATTCCGCTCGACGCTGGCGACGCGCCCGTCGGCGAGCCTCACGACCCGATCGGCCATGCCGGCGATCGCCGCGTTATGGGTGATGACGACGGTCGCGGTGCCGAGCTCTCGATTCACGCGGGCGAGCGCGTCGAGCACGATGATGCCGGTGGTGATGTCGAGGGCGCCCGTCGGCTCGTCGCAGAGCAGCACATCCGGCCGTTTCACGATCGCACGAGCAATCGCCACGCGTTGCTGTTCGCCTCCGGACAGCTGCGCGGGAAAGTGATCGAGCCGATGGTCGAGTCCGACCATCGCCAGGGCCTGTTCCGCCGTCATCGGGCGTTCGACGATCTCGGTGACGAGCGTCACGTTCTCGCGCGCCGTGAGGCTCGGGATCAGGTTGTAGAACTGAAACACAAACCCGACGTGCGTCCGACGATATTCGGTGAGCTGCGCGTCATTCGCACACGTCAGATTGTGGTCCTTGTAGACGACGTCCCCTGACGTCGGCACGTCGAGACCACCCAGGATGTTGAGCAGGGTGGATTTGCCGGACCCGGACGGACCGAGCAGCACCACGAACTCGTTCGGAAACAGGTCAAAATCAACCCCCCGCAGCGCCTGTACGGTGACTTCGCCCATCTGGTAGACCTTCGTCAGCGCGCGGGCCTCGAAGACAGGGATGCTCGTCGCAGTCGGCATCGAGACGATCTCCCCTCTCTATTGCCATCGTCGACGTCAGTTCAAGCACTAACCGGGAGGCGTGCAGGTACGCTCTCGGCGGCGGGCGCGGAAGCGAGCGGTCGCACCAGTTCGATCATGGTTGCATTGAACTTCTCGGGCTCGTCGACGAATGCTTCGTGCCCGGACTGATCGAACCACACCAGTTTCTTCGACGGCGCAGTCAGCGCGTTGAAGTACGCAACGCTCGTTTCGGGCGGCACCCAGTGATCGCGGCGACCGACGAAGATGATCACTGGCATCTTCAATACGGGCACCAACTTCAGCAGATTCAGCGTCGAGACTTCTGGCCACATCGCGTCGAGCGTGAACCCGAAGCCCCGCAGGAGGTTTGGCACATCGAAGATCGAGGACTCCGGCCAGCCGAACAACGCTCGTCCGGCTTTCCAGATGATTCCCGGGTGCATCTGCCCATCGAGGCGACTGACGACCGAGCGCTCCACGAACACGCTCTCCGCGGGATATGGCGGCGGGCCGATCGCGCGCAGCTTCTTGAGCGCCTGTTTGTCGTGCCGGCGCTCGGCTTCGGCTAGTCCGTAGGCGTACGACAACGACTCGCCGGCCGCCCAGTCACCGATTTGTGCGGCGCCGACATAGACCGAGACTTTCTCCGGAAACCGTGCGGCGTAGATCGCGCCGAGCCCCGAGCCCCAGGAATGGCCCAGGATCGCAACTTTTTCCTTCCTGAAGCGCCGGCGCACGCACTCGACGAGCTCGTCGAGATCGGCAACGAACTGCTCGAGCGTCATCGACGACCTCGGAATGTTGCGATCGAACGACCTGCCCGTGCCGCGCTGATCCCAATGGACGACCGTGAACTGTCGCTCGAGCGGCGCGTTGAAACGGCGGAAGAAGCCCATCTCGCTCATGCCCGGTCCACCGTGCAGCACGATCAACACGGGATTGGCGATGTTCTCGCCGCGGATCATCACCCACTGATCGATCCCGCCGAGATGTACGTACTTGGCCTCCGCAACGCTGTTCCGGAGGACCTTGCCGTCTGGCCCGTGGAAGGGCTTCGTGTGGCCAAGCCGTATCCAACCCTCGATGACAGCGACCACGCCGACAAGGAGCCACATCGCGGCCGCCACGAGCCACACGTCGGCGAGGAACCGAGCGCCAGTCGCCAGAGGGGTGAACCAGAAAATCGTGCTCGCCGTCAGCGATCCATGCATCAGCGTCGTCACCAGCAAGCTGCCCGTACGGTCGTACATCCAGACCATGAGGACACGGTACGCCGTCAGGCTCGCGACGGCGGCCAAGACGGACAGCAGAAGGAACGTAAGCAGGGGAATCCCGCCGGCGTACGTGCCGCTGACGAAGATCTGTTGCAGGAAGTGCCACAGTCCCCACAGCACGCCGACGATGAGGCCGGTCATCAGGACGCTGTGACGCCGCCTCAGCCGGGGCACGACGAATCCGGTC
>DATJIW010000011.1:0-9758 GCA_035492775.1 Vicinamibacterales bacterium
CTTCCGGTTGCAGGCGCCTTCGCACGGGTGATAACACGCGCGGCCGTGCGTGCCCGGCAGCGGGTTTTCTTCCATGTACTTCCGCCACGCGGCTTCGTAATCACCCGCCTGCGCCAGCGCGAGCCAGGCCTGGATGTTCTCCCCGGCCGGACACGCATGATTGCAGGGGGGCAGATGATCGACGTAGAGAGGGCGCTGCCATCGGCGCGAGCCGGCGCCTTTGCCGATGGTCTCCTTGTAGACCGGCGTCAAATCCTTTGGAACAAGGCTCACGGATCCCCCGCGCGCGCGCCGGACCGGCGCGCGATATCCGGCGGACACCCGCAAACGGCCTGCCAGACTGATTTCGTGTGCTGGAACTGGCGCCCGTGGGATCAATCGCGCGGCAGGGCGGCGGAACAGCGCGGAGGTACCGGACCTCCTCCGAAATATCGGAGTACCGGGGCGTGAGAGCGGACGGACGGCTGGTGGGGAAAACGGTCGGGGCGGCCGGATTCGAACCGTCGGCTCCTGCACCCGCGCTGACGGGATTCGAATCCGAGACGGGATTCGGATCTGAAAACAGAGGCCTTGGCGCAGCCGCTCTGCTATCCTGCCCGCAATCTGCGATGCGGTAGCCGTCTCGGTGGTGATTCCGCTTTAACTGGTCCTGCGACCGGCGCTGGTCGGTTACATGCTGCCCCAGAAATCGGCACGCCAAGCGATACCGTTTTGATCGAGGAACCGTTTGATCTTCTCGAACGGTGACCTGCCGGAGAACGCGTGAGCCATTAGATCGAGCAGATCGTCGCCGCTTGCCGCGACGGGTGAGTTGCGCCAGGAGACCCGTCTTCGAAGCGCATCGAGCAGTGCAGGCTGCGACGAGCGATCAATGATCGCGTACCATTCTGCGTTACTGTCTCCGCTGCAAATTGCAATCGCACCGTCGGGCCGCATCTCAGCGTCAACAATCCATCCGGCGCTCTCATACAGACCGACGCGTCGCTCCGTCATGTGATCGTCAGTATGACCCCGCGCTATGCCTTTCCGCCAGCTACCCGCCGCGGTTGAGACAGACGGTCAGGCAGTCGCCGGAGCGGGCGCGTCGGCGAACAGCGCCCGCCAGATGGCCGGTCAGATGGCGGCGGGTTCGATTGGTCGGGGCGGCCGGATTCGAACCGGCGGCCCCCTGCGCCCAAGGCAGGTGCGCTACCAGGCTGCGCTACGCCCCGACTCCAGTCTCCAATTGTACGCCGGAGCGCACTATTTCCGCCCCCGCTCCGCGCGCCGCTCATATAACTGACGATCCGCCTCCGCCAGCATGCTCTCGATCGTGGGACATTGCGCGGGGTCGACGCAGGCCAGGCCGGCGGTCAGCGACAGTTTGAACGGGCGGTCCGACTGTTTCGCGTGCCGGGCCAGCACGTCGTCCAGACGCTCAGTGAGGATGCCGCCGCTCGATTCGATCGCGTTCACCGGAAACACCGTGAACTCGTCACCGCCAATCCGCGCGATGATGTCGGCACTGCGGTACGTCGCGCGCAGAACCGCGGCCGTGTCGCGAAGCGCCTGGTCGCCGGCGGCGTGCCCGTACGTGTCATTGATGGCCTTCAGCCCGTCCACGTCGGTGAAGATCAGGAGGAGCGGCTGACTGTTCCGCAGCGCCAGCGCCAGCTGCCGCTCGGCAAGGATCGAGAAACCCCGGCGGTTGTACAGACCCGTCAATTCGTCCGTCAACGAGAGCTCGCGAAGCGATCGTTCGAGTTGCGTCCGATCCGAAATGTCGAGCATGCTGCCGATGACCGCGGGTGCGCCGTTGTGGACGGTGCGCACGCTGCGCACGTCCAGATCGATCAGCTGCCGGTCCTTGCGGATTCCGCGGACCGTGTACTCCACCGCGGTCAGCTCCCCGGCCATCCGCTGCCGGAGTTTTTCGCGGACGAGATCGCGGTGCGAATCCGCGATGAGGTCGAGCACGGACGGCAGCCTGAGAAACTCTTCGCGGGTGTAGCCGAAGATCTCCGCCAGCCGCCGGTTCGCGTACACGAGCCGGTCCTGCTGAATGAGATAAACGCCGGTGAGCGATTCCTCGACGAGCACCCGAAACGTGTCGAGCGGAATCGGATCGGAATTATCGGTCATGACGTCTGCACCTTCCGGAAACTGACGCCGCGGTTCTCCGGCCCGAGGGAGATCACGATAATCGAGGCGACGAAAACCAGTGCCATCAGCCCGCCCATCGACTGCCGGTACGTGAACATCTCGCCCAACCAGGCCTCGACCGTCGGAATGCTCGACGCACAGAGGACGCCGAGCTGATACGCAAACCCCGGCAGGAAGCCTCGGAACGCGCCAGGCGACAGCTCGTTGATGTGCGCCGGGATCACGCCCCACGCGCCCTGCACGAAGAACTGCATCAGGAACACGCCGACGATGGTCGACATCGGACTGAATCCCGCAATCCACAGCGGCAGGACGATCAGCCCGCTCACCGCCGCGGTCACCATCGACCGGCGACGGCCGGAGCGATCGGAGTAGGACCCGAACACGAGGCCGCCGACGACGGCGCCGATCATCGACAGGATCGTGATGTCGGCGATCCGAGTCTTCGTGTAGCCCTGCGTCGCGAGCAGCGTCGGATACATGTCCTGCGTGCCGTGCGACATGAAGTTCATCACCGCCATCAGGAGCACGAGATACAGGAACCGCTGCCAATGTCCGACGATCGTCGTCCGATACGTGTGCCAGTCGGTGCGATGCTCGTGCCACGCCTCACTCTCTTTCACGCGCGCACGGATGAACAGCGACAGCAGCGCCGGCAGGCCTCCCAGAAAGAACATCATGCGCCAGCCGTTGCCCGGATAGTGGGCGTTCGCGATCGGATAGAGCGTCCTGAACGCCACGGCGGCGAGCAGGTTCCCGATCGCATAGCCTTCCTGCAGCAGTCCGGACAACAGTCCGCGGATCCGCGGCGATGCGGACTCCAGCGCGAGCGATGCGCCGACGCCCCATTCGCCGCCCATCCCGACCCCGAACAGCATCCGCAGCGCAATGAACACGCCATAGGTCGGCGCGACGCCGCAGAGCACGGAGATCACCGCGTAGAAGATCACGTTCAACATCAGCGGCAGCCGCCGGCCCCAGCGATCCGCCATGAGGCCGAAGATGACCGCACCCACGGGCCGCATCGCCAGCGTCAGCGTAATCGCCAGCGCCACCTGCGTCCGGCTCTTGCCGAACGCGTGCGCCACATCGTCGAGAACCAGGGTGAGGATGAAAAAGTCGAAGGCGTCGAGCGTCCAGCCCAGAAAGCCGGCGAGAACCGCGTTGCGCTGGTTGGCGCGATCGACGCCCGCCGCGGGCGTTATCACGGGGGAACTATAACAAAGCGCCCGCGGCAGCTACACAACCAGCAGCCTCCAGCTCGGGGATCCAATCGCCTTGTGCAATTGGACGCCAGTCGTCAGGCAGGCATCAGCGTTAGAAAGAAAACCCGGTCCCGAACTGCACCCTCGTCCCGCGGCCGTCGAGCGAGTGCGCGACGACGAGATTCAGCCGGATGACGGCGGCGACGAGGAACAGACCGGCGCCCACACCGCGCTCCATCGGCGTGTGCTGGAGCGATTGGCCGTACGGCGCGACGGTCCCGCCGTCGATGAACGCGACCGCGCCGGTGCGCGCGCTGCTCAGCGGCGTCGTGAACGGCACGCGCAGCTCGCCGCTCCACAGAAATCGGCGATCGCCGGCCAGCGCGCCGGCCGGCGCGCCGCGCAGCTGCCAGCCTCCGAGCAGGTATTGCTCGTCAGGCGGCAGTGGAGCAGACGAGGTGTCGTACTCCGTTCGCGCGGCGAACACGATCGTCCGATGAAGCCGCTTGTATCCACGCAAATCGATCTCGTAGCGGTCCGGCGCGGGTTCGAGGCCGAGCGCCGGGCTCACGCCGTTGATGCGGGACCATCGGGCGCGCGCGAGGACGGCGTCCGACGGATACGCGGGATCGTTCCGCGTATCGAGCGTCGCGTCCGCGCCTGTCGTCCAGCGCTCGTCCTCGATGCCGCCAAACGTCACGCGTCCGCCGGTTCCGTCGGCGCCGAGGATTACGTGGTCGAACAGCCGCTTTTCCGCGCGCACGCTTGCCGCGACGCGGCGATCGTCGACGTGAAAGTGCGGATTCTCGCGCTGCACGATGCCGTACGAGCCCGTAATGCGCGAGAGCGCGCCCGATTGGAACGCGCGGTCGACTTCGACGGCGGCGTGGCGCGTCGCGCCCCACGAGAGCGGCACCGAGATGCGCAGCCGCGACAACGGCGCGCCCACGATGCTGGTGCGCAGCCCGTACGTCCACCCATAGCCGTCCTCGTAATCGAGGATCGGGAAGAACATCAACCGGCTGCGCAGCCGCCGAAGGACGCCGGGCGGCGGACCTTGAGGCGTGGAACCCGGCCGCTCGTGGACCACGAGGACGAGCGCCACCTCGGACATGTCGAGCGTCCGATACCGCGTCCGGACGTCGACCACGTCGAACCGCCCGCTGTCCTTCAGACGGCGGGCGGCGGCATCGGCCGTGTCGCCCGCGAGCGGCGCCCCCACCGACACAGCGGCGATCGCGATCACGTCCGCGTCCGACACGGTGACGTTGCCGTGCACCCGGATTTCCTGGATCGTGGGCGGCGCCGCCTGCTGCGCCTGCAGCGCAAGCGTTGCCGCGAGGAGGAGCGCGGTCATCGCGCGTCCTTCGGGACGCGGATCCGGGTCGAGACGTCGGCCTTGCGGTAGTTCGTGAACGCGCGGCGATAGGTCACACCGAACGACCCTGGGGCCATCGTGACCTGGCCGTCGATGGACAGATTCCGCGGAAGCCAGACGCCCGGGAAGGGCTGCTCCATTTCCATCGATGCATGAAGAGCGTCGATGCGGATCAGCCATGCCGCCGGCAGAAAATCCATCCAGACGTTCTCGAAGGTGTACTTCACGATCTGCGCAGATGCGGGGTCCACCCAGAGCGTGACGAGCGCGGTCTTGTTCATCTTCTTGTCGAGGTCCTGCTCCTCGGCCTCTTCGCGGCGCTCCTTGCCGGATTTCTCCTTCGGTTTCGCGTGCTGCTCCCCTTCTTTCTTCTCCTCGTGGTGCCCCTCATCGTCGTCGTTGAACAGGTTCGTGGGGTAGTAGTCGACCTTCAGCACGTCGCGGCCGTCGACGGTGTCGTGGCCCGCCAGATAGTAGTTCCCCGGCTCGAACCTGAATTCCAGGAAGTACGCCTCGGAGACGAAGCGCGGCTCGGTGGGGGGGCCCGTGAACGTCGAAGGCTTATTGGCTTTTTCCCGCTCGGCCGCCTTCTCGGCCCGCCGCTTCTGCCGCTCCTGCTCCTCGTGCAGCCAGTTGTCCTCGTATTTGCGCCGATCGCTTTCGGGTATCGGGACGCCGTCGAATTTCAGCGGGCTGCGCACGTGGATGCCGTCGCGTACATACCAGGTGTATTCGCGTCGCGATCGCTTGAACGGCGTCTGATCCGGTCCGAGCACGTCGAACGATTCGACTTCGTCGAGCACGTAGTCGCTGAGGACCTTGCGATCGATCTCCCGCCGCTGGAGCGCACGCGCCATCAACTGGTCGAGGTCGGTCGAGCTGGACTTTGGCGGGGACGGCGCCTGTCCTCCGGAGACGGCAGGGCAGAGCATCGCCGCGAAAAGGATTACGAACAGCGAATGTCGCACGGAACCTCCGAAGACGCGGCAGGGCAGGCGAACAAAGAGACGGACCTCAGCACGACGGGGTTCCACGGCCCGAAACCGCGGTGGCTGTCCGCGTACGGCCCCCGTGTTGTCGGTCGCGGTGTCTCCCGTCCTTCGCTCGTTTTCGGGCGTCTGCAAGGATGCAAGGCAGGAACGTTCGTTGCAGCCCCCTCAATGCTATCGCTCTGGAGGCTCGGATGACCCGCTTTTCGGTCGGCCTGCTTGCGGCGCTGATGCTCGTCGGCGCAGCCGCGGGATCTGCGGACGCACAGGGGTATTTCGGTCAGAACAAGGTCCAATACCGCAACTTCAAGTTCCAGATCCTCAAGACCCAGCATTTCGACATCTATTACTACCCGGAAGAGGAGGCGGCGGCGCGGATGGCGTCGCGGATGGCAGAACGCTGGTACACGCGGCTCTCGTCGTTGATGGACCACGAGCTGCACGGGCGTCAGGCTGTCATCCTTTACAGCAGCGGCTCGCAGTTCCGCCAGACGAACGTGGTGGACGAAGACCTGGGTGAAGGGACCGGAGGGGTAACCGAAGCGTACAGGCGCCGGATCGTTCTTCCTTTTGCGGGACCGATCGAAGCGACCGAGCACGTACTCGGCCACGAACTCGTCCACGCGTTCCAGTACGACATGACGGATACGAGCGCAACCAACGCCGGCGCCGGCTCGCCTGGCGCGATGG
The DNA here is from genome assembly GCA_035492775.1 of Vicinamibacterales bacterium. GTDB lineage: Bacteria > Acidobacteriota > Vicinamibacteria > Vicinamibacterales > 2-12-FULL-66-21 > DATJFQ01. The sequence continues at coordinate 6,405 of DATJIW010000011.1, forward strand.
CGCTTCCGCTCTGGTTCATCGAAGGAATGGCGGAATACCTCTCGCTCGGCCCGCTGGATCCGAACACCGCGATGTGGATGCGCGAGTCGGTGCGGCGGGAAAAAATGCCGAGCATCGATCAGCTCGACAACCCGAAGTACTTTCCGTATCGCTATGGCGAGGCGCTTTGGGCGTTCATCGGCGGGAAGTATGGCGATCGTGTAATTCCGCGCCTGTTGCTCGCCTCCATGGCGCGCGACGGGTACAAGGGTGCGTTCCAGCGCGTCCTCGGGCTGACCTCGAAGGAGCTGTCGCAGGAGTGGCAGGATGCCACAATGAAGGCATTTCGCCCCGTTGCCGAGACGACGAAGATTGCCAGCAGCTTCGCCCGCCCGCTGATCACGAATCCGGAGAACCAGGGCGGCTACAACACCGGCCCCGAGCTCAGCCCCGACGGCTCGAAGATCGCATTCTTCTCATCTCGCGATCTCTTCTCCATCGACCTCTACATCGCCGATGCGCGGACCGGGAAAATCCTGAGAAAACTGACGAATACGGCCACCAACGCGCATCTCGACAGCATCGAGTTCATCGACTCGGCGGGCGCCTGGTCGAAGGACGGCAAGCGATTCGTATTTCCGGGCCTCTCGGGAGGCTCTCCAATTCTGACGATCGTGAACGCCGACACGGGATCCAAGGAGCGCGAGATCCCCTTCAAATCGCTCGACGAGATCCGGACCCCGACGTTCTCCCCCGACGACAAGCAGATCGCGTTCACGGCGATGAGCGGGGGGTATGACGACTTGTACATCTACGACCTCGACCCGGCCGCGCTCCACAGGGTGACGAACGACTCGTTCGCCGAGCTGCAGCCGGATTGGTCGCCGGACGGGAAGACCATCGCGTTCAGCACGGATCGATTCGACGCGAGCACCGAGCGGCTCGACGCAGGCAACATGCGGATTGCGCTGCTGGACGTCGCCACCGGACAGATCCGCCGTGGCGGTGGATTCGACGACGCGAAGAACATCAATCCCGTGTGGGGCGACAACGGCACGCTGTACTTCATCTCGGACCGACTCGGGATCTCGAACGTCTACCGCATGGGTTCGGGCAACGAGCCGCCGACGCAGGTCACCAACCTGCTCACGGGCGCCAGCGGCATCACCGACATGAGTCCGGCGTTGTCGGCGAGCGCGTCCCGGCTCGTCTTCAGCGTGTACGAAGCGGACGGTTTCAATATCTATTCGCTCGATAACCAGGAGCAGATGGCGGGGGGGCCGTTGTGGCAGGGCGTGGGCCGTAACGCCGGCCTGCTGCCGCCGCGAGAGACAGGCGAAGGCGTCGTGTTCGCGTATTTGCACAACGACACGGCCGGACTTCCCGCCAATGGCGACTTCCCCACGGAGCCGTACAAGCCCAAGCTTGGAGTCGACTTCATCGGCCAGCCGGTCGTCGGATTCGGCGTCGACAGTTTCGGCTCGTATGTGGGCGGCGGCATCTCCGCGATATTCAGCGACGAACTCGGCAACCACGTGCTGGCGACTTCCGTGCAGGCGACCAGCCGGTTCGACGAAACGGGCGCCAGCGTCCTCTATCTCAATCGAACGCACCGCTGGAACTGGGGGCTGTCGCTCGACCAGACGCCGTACGTCGTCCGCGGGTTCACCGAAGGTGTGACGCAGGATCCGGCAGGCAATCTGCTCATCCAGCAGAACGAATACCGGCAAATCCAGACCGACCGCGGGCTCTCCGGCGTCCTCATTTATCCCTTGAGCCGCGCCGAACGCGTCGAGGTCTCCTCGGGCTTCCGGCAAATCACGGGCAAGGTCGACGTGACGACCGACACCTTCGACTACTACTCGGGGCAGCAGCTCTCTCAAGACACCACACGCCTTCTGACGTTTCCGACGCTGAACCTCGGCATCGCCTCGAGCGCGTTCGTGCACGACACGTCGATCTTCGGCGCGACGAGCCCGATCCGCGGGTCGCGATTCCGGGCTGAATACGACCAGACGTATGACGTCGGCGGGCACGACACGTCGACGACCCTCACCGGGGGCACGACGGATACGCTGACGTATGGCGCGGTGCTCACGGACTTCCGGACGTACGTGATGCCGAAACGGCCGTTCACCATCGCGATGCGCGGGTTGCTCTACGGGCGCTACGGCCCAGGCGCGGAAAGCAACCTGCTGACACCCGTTTTCGTCGGGTACGCCGATCTCGTTCGCGGCTACGACTACAACTCGTTCAGCGCGTCCGAGTGCGGCAACTCGGTCGACGGATCCTGTCCGGCGTTCGACCGCCTGATCGGATCGCGCATGCTGGTCACCAACGTTGAATTCCGATTTCCTCCGTGGGGCGCGTTTGGCGGCAGCAACTTCTACGGTCCCCTGCCGCTCGAAGTCGGTGTGTTCGCCGACGGCGGCGTTGCGTGGGACACCGTGAGCTCGATTCATCTGAGCGGGCCGAATCAGAACTTCGTCAAGAGCGTCGGCGCTGTGGCGCGGGTGAACCTGTTCGGATTTGCTGTTGCGGAGATCAACTACGTGCGGCCGCTCGATCGTCTCGGCCGCGGGTGGATGTGGCAGTTCAACCTGCGGCCGGGATTCTAAATCCGTTCCAGCTGCGCGAGGTGGTGGAGGTCGTGGCCGGCGAGTTGCGCCGCGACCCATTCGGGGCTGAGTTCACCGTATTCCGGGTGCTGGAACGTCCGTCGCCGCTGCTCGGCGCTGAGATTTCGGAACAGCAGGACGTTGAGACGCCGCAGCGCCAGGTACGCGTCGAGCGCCGTACGGGCGTCGGCGGCCGCCTCGTGTGCCATCCAGGCATCCTGTGAGAACGGCTGCGCCCGGTAGTTCTCTTCGCTGAGCGCGAACCTCACCCGTGTCGTGAGCGCCAGCTCCGTCTGCGCGAGGTGGATCAGAATCTCGCGCCCGGTCCATTTGCCAGGCTCGTACGAGGCATTCCATTGCTTCTCGGACCACTCTGACACCAGCCGGCGAATCTTCTCCGGCGTCTCCGCAAGTGCCTGCAGAGGATCTCGAGTGCCCAGCGCCTCCGCGTACGGGTTTTTGTGCATGGGTAGGAGCGTACACCGCCATTCCTTCTCACACAAAGGCGGGTGCGGGTCGCGGGTGCGGGATGCGGGTGCGGGGTGCGGGTCGCGGGTGCGGGGGCGCGGGGGCGGGTGCGGGTCGCGGGTGCGGGGCGCGGGGGCGGGTGCGGGTGCGGGGGCGGGGTGCGGGTGCGGGTCGCGGGTGCGGGGCGCGGGGGCGGGTGCGGGTGCGGGGGGCGGGTGCGGGTGCGGCGTGCGGGGGCGGGATGCGGGGGCGGCGTGCGGGGGCGGGTTACGGGTGCGGCGTGCGGAAT
>DATJIW010000012.1:0-5499 GCA_035492775.1 Vicinamibacterales bacterium
CCACCGACCCCTCGGTCCCGAACCGAGTGCTCTACCAGGCTGAGCCACGCCCCGACAAGGCGAGATGTGCGGTACACACCGGCGATCGGGAGCCGCCAGCGGAATCCTCATTCTACCCCATCTCCCCTGCCCGATAATCAACACAGCGGGAATTCTCGCAACCCCTCCGGGGTTCCTGCACACAGAGGAGCCGACATGCGACGCCCGTTCATCTCCGCCACTGCCCTGCTCACGCTCGCCCTGACCGCCGCGGCCGGCTCGCGGTTTCCCGACCCGGCCGTCGATCCGAAGCCCGCCTCGCCAGGGACGCAGACGGCGGTGCTCGCAGGCGGCTGCTTCTGGGGGGTGGAAGCCGTCTTCGAACGTCTCGCGGGTGTCACCAACGTCGTCTCCGGCTTTGCGGGCGGGAGCAGGGCGACCGCGCACTATGAAATCGTCAGCACGGGGATGACGGGCCATGCGGAGTCGGTGCAGATTACTTACGATCCGGCCCGGATTTCCTACGGTACCCTGCTGAAGGTCTTCTTCGCCGTTGCGCACGATCCGACCGAATTGGACCGCCAGGGCCCGGACGAAGGAACGCAGTACAGATCGTCGATCTTCTACGCGACCCCGGAGCAGAAGACCGTCGCCGAGGATTACATCCGCCAGCTCGATGCGGCGAAGATCTTCCCGCGCCGCATCGCCACCATCGTCGTGCCGCTCCAGGGGTTCTACGCCGCCGAGGCGTATCACCAGCATTTCCTGGATCGAAATCCCAATTACCCTTACATCGTCTACAACGACCTGCCGAAGCTCGATTTCCTGAAGAAGGAATTCCCCGAACTGCTCAAGACTCGCTGACGCGGAGATAATAACGGTTGACTTGGACCTGCCGCCAGACGTCGAAACGCTAGGCGCCACCCGCACCGGTTCCGGTCCGGACCCGATCGCGCGAGATCCCACACTGCCGACCCACATCGGCGGCTACCTCATCGTTGGTCGCCTTGGGGAAGGCGGCATGGGGGTCGTCTACGAAGCGGAACAGCGAAACCCGCGTCGTCGCGTCGCGCTGAAAGTGATCCGCGGCGGCCAGTTCGTCGACGAGTTGCGCGTCCGCATGTTTCAGCGCGAGGTCGAGTCCCTCGCGCGGCTCAAACACCCCGACATCGGCGGCATTCTCGAAGCGGGGCGGACCGACGATGGCCAGCACTACTTCGCGATGGAGCTGGTGCACGGGGTCACACTCGACGCGTACCTCGCATCCCGCACCGCACCGCTGGAACGCGATGAACTCGCCCTCCGGCTCCGTCTGTTCCGCCGCATCGCCGACGCCGTGCACTACGCCCACCAGCGCGGCGTCATTCACCGCGACCTCAAGCCGTCGAACGTCATCGTCAACGGCACCGAGCTGAAGATCCTCGACTTTGGCGTGGCGCGCATCACGGACGCCGACGCGGCCGCCACGATGGCAACGGAAGTCGGCGTCGTCAAAGGCACACTGCCCTACATGAGTCCCGAACAGGCGCGCGGCGATTCCGCGGAGGTGGACGTTCGCACCGATGTGTATGCGCTCGGCGTGATGCTGTACGAGGTGCTGGCCGGCGTGCGGCCGTACGACATCGGGACGAGCATTCTGCAGGCGGTCCGCGTGATCTGCGAGCAGCCGCCGCGGGAGCTGCGAACCGGCTGGCGTTGGAAGGCGAAGCTCGATGCCGACCTGGAGACGATCGTCGGCAAGGCGCTCGCGAAGAGCCCGGACGATCGGTATGCGAGCGCCGCGGCGCTCTCGGAGGATGTCGAGCGCTATCTCACGTCGCAGCCGCTCGTCGCGCGCCCGCCGAGCACGATCTACCAGATCAGGAAGCTCGTTCAGCGGCGTCGCGGGCCGTTCATCGCCGCCGCGGCGGCGCTGACGGTCATCGTGGCGCTCGCTATAGAAATGAGCGTGCTCTACGCGCGTTCGCAGCGTAATCTGCGCCTCGCGACCGAGGCGCAGAAGACCGCGAACGAGAATTTCGTCCTGGCCAAGAGTGCCGTCGATAAGTACCTGACGCGCGTAGCCGACAGCGACGAACTCAAAGCGCATGGCCTCGAAGGACTGCGCAAGCAGCTGCTCGAAACGGCCAGCGACTTTTATGAGACCTTCGCGCAAAGACAATCCGGGTCCGCGGAACTACGGAGCGATCTCGGCAACGCCTGGGTGCGTCTCGGCACGATCAGCCGGATTGTCGGCGACCGGGCCCGCGCAGAGCAGGCATTCACATCCGCGATGAGCACGTTCGAAACGCTTCGAACCCGTGATCCGGGCGACGTCGCCGTGCAATCGGACCTGGCGGCGGCGATCGGCAATCTGGCGCTCGTGCAGTACGAGACGCGGCGCTTCCCGGAGGCCGAGAAGAACTTCCACCAGGCAATCGCGATTGACGCGTCCCTGGCCCGCGATCATCCGGGAGATGCGGATCGCTCCGTGCAATACGCGAACACGCTCGACAACTACGCGCAGCTGCTCGAGCGGATGAAGCGGCCGGCTGAATCGGAGCGCACGTATCTCCAGGCACTCGACATCCGGAAGCGTGTGGTCGACGCACACCACGACTCCGGACCGTACCTGCTGCAGCTGATTCAGGGCTACGTGAATGTGAGTGCACTGTATGCCAGGAGCGGCCGGCTGGACGACGCGGCGAAGCGGCTCGCTGAAGCCATCCCGCTGTCCAGCTCGCTGACGTCACGCTGGCCGGGCGTCGCCGAATACGACAACGCTGCCGCGGCCGTATGGGACAACGTGGGCGGCATCGAGATGCTGCTCGGGCATTTCGACAAATCAGCGGATGCATACCGCGAGGAGATGACGAGACGCGAGAAGCTCGTTGCCGATCATCCGAACGTGCTCGACTACCGGCTGTTCCTCGCCAGCGCGTACACGAATCTCGGAGAACTGCAGGTGCGCCAGAAGCAATTCGCGGCAGGCCTGCCGCCGCTCGATCGCGCGATCGGCATCTTCGACCAGGTGCTGGCACAGGAGCCGCGGCACACAGTCGGCCGCTTCGATGCGAGTTATACGTGGAGCTGGAAGGCACGCGCGCTGGACGGGTTGCACCGCTGGCGCGAGGCCGAAGCGTCCTGGCAGCGCGCAATCACGCTGGACGATACCAACGACGCCGCACTGCGAAAGGGCCTTGCCGCCGCGCAGGCGCATCGCTAGGGTGCGTCTCTGACGGCTGGCCTCGTTCCCGCCGGAACCGATCATCACGCGTCGCGCGCTGGCTAGTCGCGCGCGAACCCGCCCTCTTCGAGCAGGCGCAGCGCATCGTACGCGGTGAGATCCGGCTGCAGCGGGGTGACGGACACGTAGCCGTCACGAACCGCCTGGTAGTCGGATCGATCGTGCGGCTCCCAGTCGTTCTGCCCTTCCTCGATCCAGTAGTACGGCCGGCCCCGAGGATCGAGGCGCTCGTCCACGGTCGTGACGTGATTCCGCTTCGCCTGCATCGTGAGTCTGAAGCCTTTCGGCTGGCCGGGCGGAACGTTGAGATTCAGGAAGATCCGCGACGGAAGCCCGTCGCGCAGGACGATCGCAGCGATCTGCGCAGCGGCCTCCGCGGCGCGGCCGAAATCGGTCCGCGCCTGGTTGCGCGCGAGCGACACGGCCATGCTCGGCACGCCAAGCAGCGCGCCTTCCATCGCGCCCGCAACCGTGCCCGAGTACGTGATGTCGTCGCCGAGGTTGTATCCCTTGTTGATGCCGGATACGACAAGATCGGGCAGTACGCCGGCGTACGACTTCGTCACGGCGACGTTGACGCAGTCGGTCGGCGTCCCATCCACCTCGAAAACGCCCTCGTCCACCTGCTCCAGCCGCAGCGGCCGGCGCAGCGTGAGGGCGTGACCGATCGCGCTCGCTTCGATGTGCGGCGCAACGACGAGCACGTCGCCGAGCGGACGGAGGGCCGCCGCGAGCGCGTGAATACCGTCCGAGCGGACGCCGTCGTCGTTGGTGACCAGAATGCGTGGCATGCAAAAAGTCCAAGTATATCAGCGCGTTGCGCCGTATAATCGCGCGCCGGTACGTCCGCGGCGCGTATCCCTCTAGACGGAGGCTGTCCACGATGATTGGTTACGTCATCCTTGGGGTCCTCGTAATTGCGGCGATCGCCGCCGTCTCGATCTACAACGGCCTCGTCGGACTGCGCGTGCGCGCCGACAACGCCTGGTCGGACATCGACGTGCAGCTGAAGCGGAGGCACGATCTCATCCCGAACGTCGTCGAGACGGTGAAGGGATACGCCGCGCACGAGCGCGGCACGCTCGAAGCGGTGATCGCCGCTCGCTCGCGTGCGGTGTCCGTCGAAGGCGCGGGCCCGGCGGAACGCGCGGCGGCAGAGGGCGCGGTCACCTCAGCGCTGCGCGGACTGTTCGCGCTTGCGGAATCGTATCCGCAGCTTCGCGCGGTCGAGAGCTTCACCCAGCTCCAGACGCAGCTGGCGCAGATCGAAGACGCCGTGCAGAACGCGCGCCGGTACTACAACGCCGTCGTCCGCGACCTGAACACGAAGGTCGTCCAGTTCCCGTCGAACATGGTTGCGGGGATGTTCGGGATCAAATCGCGCGAATTCTTCGAAACGCCGGACTCGGATCGCGCCGTGCCACAGGTGAAGTTCTGATGCGACGGTTCCGGCTGCTGCTTGCAGCCGCGCTGCTCACGGCAGCGTCCGCCGGAGCCGCCGACCGTACGCTCGCCATCGACGACTTCAACGAAACGGTGCGCGTGGCCGTGGACGGCTCGATCGACGTGGTCGAGACGATCACGGCGACGTTCACGGGCTCGTGGAACGGCATCTACCGGACGATCCCGATCGAATACCGCACGCCGCAGGGGCTCAACTACACGCTGCGCCTGCAGATTGAAGAAATCACCGACGCCGCCGGCGCGCCACTCCGGTACGAGAGTTCCCGCGTGCGGCATTACCGGAAACTGAAGATCTGGGTGCCCGGCGCCCAGGACGCGACGCGCACGGTGCGAATCCACTACCGGGTGGCGAACGCGCTGCGTTTCTTCGACGAGCACGACGAACTCTATTGGAACATCACGGGCGACGAATGGGATGTCCCGATCCGTTCGGTAACCGCGTCCATCGACTTGCCGGATGGCGTCTCCGGCATTCGGACGACGGCGTTCCGAGGGGAGTACGGATCGACGTCGAGAAACGAGATCACGACCTCAGGATCCGACGTGCGGGTGGCGACGGCGGGACTCGGCTTTCACGAAGGGCTGACGGCGGTCGTCGGGTGGAATCCCGGCGTCGTCCACCGTCCGACGGCTGGAGAGCGCACGGCCGATTTCCTTTACAGCAACTCCCCTCTCGCGCTCCCGCTCGTGGTGCTCGTCGGCATGTTTGGCCTCTGGCGCGCGCGCGGCCGCGATCCGGCCGTCGGGCCGATCAGCACACGCTACGAGCCGCCGGACAAGATGACGCCTGCGGAGCTGGGCACGCTGGTCGACGGCAAGCCGGACATGCG
>DATJIW010000013.1:0-47258 GCA_035492775.1 Vicinamibacterales bacterium
AGCGTGCTGATGAACTTCGTCACCAGCGAGCTGCTGTAGAGCGGATCAAGGGGAACCTCACGTTTTGGAATCTCGCGGCGTCTCGGCATATCGCTCTTCCCTGCTTAACCCCTCACTCTCGATCCAACTCCCAATTCCCAATTCCCAAGGACTTGGAAGTTGGGAATTGGGAATTGGGAGTTCCTAAGACTTCGGCCTCTTCGCTCCGTACTTGGAGCGGCCCTGTTTTCTGCCCTGCACGCCGACGGCATCGAGCGCTCCCCGGACGACGTGGTACCGTACGCCCGGCAGATCCTTCACGCGGCCGCCGCGAATGAGCACGAGCGAGTGCTCCTGCAGGTTGTGCCCGACGCCGGGGATGTAGGTCGTGACCTCGATCCCGTTCGTCAGGCGGACGCGGGCCACCTTGCGCAGCGCGGAGTTCGGCTTCTTCGGCGTCTGCGTGAACACGCGCACGCACACGCCACGCTTCTGCGGGCTGTTCTGCAGCGCGGGACTCTTGGTCTTCCATGCGACCTTTTCGCGGCCCTTGCGCACGAGTTGGCTGATCGTCGGCACAATCGCTCCCGGACGAAAAAAACAAACACGGCCAACGCGCGGACACGCTCCCGTCCGGGATACGTCCGTCGCGGCATTGGTTCGTTGCTCCAGGCCTAGGGAACCGCGATCGCGGTCCGGCACCTGAAGCTGGCTTACCCTATAAAAGTTGATGAACGGGCACTCCAGAGGAGTGCTGTGATGGTCCCGCCACTACGTGCGGACGGACTCATTTGAAGTCCGGCTCCAGATAGGGTGTCCCGGAGCCGACCAGAACCTTGCGACTATAACAAAAATGGGGGGCTCGGCGCAAGAGGCGGCGCGCCACATATACGCTGGTTACGGGTTCAGCGTGCAGGGTTCATGGTCTCGTTCACAGGGAGAGGTCCGGGCTCCGAGTCGTCTGGTACGGAGGAGGTTCGGGTTCAGCGTCCGATGCAGATTCGGGCCGGCCGCCAGTCACCGAGAACCCCGACGAACCCTGTCCCTCCCTGAACCTCGAACCCCGAACCCGGAACCGCCGCGAAGCGGCTAGTCCTAGTCCTTGACCTTGTGCGCGACGTCTTCGATGGCTTCGCCAACCTTGCGGCGGGCCTTGCCGAAACCCTCCTGGACGTCACCCGATGCCTCGTCCGCAACGCCTTCGTCATGCAGGCGTTCGTTGTTGGTGAGATCGCCCCACGCCTGTTTCACCTTCCCCTTGACCTGGTCGCCCTTGCCGTTGACTTCGTCCTTGTTCATGTCGTCACTCCTATCGATTACACCTGACATGCACCTCTTCAAGAAGTGGTGCGTCAGCCGTATTCCCTACAAGCCCCACGTATAATGCGCCGCATGTACAGGCGCCTGTTTGCCGTCGCTGCCGTGCTGGCGGCTTCTTCTCTGCCATTTTCCGCTCAGGAGCGGATCGACTCATCCATAAATTCCCGCATCCGTACAGAAGAGTCGCAGCATTCCGAAATCATGCATACGCTGCACTACCTGACCGATGTGTACGGGCCGCGACTCACCGGCAGCCCCAACCACAAAGCGGCCGCGGAGTGGGCCGTGAAGCAGATGACCGAGTGGGGCTTCGCCAACGGCCATCTCGAGCCATGGGATTTCGGGCATCCCGGCTGGTCGAACGAACACCTCGAGGTCCACATGACAGCTCCGGTCCACGACGCGCTCGTCGTCGAGGCGCTCGCGTGGACGCCGGGGACGAATGGCACGATCACGGTGCCGGCGTTCAACCTCGTTCCCCCCGAAGGACCGGAAGTGGAATCGGGCGCCACGCCCGGCGGACGAGGGCCGGCGCATCTCGGTCCTACGCGGACCGAACTGCAGGCGTATCTCGATGGCGTCGCGGAGAAAGTGCACGGCCGGGCCGTGCTCGTCGGCAAGCCCATATTCGTGCCGGTCAATCTCGACCCGCCGGCGGGCCGCATGACCGACGAGGCGGCGCACTGCCGGTTCGATGCCGAGGCCGTCAACGATCCAGCCTGCCGGAACCAGGGGCGCGGACGCGGCTTCGGCGCCGGCGCGGCGCGCGCGGATCATCCGTCCGACCGGTTGTCGACGCGCGACGTGTCGAAGGCGATCGACCAGTTCCTCGTCTCGAACAAAGCGCTGCTCCGCATCAACGACGCCGGGCGCCCGAACGGGCAGATCGTCGCGTTCAGCAACGCGACTTACGACCCCGCACAGACGGTGCCGACGATTGTGATGCGCAACGAAGACTATGGACGGATCGCGCGCATCCTGGCAGACGGCACTCCGGTGACGCTCGAAGCCAACATCGTCAACCGCATGTACCCCGAAGGGAAAACCTCGTACAACGCTATCGCCGAGATCCCGGGCACCGACAAGAAAGACGAAGTCGTCATGCTAGGCGGACATCTCGACTCGTGGCACTCGGCAACCGGCGCTACCGACAACGCCATCGGTTGCGCGGTGATGATGGAGGCCGCGCGCATTCTGAAAGCCGCCGGTGTCACGCCGCGCCGCACGATTCGCGTGGCGCTGTGGAGCGGCGAGGAAGAGGGACTGCTCGGGTCGCTGGCCTACGTGAAGCAACACTTCGGCACCGCCGAAGCGCCGACATCGGAATTCGCGAAGTTCAACGGCTACCTCAACGTGGATTCGGGGACCGGCCGGGTTCGCGGTGCAAGCGTCTTCGGCCCCGATGACGATGCGCGGATCCTCCGGGAGGCGCTCGCCTCGTTCAAGGACCTGAAGTTCGAAGGCGTGATCCCGACCCGGAGCCGCGCCACTGGCGGCACCGACAGCACGTCATTCAACAACGCCGGGCTGCCTGGCATCGGCTTCGGGCAGGATCCCATCGAGTACGGCTCGCACACCCATCACACGAACCTCGACACGTACGAACGCATCATCGAAAATGACGTCCGCGACTCGGCGGTCGTCATCGCCGCGACGCTCTACCAACTCGCGATGCAGGACGCGATGCTGCCGCGGTTCTCCGCCACGGACATGCCCCCGCCGGTGGCGCCGCGCTGAGGAATTGGTGAATCGGTGAAATCGAGTTCGTGAATTGAATTGGTGAGTTCGTCATGCCCAGACTGATTGAAAAACCAACCGTGATCGACTGCGTCGGCACGAAACCAAAGCAGATTCAGGAATTCGCCGGACGCGTGAATTCGGGACACTCCGGCGTCTCCGTCGCACGGATGATCTCGCCGGCCGGCTGGGAAGAGCCGGGCCAGCGTCCTGAATTCGAGGAAATCACGGTCGTACTGAAAGGAATGCTGCGCGTCGAGCACGAAGGCGGCGTGCTCGACGTTCGGGCCGGTCAGGCCGTAGTGGCATCCTCCGGCGAGTGGGTCCGCTACAGCACTCCCAGCCCCGAAGGCGCCGAATACGTGGCCGTGTGCCTGCCAGCGTTCTCGCCCACGACGGTGCACAGGGATGAATGATGGTGTGTTGCGCTAACTCCCAATTCCCAACTCCCAATTCCCAATTCGTTCCACTTTGGAATTGAATTGGGAGTTGGGAATTGGGAGTTGGGAATTATCGTGTCTACGCTAAAGACCGCCTGTCTTCAACTCGTTGACGACGCGCTTCACGCCTGAGGTGTCGGCGACAAGTTTCCCAATCCGGTCCTTGTCGGCCTGAGTCGGCACCGTGCCGTGAATCGTGACGACCCCGTCGTCGGTGTCGACGTCGATCGACGTCGACCGCGCTACGTCGTCTTTCATCAGTCGCGTCTTGACGGCGGTGGTCACCGATGCGTCGGTCGTGGCGTCTGCGCCTTTCTCCGCGGCACCCGTCACGGCGTGTGCCGTTTTCTTCGAGCCTTCGGCGACCGCGTGGGCCCCTTTCTTCGACTCTTCGGCGACGGTGTGCGCTCCCTTTTTCACGGCGGGGGTCGTGTCGTCTTTGATGACGATCTTCGTGTCGTCAGTAGTTCCGGACGTACCCGTCGCAGTGCCTCCCACGGTCAGCTTGTCGTGGACGCTTTTCACGCCGGCTGTTTCGCGGACGAGATGCGCGATCCGCGTCCGGTCCGCTGCCGTCGGAACGGCGCCCGCGATCGTGACGACCCCGTGGCTGGTCTTGACGTCGATGTCGGACCCGCGTGCCACTTTGTCTTTCATCAAACGCGTCTTGACGTCCGTGGTGATCGTCTCGTCGGAGACGGCCTGCGCCGCCTTCTTCACTTTCGGCGTCGTGTCGTCTTTGATCACCACTTTCGTATCGCCCTGCTTGGGCGTGTCCTGCGCACGAACACCGGACGCTGTGAATGCGCAAAACACTGCGCCCGCAAGCACGACGGCAAAGCTCTTCACCATGTTTTTTCTCCCTCCAGAATGCTCGACCCGCTACCACAGCAGGATCTATGCCGCGACGTCCGGACGGTTCAGGTCCGGTCCACGGGAACCGCAGGAGCTGTGGTCTCGTTGAGGTAGACGTAACGGATGCGGCAATTGCTGGACGAGCTCTGGAAGGCGGCGATCCCGGGCTGGAGGCCTCTTGCCTACTGACCTGCTCGCGTTCTATCGAGGCGGCCGCGACACCGAGGGCCGCACACTCGATCAGATCCTCGCGTGGGACGACGTAGAGCTCGAGTACGTCCACGACTACATCCAGTGGCTCTTCCCCACGACGAGGCGGAGCGCCTTCAATCCAGTCGCCCCGGTCCTGACGGACGAAGTGATTTCTTTCTTTCGAAGAGATGGGGCCCTTCGAGATCGTCTGCTCGCCGCGTTCGATCGGATGCTCCGTTTCTACGGCTTCGTGCGCGTGAAGGGAGCCGTCGAACGCGGCCCGGCGTGGGCGCGCCGGAGCCGCGAGTGGCTGGCGCCGGGCGACCACAACCTCCGCCGGATCACGCGCATCCTCGACTCGCTCTCGACGCTCGGTCTCGGCGACGAGGCGCGCGCTTTCCTGCGCGCGCTCGAGGCGCTCGACGAGCGCGAGCGCCGAGCGATCGGACCGCAGACGTACCGCTACTGGCGCGAGGCGACGCGATGACAGCGAGCGCCGGCCGGCGTGCCAAACGACGCTGAAGGGAAGACGGATTACACCAGCACGCGAATGATGTCCGACCGCGTGATGATGAACGTCTTGTCGGTCTTGAAATCGCGCACCAACACAGCGGGCGTTGCCGGCTTGATCATGGTCGAGAGGAGATCGACCGGCGTCGAGATGTCGACGAACGGAAACGCCGGCTGCATGATGCGCTCGACCGGCTGGCTCTTGACGTCCGGCTGACGGACCAGCTCCTCGTAAAGATGCGTCTCGTTGAGCGAGCCGACGAGGCGCCCTTCACGCGTGATCGAGATCTGCGAGAAGTCGTGCTCGCTCATCAGCTTCACGGCGGCCTCGACCGGTTCGCTGCTTTCGATCGAGCGCAGCTCGCCCGAGAGACCCGTCGCGACGAGGTCCCGCGCCGCCATTCCGCTCTTCTCGAAGAAGCCCTTCCCGCGCATCCATTCGTCGTTGAACATCTTGCCGAGATAGCGCGACCCGTGATCGTGAAAGATGACGACGATGACGTCGTTCTCGCGGAAGTTGTCCTTGAGCTGAAGCAGGCCGGCCATCGCCGAACCGGCTGAATTGCCGGCGAAGATGCCTTCTTCCCGCGCGATCCGCCGCGTCATCAGCGCGGCGTCCTTGTCGGTGACCTTCTCGAAATGGTCGATGACGCTGAAGTCGACGTTCTTCGGCAGGAAGTCTTCGCCGATGCCCTCCGTGATGTACGGATAGATCTCGTTCTTGTCGAAGACCCCGGTCTCCTTGTACTTCTTGAACACGGAACCGTAGGTGTCGATGCCCCACACCTTGATCTTCGGATTCCGCTCCTTCAGGTACTTCCCCACGCCGCTGATCGTGCCGCCCGTGCCGACACCCACGACGAGGTGCGTCACCGTGCCGTCCGTCTGCTCCCAGATCTCGGGGCCGGTCTGCTCGTAGTGCGCCGCGGTGTTCGAGAGGTTGTCGTACTGATTCGCCTTCCACGAGTTGGGAACTTCCTTTTCGAGGCGCGAGGAGACCGAGTAGTACGAGCGCGGATCTTCGGGCTCGACGTTCGTCGGGCACACGATGACTTCGGCACCGAACGCCTTGAGCGCGTCGATCTTCTCCTTCGACTGTTTGTCGGTCGTGGTGAAGATGCACTTGTACCCCTTGATCACCGCGGCGATCGCGAGCCCCATCCCCGTGTTGCCCGAGGTGCCTTCCACGATCGTGCCTCCGGGTTTCAGCGCACCGGACCGCTCGGCGTCTTCGATCATCCTGACCGCCATCCGGTCCTTGATCGAATTGCCGGGATTGTAGGTTTCGATTTTCGCGAGCACCGTGCCCTTCACGTCCTTCGTAATCCGGTTGATGCGGACCATCGGCGTGTTGCCGATGACGTCGAGGATCGTGTTCGCAATCTTGGGCATGGGAGACTCCGACCGCGTCATCGGCTCTGCGAGAGCCTGTAGAGCAGCACCGTCGCGCGCTTCGTCTGACTCGACAGCGTTGTCAGATCCGCGGTTTCCCCCGGCGTGTGATCGTCGTGGCCCATCAGGCCGACGCCGTCGATGATTGCCGGCACTTCGTCCGCGACAAAGGAGACGTCGGCGGCGCCCGCACGATCCGGGCTGACCGCCTCCACCGGACCGAACCCGAGATCGCGGCTCGCCTGATCGTACATGGCGAGGAGCTTCGTGTTGCCCTCGCTGGGCGCGAGAGACGGGTAGCCGTCCTCGAACGTGAGCGTGGCCCTGGTCTGCGGCAGGGCGCCCTCGAGCGCCGCCTTCATCGTGTCGCGAGCGTGCTGGAGCTGCTGTTTCGTCAGCGGACGCAGGTCGCCGAGAACGATCGCTTTCTCGGGCACGACGTTCGTCTTGCCGAACGCAGTGCCGCGCGTGGTGACGGAATCCAGTTCGACGGTCGTTCCGCCCACGATGACGCTCGGGTTGAACGTGAGATGCTCTTCTCCGGCGAGCTTCGTGCGAAACGCATCCAGGATCCGAGCCATCTCGAAGATGGCGCCGTACCCGACGTCGCTGCGGAAGATCTGAGACGAATGCGCGGGAGTTCCGGTGACCTCGAGCCGCCATCCGGACGTGCCGCGGCGCGCCGTCACCGCGAACTTCGGGTCGCCGGGCCCGTCTTCGAATCCGATTGCGTACTTCGCCCCTTTGGCGGCATCGACGAGCGCCTGCCGCGCGAGCGCCTGCGGCTCACCCGTGTCCTCCTCGTCTCCCGTCATCACGACGACGACGTTGGCATGATCGAGTGCGCCCACCGCTTTCAGAGCCTTGAGCGCGTAAACAATGATGACGTCGCCGCCTTTCATGTCGATGATGCCCGGGCCTTTCGCCGTGCGATCGTCGAGCCGCTGGAACTTCTGGAACGGGCTGTCCGCCTCGAAGACGGTATCGAGGTGACCAATCAGCAGGATCTTCGGACCGGGACCGGGATGTTCGGCCACGAGATGGCCTGCGCGCTTGAACGCCGCGCCGTCGACCCAGGTCGTCTTGAATCCGAGCGCGTCGAACTCCGCGCGGAACAGATCGCCGACCGCTTTGACACCCGCGAGGTTCTGCGAACCGCTGTTGATGTTGACGGCCTTTTCGAGCAGGGCGAGCGCCCCCGGATTGTCCGCGTCGACGGAATCGACGATTCGGCGTTCGACTGGCGAAGAGATCTGCATGGACGAAGCCACTAGCGCGGCGGCGGCGAACGCGCGAAGGATCATCCGCCGATTCTACCAATCATGCCAGGGGCTTCGTGTAGCGAACGGTCTCCACGCGGAACCCGGATTTTTCGTAGAACGCCCGCGCGCGGCCGTTCGCCTCGAACACGTTCAGCGTCATCGTGGCGTAGCCGTGGCTTCGCGCCCACGCTTCAGCGGCCTCGAGGAGCGCCGCCGCGGCGCCCGTCCCCTGCGCCGCCGCGGCGACCGCCAGCATCCCGAGATGCGCCTGCTCGATTTGCGTGAAGTAATCGATGTGCCGCTCGACGAACGCGAACCCGGCGCGGCCGCCGTCCTGCTCGGCGATCAGCAGCGCGCAGCCGGGCATGCGGCCGTCGAAGTAGTCATCGAGGCAGCGCACTTCTCCCTCGACCACCTCGATTGCCGTCCGCCACGGGGGAGGCCCGAAGGCAGCAAAGCGCCGCGACGTCGCGACCACGAAATCATGATCGTGCGCGGTGGCCGCGCGGACGGTGATGGGCATGCTACGCGGGCTGCGGATGCGGACGGGCGGTGAGCAGCAATCGCCCGGCCGCGGCGAGCACCCAGGCGATGCCGGCGCACAGGATGAACACGGGGCGTACCCCGAGTTCCTGGGCGAGGATCCCCGAGAGCACCAGGCCGAGCAGCTGCGCGAAGAAGACAACCGACATCACGGTGCTCGAGATCCGTCCCATCAGCGCATGCGGCGTCTCCTGCTGCATGAGCGTCTGCGCGGGGACGATGATGCCGGCAAAGGTAAAGCCGAGGACGAACGTCGCGAGGAGCGCCGCCGGTACGAGCGGCACGGCGCCGAGAATCAGCGCGCCGACGCCAATGCCTGCGAGGCCTCCGAGCACGAGCGTCGTGTGGGACAGTGTCCCCGATACACGCCGCACCAGCGGCGTGCCGACGAACATACCGACCCCGATCATCGCGCTGACGATGCCGAAGACGTTGGCCCGCGCATGCAGCGACTCGCGCACGTAGATCGCGATCAGCGGACCAAAGCAGCCGATCGTGAAGAGCCCGGCCGCCATCGCCAGGACGACGAACGACAGCGCGGCGTGGTGGAAGATGAACCGAGAGCCCTCCGCCATGTCGTGCAGAACGGCCTGCACGCCGCCCGACGGCCGGTTGGCTGCCGGCGCCGAACTCTTCGGACGCACGATCGCGACCGATCCAATCAGCGCTGCCGAGGCCAGGAAGCTGGCGACGTCGAAGGAATAGCAGACGTTCGGCCCGAATGCCGCCACGAGAACACCGGCCGCAGCCGGGCCGACGACCCGGACGCCCATCATCGCGAGCTGCATGAGCGCGTTCGCGGCGATCAGGCCGTGCGGCGGCACGTGGCTGCGGATCGTCACCGACTGCGCGGGCGCAAAGAACGTCGAGACGCAGCTCAGCGCGCCGAGGACAACGTAGATCTGCCAGAGCGATCCAGCCACGAACAGCGCGCACACGAGGACCGCGCGAATCAGGTCGCTCGACACGAGCGTGGGTTTGACCGGCCAGCGATCGACGAACACGCCCGCGATCGGGGAGATCAGCGCGAACGGAAGCATGTACGCGATCTGAACGCCCGTGACCTGCGCCGGCGTGCCGTGGAGCCGGAACGACACGACGCTGATGACCGCGAAGAGCGCGAGGAAGTCGCCGAGCAGACTGACGACCTGCGCGTACCAGACGCGCCGCATCACGGTCAGCCGCATGACGTCCCGAAAGGATAACGGAGCTGCAGGCGCACCTGCGGTCGGGGACGTCATGGAAGATCAGATGGTAGCGCGGCGGACTGTGCGCGCGCCAGTCGGCGGGGCGGCCGTGTCGGCCGGAGGCTTAGTATTTCTTCCAGGTAAACGCCGTCAGCGCGTAGTTGCTGACGGTCGGGAATTCCGATCCGAGGCTGCGGTCGTAGTGGACCGTGGCGCCGCCGGTATCGGTGAACTTGTTGCTGATGATTGCGCCGTAGAAATCCGTCGTGCCCGACATCGTGAACTGCGCTTCGGGGGCGTAGACCAGCGCCGAGGACCCGGCGTTGCCGGTCATCTTCAGGTTGGCGGTTCCGGCATACAGAATCTCGAAGTGGGCGGGATTGTACGAATTGGTCGACAACGAGCCCCCCGTGAAGTCGAGGACCGTGCCCGAACTGCTGACCCCCTGTCCTGCGACATTCATCACGACCGACGTGCCGGACGTTTCGCCCACGACCGCGCCGCCGGACAGCGAAATGGTATTGATGTTCACGTTGACCGTAGAGCTCGTCCCGCCCGCGAACGTCAACGATCCGCTCGAGATGCTGACGTTCGGTAAGGCGACGGTGCCTCCGTTTCCGGTAATCGTGAAGTTGCCACCGCTGCCCGTGCACAACGCGCCGCCCGACAGATACACCTGAATGTCGAGGCACGTCGTGCTCGATTTGATCTGCAGTGACGTCGTCCCGGGCATCGGACTCGGCGCAACGGGATCGGTCATTGTTCTGGTCTGAGGAATGCTGACGTAACCCGAATCGACGGTCGCGTTGCCGCTCGACGTTTCGGCCGTGACGCTGCCGGATGTGCAGTTGCCAACGCCGGTCTTCGGCGTCTCCAGCATCCCGTGAATCGTCACGTTGCCGCCGATGTCCAGGTTGCCGTTCGTCCCGACGGACCCGCCGGAATTCGAGGTGACCGGTTTTCCGTTGCTCCCGAGCGCCGCCGACGAGTCGTAGCTGTCGGTGACTTCGTTGCCCGCCATGGTGATGGCGCCGCACCCCGGATTCGACGCGAACACGGCTTCCTTCACGAGACCCGTCGGCCCACGCTCGATCGTCGCGGTGACCTCGACTGTCGCGGGCGTCGGTCCGGGAACCGTGCCGTCGCCGATGATCTGCCACGTCTGAACAGTGACCTTGGCGCCTCCAAACACCGTGAGCTGCTGCATGCTCAGCAGGATCGCTGCCGCCGAATACGTGACGGTCCCCATCGCGGCGTTCGTGGTCGTACCCGATGCATTGGTGGCCAGCGTTCCCTGCGCGGCAGTGCTGAATGCCGTAGCAATGGTGGCATCCGGATAGTTCGAACTGGTCCCCGACAGCCCCGACAGCACAACGCAGCCGGTGCTCACCGCATTCGACACGCTCGATGCGTCGCACGTGCTGGTCGTGTTGTGCCCGCAGCCGGCCGTGCACGTCACCGGCGACTTCGTGACGTCATACCCGGTGAACGGCAACGCGGGGGCGGTGTTGGTGTAACTGGTCGACAGCAGATAATTAATCGCAGCGTGGACGCCCGCTTCCCCGGCATAGCGCGCCTGCGACATCGTCTTGTAGTTGCGCGTCGACGCGGTTTCGGTGTTCGACAGGAACATCAGCGAGACGGCGAGCGCCGAGAGCGACGCCATCAGGAACATCGTGACGATGAGCGCGATGCCGCGTTCTTCGGATCGCCGGCCGGGGGCGTGTGACGTCATGGCAGAAGATTCGTGATAGCCGCCGGCGTCGGCTGGACGCGCAAGGGCAGCTGTCCCATGAACGCGAGCGCCGCGGCATTGACGATGTTGCGGGGCGCCACGTTCAGGAGCGCCTTCGTTTCCGTTTGATAGGTCTTGGTCACGGGATCGATTTGTTGCGTCTGCACTGTGAGCGTAATTGCGACGTTCGTGATGAAGTCCACGCCGAACGCCGTGCTCGTCTGATACGTGAAGCAGGCCGTGCCGCCGGGATTCGCGATGATGTTCGACAGCAGAATCTGCGATGCCGTCGCGGCAGCCTTGGTCGCGGTGTTCCACGCCATCGAATTGCGATACAGGTTTCCGCCGGCCGTATCGCAGGTGTATTCGACGTACACCATGTTGCCGTCGCCGTTGATATCGCCGAACAGCTTGAGCACGGTTCCGGTCGACCCGTTCGTTGCGGAGGGAGGAACGATGCCGGCCTGAAAGGCGCCGAACACCGCCACCGCCGCGCCGCTCGAGTGCGGGATCGTGAACACTCCGGTGATTTGCGCCGGCGACGTGCCGACGGCCGTGATCTGTACCGTCTCCTGCTTGGAGCCGGCATCGATGGTGAGGTATTCATTCGGGAACATGCCGGTGACCGAGCTGACGGCAACCGTCGATGAACTGTTCAGCGTCGTGACATCGCCGCTGAGCGTCACCGCTGCGGGCAGCGCGATCCGACCGGCCTGCCCGACCTCCTGCTGCATCACTTCGGTCGCGCCGCGGATGCCGCTGTGCATCTGGGTGCGGTTCCAGATCGTCGCCTGCGTGCTGGTCATCTTCAGCAGCGCCGACGTCGCCGCGCCCGAGATGATGAGCATGATCAGCATCGCGACGAGCAGCTCCACGAGTGAAAATCCGCGTTCGTCCCGCACCACATCTCCTAAAAGGGAAACGACTTCAGCACCGTCAGATACGACGTCGGGGTCATCGTGCCGCCGAAGCCGCGGGACGTGGACGTCGCCACGGTGATCTTCTTCAGTGTCGTGGACCCGGTCATGTACTCGACCTTCCATACACGTTTGTAGAACCATCCGGAGGGCGCGGTCGTTCCGGACGACGTGAGGAGGTTGCCATTTTCGTCGAGGTAGTCGACATAGAGCGCGACCGGATTGTCGACGTCGATGCTGCCGCCGATCGCGAGGCCCGAACCGCCGGAACCCGTGGCGGGGAACGTCCGGGTGTCGCTGACGCCGTCAGTGAACGCCAACGCGAGCAGCTGCTCCATCTTGTCCTGCGCATACTCGGTCGTCCGTGCCGCGAGATGCCCCTGGTTCTCGGTCGTCTTGATCGCGAGCGCCATCATCGACATGAGGCCGGCCATGAGCGTCACGAGGATCGCGCTCGCGATCATCACTTCCATCAGGCTCGTGCCGGTCTCGCCGCCGAGGCGCCTCACTGCAGGCTCCACGACGGGGTGGCGGTCTTGTTCGTGCGCCAGGTGCGGATGAATCCGGTGGCGGCGACGGTCACGCCGTAGACGAACGTGCTGTCGTCGATGTAGAGCGCGGAATCGCCGGTCGGGCTCGCGGTGCTGTCGCCGAGGATCGGGATGCCGCGGGAGTTGAAGACGACGCATGCCGTGTTCGCAATGACGGCCGGCGGCGAAGCGGTGTCATAACAGGCGCTCGCCTGTCCGATCGACGTCTGCGTGTTCGATGGCGGCGAGCCGACGCTGCCATACCCGAACGACACGTACGACGAGAGCGTCGTCGTGCCGGTTTCAGCCGCCCAGGCGCCCAGTGTCTTGTCGTAGGTCTGGATGTAGTAACTGTTCGAGGACAGATCGACGAGGAGCCGCGCCTTCGTGAACTTCGAAGCGGCACGCATCTTCGTCACCGCGAGCGCGTTGGAGATGTCGCGCGCGTCGCCGCTGATGCGGATGTATTTGACGGCGTTGCCGCTCATGGGGACCGCCATCGCGGCAAGCACCGCCATGATGGCCAGCACCAGCAGAATCTCGAGCAGCGAAAACCCGCGTTCCGTCCTGGACATTCACCGCCGGATGGGCAAGCGGCATGCCGCTGCAAGATTCCGCCAATCGAGCGTGTGTGCCGGGGGGCTGCTCCATTCCGGAACAGCGAATCACATTTCAGTGTGGGGGGAGCGGATCACCATTCGGTGATCCGCCATCGTGCAGAACGTGAGGAAGAAAGCCGCGATGAACTAGGCGCGGAGGTGCTTGTTCACGAGTTTCGTCATCTCGAACATGTTGACCTGCGCCTTGCCGCCGAACACCGGCTTCAGCGCGTCGTCGGCCTTGATCATGCGCTTGTTTTTCTTGTCCTGCAGGCCGTTCTTCTTGATGTAGGCCCACAGCTTCTTCGTGACCTCCGTGCGCGGGATCGGCTTGGCGCCAACGACTTCGGAGAGCGCCGCGCTCGGGGTCATCGGCTTCATGAAAGCGGCGTTTGGCTTACGGGCGGACTTCTTCGTCGCGGTCTTCTTCGCCATTCTGTCTCCTTTAGCAAAGATCGAACGATCAAAGGATCTTTGATCCTCCGATCCTTTGATCTTTGCTGCGGAAGGGTAGCACAATTTCACGCTTTTTCACCCGATTTCATGGGGGCGGCGCACGTTACCGGCAGGTCGCGCGCGCCGGAGGCGACGCCGGAGCAGGGCCGACGATCCACGATTGCACGAGCGGCGGCATGGTCGGCGCGAGCGTGATCGCCACGCGGAGCCTGCCGCGGTCGCACGGCACCGTCCATTCGCCGCGGAGCGGGTTCTCGATGTCGTCGAAGCCGTTCCCTGCCGAGCACTGGCCGACCTGCGCGTGCAGACGATCGAGTTCGGCGCGCCGATGCGGTTTGTCGGTGTCGAGAAACAGGTTCTCCGCGGCGATCGCGTCCGCGGACCGGTCATCCCATTGGATCACCAGCCGCGTTATCGCATCGCGCGCCCGCTCGAGTGCCGGCGACGCGTGGACCGTTCTGGGCTGCAGCGCGCCGGTTGCAGACAGCGCCGCAATGGCCGCGTCGATGGGAGTCCCCCAACCGGTGTATCGAAGGTTGCCGAAGGCGACGATGCCGACGCCATAGTCCGGCAGCCAGCGCATCTGCGATCCGTATCCCGGGAGACCTCCGCTGTGAGAGACGACGAGCGGAAAATCGCAGGTCTGCGCAATGCGCAGCGCAAAACCATAGCCCCCGGACGCGAGCTGCGTAGCGCCGGAGTCTGCATGGCTTACCGACGCGGGAGCCGGCTGCCACACATGCTGCATCTCGCGGAGCGACGAGCGGCGGATTGGCGACGTCTCCGGTCCATCGCGCGGCGGCCAGGCATCGAGATAGGCCGACACGTATCTGGCCAGGTCGGGAATGGTCGTCAGCATGCCGCCCATGGATCCAAATGCACCATGCGGCAGGATCGGTTCCTTCTTCCATTCGTCGTCTTCCCAGCGGTAGCCGATCGCCAGCTTGTCGCGCGGCACGCTCGAGGGCTCGAGCGTCGTCGACGTCATGCCGAGCGGCGTCAGGATGTTCCGCTGCACGTATTCCGCGTACGGTATCCCCGAGACGTTCGAGACGACGCGGCCGAGGATGGCGAATCCCAGGTTCGAGTACTCGTACGCCACTCCTGGTGCATGCGAGAACGGAATGCCGCCACGCAGCATTCGGGAGAGGTCCCCGTCGGTATCGGCGAGCTGCCGATCGCCCCACGGGTTGTCCTCGGGAAAGCCCTCCGCGTGCGAGAGCAGATGGCGGATGGTGATCTTCGGCGAGTCGCTCGTCGGATACGACAGGCCGTGCAGTTCGGGCACGTACTTCTCAGCGGGATCTTCTAGCGACAGCCGTCCCTCATCCCGGAGCTTCAGGATGCACATCGCGGTGAAGCTCTTCGTCATCGACGCGATGCGAAAGACGGTGTCGGGTTCGACCGACGCCTTCGATGCCAGATCGCGATAGCCGGCGGTCTCCGCGTGAGCCAGCTCGCCGTCTATGACGATGCCCCATCCTGCGCCGGGGACGTGAGCATTCGCAACGAAGTCCCGCATGATGCGATCGACCTCGGGGAACGCCCGCGCGAGCGCGGCGCGTCGATCCGGATTCGCAAACGAGGGCGGCGGTGCTTTGAAAACGGGCGACTGCGCCGCACCGTCGAGGCCAGGTCCCAGACAGGCTACGGCGGCCAGCACGGCGACGGCTGTGGTCCTCATCGTCTTTTTTCTCGCTCGCCGGACGTCTCCGGCGGATGGCTCATGTGACGATCAGATGGGATGGCGATGGCAGCTCGAGCAGGTGCCGGGCGAAAACGTCATTGAAGAGAGCGCCCGGACGGCGCTCACGCAGTCGCTGCACCACGAGCTCGCCCGGCATGCCGAGGTTGTGCAGGATGCGTCCGGCGACCAGCGCCGAGCGATTGAAGCCCATCCCGCAGTGCGAAAGCACGCGGTGTCCTTTGCGCACGAGGTGCGCGCCGAGAAGAGCGACTGCGTCCAGCCTCGCAGCGTCGGGCAGCTCTTCGTCGTAGATCGGAAAATAGATGTAGAGGCACGATCCCGGCTTCGTCGGAATGCACGCGTCGAAGCCGCCTTCGAGATCGATGATGGCGTCGATCCCTTGCGCCGACAAGGTCTCCCAGTCATCGATAGCCGGCGAGATGAAGAGCAGCCCCGCATCGTCTATCTGGAAAAGGGTCATGACGCCGAAAGGATACTACGGCGCACGGCGGCGCTGCGGGTCAGGCGCGGAGCCGCATTTGGCGGCAAGTTTGCGGATGGTGCTGATGCTGCGGAACGTCACCGGCGAGCCCAGCGCTTTCTCGACGGCGGCACCGGTCACCTTGCTTTGTCCCATTCCGTTGAGACCGCGCCAGTACACCTCGCGGCCGACGACAGCAAACCTGTCGGCGTCCGTTTCGAGCGCCTTGACGCGCGAGGCGGCGCCGGCGGGAAACGGCCGGGCGCCGAACCCGACGTACAACGCGCCCGGCGTTTCGTCGGCAAAAGGACTCGCCGCGACAGCTTCCTGAAGTTCCTTCGGCGTTCTCAGAAAAGTGCCGACGGGGAACCGCAGCGCCTTCTCGAGCGCCGCCTCAATCGCGCGCTCGAGTGCGGCCGCCTTCCCCGGAGCGTCGAAGATGACGTTGCCGCTCGCGATGAACGTCTCAACGGCCTCGAAGTCGAGGTCCTCGAAGAGGGCGCGCAGGCGCTCCATTTTCACCGTCCGGCCGCCCACGTTGATCGCCCGCAGCAATGCAATATATTTGGCCATGATTCACGCGCGGAACATGAAGTAGACGGCGCCCATGAGGCAGCACCCTGCCCAGACGTAATCGAGTTTGAACGCTGCTTCATATACAACACCGCAAACGGCACGAACACCGAGAGCGTGATCACTTCCTGCAGAATTTTCAGCTGGCCGAGATCGAAGGCCGTGTAGCCGATCCGATTGGCCGGGACCTGGAGGAGGTACTCGACAAGGGCGATCGACCAGCTCACGATCGCGGCGACATACCAGGTCCTCTCGCGAAGATTCCGTAGATGGGCATACCAGGCGAACGTCATGAAGATGTTCGAGCAGGTGAGCAGGCCCGCGGTTGTCAGTCCGACGCGCAGCACGTCTCCTCCGTTGGGATGTGATCAAAGGGTCCGCGCGTACAACCGCAGTTCGGTGTCTGCCGGTGCTTTCCTCACCATCCGCTCGAACCGGAACCCCAGGCGCTCCAGCAGCACCATGGACGACGCATTGTCGGGCTGTGTGATCGCCAGCACACGCGTGATTCCCAGCCGGGCCGCGGCGTCGACCAGTACCGCCTCCGCCGCTTCGCGCGCGAATCCCCGCCTGCGGAACGGCGGCAGAAAGGCGAATCCGAGATCGGGCGAGTCCAGTTCGTCACGCTGCAGCAGGCCGCAGATGCCCATCAGCGTACCGTCGTCGCGCGCTTCGACCGCGCTGAGGCCGAAGCCGTGGCGCGCGTAGCTCGCCGCGGGACCCTTCTCGATGTATGCGACGGCATCCTGATCCGATCGAACGCCCCGGTCCCCGATGTAGCGAAGGAATGCCGGATCGTTGAGCAGTTCGACGATGAACGGCGCATCGGGAGTGCCGAGATCACGAATGCGGAGGCGCGCGGTTTCGATCATGATGACGGCTCGCGCCTGGCGGCCATCGCCCGCTCCATGCGGGTGTCGGGCACCAGCCAGATCAACGCGACCGCGACGTAGAGGAGGCCCGATATCGCGGGGACGACAAATGCCATCGGGATCGCAACGAGGTAGAGCAAGGGCGACAGCTTGCCCTTGACGTCGGTGCCAAGCGCAGACGCGAGAGCCGACTGCGGACCTTCCACCGTGAGCAGCGCGAGTTGCAGCACGTAGTACGCGATGGCCGCCATCAGGAAGACGAATCCGTACAGCGCCATCGGAGCGGACGCGAAATGGTTCTCGCCGACCCACGAGGTGACGAAGGGCACGAGCGAGAGCCAGAACAGCAGGTGCAGGTTCGCCCACAGCACCGCGCCGCTCACCCGGCGCGTCACGTGCAGCAGATGGTGGTGATTGTTCCAGTAAATTCCGAGGTAAATGAAGCTGAGTACGTAGCTGACGAACTTCGGCCAGATGGGGTGGAGCGCGCCAAATCCGGCGTCCCCATCGGGCACGTGCAGATCGAGCACCATGATCGTGATGATGATCGCCAGCACCCCGTCGCTGAACGCTTCCAGTCGTCCGGTACCCATCGCGTATCTCCGCGCAGATGGTACACGAGACCACGATGGCGGCGGCCGGCTACGCGAAGCGCTTGATCGCCCGCTCGTGCGCCTTGCGCTTCTCCTCCTCGCGGTCCCGCGGCGGCGCGTTGACCGACAGCGACCGGATCAGCCGCTCCGCCGCAGCGGTGACTTCGTCGACCGCGCGGTTGAACGGCTCTTCGTTCGCGCGAGACGGCTTGTTCATGCCACTCAGTTTCCTGACGAATTGCAGTGCGGACGCGCGGATTTCACCGTCGGTCGCTGGCGGCTCGAAATTGGCGAGGGTTCGGATGTTCCGGCACATAGGAGGATAATGCCTCCACTGGAGCCTGGATGAAAAGCCGAATCGCCGCCGCGGCGGCCGCGCTCGCGCTCGTCGCCGCCCCCACGACATTTCGCGCCGCTCAGCCATCGGCCAGCGGACTCGATGCCGTCGTCGACGGACTCACCTTCCGCAACATCGGCCCATTCCGCACCGCTGCATGGGTCACGTCAGTCGCAGTCCCCGACGCGCCACAACACGACCACCTGTATACGATTTACGCCGCCAGCCGATCCGGCGGCGTGTGGAAGACCACGAATGGCGGAACGACATGGCGGAACATCACCGATTCGATAGGCGGTGCGGCCATGGGCGCCATCGCGATCGCGCCGTCCGATCCCTCGATCGTGTGGATCGGCACGGGCGATCAGGCCAATGCGCGTTCGTCGTACTCGGGCAAGGGCGTCTTCAAATCGACCGACGCCGGCGCGACGTGGACGTTCATGGGACTGCCCGATTCCCATCACATCGCGCGGATCGTCATCGATCCCGCCAATCCCGACATCGTCTACGTTGCGGCCATGGGGCACCTCTTTTCACGCAACGCGGAGCGCGGTGTCTTTCGAACGACTGACGGCGGCCGGACGTGGAAGAAGGTGCTGTTCATCGACGACGGCATCGGCGCAATCGATCTCGTGATCAATCGCCGGTCTCCGAAAATCCTTTATGCGGCGATGTACGAGAAGGAGCGGCTGCCGTGGCAGCTGGTCGAGAGCGGCCCGGGAAGCGGAATCTATCGGACGGACGACGGCGGCGACAACTGGAAGCGCCTGGAGGGCGGATTGCCCACGGGAAAGCTCGGTCGCATCGGCCTCGACATCTACCAGAAGAATCCGCAGGTTCTCTACGCACTCATCGAAAATCAGAATCCGAAGCCCAGCGGCGAGCAGCGGAGGGCGGACGCGCTGAACCCGCTCGCCGCAGGCATCATCGGCAACGAGCTGTATCGGACAGACGACGGCGGCGGCGCGTGGGTGAAGGCCACCGAAGAGAACGTCGCGGGTGGCAAGGCGCCGTACTCGTTCAATCAGATCCGCGTCGACCCGCACGACGACCGTACGGTCATCGTGACGAGCGATTCGATGTACATCTCGCGCGACGGCGGAAAGACCTGGAATACCGACTTCTTCCGCGGCGCCTTCGGCGACTTCCGTGAGATGTGGTGGGACCCTCAGGACAAGGATCGCATCATTCTCGGCAGCGATGGCGGCGTCAGCGTCTCGGTCGACGGCGGCAGGACCGCGTCCTATTTCCCCAACATGGGGGTCGGGGAGGTCTACGCCGTCGGCGTCGACATGGACGACCCGTACCACATATACGGCGGCATGCAGGACCACGATTCGTGGAAGGGGCCGAGCAACGCACAGATGGGCGGCATCACGCTCGAGGACTGGGTCACTGTCGGTCCGGGCGACGGGATGTACAACGTCGTCGATCCCACCGACAGCCGCTGGGTCTACAACACGCGCGAGCTGAATCAGATGGGACGCATGGACCAGCTGACAGGCGTCCGCACGCCGATCGCTCCGACACGTCCCGCCGGGCAGCCGCGGCTGCGGTACAACTGGATCGCGCCCATCGCGATGTCGCCGCAGGACCCGCAGGTGATTTACGCCGGGGCCCAGGTGCTGTTTCGATCGCGCAATCGCGGCGATACCTGGGAGGAGATCAGCCCGGACCTCACGACGAACGACCCGTCGAAGGTCGGGCACAACGTCCCCTACTGCACGATCACGACGATCGCGGAATCGCCACTAAAGGCCGGCGTCATCTGGGTCGGGACAGACGACGGCAAGGTGCAGCTCACGCAGAATGACGGCGCGACGTGGACCGATGTCACTCCGGCACTCGCGTCGGCCGGAGCGCCGGTTGATCGCTGGGTCAGCCGCGTGTTTCCGTCGCCGCACGAACCGGGCGTCGCCTTCGTGTCGAAAAACGGGTTCCGCAACGACGATTTCGCGCCGTATCTGTACCGGACGAACGATTACGGCCGGACGTGGACGGCAATCACCGGCAATCTGCCGCAGGCGCCGATCAACGTCGTCGTGCAGGATCGCAAGAGCCGCAGCCTGCTTTTCGTCGGAAACGACCTGGGCGTGTTCGTCTCGATCGATGCGGGAGGCCATTGGTCGCAGATGAAAGCGAACCTGCCGACCGTGCCGGTCCAGGACTTGACGGTGCATCCGCGCGAGAACGATCTCGTCCTGGGCACCTACGGGCGCGCGTTCTGGGTCGGCGACATCACGCCGCTCCAGGAGCTGTCCGACGCCGTGCTCGCGGAATCTGCCCATCTGTTCGACATCGAGCCGCGCGTGCGGTACGGGTTCGGCGATCAGGGGATGAATTACAACCTGTTCGGCGACGCGTTCATCGACGTACCGAACGAGCCTGAAGCGTTCGTGATCAATTACCTGCTCAAGACGGACGCCGCAAGCGCACAGATTGCGGTGACCGATCACGCCGGCACCGTCGTCCGCCAGATCACCGGGCCCGCGAAAGCAGGCTTCAACCGTGTGCTCGTGCCGCTGAACGGCAGCAGCGGCCGCGGCCGCGGAGGGCGTGGCGCGGCGCCGGTCGCACCGCTGGAGATCGGCGAGTACACGGTCACGGTCGACGTCGGCGGCCAGAAGCTCACGAAGCCGGCGACCGTGCGCGTGCGGGCAGGAAATGGTCGTCGGTAGAACGCCGACGCCTCAACGAGTGAGAAAGGCGTAGCTCAGATCGTAGCGGTGAACGCCGCCGGCGATCTCGATCGTCATCGTGCCCGAGATTCCGGTGAGGCCGTCGGTTCCCGAATCCGGAACGATCGAGATCATGAGATGTCCCGCGCCGCGATCCATCAGCCCGTTGTGCTGGAGCACGAAGCTGCCACGACGTCCTTCCAGGGACGCCGTCACGCGTTCGAGCGCGACGTAGCCTGCTGAATTCTTCACGTCAGTTCCCGCGCTCAGCATCACGCCGGCGCTGCTTCCGTCGAGAGCGCCGTGGAACTGTTTCTCGATCGACATCCGGCCGAACGGCTTCGCGGCTTCGTCCGAAGACGGCGTGAGCTTCACGTCGAACGTCCCGACGGCGTGTCCAGTCACCGGCGTCTCCTTCGCTGGGATGGCCATCCGAGGAATCCGTCACGTTCCGCCGGGGCCCGGGACGTTGTCATCGCCATTCCGGCGCGTATCCGCGCCGCCGGACGCGGTTTTCCACCGACAGGCTGACGGAGAACACGATGGCCGTTTCGATGAGCGCGATGAACGCGTAGACTGCAAACCGGGTGAAGGCGCTCGGTGTCGGAAAGCAGACGTAACCGTCGGCGAAACACCGCTGGACGATGCGATCGAGCTCGATGTGCTCGCGCAGGATCATCGCGATTCCCCACCCGAACGTGATGCCGGTGCCGACGAGATTGCCGAAGATCGGCTGCTCCTTCAGCCAGAGCGGCCAGGCGGCGGAGAGTCCCGCTACCAGCGGCACGGTCATCGACCACCAGATCCAGTACCAGTTGAGATGATCCACGGCCGCTACTCCGGATTGGCGCCGAGCGACGCGTAGTAGCCCACCACGCGCTCGCGCCCGTCCGGCCGGGTGTAGACGTCGGGCCGCGGCTCGGCGATCACGTCCGCAATGACTCCAGCGACTTCTTCGGCACTCTGCGACCCCGGCAACTGATGCGAGTCCGGACCGCCGTGCACGGCATTCAGACCGAAATCCGTGCGAACTACGCCAGGAGAAACGAGCGACACGACGATGCCCGGGTCGGTCTCGGCCAGTTCTGCGCGAAACGTCGCCGTAAGGGCGTTCAGGAAGTGCTTGGCGCCGCAATACGCCGACCGGAACGTCGCGAAGGGAATGCGCCCCAGCATCGACGAGACGTTGATGACGTGACCGCGGCCGCGCGACCTGAAGTGCGGCAGCGTCTCCTGCATCCCGTACAGCGCCGACATGACGTTCGCCCGCATCATCGTATCCACGTCCTCGTCGGTGAGCTGCGACGGCATGCGCGTAATGCCCACGCCGGCATTGTTCACCCAGACATCGATCCGGCCGAATCGGGCGATCGTCTCGTCGACCGCCCGCGTGACGTCGTCGCGGCGCGACACGTCGGCAACAATGACGTGAGCGCGTCCGCCACAGCCGGCGGCGACTGCTTCCAACGCGTCCCGCCGTCGCGCCACCAGCGCGACCAGGTGGCCTGACGACGCGAGCAGATTAGCGAGCGCCGCACCAATTCCCGAGCTCGCACCCGTGATGACGACGACCCGCTCGGCTCCGTTCTCACCCACCGACCAAGGATACTACCGCCGCCCGGCGCGCTCCCGTCGAGGCGCTGCGATAGGATCTCGCCCCGGAGTATCGATGACCCGAACCGTTCTCGTGTGTCTCTTCGCCGCGTTCCTGCAGTCCGCGCCGGCGGACATCGGCGACGCGCAGTATTTCGGCAACATGCGCTGGCGATCAATCGGCCCGAACCGTGCCGGCCGCGCATGGGTGGTTGCCGGCGTTCCAGACGATCCATCGGTCTATTACATGGGAACCCCGGCCGGCGCTCTGTGGAAGAGCACGAGCGGGGGCACCACGTGGCACGCGATCTCGGATGCGCTGCCTGTCACGGGTATCGGCGCAGTCGCGATCGCTGCATCGAATCCGAACGTCGTCTATGTCGGAACCGGAAGCAATACGCTCGGCGCCGGCGTCTTCAGGTCAGACGATGCAGGCGCGACGTGGTCGTCTGCCGGTCTCACGGACACGAAGTACATCGTGGGACTCCTCGTCGATCCGCACAACGCGGACCTGATCCTGGCGGCCGCGGGAGGCGGCGGGAATTTCGGTTCCATGGTGTTCTACAACAACGGTCCGTCGCCCGGGCGAGGTGTGTATCGCAGCGCGGATGGCGGGCACACCTGGGCACATGCGTTGACGATCGACCCATCGAGCGCGATCGTGGATCTCGTCTGGGATCCGTCCGCGCCGGGCACGGTATTCGCGAGCGCGACGGGACGGCCGGGCTCCGATCCGCCAGCCATCTTCGTATCGCACGACGAGGGGACAACGTGGACACGGTTGCCGGGTGATGGCCTGCCCCGGTCGGTCGGAACGCTCGACATCGCCGTCGCCCCGAACAGCAGCGGACGCAGACTGTATGCCTTATCGAGGGGACAATCCGGGGGTGGCCTCTACCGCTCCGATGACGGCGGCAGTTCCTGGACGCTCGGCACGGATCGACTAGCCAGCGCCGGTGGACACCTGTATGTCGATCCGCACGACCAGAACGTCGTCTACACGATGGGCACTTCCGTCTATCGTTCGACGGACGGCGGACGCACGCTCGAGGCGATCAAGGGCGCGCCTGGAGGAGACGATCCACACGCGATGTGGATCGACCCGCAGAACCCGAGGCGGATGATCGTCGGCGCCGATCAGGGACCGACGATCAGCATCGACGGCGGCGCCACGTGGTCGCCGTGGTACGTCGTTCCGAACGGCGAGCTGTATTTCGTCTCGACGGACCAGGGGTTCCCCTATCGCATCTATGCCGCACAGCAGGACAGCGGAACCGTGTCGATTCTCAGCCGGAGCGATTACGGTGCAATCCGGCCGAACGACTGGAATTCCGTCAGCGGCTACGAACAGGGACACATCTTCGACGATCCGCTCAACCCACGGTTCGTGTATTCCCACGGCGATGGCCATCGCGTCATCCGGTTCGATCGCGAGACCGGTCAGGTCGTGCCGGCGTATACGCCAACGGCGGAGGATCGCTTCGGTCCGCGGCCGGGCATGGATTTGTCGGCGAAAGACCCGCACTGGATGTTCGTCGGCGCACAGTACGTGCTCGCATCCAGCGACCGCGTCACCTGGACGAGGATCAGCCCCGACCTCACCGTCCGCAACGATGCGCAAGCGACAGGACGTCAGCCCGCGGGCACGATTGTCGCGCTCGCAGCGTCGCCTCTCGATTTGGACGTCCTCTGGGCCGCAACGTCGAACGGTCTCGTGCACGTGACGAGAGATCGAGGCCGCACGTGGAAGAACGTCTCGCCGCCGATCTTCTCGTCCAATTCCGCGTTGACGACGTGGTCGATGGAGGCGTCGCCTCACGATCCGTCGATCGCTTATGCCGCCGCGATCGACCTCTCCGATCGCCACGGCCCATGCCTGCTGATGACGTCCGATTACGGCGCGACATGGCGCGAGATCGTCAACGGACTGCCGGCCGATGTGCCAACTCGCGTCGTCCGCGAGGATCCTCGCGTGCCGTCACTGCTGTACGCCGGCACGCAGGCCGGGGCATATGTCTCGTTCGATCGTGGCGCCCGCTGGACGCCGCTGCAGCTCAATCTTCCGCGTATCACCGTCAACGACATCACCGTCCATGGCAACGATCTCGTGATCGCCACGTGGGGGCGCGGTCTGTGGATCCTGGACGACGTCACGCCACTGCGACAGATCGAGCAGGTGCGCGCGGGAGAGACGCCTGTGTTTCTGTTCAATCCGGCTCCGGCGACCCGGGTGCGCTGGGACAACAATCACGACACGCCGCTGCCACCCGAAATCCTGAGCGGGGAGAATGCGCCCGATGGCGCGGTCATCGACTACTACCTGAAATCGGCGGTGTCCCGGGTCTCGATTTCGATTCAGGACGAGAAAGGCCACGTCGTTCGCGAGTTCACGAACGCTGTCCCCGCTGCGGACAGCCGCATGCCCAACGTGCCCGAGTACTGGTTCGCGCCGCCCGCTGTTGCGGCGGCCAATCCCGGCATGCACCGGCTCGTCTGGGACCTTCGATATCCATCGCCACCTCCCCTGGATTTCGATCGCGACGGCCGACCATCGACTTCCGTGTCGTACGGGATCATCGCACCAGCCGTCCGTGGAGCGTCGCCAAGACAGCAGCCGCTCGGCCCGCTCGTGCTCCCAGGGACGTATCGGATGACGATCGCGGCCGACGGCGCGTCAGCATCACGGATGTTGACGGTGCGCAACGATCCGCGGAGCACGGCAAGCGCCGCCGATCTCGCGACTCAGCTCGACGCCGAGCGCGGCCTCACGGCGGCGATCAACCGGGTGCACGACGCCGTTCACAGCCTCCGGGCGCTGCTCGACGACGTCCAGCGCCGTACGTCGGCATCGCAGGCGTCGGACGTCAGCTCCGCCAGAGACGCATTCAATCGCAACGCAGCTGCCGCGATCACAGCACTGGCCGGGGGCCGAAGCGCGGTCGATGAACTGTCGGAGGTCGATCAGGGTGACGCGGCGCCGACACCAAGCACGGCCGCCGCAATCGCGGCCAGCTGTGCGCAGGCCGCCACGGCGCTGGCGTCGTATCGAAGGGTGATCGGAGAGGATCTGACGGCGCTGAATCGCGCGCTGTCCGGCGCGGGCGTTGCGCCGCTCGCTGCAACCGACGCTGCGCCGGCGGGCGCCTGTGAAGTGAAATAGCGCGGAGCACCCGGGAGTCGTCCGGCGGTGCCGTGGTTCGCCGATTCGGCGGGTCCGGCGGTTCAGCGCGGGACGTTCACTCGTCCCCGTCCGCCGCGCCTCCGCCTGCTCTGACGACATCCTCCTGGCGGATCTTGTCGACGTTGAACTTGCCGGCCTGCTTCTCCATGCGATCGAGTACGTCATCGAAATCGAATTCGGTGGACGTCGAAAAGCGGATCGGATTGATACGCGCGACGACGAAGGGGCGCAGATAAGGGCTCGTCAAGCCCTTCTTCTTGAGACGATCCACGATCCGGCCGACCTGATCGTCAATCGCGAGCACGCGGGCGGCGCGGCGCTCCCGCTCGCGCAGCGCGGAGGGCAGCCGTTCGTCCAGGAAATCCTCGATGCGCCGGAGCAGCGACTGGTACGCACCGCCGCTCAGCCGCGGGCGCTGCTCGTACGCGGCGCCGAGTGTCAGAAACGTGGGCTGATCGAATTCGAAGACGAACTCGCGCTCGGTCTTGCCGGTTCGGGTCTCCGCGAGCGCGCGAAGCATCCGGATCGTTTCGAGCGACTTCTCCTTGAGGTTGTGCGCTTTCTCGGTGTTCAGCGCCAGGATTTTGAACGCCACGTCGGGATCGGGAAGCACGAGCGCAACGACGGACTTCGCGCCGAGTCTGCGCATGGCCTGAAGGCGATGATTGCCGTTGGGCGTCCAATAGCTGTCGTCGTGGCGGACGGCAATGATCGGATCGAGGAAACGGCCAAGCGTCTCGAACACCGTCATCAGGCGTTTGACGTGAGGCAGCGACGGATCGCGTTGAAACGGCGTCGGTTCGACTCGATCAATCGGCAGCGCTGCGAGCACGACGGGCGTGCCGCCGAACGGTTCGCGGTAGGCGGCCAGGACGGCGCCACCGTCCGACACGATCTCACTCGAAAGCGTCTCAGCCGCAGCGTCGACGCCGCCGGATGTTTCGGTCGGGGCAAGCCCGACCGATTTCGCTCCGACTTTCTTCCGCCGCTTAACGGTTCGCTTCTTCGCCATTTCGATCGTGCGTAAGCGTCAACTCGAGGTCACGCAGGAGCCCGTCGGCGATGTCATAAATCCATCCATGGACGACCAGCGTCTGCCCCCGGCGCCAGGCATCGCGCACGACGGTCGTCTGGCTCACGTTCACCACCTGTTCGAGAACGTTCAGCTCGGCAAGCCTGCGATGTCGCGCGTTCTCGGAGTCGAGCGCCGCGAGTTCCTTCTGATACTTCTTCCGGATGTCGTAGATGTTGCGCAGCCAGTTGTCGACGAGTCCGAGCTTGTCTTCGCGAAGCGCCGCAAGGACGCCGCCGCACCCGTAGTGACCGCAGACGATGATGTGCTGCACGCGAAGCACATCGACAGCGAACTGCATCGTCGACAGGCAGTTCAGATCGGTATGGATGACGATGTTCGCGACGTTTCGATGAACGAACATCTCGCCGGGCAGCAATCCGACGATCTCGTTCGCCGGGACCCGGCTGTCGGAGCAGCCGATCCACAGATACTGCGGCGCCTGCTGGCGGACGAGACGAGTGAAGAAGTCCGGGTCGGCCTCGGTCATCGACTCGGCCCACCGTCGGTTGTTCGAGAAGAGCTGGCTGAGATAACGCATCCGTTGCGAGGCGATTCTATCGTTCCGGGCCCCGGGGCCGCTCGGTAACGTCCGCCGTGCCTCGGCCGGGCAGCGGCGGCGCATCCACGGGGGCGGCCTGATCGGCGGCCACCGCGTCGAAACGGTAGATCGTTCGACCGCCGTTTTTGGGAAGGCCACCCGTATCCGCCGTCGGGCCGTATGTCGAGTACAGTGGCTGACCCCATGCGCGAATTGCCGCGATCAACTGGCCGCGGTGATGGGCGGAGTGGAGGCACCGGCGCGTGAGAATCCACGCTCGCGACCGGCGCACGTCGAAGAACTCCGCCTGCTCCTCGAACCATGACTCCGGCCTTTGAGCGAGCCGTTCGAGGCGCGCGGCCGAGCAAACGCCATAGTGAGCAACAAAGGCGTCGCGCGTCTCCGTCGCCGGCAGCGCGTCGCGCCCGACATCGATCCCGAGCATCGTCCGCATCCAGGCATCCTCACTGATGCACTGGTGCACCATGTGCTCGAGTGGTGTCCTGGCGCGCGCTTCGGCGCGCTCCGCCATACGCGCGTCGGGCACCTGCGCCCAGACGGAAAGCGTCTTCAACCGTTCCGTTCGGTAGGTGTCCACGAGGAAGTCGTACTGGGTCATGCTGGATCCGCGAACCCACCGGCACGACGCGCGAGCCGCAACTCGAGGTGCCGGCGGACGTCCCGCCATTCCGAAGAGAGAATGCTGTACATCACCGAATCGCGGACGGTGCCATCGCGCCGCGCCTGATGATGCCGAAGGACGCCGTCCTTGCGGGCGCCGAGTCCTTCGATCGCGCGCTGCGAGCCGAAATTGAAGTTGTCGGTCCGCAACCCGACGACGCCGCACCCGAGCGTATCGAATGCGTGCGACAGCAGGAGCAGCTTGCACGCCGTGTTCACGTGCGTGCGCTGCCAGCGCTTCGCATACCACGTGTAGCCGATTTCCACGCGGTCGATGGGCGCGACGATGTCGTGATAGCGCGTCGACCCGATGATTCGATCGGACGACAGCTCGCGGACGGCCCAGGGCAGCATGTGGCCTGCTTTCAGGCCATCGAGAGCGGCCGTGATGTACGCGCCGATCTGCGCGGGCTCGGGAACGACCGTGAACCACAGGCGCCACAGCTCTCCGTCGGTCACTGCTTCGGCGAGACCGGGCCCGTGCATCTCCGACAAGGGCTCGAGCCGAACGCCATGCCCTTCGAGAACGACTGCGCGAATTTCGATCATGCGCTTCGTCGATTCTATGCAAGCTGCGAGTCGGGTCGCTTGAACGCCGGCGCGGCGATCGCCCCGATCACGGCGACGACGGCCGCGCGGGCACGGCGCATCAACGAGAGCGCAACGCCCACCGCGGGCGCGTAGCCGAGAGCGCGGACGATCAGCGCGTTGACCCCTTCTGCCGCGCCAATTTGTCCCGGCACGAAAAAGAACGCGGCGTTGATGAACTTGACGCCCCCTTCGACGATCCACGGCACCGCAGGGCCGGCCCGCAGCCCCAGGCTCCGAAACAATAGCCAGACTTCGAGCACCAGCAAACCGTGGGTGATGAATTCCGCCGCCATGGCTTCGACGACGCGCCATGGACGCCCATGCAGAAGCGCCAGCAGCGGCGTTTCGGCGGCTCTCACGCGGGCGGCCACGATCGCCGTCCGGCGGCTTCCAAGCAATGGCCTCGCGAACCGCACGGACGGCTCCAGCAATCCGATGCCGGTCGTCGCCGCGAACAGGACGCCGGCGGTGAACAGCGCCAGGCACACCATCAGCGCGAGAATGGGACCGCGGACCGCGGGCGAAAAGGCATTGCGGTGGACGAGGACACCAAGGCTGGCGAGCGCAATGTCCGCGGCGATCAGCGTGTAGATCAGATATTCGAACGCGATGACGACGGCCGTATCGGCGACCGAGATGCCCCGGCTCACGAACATCCAGCCTTTTGCCGGCTCTGCCAGGAATGGCCCCGTGAACGTCAGCATCTCGACCGCTTCGGCAGCGAACCGGATGCGAACAACGTCACGCAGCGACAGGGTGCCCGATGGAAGGCTGCGCCAAAGAACCACGGCGCGGATCGCGATGTGGACGCCATACAGAAGAATCATCCACGCAAACGTCCAGCCCGAAGCGCCGATCAGCGCCGCGATGCGCGCCGGACCCAATGTGTAGACGATGGCCGCAAGGACCACGACGGCGGCGGTGAGAACGACGGCGCGCAGTACCATTCATTTCCGTTCGCTGCGGCGAATGGTGAGCTTCAAACCCGACCAGGTTTCGGTCACCGCACAAACCTTCACATCGACGAATCCGAGTGGGAGCGCGACTTCGCGGATCACATCCTCGGTGATATCGGTGGGCACGCCCGAGGCGCGCTTCGGCCACGAAACCCAAACGAAGCCGTCGGGCTGCAGTTGCTTGCGAAGCGTCTTCAGCGTGCGCGCGAGCGCCGAACGCTTAGTCGCGAACACATGTACCGCTGTCGCAGGTGCCGTGAGTCTCCCGACGATCGTCGCAGTCGATGGCAGTCCGGCGAGCCACGTCTCGTATCCGGCCGGTGCGTTGAGCGCGGCCCACCGCATGCCGTCTTTGATGCCGAGCTTCTTAGCGAGGGGCGTTCCGGAATAGCCGGCGGAGGGACTCATGCGCGGATTGCCGCGCCGCGTGCCGCGAGCGCCTTCCGAAGAATGGACCGGTGGCAGAACCGTTCGTCCTCGCAGTAACAGCCGAGCGCGAAATCCGCCGTGTGCGAGAGGACAGCGAGCGTGTCGAGCAGCCGCGACGCATCCGGTTGCTTGAGCTCGGCTTCGTAGCGGCGCGCGAACGCCGGCCAGCGGCTGCGATCGTGGAGCACGTTCGTGTCCGCCATGAGCGCCGCGCTCGGCGCGAGATTCGGCAGCCAGACATCGTAATAGTTCTGTCTGGCGTAGTCGGATTTGGGCACGCCGCGGGGCGGACGACGCACAGTGCCGAGGCGCGGCCCTTCTTCCCTGGCCCGTGCTGTTCCAAGCCGGACGATACTGATGGCCATGCGCTTTCGCGACTATAGCTCACTGACGGAGCGCTGCGAGGGGATCCACTAAGAGGCCACGAAGGCCACGGAGGAGCGGCCGTCCTGCCCGCGCGAAGCGCGTGGCAGACAGGGAAAAGAGATCCCGAAATGAACCGCACGAGGCGGTCAAGGCGGATCATTTCGGGATCTCTTTTTCCTGTCTGTGAGGCCGGCTCTGCCGGCCCCACAGGACGGCCGCTCGTGCGGCCGCGTCGTCTTGTACTGTGGATCCCTCCGTGGCCTCCGTGGCCTCTTAGTAGGACTCTCGTCCCTCGTCCTCCTCCTCCATGCCCTCCTCCCCCACGGACGCTATAATCGGTCGCGGCCTCCTCCTGCGCCGCAGACGCAGACTGTGTCCAGCCGGTCCCTGCCCACTCGCATCGGCCGTTATGAAGTCGTGGACCGCCTTGGCGCGGGCGGCATGGGCGTTCTCTACCTCGCCCGCGATCCGCTGCTCCGCCGCACGCTGGCCATCAAGGTCCTTGCCGTCGACGACGACGACCTGCGCGAGCGGTTCGCTCGTGAAGCGCGCTCGGCCGCCGCCCTCAGCCACACCAACATCGTCACCATCTTCGACGTCGGCGAGGACGGCGGACATCCCTTCCTCGCCATGGAATACCTCGACGGCGAGACGATGGCCGAGATGATCCGGCGAAAGGCGCCTGTCGTGCTCCAGCGGCGGCTGCAGCTGCTGCTGGAACTCTGTGCGGGGCTCGGCTATGCGCATCGGCTGGGCATCATCCATCGCGACATCAAGCCCGCGAACCTGATGATCACGGGCAACGGAACGCTGAAGATCCTCGACTTCGGCCTCGCACGGCTCACACACGACAACTCCTCGGGATTGACGCAGTCGGGCGCGCTGCTCGGCACGCCGCACTACATGTCGCCGGAACAGATCGAGGGCCGGGGCATCGATCATCGGAGCGACATCTTCTCGGTCGGGCTGGTTCTGTACGAGCTGCTGACCTACAAGAAAGCCTATTCAGGGGAGGGGATGCACGTCGTCCTCCACAAGATCACGCATGAGGCGCCGCCGCCGCTGCGGGAGGTGGATCCGACGATCGACCCGGCACTGGAGCGGATAGTCGAAAAAGCGATTGAACGCCGGCCCGAGGATCGCTATCAAACGCTGGAATTGATGTCGGCGGACACCACAGCTTTCTTGAAGGCGCTGGCGGACCGACCCGATGCCGATGCGACCGTCATCATCCGCCGCAGCGACCTCCCTGAGGGAACACCTCGAAAATCTGACCCGGGAAGCGGC
This sequence comes from Vicinamibacterales bacterium, assembly GCA_035492775.1. Classification (GTDB taxonomy): domain Bacteria; phylum Acidobacteriota; class Vicinamibacteria; order Vicinamibacterales; family 2-12-FULL-66-21; genus DATJFQ01. The sequence continues at coordinate 31,573 of DATJIW010000013.1, forward strand.
GGAGGCGTAAGAACGCCGTCGGCGACGCCGCGCGTGCCGAACTTCGAGGGGATCGCCCGGCGGCGCGAGGCGCAGATCCAGCTGCATCTGGACGAAGCGACGCGACATTTCAATGAGGCGCGGTACGACCAGGCGATCGAGCAGTGCGAACTTGCCGCCGTCCTCAATCCCGAGGAGCCACGCGTCTTCGAGCTGCTGTCGCGTGCGCACGGCGCCCTCGAGGACCAGCAGATCGCGGGCTGGCTCGCCGAGGCGCAGGCGCGGATCGCGGAAGGATCTCTGACACGAGCCGAACAGTTGATCCAGCAGTCGCTCGAACGAAGGCCCGCGCATCCACAAGCGCAGACGCTCAGGCGGCAGGTGCAGGAGGCGCGCCGCGAAGCGGAACAACGGCGCGAGCGCGAACGCGCGGTCGCGAACGCGCTCGAGCGGGCACGCGTGCATCTGTCGGAAGGCGCACTCGAGGCCGCCCTGAGGGCGGCGAACGAAGCACTCGCCTTCGATCCCGCCCACAGCGACGCGGCCGCCCTGAAGGAACAGGCCCTCGAAGCGCTCGAGGCGCGACGGAGAGAACTCGAACACGAACAGCGCGCGTCGAGTGCCGTCGCAGCGGCACGAAGCGCCGTCCGCGCGGGCGATCTCGACGGGGCAGCCGCGCTGCTCCAGGCATTCACCCCGCCGCACCCCATGGTGGAGGCCGCGAGCGCGGAAGTGCAGTCACGCATCGACGCCCGTCAACGCGCGCTCGAAGAGGCGTCGTCGGAGAAAGGTGCGGCGCGGGCGGCCATCGCGGCTGGCGACTGGCCGGCGGCCGAAGCAGCGATCCAGCGCGCCGCGACGGCGGTTCCAAACGACACGGAGCTTTCTTCGCTCGGGCGCGCGCTCGCCCAGCGCCGCGCTGAAGCGGAAGCAGAGGCCCGTCGACAGCTGGCATTGCGCAAGCACGTTGAAGCCGCAGAGCGGATGTTCGCGGATGGAGACCTGGCCGGTGCGATAAACGCTGCCGCTCTGGCGCTCGAACTGGATCCGCAGAATGCCGCCGCGCTGTCGACCCGCGAGAAGGCCGGAAACGCGCTCGAGGAGCGCCGGCGCGCCGAAGAGGCGCGGGTCATCGCGGAGCGCGAGCGGCTCGCACGAGAGCAGGCTGAGCGTGAACGGCTCGCACGAGAGCAGGCGGAACGGGAGCGGCTCGCGCGAGAGCAGGCAGAGCGGGAACGGATCGCACGTGAGGAGGCGGAGCGGCAACGGCGCGAACGGGAGGAAGCGGAGCGGCTCGCGCGTGAAACTGTGGAACGCAAGGAACGCGAGCGGGCTGAACAGGAGCAGCGCGCACGCGAAGAAGCCGCGCGTGAGCAGGCGGAGCGGGAGCGGCTCGCACTTGAGCAGGCGGAACGTGAACGCCTCGCACATGAACAGGCAGAGCGGCAACGGCGCGAGCGGGCGGAAGCGGAGCGGCTCGCGCGTGAAGCCGCGGAACGCGAGGCCGCGAAGCGCGCGGAACGTGAAGCTGAAGCTCGCGAAGCCGCCGAACGACAGGCGAAAGAGAAGGCCGAACGGGAAGCACGCGAAGCGGCGGAGCGCGAGGCGCAAGAGAGAGCGCGGCGCGAAGCTTCAGAGCGCGAGGCCCGCGAGCAAGCGGATCGGCAGGCTCGCGAAAAAGTCGAGCGTGAGGCTCGCGAGAAGGCAGAGCGCGAAGCCCGTGAAAGGGCTGACCGCGAAGCTCGCGAGAAGGCGGAACACGAAGCCCGCAAGAAATCGGAGCGTGAGGCGCGGGAAAACGCCGACCGGGAGGCGCGCGAGAAGGCTGCGCAGCAGCAACGCGAGCGTGAAGAGGCAGAACGCCGCGCGAAGGTTCAGGCCGAGCGAGACGCACGGGAGCAAGCGGAGCGCGACAAGAGCCGCCGCGAACAGGCCGAACGCGAGGAGAGCGCGCGGCTGACCAAAGAAGCGGAGGCACACGCGAAGCGCGAACGCGAAGAAGCCGCGGCGCTGCTCTCGGCGGCCGACGAGACGCGCCCCGCCAGTGAGCGGACCAATCCGATAAGCATGGCGCTCGAGGCCGCACGACAGGAAGCGCTGCAGCGCGCCGCCGCGACCGAAGCCGACCGCCGCACGGCCGAGAAGGTCCAGCCAGTGGCAGCGGGCCGGCCACCGCAGCCCGCGCCTCCGGCACAACGCGCGCAATCCGCGAGTCGTCCGGCGCGAGGCGTTCCGCGGGCGGGGATCGCGATCCTCCTCGTCGGCGGACTGATCGCCGCCGCCGCAGCGTTCGTTGTGTTCCGCCCGAGCCGCGCCGTCACCACGACTGCGACGCCCGCGACGACGTCCACGCGGTCAGCCGCCGCGATTCTGCAGGAGGCGCGACGCCTGAGCGCCGAAGGCCACCTGGACCGCGCCCTGCAGACCGCGGTCACCGGTTATCACGACACGCACGATCAGGTGCTCGTCGAGTTCGTCAACAGCGCCCGCTCGGCGGCAGCCAAGAGTGCATCGGACGCGGCCGCGGAGGCGTCAGGCAGCGACGCGGCGAAGCAGCGGGAGTATGCAGACGCCGCATCGAAATTTCAGCAGGCCGCCGCGCTGACGAGCGTCGAGGATGCCCCGCGGGCGGTCGCGCTCTACGGCGAAGCGGAAAAGGGATACAGGGCCGCAGTTACGGCATCCTCGAACGATCCGTCGGTCTTCGTCCGGCGCGCGACCGATGCGTACAAGAACGGCTCCGTTGACCGCGCCATCGAATACGCGCTGACAGCGAACCGTCTGGACCCCGCGCACAACGCGGCCGCTCGCGTCATCGATCTGATCCGACGGGATGCGGCGCGCGACACGTCGCGCGCGCGCTCGGCGGCCGTGGCGGCAGGGGCCGCAGGCACCGACGAATTCGGGAAGGCGGAAAAACGCGCAAAGGATGCATCGAAAGCGAGCGGCGCGGAGGACCTGCTCGCGCAGGTGACGGCGGACAAGGAAGCCGCGCAACTGTATCGCGGCGCGATCGCCGCCGCTGAACGGACGCGTGCGGAGCGGCACGCAACCGCCGAGCGGCACGCCGAGCAGGCGCGCGTGCTGCTGTCGCAGAAACGCCTGGACGATGCCGAGTCGGAACTGACACAGGCGGTGGCCGCCGAGCCCGACAATCCGACGGCGGCGGCGCTCGCGCGTCAATTGAGCGACACGCGGCGCGCGGCGGCCCGCGAATCGCAGAGCGTGCGCGTCACTTCCCTCCTCGAGCAGTCGCGGGGCCTCGACGCCGCTCAGGCCGTACCCTTACTCCGCCAGGCCGCCGGGCTCGATCCGTCACGCGACGACGTGAAGCGCGAGTTGCAGCGGCGGACCGACGAACTCAACGCGCGCGCATCGGCGTCGGCCGGCGGATCGAACGCTGCGGGCCCCGCGAAAGATGCGGCCGCGTCAGCGCGCGCCATGCGCGAATCGGATCTGCGCGCGATTCAGCAGGTGCTGGAGAGCTATCGCCAGGCGTGGGACGGACGGGACGTCGAAGCGATTCAGGCGTTGTATCCGTCGGTGAACGCCAAGGCGCTGCGCGACCAGTTCAAGAACGTCAAGAGCCAGCGCATCGGACTGCAGGCGCAGGCTCCGGAAATCGACCCCGGCGGAGCCGCCGCCATCGTGCGTTGCCGCATCTCCTCGCACGTGGACCTGCGTGCCGGTTCGGTGCCGGACGCCGATCGGGATGCGGTATTCCGCCTCGAGAAGACAAACGGCGCCTGGCGCATCGCACGTGTGGACTTCCGCTGAAGCTGGCAATGGAGCCTGCGCCGAGCACCCGCATTGCACGCGACGCGCGCTCTTACTGTCCGAATGCGATGTCGACGCCCAGGACGAAGGAGACCTTCGACTTCAGGCCCCCGCTCGTGAACGGAAACAGGACGCTTCCCGTCAGCAGCACGTTTCCCGTCGGGTTGTATTTCACGCCGGCGGCGCCCAGGACCAGGTTGAGATTACCGGGCGTGAATGCGAGTTCGCGGTACGGCTGGCCGCTGATGGGATTCGTGGTGCTCGTCGCGTTCGCCGAATACTGGAGCGAGATCGTCTGCGCTTCGACGCTGCCGGCGCCCCGCAGGGTCCGGCCGATGATGTCGCCGGTGACCGTGAACTGCGGCGCGGGAATGAAGTCGACGCCGCCGGCGTAGTTCACCTCGTCGCTCACGCCCACGACAGGAACGCCGTACGCGCCGATCTTGTCACCCGAGCCCGAGGCGGTATAACCGAAGTTCACGTGCGGCGAAAACATCCCTGATTCAGCCGACGCGATCACATACATCTTGCCCTGTGTCGTTCCGATGCCCAGCAGGTTGTCGGAATCGCCGCTCGGCAGCCGAAGATCGAGTGCCGCCGCGACCGCACTGCTGCCTTTGTGATACAGGCTGTACTTCGTCCGCAGGACGATGTCGCCGACTCCTGAGGCGGTCCCGGAACTCGTGAAGTCTTTCGTGATGACGTCCTGTCCGGTGGCGAAGGTGTGCACGAGCGAATGCGCCCCCGTCGCGAGACGCAGAATGGTCGCATGCACGGTGGTATCGAGGCTCACGTGCGTGAACGGGATGGCGACTCCAACATCGAGCCGATCGGTCACACCATAGTTCGCGAAGAACGCGAACGTGTCAGTCGTAGTACTGATGTCGAGCGCGGCTTCCATCCAGTCGCCTTCGAAACCCGGAGTGAGCGGGCTCGGCGGGGGCACCGTCGCATTGCAGCAGTCGGTGTGCGGCAGATAAAACGCAATCGACCCGTTGTGCAGATCCTCGCCGCCGAACGAACTGAACGTCGTGTGCTGATAGTTCATGCCGAACGACGCGCGTCGGCGCCCGAGCGTCAACGCGCGTTCGGTGAACGAGGGACCAAAACTCGAGCTCGAGCGGATGTACGCGCCCGTTGACGGATCGAACGTGTAGGTGAAACCGCCGGACGAGGATCCCAGCGGAAAATTGGCCAACTGGCTGCGCATCCGATCGTTGAACGTGACGACTGCGAGGACGGCCTGCTGGCCCACGGCGCCGATCTGCGAGGCGGCCTGCGAGCCGCCGAACGTCGGATCTTCCAGGGTGAAGTGTCCAGCGTGTGGAAGTCCGGGGTTTTCGCCGCCGGCAGTCGTAATTCCTTCCAGAATGAGCTTCGGAACCAGATTGGAGAGCTGCGCCTCGCAAGGGCGCGGAACCATAAGGGCGAGAAGCGAAGAAACCCAGAGGAGCTTGCGCATCGCATGTCCTTTGCGTTGTCGTTGCCGTCGTCGCGGACGCCGTTCAGCCCGGGGGGCACAATGGTATAACGAACGCCTCCGCAGGGGCGAACAGAAGATCAACGATCCATCACGGGCAGAAACGCGCGCCATGGCCCGACGGTCTCGCGATATTGTTTGGCCAGTACGCGCGATGTCTGCGCGATGTGGCCGAGGTCGTGTGCCGCCCAGGCCGCGAGCAGCTGGCGCAGCGTGACCGGGCCGAACGTCGGATGCTCCCCTTCCAGTAGGAGCTCGCGGTCGGTCAGCCGCCATCCACGCAACGTTGCAAGATTGCCGGTGCGCAGGTCGTCGAACTCGTCGAGCAGTGCGGCTACGGTCTGCTTCGCTGCCGCCCGGTGTCCGTCGCGATCGAACGGTTCGAAGCGCACCGTTTCTCCCTGCGCGAGGATCAAACGCGCGCGAGGGATCCAGTCCGTGCGTTCGCCGTGGATCAGGTGCCCGAGATTGTCGACGGCGTTGAACGTGCCCTCCCCTTCGTTGGGTTCCGTCCAGTCCGCCGACAACCCGGCGAGCAATGCGCGGAACACGCCGGGCGTGCGCTCGAGGATCTGCAGAGTGCTCGTGAGTGTGAAATCCATCTGGGTGTCCCCAGTCTGCCGTACAAGTCGACCGGGCCCGCAAGGCCATCGTCGATTTGGTCCGATTAGAGCGCGAGGCTGTGGTTGAATCGAATTCATGACGCTCGAGGAGAAATGCAGCATCCTGCACGATCTGCACCAGGCCGGGTGTTTCGTCATTCCAAATCCATGGGACCCCGGCGGCGCCGTGCTGCTCGAGCAGCTCGGGTTCCGCGCTCTCGCGACGACGAGCTCGGGTTTCGCATGGTCGCTGGGACATGCCGATAACCAGGTGACGCTCGAAGATGCTCTATCGCATTACCGTGCAATGAGCGCCGCCGTGCGCCTGCCGATCAGCGCGGATTTCGAGGGCGCCTTCGCAGTCGAGCCGCCGGACGTCGCCGCGAACGTGACGGCTGCTGCCGCAACCGGGATCGCTGGACTGTCGATCGAAGACAGTTCGAAGATCGCGGCGTCGCCGCTCTACGACTTCGATCTGGCCGTCGAGCGCGTGCGCGCGGCGCGTCAGGCAATCGATCGGGCGCCGTCCGGGGCGCGACTGGTGCTCACGGCGCGCTCGGAGGGCTTCATCGTCGGCCGGCCGGACCTCGATGAAACCATCCGGCGGCTGAGTGCCTACAGCGAAGCCGGAGCGGATTGCGTGTTCGCGCCGGGAATCCGGGACAGGGCGCATATTCAGGCGATCGTGACTGCGGTTGCGCCGACGCCCGTAAACGTGCTGGTCAGCAGCGACTTCACGACCGTCGCCGAACTGGCGGAGCTCGGCGTTCGCCGCATCAGCGTCGGCGGGGCACTCGCCCGCGCGGCATGGGGTGGTTTTCTTCGCGCGGCTGAAGAGATCGTCCGGCACGGGACGTTCATCGAACTGACCAGGGGTGTCCCGTCCGCCGAGTTCGATCGCCGCTTCGGCGGTTAGGGCCTCAACATCTTGACCAGGGTGGCGATCTGGCCGGCATGCCGCTGCGTGTGCTCCGCGCCGTGAAACAACAGACCGAGGACTGTTGAAGGCAGTCGCGCGCGGCCGACGCTCCTCCCGTCGGTCAACGTTCGCACGTCAGTCGTACGAAGCTGGTCGAGCGCACGCTCGACGGTCGCGTCGAATGCGGCCAGCAGGTCAGCCGCGCCGAGCGACGGGTCCGGCGCTGATTCCTGACGAAGCACGGCAAGCTGCGCGTCCGACAGCATCGCGCCACGAGCATACGTGAAGAGCCGATCGAGGCTGGCGGCGGCGTGCCGCAGGTGATAGCCGATCGATGCGCTGCCGTTACGACTCTCCCAAATCTGCTCGGGCGTGAGCGGCCCGACGGCGGCCTCGAGTTCCTCACGGCACTCGAGAAGGCTGTGAGCCGCGGGCTGCAGCAACGAAGGAACGTTCTCGACCGGGCCGCGCAACCACACTTCAGTCCTGGGCATCGTGCGCGGATTATAGCCGCCAGATTCCCCGGTCAGGTACGAACGCCGAACAACCGCTTGATGGCGATCATGGGCGCGTAGTCCGGCGGCCGGTCGTGCGGAAACTCGTTCAGCCTGCGCTGCACGACGGAAAGATCAGGTTGATAGTGCAGCTCCGTCTCGCACACGAATTCAACGGCGGACAGCATGGCCGCGGATCGGTCATCGCTGAGCGGCTTCAGTCGAAAACCTCCCGACGCGATCTCGTGGGCAATTCGCGGACGCGCCACGCCGAGCTCTCGCAGACTCGACGTCAGCGCGTTTTTCCAGGCCGCGGCAAACGTCGCCTCGGCTTCGAGTTCGAAGAGCAGCGTGAGGCAGGCGTGCAGGTCGACAGCGAGGACGAGCTGGCATCGGCGGCTCTCGACGACTGTCGCGGCCCACGGGCCGAGAATGGTCGGCTCTTCCGTGACGGGCCGATCGCCTGCGGAACGCCACGCACGAACGAAGCGCCACATCGCAGGCGAGCAAGCGATCGTCGGCACGACGCTCGATGTGCGAACCGAGTGCCGCGGAAGGATGCGATGAAAGATGGCCAGTTCATGGGCCGCAAGGACGCCGCTGCCGGAAATGATCGCGAAGACTGCCACGCGGATACGTGGCTCGGGCGGCAGGAACTGCGCGTCCCGAAAGCCGAGGTTCGCGGCGCCGACCTGGCGCACGCATGCTCATCGGGAGTACCATCGAGAGGGTGGAGACCCTCGTCAACCTGAAGGAGACACCGTGAACGCAGCACGCGCATTCGTCGCAGGAGTCACTGGAGCGCTGGCCATGAGCCTGGTCATGATCTGGCTGCGCGCCATTGGTGTGCCCATCCATCTCGAGCTGCGGCTGGCCGCAATGTTCGGCACGCATGCGTGGCTGGTTGGCCTGATCGCCTTTCTCGTGTTCGGCGGAATCACCGGGCTCGTCTATGCGCTGGTGTTCGAGTACATCCTCAATGAGGCAGGCGTCGGTGCGGGGTTGCTCGTCGGCGCGTGCAACGCGATCTTTGCCGGCTTCATCTGGTCGCTCGTGCCCGGTCCGGGGCGATTCTGGGAGGGTTTCGGTGTGCCTGGCATCGCGTCGTTGTTCCTGCTGCACCTCCTGTTCGGCGCGATCGTCGGCGCGCTCTATCGCACGCGCCATCACCTCGCCTGGGAATAGGAACCGTGGTCGGACGACTCCGGACTCCAGTCGTCAATGGTCAAGAAGCCTCGAGTCTATCGACCAGCGCGTCCGCCGCGTCGATTTCCTCTTCGGAGAAGACCTGAATCCCACGGCGCCGCAGTAACTCGGTTGCAACGCCTTCGCCCGCGATCCGCGTGCCGCTGAAGGTCCCGTCGTACGTCCACGTGCTCCCGCACGAAGGACTTCCCTCCTTCAGCACGGCGACGCGCACATCGTTCGTGAGCGCCTGGTCCAGCGCGAGCGCGGCGCCACGCTCGAATTCGGCGGTCACATCGCGCCCGGTGCTGGCGGCGACGCGCCGAAGCCCCTGGATCCGGACGATCTCCGATGGAGCCCTCGGCGTACCGAGTCCGCCGAGCACCTCGGGACAGACGGAAACGACGCGTCCTTCCCGGACCCAGCGGTCGAGCACGGGATGGCTGCTCTTCTTGTCCTTGCCGTTGTAGCGGACGGGCGCTCCGAGCACGCACGCGCTGACGAGGATCTTCACCATGCCCCGCTCCGGCGGCGGCGATCCGCATGCGTCACGCGGACGCCGTCAGGTACCGTTCGCGGACGATCCGCATGTGGTGCTCGACGTGCCCGGCGACCAGCCAGGCCAGCGCGCGGACGGTGAACGGATTCCCGCTCGCGACGCCGCGTCGATCCCATGCGTCGGCGGGAAGGTTTTCGAAGAAGGCGACGCTCGCGTCACGGGCGGCCGCGAACTCGTCGATCAGGCTGCTCCACGTCCGCGAATTGAATCCTCCGGCGTGGATCGCCGTGTTCTGATCGAAGCTCGGGAGCGGCGTGTCGAACCCTCGCGCAAACCAGAACGCGCGCATCGCGAACAGTCGCTCCGTGTCGGCCAGATGGCCCACCACTTCGCGCAGCGTCCATTTGTCTTCCGCATACCGGTGGCCGGCACGCGCGTCGTCGACGGCGCACAGGCGCGTGCGCGTCTCGTCGCGCTGCGAGCGCAGGGTATTGCAGATATCCCCGGGGCGCACCTGGTCGATGTAGGTGAAGTAGTACTCTGCGGCTTCGGACCGTTCAGGACGTTGCGACGGCATGCGTACCTCCGCAACGGATTAGTCTACTCCTGCCGGAGAAGCAGCAATGGGTCGGCCGAGAGCGCGCGGCGAGCGGGCACCCACGTAGCCGCCAGGCCCAGCAGCACCATGATGACGGCGACGGCGCCCAGCACCACGGGATCGCGCGGCGTGGCCTGATACACGATCGCCGCGAGCACGCGCGAGGCGAGGACGCCCAGCACCACACCGACGATCGCGCCGGAAGCCAGCAGACGGAACGGACGCCCAAGGGCGACGCGAACGATATCGCCGCGCTTCGCGCCGAGTGCGATTCGAATTCCGAGTTCTTTCAGACGCTTGCTTACCGAGTACGCGGACATGCCGAAGACCCCCGTCATCGCCAGGAGGACGCCGACACCGCCCATGATGGCGAGCGCGATGGTCGCCATGCGTGCGGGGAACAGCGCAAAATCGAGCTGACGGGACCACGGTTCGACGTAGAGCGGCAGGCCGGGATCCAGCTGGCGAACCGCCGCGCGGATTGCCGCGCTGAGCGGGCCGGGGTCTCCGGCCGCGCGTACGACAAGCCAGGTCTCGCTCATCGACATCTGCTGCAATGGCATGAACACGGCCGCCTGGGGCGTCTCCGCGAGATTCTCGTATATGCCGTTTTCGACGACCCCGACGATGTGCACGAGCGTCCGATCGCGGAGCTTGAACGACTGTCCAAGCGCCGCCTCCGGCGAGCCGAACAGCAGCCGCGCGGTCTGGGCATTCACAATTGCGACGCGCGGCGCATGGTCGTCGTCATGCCACGTAAACGCTCTGCCGGCGAGAAGACGAGTTCGGGCCGCTTGAAGATATTCTGGCGAGATCTGAAAGCGGTTCGCGGCGACGAGGGCCTTGGCCGGCCGGAAATCCGTCGCATCGCGCGCGTAGAGGTACGAGAGGAAACCGGACGCGGCGAGCGGGGGGCGGCCGACAGCGGCCACCGACGTCACGCCGGGAATCGCCGCGACCGTCTCGATCATCCGCTTCTGCATCGATGCGATCAATGCGTTGGTGTAGCCGCCCATGGCAAGGTCCGTGTCGGCCAGCAGCGTGTCGTCGGGATCGAAACCCAGGCGCGCCGATCGCGCGCGCTCGAAGCCGCGCAGCGCGACGAGCGATGCGGTCACGAGAATCGCACAGATCGCGACCTGCGCCACGAGCAGGAAGTCGCGTACGGCCAGCCGCGTACCCGTCACCGGATCCGGTCCGGCCTTGATGATGCGATACGGATCCGTCCGCATGACCTGCCGGACGGGGACGACGCCAAACAGAAGCCCGCTGACGAGCGCAAGCCCGAAGGCGAACAGATAGATCGTCGCATCCGGATTCACCGGCACCATCAGCGGCCATCGCGGCATCGGCTGCCACGCGGCAAGCCCGCGCAGTGTGGCGATGGTTGCCCAGAGGCCGAGCGCACCGCCCACCATCGAGATCAGCACGGCTTCGATGAGCAACTGGCGCAGGACGCGGACGCGGCTGGCGCCGAGCGACAGCCGGAGCGCCACTTCACGAGATCGATCCGACGCGCGCGCGGCGAAGAGGCCGCCGAGGTTGGCGCAGGCGCCGAACAGCACGAGAGCAGCGAGCGCCATGAGCGCGCTGAAGAACGCGCGCATCGGCTGACCAAGGTAATTCCCGTACAGACCCGGGCGCGCCAGCGTGAATCTGGTCGCTCCCCGCTCGTTCGGGTATGTCTTGTCGAGATACTCGCCAATCGCATTCAGATCGGCGGTGGCCTGCGCCACCGACACGCCCGGCTTTAGATGGCCGAACGTCATGAACATCGACTGCGTCGCCCGAACCTCGAGCAGGTTCCGGCCATCGATCTGTTCGAGGTTCACGAATGGAACGTAGAAATCGGCAACGCCGAACGCCAGCGTACCGTGAAACCCCTTCGGCGCCACGCCGATGATGGTGAAAGGATGTCCGTTCAACCGCACGGCTCGTCCCACCACGCCTGGATCCGTCTGGAAGTGCTTCTGCCAGTAGTCGTAGCCGAGCACGATGAACGGCGCGCTGTTCGGTCCCCGTTCGTCGCTCGCGTGAAAAAAGCGGCCAAGGTGTGGCTGAAGTTTCAGAACATCGAAGTAGTTCCCGGTCGCATCGAAGACCCATGCGCGCGCGGCGCGCTCGCCCGTGTCGATCCCCGCCTGGGAGATGGTGAACGCGGCCAGCCCGTCGAAGCTGCGGTTACGATCGCGCATATCCCGGTAATCCGGATACGACTCGTACATCGAGTGCTCGTTCGCGTGCTCGATGCCGTACAACGATTCCGGCTCCGGCACGTCGAGTGGTCGGAGTACGAGGCCGTTCATCACGCCGAAGACGACGGCATTGGCGCCGATCGCAACTGCGAGCGTGACGACGGCCACGAGCGTGAAACCGGGCGACCTCCTGAGGACGCGCGCCGCGAAACGGAAATCGCGGCGCAGATCATCCAGCGCCTCGTAAAGGCGGCTGTACCAGACGCGGCGCACCGACTCGCGGACGTTGCCGACGTAGCCGAACTCCGCGACCGCACGGCGCCGCGCCTCGTCGGGGCTCTCGCCGCGCTCGATGGCTTCTTTGATGCTCAAGGCGAGATGGCCGCGGATCTCGTCGTCCAGATCGCGTTCGCTTGGGGCCATGCAGCTGTCCTCCCGAGGCAGTAGGCAGTCTACAGCATTGGACGTAGATTGCCTACGGCTGGTTCCTCAGGCGTATAACGACAGTTCGCTGAGCGCGGTGGATGCGAGCAGATAGCGCTCCGCCTGGCGGACGGCCAGCTGTTGGGTGAGCCGGAGGAGCGCTGCAAGCGACCGTCGCGCGGCCTTGCGCTCGGCCGGATCGGCACTCCGCGAGACATATCCCCACATGTGTTCGACGGCCGTGCCCAGGCGTCCACCGCGAGGAGGCTGGCGAAGCAGAACGGTGAGTTCCTCGGCCAGCTCGGTAAAGCTGGCGCGAGCGCGGAGCCGCGCGGTCTCGCGGCCCAGATCGCGATACCGGCCCGGATCGCGTGCCATCACGGAATACTTGTGCTGCGCCCACAGTTCCTGGGTCGTGCGCGGCAGGCGAATGCGGCCGGAAACGTCCGGGCCGTATTTGAATTTGAGCAAGGCGTACTGCTCGACGGGGCTGGTCACGAACACCGACGGCCAGCGCGTCCGCCCGACGCTCACGAGCGGCGTGCGATCGGTGTAGCCGCGCAGGCGCATCTCCGCAGCGAGCAGATCGTGCCGCCGGATCAACGCGGCCGCACAGCCGACCCACCGCAGCGTCTCCGGGTGGCGGGAATAGCCCCTCTTGCCGTGGACGAGGATCGAGTGGAGACCGTGCAGCTCGCGATGCTCGCCCAGCAGGCTCTGTCGGCTCAGATACCCTGCGGGCACATCCCAGATGCGCATGCTCTACGAAGCGTGTGTCGACGGACGTTCATACGGCACGATTCTGTCCCACTCGTCAGCGCTCGATCGCGCGACGACGGCGACGACGGGATCGGTGTCGCTGAGGTTGAACACCTCATGAGGAACGCCGGGCGCGATGAAGATGAAGTCGCCGGCCTCGTGATCGACGACGTTGGCGAGGCCTTCACCGTACTCGTGCCGGACGCGTCCTTCGAGAATGTAGAGCATCACCTCGAACCCGACGTGGATGTGAGCACCGGCGATCCCGCCGGGCGGAATCATGGCAACGTTCATCGAGAGCGACTGCGCCCCGACGTTCTTTCCCGACATTCCAAGCTTGTAGCGGATGCCGTTCCAGTCACGGCAGACGCCGCTCCCGCGGATCCACATCAGTCCGTCGTGGCCTTCGACCCTCGGCGCGGTTCGATCGCTCATGGGACGAGGATATCCCCTTCACGCGCATGTGGAGCAGCGGAAACGGCTTTCCCGTCGAGTCGACTTCCGAACGCGCCTCGACCACATACCCGAGGTGCTCATAGAATCCAACCGCCTGCCGGTTTTGCTCGTTCACGTCGACTTTGTCCGCGCCGAGCTGCGTGACGGCATACCGCGTCAGAACCCGGCCGATGCCACACCGGTGCCACGAGGGCTCCACGAACAATGCCTCGAGCTTCCCATGCGAGACGCCCGCAAACCCGACCAGGGTTCCCTCGCGATCGCGCAGGCAGACGAGATGCTCCAGGCCGAACAGCTCGCCGAGCACCAGCGGCTTGAAGAACTGAATGTCCGCTTCACCGAGGAACTCGTGTGTGGCCCGCACCGATGCCTCCCACACCTCGAGCACCCGTGCGCTCTCGTCCGCATGGACCGGATGGACCGTGTCGTCGATGGAACGGCTGTCGTTCATGTTCGCGTGTCCTGCGCGCCCGGCATCGTCGCACTGATCATCGAATCTTCACGTGCGATTCGAGCGAAGCTCCCGTTTCAGGGAGCCGGCCAGATTCCCTTTGTTCTCGACAACGAACCGTTCGAGCGAAAGCCAGCCGGCCATCGAGCGCAGTTCCGCGGCAAGCGCCGCAGCCACGGCCGCCGGCATGGCATGCGGTTCGACATAAGCGGCGCGCACCAGCAGCGTCGATGATGCGCGATCCGCTTTCAGATCGACCCGTGCCGCGAAGCGATCGTCGAAAAGGAACGGCAGCACGTAGTAGCCGTAGACGCGCTTGGGGGCGGGCACATAGATCTCGATCTGATAGTCGAAGCCGAACACCGCGCGCGTCCACTGCCGCTCCCACAAGACGGGGTCGAACGGCGACACGATCGCCCGGGCGTGAATCGAGCGTGGTATCCGCGCATCAGGCGCGACGTATGCGCGCTGCCCCCAGCCTTCGACCCGCGCCCGCATCAAGCGGCCGTCCTCCACGAGCTCGTCGAACAGACGATCGGCTTTCACGGGTTTGCGGCGCCCGTTCACGGTCAGGCGGTCCCACCAGGCGTCGATGTGGAAGTACTGAAGGATCTGTCTCGCGGTGCCGACGCCCATCGCACCAACGGCGCGGAGGATGAGGGCTTTCTGCGCGTCCTCGATTGCCGGCACCGGAACCCGCCGCACGGCTTCCGGAATCACGCGTTCGGTCACGTCGTACTGTCGCTCGAAGTTGCGGCGCCCCGAGACGGCCACGCGCCCCTGGCGGAACAGCAGTTCAACGGCCTCCTTGCCTGCGGACCAGCCCCACCATGGCCCCGTGCTCTTTCCGCCCATCGATAGATCGCCGGCGGCGAGGGGGCCCCGTTCGGCGATTTCGCGGTAAACGGCTTCGCTGAACTCGCGTTGTCGCCTGCCCACGGCGGACCAGGCTTGAACCTGCCGCTGCATCCGCCACTGCAGAAGCGGGAACAGATCGATCGGCAGAAAGCACGCGGCGTGGCCCCAATACTCGAAAAGCGCGCGCGTTCGATACGCGAGATCGTCGAGCGCCGCCGAAGCATACGGTCCATACCGGGAGAACGTCGGCAGGTAGTGTGCGCGCGCGAGGACGTTGACCGAATCGATCTGGATCGCGCCGAGCCGCTGCGCCGTCGCACGGACGTGGCCCGCATTCGCCCGTAGGGGCCTGCGCACGCCGAATCCCAGCGATCCAAGCGCAAGGCGTCGCGCTTCGCTCGCAGACAGAGTGCTAATGCGTCGGTCGTCGGCCTTGGTCCGAGTGCCGTCGTCGGTGGTTCTCTGTCGACTCGGGGTCACGTCACTCACCGCCCGCCGCTGGCGCCAAACACTCTCTCGAGTTCGTAGGGAGCCGTCACCTCGAGCTGTGCATACGTGCAGTCCTTCGGCTCCTTGTCGGGACGCCACCGCTGGAAGATCGCCGCGTGGCGGAAGCGGTCGCCTTGCATGTGGTCGTACTTCACTTCGCACACGCGTTCCACGCGCACGGGCTCCCATGACAAATCCTTACCCGCGCTCCAGCGGCTCTGACCGCCGGGCATCCGCGTCGCCTCACCTCCGGCATCAGCCCACTCGCGCCACGGGTGTCCGTTCAACGCATTCTTCCGCAGCGGTTCGAGCAGCGTTGCGAGCTCCCTGCGCTTCTGGATCGTGAACGACGAGGTGACGCCCACGTGCTGCAGCTTGCGACTGTCGTCATACAAACCGAGCAGGAGCGATCCGACGAGCTCGTTCGGCCCCGTCTTGTGCCACCGGAACCCGGCGACCACGCAGTCGGCGGTGCGCGAATGCTTGATCTTGAACATCGCGCGCTTACCGGGTTCGTACCGC
>DATJIW010000014.1:0-29785 GCA_035492775.1 Vicinamibacterales bacterium
GTGGTCGGACCGAGGCGCAGCGCGAACCACATCAGAGTGGTCGATTCCTCGTTGGCGAGCGCGAGGCCCTGGCGCAGGAAGTCGGCGACGTCCTTCTCCTTGCCGGGTTTCGCTTCAAGACGGGCGAACAGTGCGAGCTTCATGACATATCTCCTTGAATCCGAAGGCTCCGACCTGGAGCCACGGTCCAGATGCGCAGATTAGCCGTTCAGGACGTCCATCGCTATTGACAAGAATGCCATTATTGATATCGTTTCTGCCATGCGTGTCTTCGTGCTCCCTTTGGACCATGTCTTCGATACCGGCTTGGCGACGGTTCTCGACGCCTTCCAGACCGCCAACGAACTCGCAGAACTGTCAGGCGATTCGGCATCGAGGTTCGATGTTTCAGTGGTCGGCGTACGCAGGAACGTCAAGACGGCCCTGGGCCTGACGGTGCCCGTTCGTCCGATCGCGAAGCAGTATCCGGACTGCGTCGTCGTGCCGGCGATTGGCTTCAAGATGCCCGACGTGCTGCAGCGGGCGCTGACGAGGCCCGACGTCAGCGAGGCGGCGGCCCTTCTTCGGCAGTGGGCCAAGCGCGGAGCGGTCGTCAGTGCCGCGTGCGTTGGGACGTTCGTGCTGGCCGAGTCCGGCCTCCTGGACGATCGCGAGGCGACGACGACGTGGTGGCTGGCCCCGATGTTTCGAACGCGCTATCCGAACGTGCGGCTCGATGAATCGCGGATGCTCATCAAATCAGGGAAGGTCGTCACGGCCGGAGCGGCGCTCAGTCACATGGACCTGGCGCTGTGGCTCATTCGGCAGCACAGCCCGAAACTCGCGGCGTTGACCGCGAAATATCTCATCGTCGATTCCCGGCCCTCGCAGTCCGCCTACGTGCTGACCGATCACCTGATCCACAACGATCCGGTGGTGGAACGGTTCGAACGATGGGCTCGCACCAGACTGGCCCAGGGGTTTTCGCTGGATGAGGCGGCCAGGGCCGTCGCATCGAGCAAGCGGACGCTGGCGCGCCGCATGCACGCGGTGCTCGGAAAGTCGCCGCTGTCCTATTTTCAAGCCCTCCGCGTGGAACGGGCGGTTCATCTCTTGAAAACGGGCAACGAGAGTGTCGACGAGATTGCGGCGCGCGTAGGCTACGCGGACGGAGTAACTTTACGGACGCTGCTGCGCCGGCACCTCGGCTATGGCATCAGGGAGATTCGCAGAGCAGGTTGACGCATGACGCTCAAAGCGCACTCGAGTCGAAGGGAACTCTTCGCCCATGCGTTTCGCGATTTCCTTGCCGCGCACGTCCGCGGCATGCAGAGCCTCAGGGCGCGGGACTTTCACGCTCTGGAGCACGCGATCGCGGACGAGTCTGCCGCGGTCGACAAGGCGTCGGCGCTAATCGATGACGGGCTGGGCGCGTCGAAGCCATCCGGCGGTTCGGGACCGCACGACATCGACGCGGGTCACTCGCTCCTGGCAGAGCACACTCGACTCCTCGGCGAAATGCACGTCCTCGAGCTGGAGCACCGCGCGCTCCAGGAAGGTGGCGACGACCTTGCCGGCCATCGGGAACACCGCGCGAGGCTGCATGCGCACATCGCCGAGCTGAGGGCGCACGTCGAGCGGCTTCGAGCTCGGATTCCGAGGACGCGACGGCGTCGGACGACCGATTTTGACCGCTGACGTTCGTGATCCGTTCTGCGCGGGAGCGGCCGACGTGTCCAGCGTCGCCGCGAACTGGCTGTAGACGACCACGCTAGAGGGCGCTCTTCGTCGAGTCCATCGAAGTTGCCCCGCCTGCCTGTCTGGCCTGATAGCGTTGGATCGCGTCGCGAGCGCTGAACAGCATCCGCTCCCGACCGAGTCGTTCACCCAGGGCGGAGTTCCGCACCACCTCCAGGACAGCCGGATTCAGATCGACGATCCAGACGAGGGTCCCGTTTCTGGTTGCGCGTTGCTCCTGTTCGATGAGCGCCTGCAAGGCCGAGTATTCGAGGTCTGGCGTCCGACTCATGTCCAGCGCCAGCACGCTCGGCCGGTATTCCGCCAGCAACGCATTGATTCGCTCGACAACGCTCTGCGCGTTCACGAAGAAGAGACGCCCTTCCGGCCGGACGATCAACAGACCTTCGAAGGTTTCGTCGTCGGGGTGCTCGGCGGAGAGCGGCCGCAGCACGTCGGTCCCCCGTTTGCGACCGATGACGGATACCCGCGGCTGTGCGGTCTGGCTGGCCAATCCAATCATCGACGCGATGATCGCGACGACGATCCCCTTGAGCGTGCCGAAGAACAGCACGCCGACACAGGCGATGAGCGCCCAGCGAAACTCCATCGATCGTACTGCGCGGATGGCGCGGAACTCCACCGGCTGAATCAGTCCGACCGAATAGACGATCACGACCGCCGCGAGCGTGGCGTTCGGCATCAGGCCGAGCATCGGTGCGAGGAGCAGCATCGTGGCAACCGAAGCAGCCGCAGTCACCAGCGAAGTCCGTTGCGACTGTCCGCCTGCGGAGCGGACGACCGCGGTCTGGGACGTGCCGCCACCCGCCGGCATTGCCCCGAGCAGTGCGCCGCCCAGATTGGCGGCGCCCGTGGCGACGAGCTCGCGGTTCGCGTTGATTGGCGCGTCAACCGGACGCGCAAAGGCGCGACCCGCCGCGATCGTCTCGGTGAAGCTCATGAGCGCGATGCCGAGAGCGCCAGGTACCAGCCGCGCGATCAGCGAGACGTCCGGCGTCGTGAGCGGCGGCAAGCCCCGTGGAATCATGCCGACTATCGAGACTCCGCGGGCCTGCAGGCCGAAGAACCACGACGCGGCGATGGCGCCTCCGATGGCGACCAGCGGCGCCGGCGAGTGCGGCCAGAGCCGCTCCATGGCGATCAAAACGGCGAAGGTCGCCGCGGCCACGGCCAGCGTGATGAGCGATGCCTCGGGAATGTGATGCGCGACCTGCAGGAGGTCCCGGAAGAATCCTTCCTTGGTGATGTGGATGCCGAGGACCTTCGGCAGCTGGTCGAGCACGATCACGAGGCCGATGCCCGCCTTGAATCCTGTGAGCACCGGCACGGAGATGAAGTTCGCAACGAAGCCCAGACGTAGAAGTGCCGCCAGCACCAGCATCACGCCGACGAGTGCGGTCAGCGCCGCAGTCGCGGCGACGAGCTTCGCCGGATCGCCGTCGGGAACCACGAGACCAAGTTCGGTGGCCGTCAGGATCGCCAGCGTGGTGGTGGAGCTGACGCTGAGCACGCGCGACGAGCCGAGGAGCGCGTAGATCACCATCGGGACGAACGCGGTGTAGAGTCCGACTGCTACTGGCAGGCCGGCCACGGTCGCGTACGCCATGGCCTTGGGCAACACGACGGCCGCGGCCACGAGGCCGGCAACCACGTCGCGTTGGACGTGAGAGCCCGGTTCGTTCGATTTCGTCGCGAGAGGAGATCGATTCATCTGAGGCGATCTTCCAGATTCAGCCGTCCGTGGACGTCACCGCGAACAGCCGAGCTTCGCCGTCCGCCGGCCGCTGCGTCGATCGGCGATAGGGCGGCACCCGCCTCCGATATACCGTAGGTGCGCTCCCACAATACGGTTGTCCGAGGCAACACCGATCTCGTCGTCCTCGAGATCATCTTGAGAAACCGAGTGGTGACCGATGCGTTCGCAATGGCATGAGCACAGGCGACGCCAGATGCACCGGGCGTTCGCAACGCGCGCGTTTGTGACCAACGCTCACCACCACCTTGCGCCGAGAGACGGTCGGGTACCGCATTTGCTCGTCGGACGACCTACCTCACTTGCGGCCGCCAAACACAGACGGGGATCGAAGGAGACTGTTGCTATGGCCAGGTACACGACCCTCTACGTCGTCTTCTTAATCGGCGTGCTCGCAATCTGCGGGGGCGGTGCGGCTGCGCAAACCGCGCAGAGTACCCGATCTGACACTCAGGGGCTCAAAGAGACAGAGAACTTCATCAAAGAAGGTGGCGACGTTGTCCATACCGTCGCCGTCGCGAAGGCACAAGTGGAAGCCACGCTGGCTGCGTACGACACCCTCGTCGCGAGCCCTTCGAAAAACATGAAGCGTGACTACGGCAAACTGCTCAAGGCAGTGAAAACGATGGACGAGAAGGCGGCCGCCGCGCGCACCCAGGTGGACGAGATGGAGGAGGCCAGTAAAGCATATTTCGCCGGCCGCGCGGCAACCATCGCGACGATTCAGGATCCCGAACTCAGAGCACATGCCGAGCAGCGGCTCGCGGAGTCCAGAAAACAGCACGCCGACGTGGTCGCGTCGCTCAGGGCGGCCGGCGAGTCCCTCGATCCAGTTCGAAGGGACCTGGACGACCAAATCAAGTTCCTTGGCAGCGATCTCAATCCGGGGGCGGCCGCCTCGCTCGGCCCGAAGGCGAAGGAACTGGACGAGCGCGGCAAGGCCAATTTCGCAAAGGCCAACGAAGCCATCAATGCCGCCAACGCATACTTCAACTCGATGCGGCCATCGAAGTAGGCCTGCCGGGACGACGCTCCGCAACGTGCCGCCGAACGAGTCGTAACCGTCCTTCTGGCGAGGGCGGAGGCTTCTTCGGCCGGATCTATTCGCCAGAGACAGCCCACCAGCTCTGGAGCTCACGCGTATTCGCCGTCGCCCGCGCGCCTCGGCCATGGCCAGCACTTTGTCTCGACCGCACCAGCGCGGGCGCGAGTCGCATGGCAATCTCCCGCGGGAGCGTGATGACGGTGGACACGTGACGGTTCACCCGCCGATTTCCGGTCGCACCCACAATCCATCCCTGTACGGGACGCGTAGAACAGGCGGGGAAGGTGCGCATGAACGAACTGGCGGGGAAGTGAAGGTATGATGGCGCCTTCCCCCATGGTGTGGCTCACCGCCTTGTCGGCGTTCGTCGGCGGTGCACAGCAGCAGGCCGAAGACGTGGCGCGGCTATCGCGCTCGGCGGGCGGCGACGGCTCCGCGCTGGCGGCCCTCTACGATCGCCATGCGCGCGGCGTGTACTCCATCGCGCTGCGGGTGCTCGGAGACGAGGGAGAAGCCGAGGACGTCGTCCAGGAGGTCTTCGCGCAGGCGTGGCGACAGTCAGCCCGATATGACGCCAGACGGGGCACCGTTGCGGCCTGGTTTTTGATGATGGCGCGAACGCGCGCGATCGACCGGCTGCGGGCGCGGCGCGCGCGCCCTGAAGGATCGGGCAAACCGCCGGAGTCGTCGTGGGGGGAGCTGCCGGCGGCAACAGCGGATCCGGTGGACGTGCTCGACATCGAACGTAATGCGCTCCGCGTGCGCGATGCGCTCCGCGACCTGCCGATTCTCCAGCGAGTGGCGATCGAGCTCGCCTATTTCGAGGGGCTGACGCAAAGCGAAATCGCGCAGCGCCTCGAGGAACCGCTGGGAACGGTGAAGACCCGCATCAGGCAAGGGCTGCTCAAACTGAGGGACGCCCTGTCTGGCACCGTGTCCGGAGGCGCGGCATGAGCGCGCAGCACGACGACCAGGTGCTCGCCGGCGCATACGTTCTCGGCGCTCTCGATCCGGGCGAACGGCTCGCTTACGAGGCGCACCTGGCTACCTGTGAAGTCTGCCGCACCGAAGTGCGGTCGTTTCGGCGTGTCGCAGACGCCCTCGCGGGATCCGTCCCGCAGACGATGCCACGGCCGGAACTGCGCGCGCGTGTCCTGAGCGCGATTACTGGCGAAGCGGTGGCTTTCACCGCACCGTCGGCGCCCGCTGCGCGACGGCCAATCTCACTGACATGGCTGCCGCTGGCCGCGTCCATTGTCGTCGCCGTCGCGCTTGGCCTCTACGCGCGCGAGCTGCAGCTCCGCCTGTCGACGATGGAAGCGCGGCTCACGGAAGCCGAGCAGCGTGCCTCGTCGGCGGAGCGCACGACCATCGAAGCGCGCCGCACCGCCGCGGAAGTGCAGACCGCGATGGCGGTTCTGGCCGCGCCCGATCTGGTCCGAATTGATCTCACCGGGCAGGCTGCCGCTCCTGCCGCATCCGCACGCGCGCTGTGGAGCCGCAACCGCGGGATGGTGTTCGCCACGACCAACCTGCCCGCCGCACCTCCGGGGCGCGTGTACCAGGTGTGGGTCGTGACCGCGACCGCACCGGTGAGCGCGGGCTTCCTTCAGCTCGATGCGTCGGGCCGCGCGTCGGCCTACTTCAGCACCCCCGCCGACATCGCGCCGCCTGTCGCGGTCGCCGTCACGCTCGAACCGGCCGGAGGTGTGCCGGCGCCAACCGGCGAACGGTATCTGGTCGGCAAGCCAGCCATCTAGGTTTCAACCGACAACCACAGACATCAATCCGCCGGACTGGTCCTTCCGTAGAGAAGGTGTTGCGTTGGAGGACCAGATGACGCGTCGACAGGCCATTGCTTCCGGACTCTTCGCCGCCGTTCTCTCGGCAGCTGCATGCCATCGTCCCGCGGCCGCTTCACATGCCACGCCGCTTTCAGAGGTGTTGCCGCCACCCGACGCGTGCGCTATCGCGCTCGCACCGGGGTCGACGCGGGATGCAACCGACCGGGAAATCAGCGGTGCACAAGCAGAAGGGCGCGAAGGCGGCGCACGCGCCCG
The DNA here is from genome assembly GCA_035492775.1 of Vicinamibacterales bacterium. GTDB lineage: Bacteria > Acidobacteriota > Vicinamibacteria > Vicinamibacterales > 2-12-FULL-66-21 > DATJFQ01. The sequence continues at coordinate 6,596 of DATJIW010000014.1, forward strand.
GAACGCGCTCGAGCGACTGGGGTACCTGTATGTGTCGCGCGCGCGCATCACGTCCGATCCCGGAAATTACAGGCTCGCGGAGGCAGCGGCCGATTGCATCACGTCGCGGTTCTCCGACGATCCCGCCGCGCTCCTGCTTCGCGGTCATGTGTTGGATCAACTGCATCGATTCCACGACGCAGAGCAAGTCGCGAGAGAGCTCACCGCGAGGCGGACGATGGTCCTCGACTACGGCCTGCTGGGTGACGCGTTAATGGAACAGGGACGGCTCACGGAGGCGGCCGACGCGTACCAGAAGATGATCGATATCAAACCCTTCTACCAGTCGTACGTGCGCGCGGCGCACATGCGCTGGCTCGAGGGAGACCTCAAGGGCGCGATTGCGGTCATGCGGCTCGCGATCGCGTCCGCGAGTCCCCGCGATCCGGAATCCTCGGCATGGGCCTGGACGCGCATGGCCGCTTACCAGCTTCAGTCAGGGCGGCTGCGCGAGGCGGACGATGCCGCCGCCGCAGCGCTGACCTACGAGCCTGAATACGCGGCCGCCTTCCTCGCGCAGGGGCGGATTCGGCTCGCGCGCGGGGACGCCGCGGGCGCAGCCGACGTGTTCGCGCGTGCCGCGAAACGGAATCCCGTTCCCGAATACCAGTGGGCCTTCGCCGATGCGCTGCGCGCCTGCGGCCGTGCACGCGAGGCCGAGTCCGTCGAACGAGAGCTGGTGGCCCGAGGCGGTGCGGCGGATCCGCGCACCCTCGCGGTGTACCTCGCGACCCGTCGCACCGACGTGGCGCGCGCGCTGGCGCTCGCCGAGGATGAGCTCCACACACGCGCCGACATCTTCACGCTCGACGCGCACGCGTGGACGCTCGCCGCCGCCGGCCGGACCACTGACGCGCTCGGCGAGATCCGGCGGGCTGTCTCCGCCGGAACCCAGGACGCCCGACTGTTCCTGCATGCGGGCGTCATCAATGCGGCAGCGGGCCGGAACGCCGAGGCGACCCGCTGGCTGCGGCGGGCGGAGCGCCTGCGATCGACCCTCCTGCCCTCTGAGCAGGCCGAGCTCGACGGCCGCCTGACCGGATCGCGCTCTAAACGAGAACTGACCTCTAACGAGGAGAACTGACGATGACGAGAAGGTCGCGCCCCACGCTGTCCATTGCGGCAGCCGCCGCGTTCCTGCTGATGGGAACCGGCACCGCCCGTGCGTCCAGTCACATGGACGCACCACTTATCACGCTCGACGAAGCGGCGAACACGACCGACGTGTACGCCTTCGTTCACACCGAGGGAGGACGCAAGTCGCTCGTGACCGCCCTCGGAGTCTATCCATTCGAGGAGCCCGGCATCGGTCCGAACAAGTACGGGTTCGACGACAACGTGCTGTACGCGATTCACGTCGCGACCGGAGACGACGTCGCGGCCGGCCGCTCGACATTCACCTATGAGTTCCGGTTCACGACGAAGTACAAGAACACGCGGACCATTCTGCAGGCGTATCTGGGCGTTATCAAAGACGTGGACGACGCAGCCCAGAATCTCACGCAGTACTACACCGTCACGCGTGTCAACGACCGAACCGGGACGCGAACGAAACTCGGCCGCGGTGTGGTGCCGCCGAACAACCAGGGAAACGCTACGCCGTTCTACAACCAGAACGACGACGGAGAACAGCCCGCCCGCGACGGCGTGGCCATGTACGACGAGCTCGATCGCTACACGAAGGAGGCGATCACACCGCTCGACGGCGGCTATCTCGCGTTCGCAGGGCAGCGGGACGACGGCTTCTACGGCGATATTCAGGCAGTTTTCGATCTCCTTACGCTGCGGAAACCCGGAAAGGACGCGCAGAAAGGTTTCAATCTGCACCTGATGGAACTCGCGATTCCCGTCGAGGAGATCGGCGGCGATCAGCAGATCGTCGGCGTGTATGCGACGACGAGCCGCCGCCGGATCACCATCCTGTCCGACGGCGCGAACTCGGACGATCCGGGCCGCGTCGGCGACTGGGTGCAGGTCGGCCGGCAGGGCAACCCGCTGTTCAACGAAGCGCTCGTCGCAATCGCGGACAAGGATCTCTACAGCCGCACGACACCAGCGACCGACGCGACGCTGTTCCGGAAGTACGCCGAGAATCCGGAGCTTGCCAAGCTGCTGAACCTGCTGGTGCTCAATCCCGACATCCCCGGAATCGAGACCGGACGCACCGACATTGCGGCCATTTTCATTCCCGATCTGATCAAGGTCGATCTGTCGACCGCCTCCGCTCGCCTTGCCGGCGGCGGCGCCGGGAACGCGACCAACCCGGACGACCCCGGCTACTCGCGTCTGGGTATCTTCGGTGGAGACGTCCTCATCAGCGGGATTCAGCCGGGATTCGGCGGTGGCGCGATCCCGGGCGGATGGCCGAATGGCCGACGGTTCGGCGACGACGTCGTGGATATCGCAGTGACCGCACTCATCAGCGACCTGCGGACCAATCCTCCGATCATCCGCGGCCCGGCGGGCGACAACGTGAACGGCAACGATATGGCGTTCAACAAGGTCTTTCCGTATGAATCGACGCCGCAGAACGGCCGCCGTCACACGCACGAGTGACGTGCCGGCTCTCCCTATGTTCGGGCGCAGGGCCGCCGTCCTCGTGACGGCGGCTCTCGTGTTGGCAGTACCTGCGATCGCCTACGCCCACGATCCCGGACTGAGCGCGCTCGACGTACGCCTCTCCGGGGGCGCGGCGATCGTGGAGCTGTCGCTCGCCGCCGGCGACGCGAGGCTGGCCTGCGACAGTTTCGGCACCATCGATGCCTTTGCGACCCGGACCGTGCACGTCGTTGTCGATGGTGTCGATCGCGCCGCGAGCGCGGGCGCTTTTGTCGCTGCGCCGTCGGGTACCACGATCACGCTCACCTTCGATGCGCGTGCTGCCGCGCAGCTCGAAGTTCGATCGGATGTTCCACGGACGCTCGCACGCGGCCATCGCGAGCTGGTAACGGTGCGAGGGGCATCGGGCGAGATCCTGGCGCGGCGCATGCTCGACGCCTCTCTCGATTCCGTAAACGTCGGCACGGCGGGTTCGGAACCGCCCGGACAACCCGTCGGCGCGTTCCTGACGCTCGGCGTGCGTCACATCCTGTCCGGTTACGACCACCTGCTTTTCCTGGCCGCGCTTCTATTGGGCGTTCGGCGTGCGCGCGATGTGGTTGGCACCGTGACGGCTTTCACGGTCGCGCACTCGATCACGCTCGCCGCGTCCGCGCTGGCGATCGTGCGCGTGCCGCCGGCAATCGTCGAACCGCTCATCGCGGCGTCCATCGTAGTAGTGGGAATCGAAAATCTCGTGCGCGGGCAGGTGGACTCGCGCTGGAAGCTGACGTTCGCGTTCGGCCTCGTGCACGGCTTCGGCTTCGCGGCCGCGCTGCGCGAGCTCGGACTCGGATCGAACGCGTTTGACGTGGCGGTCCGCCTCGCCTGTTTCAACGGTGGTGTCGAAGTCGGGCAGCTCGGCGTGGTCGCGCTGATGTGGCCCGTCATCCGGCGGCTGAATGCGGCGCCGCAGCTGCGCGTCCGGCTGGCGCCGGCCTGCTCGCTGCTCGTAATCGGAGCCGGCGGGTACTGGATGATGCAGCGGCTGTTGTGGTCATGAGCGCACGCGACGGGCACGTCGCCATAGTGAGCCGTGCGGCACTTCATTCCCATCGGCCCGGCCTTTACACGTTATAACTTTGTGGTGTAAAGTTTCAGTCGATGCGGCTGGAGCAGCCAGGGGTATGAATGCCGGTCGCGGTCCGTGGACCGCCGTCTCGTGGCTCGACTGGAAGCTGGGCGCGCGTCTGCTGCGGAAATATCCGGCGCTCACGATCATCGGCGGCATCTCGCTGGCGGGTGCCATCGCGATTGGGGCTGTCGGCTTCGAAGTCGCCAACGAACTGCTGTACAAACGGCTGCCGTTCGATGACGGCGCCCGAGTCGTGCGCCTCGAGACGGAGGACACGGCAGCGTCACGCGTGGAGCCGAGGGTGCTCCACGATTTCTCGATCTGGCGCCGGTCGCTGAAGACGGTGGTCGAACTCGGCGCCGCCCGCGTCAGCGAGCGCAACGTGGTGACGGGCGAAGGCCGCGTCGAATTGCTGCGCGTGGCGGAGATCACGGCGTCGGCCTTTCCGCTCACTCGTGTGCCGCCGTTGCTCGGCAGGCCGCTCGAGCCGGCGGACGAAGTGCAGGGGGCAGCCCCGGTCGTCGTCCTGGCTTACGACGTCTGGCAGAAACAGTTCCTGCAGGATCCGGCGATCATCGGCCGCGTGGTGACGGTGGGCCGCACGGCACGCACGTTGGTGGGCGTGATGCCGCCGCGCTTCGGGTTCCCGTGCAATGAGCAGGTATGGGTGCCGTTGACGGTCCAGGACGCGGCGCCGCGCGACGGGCCGGCGGTGGAGGTGTTCGGCCGCCTCGCCGACGGAGCGGGCTGGCAGGACGCCGCATCGGAACTCGACCTCGTCTCGGCGCGCCTTGCCGCTGACGAGCCGGCGACGCACGCGCAACTGCGGACGCGCGTTCGCGCATTCGCCGGGCGCACGCCCGGCGATCCGCTGCGGCTCGAAGACGTAGCGGTCCACGCCATCGTCCTGCTTCTGCTGGGGGTGGTGTCGGCGAACGTCGCGACGCTGATCTTCGCGCGCATTGCGATGCGCGAGTCGGAGATGGTCGTTCGCCACGCGCTGGGCGCGAGCCGTGCCCGCGTGATCGGGCAGATCGTCACCGAAGGGCTCGTCCTGGCCCTCGCCGCCGCCGTGCTCGGGCTCGTTGTCGCCCAGACGACAGTGCGCTATGCCTGGGCCCGGGTGAGCCAGATCATTGGGGACGCCCTGCCGTTCTGGGTGGATCTGAAGCTCGAGCCTGCCACCATTGCGTATGCGCTGCTGCTCGCGCTCGTCGCCGCGGCACTCATCGGGCTGCTGCCCGCCATGAAGGCGACGCGCGCATCCGTCCAGCGGGGACTGCAGGGGATCACGAGCACAGGCGGGACGATGAAGTTCGGCGGGATCTGGTCGTTCATCATCGGCGCGCAGGTGGCGTGCACGCTGGTGTTCGTGCCCGCCGCGGTCGGAATCTTCACCAACACGCTGCATGAAGAGTCGATGTCGGCGGCATTTCCGACAGAACGTTACCTGACCTTTCGTCTCAGCATGGACAACGAAGCGCCGGCGCGCGACCAGGGGATGCCCGACGATCGGCAGATCGCGGCGCGGCGCGCGCTCGCATACGAAGAATTCGCGCGTCGGTTGCGTCAGGAACCTGGTGTAACCGACGTGACACTGGGCGACCGTCTGCCGACGACGGCTCCGGAATGGGTCATGCTGGAAATGGAGCAGGACGGTGCGCCCCCGGCTCGCCTGCAGGGCAATTACGAGGGCGGCCTCGCGATGGCGGCGGTGGGCGCCGGCTATCACGAGACGTTCGGCGCCCGGATCGTAGCCGGCCGCGGCTTGCTTGCCGCTGACGCTGCGGCGCCGAATCGGCCCGTCGTGGTCAACGAGACATTCATGCGCCTGGTGGGCAGGAATCCCGTGGGCGCACGAATCCGAACGCTCCAGCAGGGCAGCGACCGCGAGATTGGGCACTGGCACGAGATTGTCGGCGTGGTCACCGATCTGTGGACGTTCCCTGCCGATTGGAGTGGCGCGGCCTATATCTATCGGGCAGTCTCCGCGGCGCAGCTCGATCCGGCGGTGGTCGCCGTGCGCGTCGCGGGGGATGCGTCGCCGCTCGCGCCCCGCGTCGCCGCGCTTGCGCGACAGGTCGATGCCGGCCTGCAGCTGCGGGACGTCATCACCCTGGATGAAATCGTCGCACGGGAGCAGACGCGGATGGTCGACGGCACCGTCATCTTCGCCGGCGTGCTGCTCGTGGCGGTGGCGTTCTCCGCCGCCGGGCTCTACGCACTCATGGCCGTGGCCGTGGCGCGTCGGACGCGCGAGATCGGCATCCACATCGCACTCGGCGCCAGCCGCCGGCGCGTGCTGCGTACCGTTTTCGCCCGTGCCGGTCGGCAGCTCGGCGGCGGCATCATCGCGGGCGACCTCATCATCCTGCTCCTCGCGTGGCGGGCCGACAGCCTGACGGCGGATCTCCTCGTAACGTCGGTGATCACGTCCATCCTCATGGCGGCGGTGGGTGTGCTCGCGTGCGCCGCACCAGCGCTCCGGGCGCTGCGTATTCAGCCGGCCGAGGCGCTGCGGCAGGTTTGATGTGTCTCGTGGACCTCTTCAGGTGGCGTCGATATCTGATCTGCAGGTCATCCGCTCGCGGCCGGCGCGGCTAGTCAGCGCGGGCCGGGCAGTCGCCGGACGGCGGTGACGACGCCGAGCACCAGCGCTCCCGCGAGGATGCCAGCGGCGCCGTCGAAGGCAACGACCGTCAGCAACCGGAGTGTCTCGCCGATCGCGGGCACTTCGACCGCGGTGTCGGCGAGCTGCTCGAAGGCGTGGTGCAGCGGTGGAATGCCGTGGACAATGATGCCTCCCCCGACGAGGAACATCGCCGCGGTGCCAGCCACCGCCAGTCCCTTTATCAGCCAGGGCGCCCCCGCAAGAATGGCGGCGCCTATGGCGCGCTGCGTCCTCGCAAACGCCGCGTCGCCGGTGCTCCGGCTGAGGCGCATCCCGACGTCGTCCAGCTTGACGATCGCCGCGACGAGGCCGTACACGCCCACCGTCATCAGGGCACTGATGCTGATCAACACCAGCACCTGGGTGACGAACGTGGAGCTCGCGACGGTCCCCAGCGTAATGACGATGATCTCGGCCGAGAGTATGAGGTCGGTGCGCACCGCGCCCTTGATCTTGTCCTTCTCGATCGTGACCAGGTCGACCGCGGGATCGGTGAACGCCTGCAGCAGCTCGGCTTCGCGCGCTGCGTCTTCCGCCTGGCCGTGCAGCAGCCTGTGCGCAATCTTCTCGAAGCCCTCGTAGCAGAGAAATGCACCGCCGATCATGAGGAGCGGAGTCACCGCCCACGGCGCCAGGGCGTTCAGCGCGAGGGCCGCCGGCACCAGGAAGGCCTTGTTGATGGCGGATCCCTTGGCCACCGCCCACACGACCGGCAGCTCGCGGTTCGCGTTGATGCCGGAGACCTGCTGGGCGTTGAGCGCCAGGTCGTCGCCCAGCACGCCGGCGGTCTTCCGAGCGGCGACCTTGCTGAGCAGCATCACGTCGTCGAGGCCCGTGGCGATGTCGTCGAGCAGGGCGAACAGGCTGGATGGCATGAGCGTTTGTCTCCGGTTGAACTGCGGCAGGAGTGAGGGTCAGCGGGCTCGTTTTCGCAGCCACCGATCGACGGCGGCCCACGCCACCAGCAGCGGCATCATCATCGCGGCCGCGTAAATCGCAATCGTCGCGCGCCCCGGCCCGGTGAGCATGGTGGCAATCTGATTTCGAAACGCGTCGTCGTTGATGAGGTACGTCCACGTCGAGGACGGTCCCTTGAGTCCGAGATCTTCGCCGTCGGTCGGACCCCGATCGATTATCTCCTCCACGCGGCGGAATGCGTGCGTGAGCTCCGTCCTGAAATGTGCCAACGGATCCCGGCCGCCGAGAGCCACCAGATGAATGCCTTCGCGTAGATCGGCGGCCAGCGCCAGGTGATCGCGCCATGCTCGATCGATGTGGCGCAGCAGGGCGATCCGCTCGGCCTGGCAAAGAGTGTCCTCGCCAGCGTCGTCGCCGTTCAACAAGGACTCCCGGAACCTCATGACGCCACGCCGCTGCGCTTCCAGGGCCGAGGCGTACTTCGACAACGTCTTTCGGATCTCCATGTCCTGCCCCTCGATGATCCGCTGCGCGCGACCGATCTCGTGGCGCAGCACGGGGTGGTCGACCGGTTCGTCGCGTTTCGCGGTGACGACGCGGCGCGAGATGAGCGCCTCGATCCCGTATCGCACCAGCAGGTCGTCTTCGAGGCTGACGAAGAACCGCGACTCCCCCGGATCGCCCTGGCGTCCGGCACGGCCGCGGAGCTGGAGATCCACGCGGCGGCTTTCGTGCCGATTGGTCCCGATCACATACAGGCCGCCGAGTTCCACGACCTGCCGGTGTTCGGCCTCACTCCCCGGTCCCAGTCGGATATCCGTTCCACGCCCGGCCATGTTCGTCGAGATCGTGACCGCGTGAAGCGCGCCAGCACCCGCGATGATGCGGGCCTCCATTGCGTCGTTCTTTGCGTTCAGGATCTGGCAGGCCACGCCGGCTCGATGGAGACGCGCCGCGAGTCGTTCGGATTCTTCTACCGTGAGTGTGCCAACGAGCACGGGCCGCCCGGTTGCGTGCACCTCCTCAATTTCGCGAACGACCGCACGCTCCTTCGCCTCCCGGTGGGTGAAGATGACGTCGGCGTGATCGACACGGATCATCGGACGGTGAGTCGGAACGACGACGACGCCCAGCCCGTACAGGTCGTGCAGTTCTGCCGCTGCGCTTTGCGCGGTACCGGTCATGCCACAAAGACGTCGGTAACCCTGCAGGAAATGCTGCGTCGTCATCGAACCGAGAATTCGCCCGTCGGCCTGGCGCTCGACGCCTTCCTTCGCCTCGAGCGCCGCCTGCAAGCCGTCGGGCCAATGACGGTCGGCCACGACCCGGCCCGTGAACTCGTCGATGATCTGGATGCGCCCGCTTCGCACGATGTAGTCGACGTCGCGGCGCAGCAGCGCCTGAGCGTGCAGCGCACAATTCAGCTCGGTCAACGCGCGGTAGTTCTCGGGGTCGTGCAGGTTGCCGACACCCAGCACGCGCTCGACGTGGTCGATTCCCTTTTCGGTCAGCTCGACGTCGCGGCCGTACTCGTCGGTATCGAAGTGGACGCCTGGCGTGAGCCCCGCCACGAGCGCGGCGAGCCGCGACGCCGACGAGGCCTCGCGGCCGACGTCGCCGGCGATGACCAGGGGCACGCGGGCTTCATCGATCAGGAGCGAATCCGCTTCGTCCACCAGCGCGAAATGGAACCGCCGGTGCACGAGTGCATGCCGGTCGGTCGCGAGCAGATCGCGCAGATGATCGAACCCCGCCTCCTTGGCCGTCACATACGTGACGTCCGCGAGATACGCCTGACGCCGTTCGTCGGTCGTCATGCCCGCCTGAACGACTCCGACGTCGAGCCCGAGCATCGCATATAGCGGGCCCATCCACTCGGCGTCCCGGCGCGCGAGGTAGTCGTTGAACGTCAGGACGTGCGCTCCCTGACCGGCGAGGGCGCGAAGCGACGCCGGCATGACGGCCGCCAGCGTCTTCCCCTCGCCCGTCTGCATTTCGACGACGTGGCCGCTATCCAGCGCGATGGCGGCCACCACCTGCTCGTCGAACGGACGCATGCCAAGGACGCGGCGCGCGGCTTCGCGCACGAGCGCAAAGAACTCGGCGCGAAACGCGTCCAATGCGGCGTCAGCGTTTCCGCGATGTGATCGGGCGCGAGCGTTGATCTCGCCGTCGGAGAGTCGCTCGAGATGTGCCCCCAGGCGGTTGATCTCGTCCAGTGGCTCGTCATACGGCCGCAGATCGAGCGTGACCGGCGAGCCTTGGAGATGCGCAAGACGCTCACGCCACCCGATGGCGTTCCGTACGCGGGGGGACCGGCGAGTAGATTTCTGCACGCGCCTCCTCAGACGCCCACGCAGCGCCCGGCCGACCGTGGCTTCTTCTTGCCGGTCTTTAATGTCTGACGACCGCCGCGAGCACGCGTTCGAGTTGTTCCGGATCGACGGGCTTCGTGAGGTGATGATCGATTCCGGAGTCCGCGGAGAGGCGACGGTCTTTCTCCTGGCCCCATCCTGTCAGCGCCACGAGTGCGACGTGGCGGAGCTGCGGATTGGCCCGGACACGGCGCGCCACATCGTGTCCGGTCATGCCGGGCAGACCGATGTCGAGCAGGGCCACATCCGGCTGCCATTCCTCCAGGACGTGAAACGCGGCCGGACCGTCACTTGCGGTACGCACCTCATGGCCTTTGCTCGCGAGCGCCTCGCTCAGCAGTTCCCTCGCATCGCCGTTGTCCTCGACGATCAGGATTCGCATCGTCGTTGCGTCACGCGTGTTCGACTCATTGTCCTGGCCGGCGACGGTTCGCCGTGGCTCTGACGGTGACACTGCGATGGGGAGGGCGATCGTGAATTCGCTTCCTCGATTCGCGCCATCGCTCGTGACCGCGATCGTGCCGCCGTGCATTTCCACCAGGGTCTTCGCGAGGGTCAAGCCGATGCCGAGGCCGCCAGGCGCCGCCAGCGCGGACCCCTTGCCGCGCACGAACATGTCGAAGACGTCGCCGATGACGTCCGCTTCGATGCCGACTCCGGTATCGGCGACGGAGACCACGATGCGATGACCCTGCCGTGCGACGGACAGGCGCACCTCGCCGCCAGGATTCATGTACCGTGCGGCGTTGTTCAGCAGATTCGAGATGGCCTGGCTGATGCGCACGGGGTCGGCGTCGAGCCACACGGGATCATCCGGCTGAACGACCTGCAGCCGATGCTTCCGCTGTTCGATTTCCGGGCGACTCGTCTCCACCGCCATTGCAATCAGGTCGGACACGGCGACACGCTCGCGGCGAAGTGCGATCTGTCCTCGAGAAATTCTCGAGAAGTCGAGCAAGTCGTCGATCAGCCGCACCATGTGATGGAGTTGCCGATCGAGCGTCGAGAGTGCCCGATCCGCCGGTCGCGCGTTCGCCGCTCCGTTCTTCAACAGATGGACGGCCGTCACCATCGGGGCCAGCGGATTGCGGAGCTCGTGCGCCAGCGTCGCCAGAAACTGGTCTTTTCTGCGGTCGGCCTGTTTCAGGGCGGCCTCGATTTCCTTCCGTTCCGCGAGATCCGCGTGCAGCCCCAGAATCTCGGCGTACCGTTGACGATCGAGAATCGCCGCATGGTTGGCACGCACGTACGACTCGGCGAGCGTCGACAGGAGATCGGCGTACGCCTGCAGCAGCGTGCGGCTCACGGGCAGTTCGCGCCGGGCGAGATCCCAGAGGACCGCCGGCGAGGTGGCGGTCGCACGGGCCAGATCATCGAGCAGGAGCTGCTCCGGAAACTGGTCGAAGATCTGGCCTGCGAGAAGAAACGCCAGGGAGTGCGGTCCAAGACGGACCGGCACGACCGCATGCGCGAGTCCTGAACGGTCCCGTGCGAACGTGATCGACCCCGATTGCCGCGCGTCGGCAAGCGCCTGACAGTTCGACGCCGGATGCAGACAGAACGGGCAGCTCGCGGCCTTCGGTCCCCCGGCCGTCACCACTTCCCACAGGCGATGGGGATTCACGCACGCCCCGATGGCCGCGCCGGTCTCGTCCACCATCAAGACTGCGAGCTTCGTGGCGCGTGTGTACCCCTGCAGCGCGTCGCGCCAGGCTGCGGGATCCAGCAACTCGGCGCGGACCGCCGAAGAGACGCCCTCGGCAGCGGTCGCATCCGGACGCGGTCCGCTCATTCGTTCACCGGCATGTCGGACCTTGGGCGACGTTTGCTGACCTCTGCGTCGACGCGCGTTGGCGCACGACTCAGAAGACCCAGGTAGGTTCGGAAAGACGGCAGGGGCAGCATGTCCGGTCCTTCCGGCAGAACGGTGATGCCGCCCGGCCCAATGGTGTACTCCCGCGTCGCGAGCGCGTGAGCGGATCCGCGCGCCTTGGCCACGAGCATCGCGCGCCGCATGCGGTCTCCGAGTTCCACGAATGTCAGCAGGACGATATTGTCCACGATCGAGCTGATGCCGTTGTCCGGCATGAAGCGGGTAACGCCGAAGATTTCCGGGTGCTCGTAGCAGATGAACGTCGTCAAGAGCCGCTGCTTCGTGAAGGCCATCAGTCCGTGCATGAACTCCCGGAAACGGCGCTCGTCGTGCAGCGCATTCGCGATCGCGGTCACGCCATCGAGGACGAGGCGCTCGGCCGCCCGCTCCTCGACGGCCCGGCAAATGGTCGCGTAGAGCACGTCCACTTCGACTTCGAGCGGCGACACGTGCAGCAACTGCACCGCGCCGCTCTCCACCTGCGACCGTAGAGGAAGACCGAGCGTATCCGCGTTCCGCAGGATCTGGGCCGGATGTTCGTCGGAGCTGACGAGCAATGCCCGCTTCCCGAGTTTCTCGGCCCCTTCCGCCGCCAGTTGGTAGGCGAGAATCGACTTGCCGGAGCCGGAGTTGCCGATGATGAGCGACACCGATCCGACGTAGAGGCCGCCACCGGACAGCTGGTCGATCGCCTCCATGCCGACCGCCGATCGCCTGAGGTCGGAGGCCGGCTGCGTCAAACGCTCGCGTACATCGGATTGCACGCGCCGGAAGACTTCCAGGCCCTTTCCATCGGAGATGTGCAACGTGTGCTCGCCCTCGTCGAACGGCTGTCCGCGGCTCTTGGTGATTTCAATCCGCCGGAACACGCCGCGCTCGTGCCGGCCGCGGTGGAGATGGATGACGGTGTCCGCCAGGATCTCTGCGGATTCCAGCGTCAACACGGCATTCACGTGGGTGCTCGTTTCGTGCGCCACCAGACCCGTCAGCTCTTCCCGCCGGAGTCCCTCGAGCAGGTGCTGGAACATTTCCCGCGGCGACCCGGTGCCGTTGCCGTTCGTCGATCGATCGTTGTGCGCGGACGCAGCGCCGAGCAGCGCCACGTTGTCGATGAAGATTCGGCGCGCGCCCATCTCACGTGCCGTCTGAAGCAGCACGCCGTCGGTTCCACGCAGCTCCTGATCCAGGACCTGCGGACTCGTCGCGATGATCTTCAGCGTATTCTGGCGTTCGAGCGCCTCGAGATCCCAGCCGAACGCGGCGGCGTCGCGCCGCAGCAGCATCGGGTTCGACTCGAACACGACGATGAGGCCGGGCTCGCCGAACTGCGTGGCGCCCCGATAGATGAACTCCGTCCCCAGGAGCGTCTTGCCGCTGCCCGGCTCACCTTTGACGAGCACCAGATTGCCACGTCGAATGCCGCCGAAGAACAGCGGGTCAAGGCCGGCAATCCCCGTGGCGACGAGGTCGCCGGCGTTCCTCTGGTCCGTCATCGCTGGCACCCGCCGGCGAGGCCACGCTCTTCGGGCGGTGTTTCAACGGACGCCGTGAGGGCTGTGTGTCTTCCGAGCATACACCTGCAGTTGAGCCGGTGGCCGAACGCTACACGCGACGGAGCACAAAGCAGCGCAAAACAAACCGGTACTGCGGACTTGCCAGAAGCAGACCAAAACGAATCCGGCCGATCCAGCCTGTTGCGTCGCGGCCCGCTCGGGGCGCCGTCTGAATGCTACCCTGCGATGCGCGACAACCTGTCGCTCGGCTCGATTTCGGAAGGCTGAGGTCACCATGGATTTATTGGAAGCACAGGCGAGGGCGATCATTGCTGCGGCATTGATCAACAGAGGCGCGGTCGAAGTCCCGGCGATGCCGTCCGAGAGTCAGCGTGCGCCGGATGCCGCCGGGTTGCGACTTCGCGAACTCACGGACTACGTTTATCGGCTCATCACGGTAGATGTGTCGGAGTAATGACCGGATTGAAGCGGCACGCCGCGGTGGTGGTATGCTGCTCGCGCCTGGCCGCGCACCACGCCCGGCGTCGAGCGTATCGAGTCGCCTGAGTCGCTCCTCCTGAAGTTCAGTCTCTCGCTACGAGACTGACGTCCACCCGAATGCGGATCCTGTGCTCGTGGGGGAACCGATGGCGACAGAGGAGTCGTTCATGTCCGATCGCAAAGCCGCCGTCGGCCCAACCGAACGCCGAGGCACGCCGAGCTCGGGCCGCATCGTCACGCTCATGCTCGGCCAGGGGCACGGCTTCATCCGGTTGACGAGCACTCGCAAGGTGTTCTTCCATCGAAGCGACCTGTGCGAAGGCACGTCGTTCCAGGACCTGGCGATCGGCAACCGGGTGACGTTCGAACTGCTGGAGGACGCCATCAGCGGTCCGCGGGCGCTGCGGGTCGAACGTGTCCGAGGGTCCAGGCCGCCCCGGTAAAACTAGACCGCGACCCAGTTGGTGATCTTGCTGAGGCTGAGTCCGACGCTGCATTCACCGGCGCGCGCGCAGATGAACGTAGTGGATCCGCACGTGACGGAGCCGACGAGCCTCTGGATCTTCGTCTGCTTGTGACCGCAAACGGGGCAGAGGTGAAGGGCGGGCGCAGGGTCCTTGCGTGCCGGCTGCATATGCGTCACACGACCTCCGTTAAGCTGCAGTCAACGCCGCTGCGGCAGACGACCTCGAACGGCCGCCGACGCTGCGGTTCTGGTTACCAGCGCCGCTGCGAGTACCGGTCGCCGCCACCGAGCCTCTCCTGATTCCAGACCTCGCCGCACCTCAGACAACGCCAGTACGACGTGGCGGTCGCCTTCTTCCCGGTGGTCGTGAGGTCCGTCGAGCGGCAGACCGGACACACTTTGGGCGGCGGAACTTCTTCCGGGCTCACGCGGTCAGGCACTCATGCCGCACGCTCGCACGGCGAAACCAACCCGTAATGCGGAGGCGCTCACTGCGTCTTCTTGGGATTTTCCGTGTCGTACAGGACACGGGCGATGCCATCGTCGTCTCCCGCTCGCGCCGCGAGCGCCACGACGATGATGGTCCCGGCGAAGAGGCAGAACGTCACCGCGAGGGTGAATGAGGAAAACATGGAACCTCCAGTCCTGCGAGGGATGTGTGCCGTCGACTTTAATGAGTCAGGCTGCCCGCAGGACGGCAGGAGGATTCAGGAAAGCTGGCTAAGCATATCACGTCCGGTTGCTCACCCACGTGGACGACGAATCGCGCGCGCCGGCGCCTTCGACATCGCTCGACGGCTTCGATGGCGTCTACGCGCCGGGCAATCCCGGCAGTGGCCGCGCGACGAACAGCCAGCGGCACGGTCGGGCGATTAACCGCGCCCAGCGGTTGGCCCGATTCACACGGGCGCTATCGGTGGCGATGCCGGTGTTCGCGTACATCTGTCGATACAGCTTCGACAGCAGCACGAAGGCGAGGCGCGAGCGCAGCGTTGGCGTGCACCGGGAGCGCGCCCAGACGCGGCGGAGACTGTAGAACCGATCCCATACGGCTTGCGTGCGCGCCCGAATCTCGTCGGCCGTCATCACAGGGTGAGCCGCGTAGACCTTCGGTCGATCGGCTTGCGGAATCAGCCAGTGGCGGGTAACCGGAATCCCGGCCACCTTCTTCGCATCGGCGCCGACCTTCTTCTCCCACGCCTCGAAGTCGATCGTGCCTGGATACGGCGTCAGCATGACGAACTGGGCGAACGCCAGTTCCGCGCGCTCGGCGATATCCGCGGTCGCCTCGAAGGTCGAGGGCCGGTCGCTCGGCAAGCCAAAGATGAACGACCCGAGGATGAACACGCCGCCCCGGCGGAACTTGCGGAGCCGCTGGACCAGCGCCTCGCCGACCTCGTTGAAGCCCTTGTAGACGTCTTTCAGTCCCTCGGGCGTGACCGCCTCGACGCCGACGAGCGCGCCCTTGATGTTCGCACGCCGCATCGCCTCGATGAACGCCTCGTCCTCCGCCGCTTCCATCGTGATCTGCGTGAAGAAGACCATGTCGCGCGGCAGCTCCGCCATCCTGGCCATCAGCTCGAATCGCTCCGCGCGCAGCGATCGCAGCTGTTCCAGCCGGGGGACGTTGCCCTGCCGCTCTGCCATGGCGAGATCGGTGAGCGTGACTGGATAGAAGTTGTCGTCGGCGAGCGCCACGAAGCGGAATCCACGCCGGCGCAGCTCCACGATTTCACCCACGACGCGGTCTACGCCACGCTGGCGGGGCTTCTGTCCGTCCGTGCGCCAGACCGAGCAGAACGAACAATGTTTCGGACATCCACGCACGGTCTGCACCGAACCCCACATGTATCGGCCTTCGGGCAGCAGATCCCAGCGTGCAGGGACGAACTGGTCCGCGTCGACGCGTCCCCCTTCGTATCGTCGCTGGAGTGTGCCCTGCAGGGCCTGATCGATTACCAGCGGCCACACCACGTCGCCGTCGCCGCGAACGACCGTGTGCGCGCCGCCACGCTCATCCGCCTCGTCAGGGTAGAGCGTCGCGTGGATGCCGCCGAAGACCACCGTCGCCCCGCGCGCTCTCGCAGCGGTACCGATTTCATAGCCGCGCAGCGCATTTCCCGTGTGGATCCCGATTCCCACGATGTCGCCAGCGCGGACGGTGTCGAGATCGAGTGGCTCGAGCGTCTCATCGACGATGCGCGGCCGCCCGTATGTAGCCGGAGTGGCGGCGCCGAGTACGAACAGCCAGCGCGGCGTGATGACGCCGACGCCGAAGGAGAGGTGGCTCGGGTTGACCAGATGAACGGTCATGGCACTCGACGGGAAAGGGGCAACGTCGCGTTGCAATCAGAACCAGCTGAACAGAAATTCGACATCGTCACGCTCCTGCGCGGCAGCAGCTCGTTGGGCCCCGTGGCCTCGGGAGGCTGAGGCGACGTCACGATGGCGTGGCGCCAGTCTGGCGGGCGAAATGTAGTCTACAGTACATTTGCGATCTGATTCTCAGCAGACGCGGTCGAGGTCGTGGCGATCCCGCACGAGGCGGAGCAAAGACACCGTTTCTCGGCCCTCCAGTGGGATATACTTGCGGCTCCCGCTTTTCTGAGCCCTGGGCCGCCACGGCCAAGCCCTCACCAAAGCTATTGCGTGAGGCGTCCCATGACCATCGACCTATCCGGTGATGCCGCATCACCGCCCGCGGCTGAATCGGCGAACACGCGCAGGGCCGTCGTCGCCGTCGACATCCACGCGTCTGCAACCTATGGGCCTTGTGCCGGTGGCGGTGAAATCTGGAATGCCTTTCGACGAGTCAACGAGCCGAGCGGAGGCCATCGATGCCGGTGAACCAGACTGAGCTCACCAATGAACTCGAGGAGCTGATCGAAGCGTTGGACCGGCGAGTGCCGCGCGTCGAAGAAGCAGGCGAGGCCGCAATCGCGCGCGATGCAGCCGCATTGCGAGCGAAAGCTTCCAAGCGCCTGGCCGAACTTGCCGCCAATCCTGCAGGTGGGTCGGAGCCGGACAAGGGCGCACCGACTTAGCTGCGTGACTCGTTTTCGGATCCATGCTTTTCTGAGCTGCGCTCGCGGCATGTCGCTGCGCCCCTCCAGCCTCATCGAAGCACCTGAATTTTCAGGGTTGCTCAGGAGAGGCTATGCGAGCTGCGCGATTACGTTCGACCCGACTGCTGCCTGATGGGACACCGGTGCGCAATCAGCTGCTCGCGGCGTTGCCCCGTGCCGACTACGAGCGAATACTGCCCTATCTCCGCATCCGCACCGTGACCACCGGCGAGACCTTGCAGGCGCACCGCGAGCCGATCACAGATGTCTACTTCCCGAACGGAGGCGTTTTCTCCGTCACCACCGAAATGCAGAACGGCGGACTCGTGGAGGTGGCTACGGTGGGGCGCGAAGGCATGCTGGGGATTGGCGTTTTTTTCGGCGACCGAGCCGGAATTGGTCGCGCATTCCAGCAGGTGGCCGATGGCCCGCTGCCCTCGATGAGCGCCACCAGATTCATCAAGGAGACCACGAGCTCGGGACCATTTCGGAATGTCGTCAGCGTCTACGCGCAAGCGAACCTGCTGCAGATCATGCAGTGCACCGCTTGCAACGCGCTTCACAGCGTGACCCAGCGCTGCTCCCGATGGCTCCTGCAGACCCGCGATCGCGTTGACGACGACACCTTCCTGCTCAAACAGAAATTCCTGGCGGTGATGCTCGGCGTGCATCGCCCGACGGTCACGGTCGTGCTGCGGACGCTGCAACGCGAGGGGTTGATCGCGATCCGCTATGGGCGAATCAGCATCGTCAAACGAAAGCGCCTCGAAGCCGCCAGTTGCGAATGCTACGGTGTCATTCGCGACCATTTCGTGCGGCTCGGACTGTCGCCCGTTTCCTCGTGATGATGCTGATCCCGGCGGTTCTTTCGCAGGCTGGAAGAGAAGGCCCGACTGTCAACGAATTCGGACCTTCCGGTATGGGGTGAAACCGCCGCGTCGTTTACCAGCGCGAATCGCCCCGCTGACGACCGCCTCCGAATCCGTCGCTGCTGCGAGCGGCCATCGGTTTCGCTTCGTTCACGGTGAGGCTTCGCCCGCCGAGCTGGTGCTGGTCGAGCTCTGCGATCGCGCGCTGAGCGCCTTCGGCATCGCTCATCTCGACGAATGCAAAGCCGCGCGCCTGACCCGTGGTGCGGTCACGGATGATGTTCACGGCGCTCACCTGGCCCGTGGGCGCGAACAAGGCCTGAAGATCGGATTCGGTGGTTTCGTACGGCAGATTGCCGACGTACAACTTGGTGTTCATAACTACTCCTGCATTCGCAACAGCAAAATCATCTGATGGCGGGCTCGAGCGAAATGCTCGACGACGGAACGCAGGAGAGACGAACGGCTCGGATCTGATGCGGAAGGTCGGTGAGCGCGGCTGTCAGAAACACTGGAGGATACCACGTTTGCCGCGGTTCCCGACGATCCCCTCGAGCCATCGCGACAAACGACGCCCCGCTCGATGAGCCTTCCTTACGTCAGCTGGACGACGAACCAGCCGAGAAGCGCCGCGCCAATGAGAATCGCCAGCGCGCGCATTCTTTTCGCCGTCCGCCGATCATCTTCAGCCCCTCGCGCCTGCCAATTTCTCCACCGGAGATCAGCGTCGGGGTCGGCGGCGATCGCAGTCTGATCGGTCATCGGCGTGCCTCGTGAATGCTCTCGGAAATAGTCTGCGCCGGGCTGTTCCACCGCCACATCATGACGATCGGAGGGAGAAGGGCGAGGCCAGTCAGGAGGGCCCAGCTCAATATTGAGTTCAGGTTTCCTGCGAGGCCGGCGATCAACACCGCCGAAATCCAGACGGCAGCCAGTACGGCCTTGAGCGATCGGGATTGCATCCCGCAAGAGTACGCGCGCGGGATGAACGGCGCTGTTCCCGAATGCACACCTACAAGACTTCAACCAGGGCCTCGGCAATCGCCTCCTGACGCGACGCGACAGCGGTCACGCCCCCGAGGCCTGTGCAGAAGCGCACAGACAGGGAACCGTGAGAATGCAACGATCACGATACGCCGAGAAGGACCTGGTTACGGCGGGAACCCTATGCTGTTCATCGTCGGCTTCGTCCTCGTGTCGGTCGCGGTTGTCATCATCCGCAGAATGAGCGTGCGAGGTGGTGTGAACGCCGCCCCTCTGGGCTGGATGAGCGAGCAATGGCTTGCCGAACACCGCACCTCGCACTCACGGTAAGCGTGTGGCGGAGGTGACCTCTCGAAGAGTTGCTCGAGCCGCAGGAGTTTGGAGATGGCGCTCATGTTTCATCGCAGGCTGACGATATCTATCTGGGCGATTGCGTTCTTCACGGTTGCTCTCACAGCACCGCCGCCAGCGGCGCTTCTGGTGCCCACCACACTCCTGCTCATCGCGCTAGCCGGGATCGCCGTGCTCGTTTTCGCGATGCTGCGTGCATTTCCCTGGTTGGGCACGTCGCGCTCACTCGCTCGCGTCATACCTTCCAATTACCGACGATGACGCGGGCGCGGATTCACTATGGATGGAGGGTTGTCCGAATGGTTCGCAGTCCTTCGCGATCGCAGACCTCGATAGCGTTGTCCGGCGACGCGCCGGACGCCGCGCGGTCTGTGACGTGCCCGATGTGTCACGCTGAAGCGTCCCTGACACAGACCGCGCTCGCAGCCGGCGGCGCCTGGCGGTGCGTTCGGTGCGGACAGAATTGGGATGCCGATCGACTGACGGCGGTCGCGGCGTACGCCGTGTGGGCGGCCGATCGCGATCGCGCGGCCGGCACACCGTGACGGTCAGCACAAATCGGCCGGTGGCGGCAGCTCTCGCGATGTCATCCTTTACGGCCGCGGTCGATCAGGCCCGGCCGCTCATCGGGGCTCCCGGCCTGCTCCGTCGGAGCGTTCACATCATCGCAGACGTCGTTGCGGTGATGGGCGTCGTGCTGTGCATCCCATTCGTAATTCTGGCGATTGGAACTCCGATCGCGCTGTGCGTGCGATTCCTGGTGTGGATCGCGGGGATGCTCTGAAGCTTGGGAATGTCGCCGCAACCGTGTGTCAAACCTGGCGACCTGGATAAAAGGGAAAGTACTCAATGGCAAAGCAAATCGTGTACGGCGACGCGTCGCGGCAGGGCATCCTTCGAGGGGTCAACAGCCTGGCCAATGCGGTCAAGGTCACACTCGGACCGCGAGGGCGTAACGTCATTCTCGATCGGACGTTCGGACCCCCGACCATCACCAAGGATGGTGTGACCGTGGCGAAGGAGATCGAGCTGAAGGATCCGCTCGAGAACATGGGCGCGCAGATGGTCAAGGAAGTGGCCAGCAAAACGTCGGATGTCGCCGGAGATGGTACGACGACCGCCACGGTGCTGGCGCAGGCTATCTATCGGGAAGGGGCAAGGAACGTCACCGCTGGCGCAAACCCCATGGGACTGAAGCGCGGCATCGATAAGGCGGTCGACGCGATCACGGCCGAGCTCAAGAGGATGTCCCAGCCGGTGAGCGGGTCCATGATCGCCCAGGTGGGAACGATCTCCGCAAACCACGACGAGGCGATCGGACGGATCATCGCCGACGCGATGGAGCGGGTGGGCAAGGATGGCGTCATCACCGTTGAAGAAGCCAAGAGCATGGACACGTCACTCGACGTCGTCGAAGGGATGCAGTTCGATCGCGGCTACTTGTCTCCGTACTTCGTCACGGATCCCGAACGGATGGAAGTGGTGCTGGAGAATCCGGTCATTCTGATCCATGAAAAGCGGATCAGCGCGATGAAGGATCTGCTGCCTTTGCTGGAACTGGTTGCGCGTGCCAGCCGCCCATTGCTGATCATCGCCGATGACATCGACGGCGAGGCGCTGGCCACTCTCGTCGTCAATAAACTCCGCGGTACGCTGCACGCCGCGGCGGTGAAAGCGCCGGGGTATGGAGATCGACGAAAGGCGATGCTCGAGGATATTGCCGTCCTGACGGGTGGCAAGGCCATTACCGAGGACCTCGGTCTGAAGGTCGAGAACATGACGATCGAAGACCTCGGTCAAGCGAAGCGTGTCACCATCGACAAGGACACGACGACCGTCATCGAGGGCGCCGGCGCCGCAGCGGCGATCGCAGGGCGCGTCAAGCAGTTACGCACGCAGGTTGAGGACTCGACGTCCGACTACGACCGCGAGAAGCTGCAGGAACGCCTCGCGAAGCTGGTCGGTGGTGTGGCGATCATCAGGGTCGGCGCGGCGACCGAGAGCGAGCTGAAGGAGAAGAAGGCGCGTGTCGAGGACGCCATGCACGCGACGAAGGCCGCCGTGGAAGAAGGTATCGTGCCGGGCGGCGGTGTCGCTTTATTGCGCGCGTCGAAGGTACTCGAGCACTTGACGGTTGCGGGCGACGAGCAGGTTGGCGTCAATGTCATCCGCAGAGCGGTGGAGGAACCCATGCGATGGATCGCCACCAACGCCGGTCACGAGGGCTCGATTGTCGTGCAGCGGACCAGGGAGATGCGCGACGACGAGGGCTTCAACGCCCAGACGGAGCGTTACGAGAATCTGGTGCAAGCCGGCGTGATTGATCCCGCCAAGGTGGTCCGGTCGGCTCTTCAGAATGCCGCATCCATTGCCTCGCTCCTTCTGACGACCGAAGCCGTCATCGCGATGATTCCCGAAAAGCCGCAACGCGGAGCCGCGGCGATGGGCGGGATGGGCGGTGAAATGTATTGATGCCGGGACCCGGTTCGCTGGTGGCCAACGGGTGGCGACCAGGGGAAGCACCGCAGCAGGGCGGCTTCGACAGCCGCGCCTGCACTCAGGCGGGTGCGCCGGCCGAGTCGATCTTCATGAGCGTAACATTGAGACGGTAGTACAGCGCTTCATCGAACAGCCCCCTGGCGATCAACGGAAACAGCGGGTGCGTCGTCGTCGAGATCACCTGCTTTCGCTCGGTCTCGATCCACCTCAGTAGCGCCGCCTGCTCACGTGGGTCCAACTCGTGTACGTTTCGCAACACCAGTGCTCCGCATCCGTTGGTTGGGAGTTCGAGTGCCAGTGGGGCGTGTTTCCAGATTGCGGGCGCGCGGAGGGATGGTTCGAGGAGCAGCAGGAGACCCTCTGTCGCGTGCTCCGGTCCCTCGAACAACGCGTTGTGCTGACGAGTCGACACACTGTGCCACTCGGGCGTTGCTGTGAGTTCCGGCCCGATCCCGTGCGAAACTTCCACCGCGTTTGTCACAAACACCCTCCCCGCGTTCGGACGCTCACGAGCATCGATACACATGCCCTGCCACGAAGAACGAAACGACGAAACGAAACGAAACCGTATCCTTCCTCGTCGCGTCGGCGCTGTCCAATTCTGCACAGCGGCGGCGGGTCAACGTGCGTCAACGCGCCCAGACCGAGGGTCGGTACTTCCCAGCGGCGGTTTGCGACGATCAGATATTCGTGTCAGGCTGGAACGAGGACACGGCTCTTCTTTTGTCGTGACCCCTCGAAAAATGCTGAGGCGTCCAGGGAAGGGTGAACAGCGATGAGCAGGTCGAAGCACGCAACACCCACCACACCCCCCGCCGTGATCGATTGGTCCGGGATCCAGGTGCAGCGCGTCGAGTACGACGCGGGGTCGACGATTTTCACTCAGGGTGACGCCGCGAGCAGCGTGATGTACGTCGTGCGCGGCACGGTACAGCTGTCGGTGTTGTCCCATGCCGGCAAAGAAGCGGTCATTGCGGTACTGAACGACGACTACTTTTTCGGCGAGGGCTGTCTCGCCGGACAGGCGTACCGTATGGCGACGGCGTCGGCCATGGTGCCTTGCACGATCGTCATTGTGGAGAAGCCGGAGATGGCGCGGCATCTCCACGCGCAGCCGGCGTTCGCCGATCGATTCCTGACGCACATGCTGACGCGGAACATCCGCATCGAAGAAGACCTGATCGATCAGCTCTTCAATTCCAGTGAAAAGCGGCTCGCGCGGACGCTTCTGCTCCTGGCGCGTTTTGGGGAACCCGAGGTATCTCACCGCAGCCTGCCGAGAGTGTCACAGGAAACGCTGGCGGAGATGGTGGGGACGACGCGTTCGCGTGTGAACTTCTTCATGAACAAGTTCAGGAAACTGGGGTTCATCGAGTACAACGGGGGCTTGAAGATCAACAACTCTCTCCTCAG
>DATJIW010000015.1:0-13720 GCA_035492775.1 Vicinamibacterales bacterium
ATCGCAGCCGCCGCGCCATCGAAGGAGGCGCGGGAGGCGCTGTTGAGTGCGTACCTCTCCGAAGCGCACGTCAAAGGCGTCGAGACGGGCTGTGCGGTCGCGGCGCTCGGCTCGGAGATGCCTCGCCAGGCGCCCGAGGTGCGGCGGGCCGCGACGCGCCGCATCAAGGAGATGATCGACCTCGTCGCCCGCGAGTCGCCCGACTGGGGGAAGCGCGGCGCGCACGAGCACGCGCTCGTAACGGTGGCCACGATGGTCGGCGCGCTCGTACTCGCGCGCGCCGTCGACGACCCGAGCCTTTCTGACGCGCTGCGCCACGCGGCGCTGAAGCACCTCACCCACACCAGCGACTGATGTCACCGGCAACGTTGGCGGCTGCCGGTTCGTACCTAAATATGATGATCATCATATAGCTGGAGACATCGACTTGAACGACAACAGGCCAGGAAAGAAGGACACGATGGAAACCAGGATCGCGCTCGTGACAGGAGCCTCGTCAGGAATCGGCGAGGCGACGGCGCACAGGCTCTCGACGGCTGGCTACAAGGTCTACGGCACCAGCCGACGAGGGGCCCCCGCAGGTCAGCGGTCGTTCGAGATGTTGCCTCTCGACGTAACCAGCGACGCCTCCGTTGACGCCGCCATCAAGGAATTGATGCGGTTGGAGGGGCGCATCGACCTCCTCGTGAACAATGCGGGCTTTGGTGTCGCCCCCGCCGGAGCGGAAGAGAGCTCCCTCGACCAGGCGCGGTCGATCTTCGAGACGAACTTCTTCGGCGTCGTCCGGATGACACGTGCCGTCGTGCCCCACATGCGGCGCCAAGGGAAGGGCCGCATCATCAACATCGGCTCCGTGCTCGGGTTCCTGCCAATGCCCTACGGCGCGCTCTATGCCGCCACCAAGCACGCGATCGAAGGCTATTCGGAGTCGCTCGACCACGAGCTCCGCACGTGGGGCATCCGGGTCTCCGTCATCGAGCCCGCATATATCAGGACACAGTTCGACGCGAACTTGCTGCAGCCTGACTCGAAGCTCGATGAATATCGCGAGATACGCGCGGCCCTGTTCGGGACCTTGATCGAGGTGATGGCAGCGGCGGATCCGCCCACCGTCGTCGCGGACGTCGTGCTGAGAGCGGCGACTGCGGTTCGGCCGAAGCTGCGATATACGGCGGGCCGGCTGGCGAACCGTCTGCGGTTGCTGCGTCGATATGCGCCCGCCGGTCTGCTGGATGCCGGCATTCGAAGAGATCTCCACCTGGACTCGCGCATTGCCTCGGCGTCTCGCGCGCTGGCCTTCGAAAAGTGACCGCGAGGCGACAGATCGATGAAGGCATTCATCCTCTTTCGAGCTACGGCGTGCGAGATCACGTCGCTCATCGACGGTGGAATCATCCGCCCGGTCGTGGAACGAGTTTTTCCATTCTGGTCAACAAAGGAAGCCATGGTCTACGTCGAAGCCGTACGCGCAAAGGGCAAGGTCGTCGTCTCGCTCGGGTGATATACATCGAAGTAGTGGACCGATACGCGGGCGCCGGGGGATCACGGTCGGCTGTGAGACTTCCTTATTTGATGTAGGATCGTCCTTTCCCAACCACACAATCAGGCCGACATACGGGAGGTCGTGCCAGACCGGAGAGCCAATGTCGTGTCGAACTCGGGCCTTGCGCATTTTCGTCGCGGCTCTCGCAATGCTTTCGGCATTCGGGCAGCGGAGCGACGCGCAGCAGGCGACAACCATCTCGGACCCGCTCCCGTATTCGAGGGGATTCCTCGTCACCGGAGATTACGCGATCGCCGGAGTGGATTTCACATCACAGGCCAATCCAGCCGATGTCAACGGGCTTGCCACCGGCACGCTGACCATCAGCGGCGTCCCTGACGACGCGGATATCGTCGCGGCCTACTTGTACTGGGAGCAGATTTTCACAGCGGTTCCGGGCATGGTGCCGAGCGCGGGCGTGAAATTCCGTGGCAGCGCGATCAGCCCGACGGCGATCAAGGCCAGCTCGTTTCAGCTCTCGACGAACCCAGCGACCTGCTGGGGTGCAGCGGGAACGAGCGGCGCGCGCGTGGCCGACTTCAGGGCCGACGTCCTGTATCTGCTGCCAAAGCGATTCGACTCGAACGACGCCTGGACCGGCAAGTACTTCGTGAATGGTTCGCACACCGTTACGCTGCCGGAGGTGAACGGCAACAAGGCAATCCAGAGCGCCGGCGCGACCCTCGTGGTGGTCTACCGCACCTTCTCGAGTCCCTTGAAGAAGATCGTCATCTACGATGGCGCGTACCCGCAGCCCGAGGGAGCGACGCTGACGCAGCGGCTGCGGGCGTTTTACAAGTCGGCCGCGTCCAATTCGGGCACGCTCACGTACGTGGCGGGCACCGGCGGCAACAATCAGACCGAGCGCATACTGTTTAATGGAGTCCCGATCTCCTCGGCCGATCCCTTCCCCCAGACCAGTCCGTCTTCGGACCGATCGTGGGGAAACCCGACCTATGCAGGTCTGACGATGACCGGCTCGGGCGGCGCGCCGAACGACCCGTTTGGGGAGACGGCAACGACCAGTCTCACAGCGGGTTCGAGCCCCGCCGCGTGCCGCAGTATCGCGGCAATCATTTTCAGCACGCGCGTGGCTGACGTCGATGGTGACGGACTGCCGGACGGCATCGAGGACGCGTCAAAGGGACTCAGCGATCCGCCGACGCTCGCATCACCGGGCGGCACGCCGCTCCCGAATCTGAACAAGATGGGCGCCAGCTCCTCGCACAAGGATCTGTTTATTGAAGTGAACGCCATGTGGGCTGCACCCGGTACGAGCTATGGTTCCGCCGCGGCACCCTACAGTTCATCGGTCACCACGCTCACCGATGCGGTTGGCCACAACCACATGCCCACGCCTGACGTGCTGAAGATGGTCGGCGATGTGTATGCCGCCCACGGCATCACCACTCACTTCGACGTCGGGAACATCTCTGCGTACCAAAGCCTCGGTCCGCAGTACGCGTGCGACCCAAATGTTGATCCGTCATGCGACGCGTCGCCGTACCTCGTTCCGTCCGCGTACGCGCGCGGCGGGGAGGAAGTCCAGGAGAAAGCGTGCAGTGCGGCGGACGCGACGAAAGTGAATTGCGAATTTCCTGCGTTTCCGGGAACGGTGGGCTGGAAAATCGGGCTGCAGCTTTATCGCGACGCCCCCGTCGCCGACAACGGCGGTGAGATTTCGGTCGCCGCTGCGAAGGCGACCTGGAACAGCGGCCAGCACCGGCGCCGCTTCGATCCAATCCGCGCCGACTACTTCCACTATCTGTTGTACGGACACGCACGCGGCAAGCCGAAGTCGGGACTCCCGTGCCTCAACGCGGGCGCGCCGGCGCCGTATGACACGAGCGGTGCGTGCGGCTCCGGGCTCACGAACAACCCCGACTATCACGTTCCGCTCAGCGTCTCGGGGGTCGCAGACCTGCCGGGCGGGAACGTGCTCATCACGCTGGGACTCTGGGAGAATTTCGTCGGCACCACGTTCGTGCGCGCGTCGACGACGCTCCACGAGCTTGGGCACAATCTGAACCTGTGGCACGGCGGCGTGCCGGCGATCTGGGGCGACAAGGCCGCCGGAACCGCCACGTACGTCGAGCCCAACTGCAAGCCGAACTACCTCAGTTCGATGAATTACCTGTTCCAGGTCCACGGACTGTTCGACGACGCAGGCAAGCTCCATCTGGATTATTCGGGTGCTGAGGAAGGGCCGCTCGACGAACGCTTCCTGTCCGATACGCCATTCAGCCCGATGCCCACGTATGTGCCGGCCTGGTTCGCTCCGGCGAACAGCGCGCTCGCGCTCCAGCTCGGAGCGGCGCCGGCACGGCGATTCTGCAACGGCGTAGCCTTCGGCTCGACTCCGCCGGCAGCGAAAGCACGCGTGACCGGCTCCAGCACGACGGCGCCTGTTGACTGGAATGGCGACCTGGTCGTCAACTCCGCCACGCAACAGAACGTCAACTTCGACGGAACCCCGGACGGCGTCAGCATCATCACCACCATCCTCGAGCCGTTCAACGACTGGTCGAACGTGCGGCTCGATCAAATTTCGTCGGGGCGCAACGAGGTGAAGTACTCGGATGGGGACTTCCTCGATATCGGATCCGGCGACTTCCTGGATATCGGCTCGGGCGATTTCCTCGACATCGGGTCCGGCGATTTCCTCGACTTCGGCTCCGGCGACTTCATCGACGTGGGCTCGGGCGACTTCCTCGACTTCGGCTCGGGTGATTTCCTCGACATCGGGTCCGGCGATTTCCTCGACATCGGGTCCGGCGACTTCATGGACATCGGGTCGGGCGATTTCCTCGACATCGGGTCGGGCGACTTCCTCGACATCGGCTCCGGTGATTTCATGGACGTCGGATCCGGTTCATCGCAGGAGATCGATTTCGATCGAGCGCGAGGCATCGGCCGCGCGGCTGCGTACGGCGTCAACGGCTGCGTGATCAATGCAACCGGCTGCCGGACGGTGCCGCGGTCGGACCCGACAGCGAATCACGTGCTGCTGCAATGGACGCCGCCGTCGTTCGGAGAGGTGGCCCAGTACCTGATCTTCCGGAAGGATGGCGACGCCTCGTCCGCGAACCCGTACGCCCGGATCGGCACCGCGACAGCGACGTCGTTTGTGGATCCGGAGCAGCTGCCGTCCGGGAAGACCTTTACCTACTACGTGCAGACGGAATTCTCTGACGAAACGCCGCACACGTTCAGCGGCAGGTCGAATCTGGCGGTGGTGGTGATTGCGAAGAAATGACCCGCGGTCCGAGGACGGGGGCGATCGGGCCGTCGGCTATTTGCCAGCGCGGGTGCGAGCGTCCCGCACGAGCGGATCCTCGATGGACTTGCCGCGAATGTCGAGGTACCTGCCAAACGCATCCGCGAAACCGGCGGTGTTGAGTCCCTGGCGCACGCGGCCCTGGTAGTAGTAGACGGGCGGAAAATACCCGAACGTCGGCCCTTCATCCATCAGCGTCAGCGCCTCCCCCCGGCGGCTGATCGCGCGGTCGAATTCTGCATCGGCCTGCGGTAGCGCGCCGGCCGCGAAGTACGCGCGGCCGAGATCGAACCGGCCGAACCAGGTATCGAGCATTCCGTTCGCGTCGTTCAGAATTCGGATCGCGTCGCGCGGCTTGCCGTCGTTGAGCGCGATCAGGCCTTCGATGATCCGGCCGTACGCGCGAGGCTGCGTCGGCAACTCCGAGTCCAGGGATGCGGACTGAGCCTGCGCCTTGGCGAGCGCTCCCGCCTCTGCGTACACTCGCCCTGCAAGGAAACGAACCGCCATGGACGTGCTGTCGGCAAGTGCCGTGTCGGCCGCCGCGACGGCCTGAGCGCGATGTCCGCCGAGTAGTTCGGCGTAGGCGACCGACGTCAGCTTGATAGCGGCTTTGTTGGCGTTCTTCGCCGCGAGATCAGCCGCAGCCCCTTGCTCCAGGATGTGGATCGCATCCGAAAATCGCCCGTCGTAGATCGCGAGATCACCAAGGCCGGTCGCCGCCGCCGACGTGCCGGCCGGTCCCGTTGCGGCGATCGTCTTGTAGGTGTCCGCTGCTTGCGCGAGCTCTCCTCGTCCCGTCTGGGTGTAGGCGAGGATCTGCAGCGTGAATGGATTCTGCGGCAGCGCCTGTGCGTCACGCTGCGCGGTATCGAAGTCGCCGGCGAGCGCGGTCAGCAGCGCGAGATTTGTTTTGAAACCGGCATGGTTGGGCAGTATCCGCACGGCCTGGGTCAGCTCGTCGACCGCGCTTTTCATGTCCCGGAGATTGTAGAAGCAGGCGGCGCGCCCGTTATGGGCAGTCGCGTCGGCGGGATAGCGCGCCAGCAGATCGCCGTATTCCTTGACGCACTGTAGGTTGTCGCCGATCAGCTTGTCGTAATAACCCCGTGTGGCGAAGCGCTCGCGGTCCGTCATCGTGTCGAGATGGCGAAGCGCCTGCTGAATGTACTTGTCGGCTTCCTGCGGGCGGCCGAGGTTCCATGAGCTGACGGCCAGACCCTGATACGCAAGGCCGAAGTTCGGATCCAGCTCCACCGCCTTCAGGTAGTTCTGCCGCGCGTCTTCCACTTTGGCCTGCGCCTGCGCTTCGACAGCCGCCGCATAGTACTTGATCGCTTCGGGCGAACTGGCAGTCAGGCTTCGCATCGCAAAGAGCTGCGCCGATTCGGACGTGGGGTCGCCGAGGGCTTTCCGGATCCCCGCCATCAGCCGCGTCGCCGTCGGGAGCACCTGATCTTTGCTGGACGCATGTCCCTTCGAGGATGTGATGACGTCGCCCGTCACGGTCTGCGAGGCTGTGACGGCGATGTCGTATCCCTCACCGTTCTGCTGAATAGCTCCCGCGAGTACGATCCCGAATCCCTGCTTCAGCGCGATGGCGCGAGCGGCCGCATCGTCCAGCTTCGGCGGCGGCCGCACACCGATCGAACCCATCTTCGCGCGATCGTACGCACTGATGAAGCTCGCCCCTTCCAGCGCCCGCCGCGCCGTTTGCGCCATGACGTCGCCGAACGTCGGGTCGCTCGTGCCGTTCTGGAAATCGGCAATCACGATCGAGATCGGATCGTGGGCCTTCGCCGGCGGCGGCGTCCGCGTGAACCACCAGGTGCCGCCGATGAGCGCGACGACGAGCAGGGCCGCACCCGCGATCGTGCGCGACGTGAACCGCCGCGGAAGCGGAATGAGTTTGCCATTGTCGTCGAGCCGATCGAGATCCGCGGCCAGCTCCTCGGTCGTCGCATAGCGCTTTGATGGGTCGGGCTCGAGGCAGCGGGAGATCAGTCGATCGAGCGGATCCGGGATCTCGGCAACAAGCGACTTCGCCGTCGGGGGCGGCTGCTCCATCCGCTTCTGCAGCTCGGCGATGGCGCTGTCAGCATGCTGGGCCCGGTGCTCGCGGCCGACCAGCATGTCGTAGAGCATGAGGCCGAACGCGTAGATGTCGGCGCGGTGATCGACCTCGGCGCCGCGCGCCTGCTCCGGCGCCATGTACTCGACGGTGCCGACGATCGCGCCGAACCGCGTCGCATCGGCTGCCGCGCCGGTCACGCGCAAGCCTGCCGGCGCAGGAATGGCAGCAACTGGCCCGCGACTCGACGACCGCGCGATGCCGAAGTCCATGATGAGGGCGTCGCCGCTGTGCTCGATGACGATGTTGGCCGGTTTGAGATCGCGGTGCACGACGCCTGCTTTGTGCGCCGCGAGCAGCCCCGCGACGACATCGCGGGCGATGTGCATGATCCTCGGCACCGGCAGCCGCCCATCGCGTTTGAGCATCGTCGCCAGATCGGCGCCGTCGACAAACGTCATGGTGATGTACTTGATACCGTCGATCTCGCCGAGATCGTGAATGCGTACGACGTTCTTGTGCGTGACCTGCCGGGCGAGGAGCAGCTCCCGCTTGAAGCGGCGCTGGATCTCCGTCGCAGCTTCCGGATCGGCGAGGGCTTCGGGGCGGATGACCTTGATCGCGACGGTGACGCCGAGTTCCGCATCCCACGCCTGATAGACAGCGCCCATTCCGCCGACGCCGAGCGCGCGGATGATGTGGTATCGCGACCCGAATGCCTGTCCTTCTCGAAGAGGTCCCGTGAACGCGGGCGGGGCGTTCGTGACCGCCGCCATCGTCTGCGCGTCGGTGTCACCACTCGGTCCGCTGGACGCGGTGCGCGCCATCGTCGGCGAGTCACCGCCCATCGCTGGTGGGCCGGCGGCCGCAAAATCGAACGTGGTTAGCTGGTCGTCAGGAGTCGACGCGAGCAGATCTGCGCTCGCGCTGCTGAATGCCCGAGTCGGCGCGTCGATCGCCACGCCGCACGATGGACAGCGCGACGCCGACGCGTTCACCACTGCACCGCATGATGGACAGGACATTGCCGGAGGGTGATTCCATTATGGGCCGAAACCTCCGGCGCGATGAAGGAAAAGGCCGCCCATCTGAATGCAGCGACACGTCGGCCCCCGGACCGGCTCTCTTAGAGGTCGTTGCCGCCGAATACCGTGTCGACGATGTCGGTGTCGCAGAACGATGCGAACCGATGTAGATCTGTCCTGGCGAGCTGGTTGAGGTCCTCTGGTTCGAGATCGACCTGGAGCGCGTGGCGCTCACTTTCGAGGCGCGCGGGCGTCATCGGCAGCAGATAGTGGCGCCCATTCAACCATCCGCCAGCTGTTACGACGTAATAGCGGACCTGACGGTCGTGCGGGTCGACGAGCACCCCATCGAGCGTGCCGAGCTTCGCATGAGTTGGGCTGACGAGGACGAAATCGTTCAACCGTCCCGCAGGCGTTTCCAGCTTGTCGGCCTGGACGAAGCGTAGTGTGTCGTTCGATTCCATATCCCCACTTCAGCAACTCGCGTGCCGCCGCCATGCTGTGGAAACTCAGGCTGAAAGAAAACGACGGGCAGTCCTCATTTAGAGGTTGGAGTTCGGCATCGATCATTCGACGTCGGTTGAGCTTCGAGCCCGGAGGTTCGACGTCGGGGGGTTGGAGAGGCTCATCTCAGAGGGCAGTCATGCTTCGATTCGTGTCGTCCCGGCGCGTCGTCTTCCTGTCCGTTGCGCTCTGTCTTGCTGCCGCGGCGCTGTATGCACAGGCGGCGAGGCCGATCGTTCAGAAGCCGAACGACTACTGGCGCGCGTACCGCACCGACATGATCCGGCAGGTCTTCGACGGCGGATTTGGCAGCGACGTCGATCTGGAGAATCCGTTCAAGCTGACCTACAACACCTACGTCGAAGCGTTCTCCTCCAACTGCCACGCCTTTCTGCCCGCGAACCACCGCACGCTGACGGTGACCCAATACAAGACCAAGTCGGACGCCTACGGCAACGTCAGGGATCGGCAGGTGACGGTACAGGGAACGGTGGACGTCGATCCCCGGTTTGCGACGAAGTACAAGCAGTTCGGCGAAGAACTCACCTCAGAGGGCAGCACGAAGGCGGCAGCGATGGCCGTCGCGAGCGGGCGCGCCACCGTTGCGGACACGTTCGCTCCTGCGATGGACGTGTTTCAGTTCTTCAAGACCGAACCATGCAACAGTCCGGCGATGCGCCAGCTCGGCGAAAATCTTCTGCGCGGAGCCATGGGCCAGCGTTCGCTGCAGCAACTCACCGCGACGGCGGCGCCGCCCGCCACGCCGGGGATGGCGAGATCGCCAATGGGACTGACTCACCTGGTTGACGCGTGCAACGCCTTTTATCGCGATCCCGCGAACGCTCGCTACGCTCCGTCCGACGCGACCGCGTATTGCACGTGCCTTGGGGAGCACGTGCAGCCCGCGATGAGTCCGGAAGAGGAGGCGTACTTCGCCGCCGACTTCGAGGCGCGGTTTCGAGACAACATCCTGCAGCCGAAGAACGCAGGGAGCCACCCGGCTTGGGATCGCCTGCACCCGCTTGCACACGATTGCGCGCGCTGAGGGCACGATTCACGCCTTCCGCGGGGCGAGACGCTCCCAAGACGGCCGCTCATGCCCGCCTTTATTTCGATGTCGTCGCGGCCGCGGCCTTCGGCCCCCCGCCTCAAAGGGCTGGCGCGAGCGCTGCGAACCGGCTGTCTTCGCGAAGCGTGTCGAACGCCGGATCCGTAGAGATGAACAGGGCAAAGGCATTGCGTTCTTCGCACGCCTTCTCCAGCCATGTGAGCGCGCGTTCGGTATTTCCTGACTTTACGTACGCGCGGACGTAATCGATGGCGGGCACGTGTTCCCCGGCCTGCGTGCGTCGTTCGAGTCGCTGGAGCGTGAATTCGCCACTCGCACGGACAACCGCACCGAAGCCTTCGGCGGTATGGATACCGGGCATCGCCGAGGCGAAGGCGTCCCCACCGGTCAACGCATACGCCTTCTGCCACGCGGCGATCGCCTCGTCGACCACGCCGTTCCGTTCGTAGGCATCGCCGAGATCCTGAAGAAGAGGGACGTTGTTCGGGTCGAACTCGAGTGCGTCGAGATACAACCGGATCGCTTCGCCGTACCGGCGCGCGAAATAGTAAGTGCCGCCGAGATTGCGGGCGAACCGCACCGAGAGCGGATCGAGGTGCAGCGCGCGGCGACCCTCCGCGATGGCCTCGTCGAACCGCCCCCGCGCCCTTTGAAACAAGCCACGGACGCTGTGCACTTCCGCAAGTTTCGGATTGAGCGCGATCGCGCGCCCCAGTTCCCGTTCCGAGGCGGGCCAATCCCGTTCGCTGACCATCTTCAGCGCGGCGAGTGCGAGGTGTGCTTCTCCAAGCGTCGCGTCGAGCGCCAACGCCTTGCTGGCGGCCGCTTCAGCCTGTGGCCACCCCGCGTCTGGCGGAATGAATCCCCAGGATGAGCCAAAACCATAGAAAAACGCGAGACCGCAGTACCCGAGCGCATACTCCGGGTCGGCTTCGACGGCGCGTTGAAAGTAGTCTCGGCTCTTCCGAAAATCCTGCGGTGCCTGCCGGGACCAGAAGTAGCGTCCCTTCAGGTAGAGATCGTAGGCCTCGGTGTTGCCGGTGTGATGCTTGAGGACCGCTGCCTTCTGTCCGCCGAGCAGCGTAATTTTCAGCGCTTCGACGACGGCAAGCGCGATGTCGTCCTGCAGGTCGAACACATCCTGCATCTGACGGTCGTATCGTTCTGACCAGAGGTGATAGCCGGTCGCGGCGTCGATCAACTGCGCCGTGACGCGAAGACGGTCGCCCGATCGACGGACGCTTCCCTCGAGGATCACGTTCACACCCAGGACCTGAGCGATTTCCCCGATGTGCGCATCCTTGCCTTTGAACGTGAAGGCGGAGGTCCGAGCGGCGACTTTCAAATCCTCGATCTTCGATAAGGCGGTGATCAACTCCTCGGCGAGGCCATCGCAGAAGTACTCGTTCTCCGGATCGGCGCTCATGTTGACGAATGGCAGGACGGCGATTGCTTTGGCGCCGGCGGCAACAGCCGGCTTCGCTGGTTCGGCAGACCCGCGCACGTGTGCGGCGAAGCGATATCCGCGGCCGGGGATCGTCACGATATAGCGACGTGCGTCGCCGGTCTGGCCGAGCGCCTGCCGGAGCGTGGACACGTTCTGCGTTAAGTTGTTCTCCTCAACGATCGCATCCGGCCAGATCTCCCG
Organism: Vicinamibacterales bacterium; assembly: GCA_035492775.1. GTDB lineage: Bacteria > Acidobacteriota > Vicinamibacteria > Vicinamibacterales > 2-12-FULL-66-21 > DATJFQ01. The sequence goes on from DATJIW010000015.1 coordinate 11,138, forward strand.
CATGAGCTCGTCCTTCTCGAGGACGCGCCCGTGATGCCGCACGAAGTACAGGAGCGTGTCGAAGACCCGCGGCGTCAGCGGCACGACCGCGCCGCCCCGCCGAAGGATCCGTTCAACGGCGTCGAGGCGAAAGTCATCGAAGTCGAAGACGTCGTGGCGGCTGGTCTCGTCCATCGGATGCGGGTTCAGAACGTTTCAGGACGTTTCAGATGATTCTAAGGACTTTAACCGCCGCGCGGGAACAGCATGGGTCCGCGATGCCGAACGTCTCGGCAGCGACGAAACAGGGAGGCTCCAATGCGGCGTTCACTCATGACGGTGATTCTGACCTCTGCAACCATGCTCGTGCTCGGGACGTCCGGTTCCGGGACGATATCTGCTGCCGGCACACTCGCAACTCCGGCACAGGCGTCTGGTCCTCAGGACCGCGCGCTCGAAGGGACCTGGCGAGTGCAGATCACGCTGCGCGACTGCCAGACAGGGAACCCGCTCGGGGTCCCATTCCTCTCCCTCGTCACGTATGCGCGCGGCGGGACGGTCACGGCCACAACCGCACGCGTCAGCCCTGCGCTCCTGAGTCCGTTCTACGGCGTCTGGGCGCACACGGGCGGCCACACCTTCGCATCCGTCGCGCAGGCATTTCTGTTCAACCCCGCCGGAGCGTGGACGGGCACGCAAACGCTTCGGCAGGCGATCGACTTCGGCGGCAGTCCAGACGAGTACAGCGTGACCGCGACGATTGAAATCGCGAACCCCGTCGGGACAGTGGTGTCCACCGGCTGCGCGTCCGCGGACGGCACGCGGATGACGGAATAGGCGGCGATGCTATCGCGTCGGGCCGGCGGAACGACGATACAGGTCGTCGAGCTGCTCAAAGACTCTTTTCAGCGCGGCTGGCATCTTCGCGAGCGAGTCGGCGTGGACCTCGTACCGGTTCGATGGAAGGCCCTGAGAACACTCCGAGCCGCTGGAACACCTTACGCGCGATGCGCGTGCTCCACTGGGCCGACAAATCCTGATCGCGATTCGGGCGGTGCCCGAAAAAGCTCCGTCCCCTTCTCTTATTTCGATGTCGTCGCGGCGGGGGCCTTCGGGCCCGCCCACGCCCACGCGTGGATCAGCCACGCACCGCCGGCGTCCTTCTTCAAAACGAAGCTCATGTGCGCTGGCTCACGCATCGCCTTACCGCCCTGCGTGAAGCTGTAGGTGGCGGGCACGACGACATACGCCTGATCCCCGTCACGTTCAACGCGGGCGGGGCCGCCGAGCGTGACCTTGGCACTGGTGATCCCGGCCTTCTTGGACTCGGCGCCGACCGCACTGCTCCACGCCTGAAACGCATTCGTCCCGTGCCAGACAAACGGCGGCACCTCATCGATGATCACGAGATCGTCCGTTGAGGCGTAGGTTGCGGCGGCCGCGGCGCCGTCGCCCTTATCGAAGCTGTCGATGAATTTGTGGATGGGACCTATGACATCTGCGTCGCGCGTCTGCTGCGCGACGGCCTGGGAACCGAAGGCAAGGCACACGAACGTTGCGCAGGTCAGAACCTTCATCTTCGCGCTCCTTCCAGAGTCACGACCAGCCCGGACATCGGGCGAGAGCATAGGCGGAAGCCGAACAGTTTGCAATTGGGGACGCGATCTCTTCACTCACCGCGCGGGAACAGAGTCTGCATCCTCGCGGCCCACCAATACTGGACCGCACATGTCGATGAAACAGGATGGCGGACATGAGCAAAGCGATGCTCTTCCCGTTCGTGCTCGCGTCACTTGCGCTGCCTTGCCGCGGCCGACCCGGTACCGATCACCGGCGGCGCGTTGGTCCTCGACAGGTGGTTCGTTCATCGTGTGCGCTCTACGAGGCCGCGATCGTAGTGTACGATGCCGGCACATTCGCGATGGCCGTCGTCCACTTGATTTCCGGCCTGCCTGGAGCCGGTAAGAGCACCTACGCCCAGCAACTGCAGCTGCGCACGCGGGCGGTGGTGTTCACGCTGGATCGCTTCCTCATCACGATGTTCGGGCGCTACGAGGTGCCGGACGTCGGCGGAGAGGAGCACGTTCGACGTGTACTCGCCTGCCGCGAAGTGATCTGGATGTCCGCCGAAAAGCTGCTCGCACACGGCAGCGATGTGATCCTTGACGATGGCTATTTTCTCCGCGGGCATCGCCGGAAGGTGGTCGACGCCGCGACTGCGCTTGGCGCCTCTGCGAAGATCCATTTCATCGACACGCCGCTCGACGAGATTCGCCGGCGGCTGGCGGATCGCAACCGGAGTCTTCCGGTTTACAACTTTGCGATCGAGGCGGAGACACTGGAAGGCTGCGTCCGATTATTTGAAACTCCAAGCGATGCCGACGCCGCCGAAGTCGTCGTCGTTCAGAACACACGCAGCAGCATCTGACAGATCACTGTGTGGCACGGCGGCGCACTTCCTCCAGCCAATTCGTGATGACGGTCAGCGTCGTCGGGGTCGGCGCCGTGCTGTGGCGCAAGACGATGAGCCGTCCGTCGCGCCCGATGTCGAACAGCTGATCGTCAGGCTCGAGCGAATAGAGCCGCACGGGCGGCCCGACCTCG